>NZ_JACYUI010000002.1:0-706048 GCF_014841665.1 Pseudomonas sp. CFBP 8772 | reverse complement strand
TTTAGCCGGGAAGAGGCCCGCATTTGCGCCCTCAATTTTTTGCGGTGTGGCGAATGACGCCTTCCAGGCTGGAGGCGGGCCTACAGGTTCGCTCCTCATCCCGTGCGTTAACTATTTAGCACCACGCGCTCCGGTGTTCTGATTGATTGATCGCTCGACGAATCATCGGGCTCTCGCCCGGCTCGCGCCTGCCATTTTGCGCAGAGCTCACTCAGGAATGCTTAACGCCATGGAAACATTTTCACCCAACCCGCCGGCGCTGGATCGGCTGACGACGCTGGCCACCGTACTCGACGCCGAGCTCCAGCATCTTCCGGATGCAGAGGCTTGCCTCAATACCCTGCCCCAGCCACTGAGCGCGGCGCACCAAAGGTTGTTGCTCTCGGCCATCGAGCGCTTTTGGGCCCACGCCAGCGCCCGTGACATTTCGCGCCGCGAGCTGTTCGTGACCTGCATCGAATTAACCCTGCGCGATGACCTGCTGCTGAACATCGAAGAAGGCGAACTGCACCGCGACTATGCGCGCTGCCTGCCTGGCATGGAGGCTCGGGAGCATGTCGTGTTCAGCGCACTTGAGCTTCAGCTCGATGCACAGCGCAGCATCGAATTCGCCGGAGCGATCGTTGCGACCGCCCAACCGGGGCACACGCTGCTCTGGTTGCCGGGACAAGCCGTCGAATGCTTCGTGTCGAACGAGGCATTGCGCCAAGAGCTCGCCCGTCGAACCAACCACCCACTTCTGCGGTTGCCCCTCCTGCGCCTGATGCAAGACAGCACGCGCGACGCCTGGCTCGAGATCTCATCCGGGGGCGATGTCTTTCTGGAACCGGCCCAGCCTTCGGACTTTCAACTGAAGCCCATCAAAGGCTCGCCCTACGACCATGCCTTTGATCGCCTGCTGGCCAGGCAGCGTGTGGACATTGACGCGCTGTTCGCGACCGCCCACAACCTGTCGCATCAAACCCTTCAGGCCCGACTTGAAGACCTGCTCCACCAGCCGAAATCCTGGGGCCCCGACGGCGCCATTGCCGCTGCAGAGGAACGCCGCGCCCACCGCGATCAACGCCGCGTACGCCCCGGCTGGCTGGAAATGGCCAGCACCGAGCAGCGGGAGCGTTATGCCTCGGGCCTGATGAATTACGAGCGCGCGCGCAGCGTGTTGATGAGCGTCATGGACGGTGCCGCGTCCCCGGAGCAGTTCGCACGCAGCCGTCTGCGCGCGCGACTGGCCAATGACTTGGGTATCGACGTCAATCCTGACGACATCCTGATCAGCACCCAACGAACGCTCCCCATCACCGGTACACCCTTCACAGCCATCCGTACGCTGACGAAGCTGGCGCTTTACGGCCTGCACCCGGGCGACGCAACGCCAGGTTCGGCATTCCAGATGAGCACCCGCCTGACCCGCAACGGCCAGCCGCTTGAGCCTGAATACAGTGCCCTGACGCCGGCCTACCTCGTCAACGTCGTCAACGAGCAGGACCTGCGGATCCAATTCGGGCCCGCGCAACGCGAATCCCTCGGCTCGCCGACCACCCAGCGTCTGATGGCCGAGGCCATGCATCATCAACTCATCGCTCAAGCCCGCGGTGCGGAGTTGCAAGGGCACATTCAGCCCTCCGATCTGGCCCTCATCGAGGCACTGAATCCGGACACCGTCGCGCCGAGAAACCCCGCAGTGGCCGTTCAGCAGATCAAGCTGAATGTGCACGATACCCTGAGCAGCGTGCTGCTGTTGCGTACGCTCGATGCCTCGGGGCAGTCGGACGGGTTGCTGATGTTTACCCCGGACAGCCCACTGCCTCGGCAGTTTTACCGCTTAGAGAACGAACGCCAATTGCTGGGCGAACTCGTGAGCTGGAGTCGGTCCGCAGATCTGAGTCGATTCTTGCTGGAGCAGATCACCGTCGGCAGACGCGAAGCCCTGGAAGACCAGTTGCGCGACTTGAGCGAAAAACCGGCGCCGGCTCAGGACTGGATCAGCTACGCGACCCTGCCCGATTACAACGCCGGTTTGCGCGCACTGGTGTCGGCACGGGTAAAGGTGAAACTGTCCGAACAACGGCTGCACACGCCTGACTGGTTCCTGCGAGCCTCCGCCGAACACCGCAGGCAACTGGTAGCACTGGAAGATGCGATTGTGGGTGCAGGTGAAATCTATCAGGCCGCTCCGCACACGCAGGTGACCGAGTTCGACGCCTACGCCCATCAGACAGCCACCCGCAAGATCAACGAGCTACTTGGTCTGCCGCCCGCCACGGTGGACCCTGACCGAATCATGATTCATACGCCCCGCGAAACCCTGTCCTACACCCAGATGCTGCGCGACGGTTACGACGACACGCTTGGGCTGCTCAAGGCATCTGCCGACACCACCGCCACCTTCAGTGGCCCCGAGGGCATCGACCTTACGCCACTGAGTCCGGAGAAAGTCGCCGGTTCGGTTCGTGGCCAGTGGCTGTCCGATCAGTACATCACGATGATTCGTCAGCAGCTGCTGGCGCCCGACAGCGAGGGTTATGACTGGCGCCGTCAACACAGCCTGGTGCTGACACAGCTGCAAATGCGCGCTGACGCGCTGCGCAGTTTTCTCCAGGGACACATCGACGCTTCACAACTGCGCTGGCTTAGCACTTCCATTCTCAACATGCATCAGGGCAGCCCGGCGGAGCGCCTGCACTACCCCGTCTATCCACTGAAGTTGAATGTGGACGTGATGGGCGTCGCCTCACGCGCCGAGACCATTCAAGGCTGTTTCCTGCTAACACCGCCTGAGGCGAGCACGCTGGGGCAGGTAACGCTGTATACGCCTCAGGCACCCGATGGCCGCGCCTTCCGACTGCTAAGCACTTTCAGCAACACCCTGTTGAGCCCGGGCATGGGCGACTACTACTTGAAGCGAGCCCGTGTGAAGGCCGGGATGCCGCTGGCATTTGCCCTGGCTGAACTGAAGAAAGGCGGCGGTCACAAACCTGCGTTGCCGAGCAAGCCGTTCAGCAACCTCCACGAGGTGTGCTTCAACCACGTTATCGAGCGCAAGATCCGCGATGTCGAGGACACCACGACCGGTCGTGCCGACATGCTCTGGCGACAGGTCTGGAGCAGCCTGGAGCTGATCGCGACCGCAGTGACCTTGCCCTTCCCCCCTGCCAGCTTTGCCGTCGGCATGGTCATCGCGGGCGCTGACGGTTATCGCGCACTGCAAGCCCTCGACGAGCGGGATCACGCGACCGCCAGCTTCTACGTGCTCAGCGCCTGGCTGAACACGGCGGGCGCTGCGGGTGATCTGCACTCGGGGATGAAAGGATTGGGCGGCGTGCTCAAAGACCTGACCGACCAAAATGCGGGCGGCAGGTATGCCCGGTCGGTTGCCCATGCCACCGATGAGACGCTGCAACCGATCGTGGTGGAGAACGAACTCTTCTGGGCCCCGCCACAATCTGCCAACCGCCACGTTCCGCTCCACAGAACCCGCGCGCTGATCCCCGAAACGCTTCAGCCCACCGGGCGTTATGCGCAAACCGATGTGACCGGTGTGTGGAGAGCCTTGCAGCAGGACAACCCGCCGGTGCGCGCCGCAGACACACTCGTCCATCCGCTTCACGCCGTTGATGTCTCTCTGGCGGACGCCGTGCCTCTGACCCGTCCGCACGGGCAGGGTGTCAGCGTCGTTCGCGGGAATTGCTACATTTCCCTGCAGGGCCAGACCTACCAGGTCCAGTACGACGCCCGGCTCGCCATTTGGCAGATCGTCGATCCGCGTAACCCGTTCGCCTTCTTTGGCCGCCAAACGGTGCGCCTCAACAGCCAGGGGCACTGGCAACTGCTTGAGCCAGCGCGGTTGCGCGGCGGCGTTCTGCCTTCATTCCGCCGGCTGGACGAAACCCCGGCAGGCCCCTCCACGGCGGTGGGTGACTTGAGCGATTACGAAATGCCGGAATCGCTGCAGCCCTACGTCTTCGGCATCGTCAGCCCAAAGCAGGCTGAACACTTTGAAGAAGGCCCGTTTGGTCTGCATGAGTTTTTCGACGACATTTTCCAGGGCGGTCGCTCGACCTACAGGACCCTGCGCCAGAATCTGTACCGCGATGCGAAAGCGTTCTTCGAGCAGCCGCCCCTCCCGGGCAAACCCGAGCTGCCAGTGCTCGCAGATGGCGTGACGACCCAGGGCTTCTTTGATGCAGTACTTGAGAAATCGAGCGGCCTGGTGATTGGTGAGGCACCGACGTCCATCGCCAGCAAGCAACTGCTGATCGATAACATGCCGTTGCTGGCAGAGCGCAAGGTCGAGGTGCTGTACATCGAGCATCTGCAGACCGACCAGCACACGCACAAGCTGCAGAAATACAAAGCGCTCGGCAGCAAGACGCGCAGCGGCTCCCACATGCTCAAGCATTATCTGGAGACCGTGAACGAGGGCGCACTCAAAAACGGCAGCGACCGATACGACTACTACCATCTGATCAAAGCGGCCCACCGAAACGGCATCGACGTTCGGCCGTTCAGCTCCTCGGTCAGCTATGACTACGCCGATAACGAAGTGGCGTCCGCTGCTGGTGACGCGCTTGCGCCGCAAAAGATGGCAGTTTTCTTCGGTCACAAAGTGATCAGTGGCGACGTGCAGACGCATCCTGGCAGGCGCTGGATCGCGCTGCTCGACCACCGCACCGCCAACACCTGGCAGCAACAGCCGGGTATCAGTGAACTGCAAGGCGTACTCAGCGTGCGCGTCGAAGACGTGCCGGTGGGCACACCACCCCAGATATCCCTGGACAGCGATGCCGTCATCAGCAGCGCTGCCTCGCGCGCAGATTTCAAAGTGCAGATCGGCAACCCGACTGTCCACAACGTGGCCGGCGCATCATCGCCCGACAGTCCGGCCGGCACGTCACTGGACGACGCGCTTTACAGCTTTTTCGAACGACGCTCGCCCATGGAATGGGGCCTGGACCCTAACCGCCGCGCCATCGTTTCCCATCGCAGAAGCGAGGTAAACCCGTACATCGGCGAGCACGGCTTTGAATGGAATCCGGCCGGTTACTGGACCCGCGCCGAGGCGGCGAACTGGAGCAGCGACTATCCTCTGGGCGCCATTCAGCAGTCACTGATCGATGACCGCTATCAACTGCCTGGCGACATGCAGAGCATCTTCCATGACCTTGCTCACTTCCGTCACAGAGGCCTGAATCCTGATTACTCTTTCATCGAAAGTCATTTGATCGAGGTGCGTGAACGGTTCTTCGAATTGGCGAATACGCTGCAAAAAGACGCGCGCTCGGTGCTCAACCTCGCCCTGCCTGAGCGCGTGATGTTGCCTGAAGTAAAAGCCGACACGCCGTTAAGCATGTTCATCGAAGAGTTGTACGAGAACACGTCCGGCGTGGTCATCGGGGAATCCCATTCGGCACGCGCCAGCAAGCGCTTCATCCTCGACAACATGGAACATCTGGCGCGCCAGGACGTGCGCACGCTGTACATGGAGCACCTGTTGACCGACCTCCACCAAGCCGATCTTGATCGCTTCGCTGAAACCGGCCTGATGAGCAAACGTCTGCTGCACGACCTCAAGCACATGGACAAAACATTTCTGACAGACCCGACTGGCGCCTACTCATTTGAGAATCTGGTGATTCAGGCCAAGCGGCACGGCATTGAAATCCGTGCCATCGACTGCACCGCCAGCTATTTCATCCGCCATTTGCCGAGCAGCTCCAACACCACGCGCCAACAGGTGCTCAGCTATTTTGCGTCTCGTACGATACGCAAGCACCAGCAGGTGATGGGGCCACACAAGTGGATTGCCCTGGTGGGTGAAAGCCATGCCAATACGTTCAAGAACAGCGTGCCGGGCATCGCTGAACTGGAGCAAGGGATTGGCGTGCGGGTGATGGACGTGGCCCCGGGCAAGGCGCGCGGCATCATGATCGATCCGGGTGAACAGGTCGCTGCGGGGCTGGGACACGAGCCGGTGCTGGTGAAGAATGACTTCCGCGTGGAGATCGAACTGCCCGCGCGACCTCAACTCGCGACCCCGGTGGGCGGCAGATTGCACAGTCCGGGCATGTTCCTGCTCGACGAATCCGTGGCCTTGCGGCCAACGATCGTGCATCGCTCAAGGGACCGCACGCTCAAGCACACGCCGGTGCGCTTCAATACCGCGGGCAAAGCCTACGTCGAGCGCGAGTCATGGCCGCAGGTCAATCGTCAGCCGTTCGATGACGTGCAGGCCCTGATCGACGCATTGGTGGAGATGAACCTCAATCACGTGAGCTGATGGGTCAGTCCGGCGCTTTTGAAACCGTCGGAATGCGCTGCTCCAGCAACTGGTGCAGCGCGCTGTCCGCCGGCCAGTTGCGCATGAAGCGCGCGCGATCTTTGGCGAACGCCGCCGCGAACGAGGTCTGGGAGCCATGCTGACACATGGCGTCCAGATCGATGAGCGACCAGCGATCGTTGTGCCAGAACACGTTGTGGCCTTTGAGATCGCCGTGGCTGATGCGCTCGCGGATCAACTGCGCAAACAACAGATCCAGCGCCTGCAACTCGGCTTCCGGCGCATCGCCGCTGGCCACGTAGGGCGCAAAGCGCTCGATGATGTCGGGGCCGGGCAGAAACTCGGTGACCAGGAACGCCTCTCGGCGCAGCCATACGAAGCGTTTTTCCAGCAGCGCCAGCGGTTTGGGCGTTGCGATGCCGAGGAACCGCAGCCGATTGCCTTCGCGCCATGAGTGCCAGGCGCGGGACGGTCGCCAGAACCGTTTGAGCCAATGCGCCAGGTTCTTGATGTTGTAACGCTTGATCACCAGCTCGCGGCCGGCGACGTCTACCTTGGCAACGCTGGCCGCCCCCCCGGTCTTGTACAGATGACCGCCCTCGACCAGCGCGTCGGCCTTTTCCAGCACCGGCAGCATTGACGCCACTTCCTCACGACGAATCGCGCGCAGGGCGAACGGCCCGTCTTCGACGCTGAACAGGCTGCATTCACGGCCGATCTTGTTCAGGTAATCCCGCAAGCGCCAACTGCGTACCTTGTCGATCTGCTTTTGCAGCGCTTCGACCGGCAAGCCGTGCTCGCCGTTGCTCAGCAGGTAATAGACGAGTAATTCTTCGGTGAACGGCTCCAGCGACTTGGGCAACTGGGCGAAGAACACGCCGAGGTTTTCCAGCACTTTTTGCCGCGACAACGGCTTGCCGGCTTCCTCAACGCGAATGCCTGCGCCGTCGATCACGTACAAGGTCGAGCCCTGGCGCAGCAGATTGTCCAGGTGCAGGTCTTCCTGCCACAGGCCTTTGGCGTGCATCTGGCCCACAACGGCGAGCGCATCGCCGAGCACCGACTGTTGTTCATCGGCCAGCGGCGGCAGCGCTTCCACCGATTTCCAGGCATCGCCCAGACTTTCGGCCTGATCCAGAAACTCGAACAGCAGCCAGCCGCCCTCACCTTCCTGCAGCCCGTCGGCCAAGAGCAACGGCGTTGGCAAGCCTTGCTTTGCCAGAGCCTGCACGCCGTCGCGCTCGCGCTGGAAATGCCGCGGGGCTTTCGGCCCGACCAGCAGCTTGGCCAGGACAGTGCGCCCGCGCCAGATGCCGGCGCCGACGTAGCGTTGCCCGGGCAGGACGCGCAGCAGGCTGAGCAATTGCAGCTCGGCAGGACCGGCCGCATCCTCCAGCGCAATGTTCATCGGCAGCGCCGGAGTCCGACCGGCGTTTTTCAGTTCAGACAAACGCATCGGCGCCCTCTTTGATCAAGCCTGTCCAGATTGCAGATCTGACAGGCAGTGAATCTCGTGTGTATCAAAACCGGAAATCACCGATCACGGCGCTTGTGACTGCCCCGCTTGGCAACCCGCTGCCACCAAGCGTCAACCAGCCCGCTGTCGGTCGGGGCGTGCAGATAAGCGCCGAGCAGTTCGCGGATTTCCGTTTCGTTCCAGACCGGTGCGCGGCGCAGCAAAGGCTCGATGTCCTTGACCCGGTCGCGCTGGCCGAAGATCGACTTGCGCGTCTTCTCCAGGTCGATCAGCTGCGCCATGTACTCGCCGCCCCGCGCACGGATGAAAATATGCTTGGGGTAGAAACAGCCGTGCACCTGGCCGGCCTTGTGCAGCGTGCGCGCCAGTTGCCCGCAGGCCTGCAGAATCGCCAGACGCTCGGTGGCCGGCCGCTCGTGCCAGTCCTGCAACAGCGTGTCCAGGTCTGTCCAGCCATCCAGCGCCCGGGTCATGAGAATCGCGCGGCGCTCGCCGTCGACTTTCCTGTCGGCGTAAAACACCGCATGCAGCGCCGGAATGCCCAGCTTCTGATACAGGCTGATGTTGCGAAACTCCCGGGAAAACGAAGGCTCGCCGAACGGGTGATGCAGGGTGTACGTCAGGTAGTTGCTCTGGCGCTTGAGGTAATAACCGGAGCCTTCCAGCTCCAGGCGAAACACACTGCTCCAGCCGCCGCGACCGGTGTTGGGTTCATCCACCGCGTCGAGTTCGACGTTCCACAACGCATCGAAGTCCGCCAGACCGTGCCGCTCCAGCAGCCCCCTGTCGGCGTCAGCAATGAAAACACTCATTCACGACCCTCAAAAAAACTGACGATGTGGCGGATGCGCTTTTTGTCTGATTCGTTCAAGCGTTCGCGCCCACGGTATTGCAGATAGAAGCGCAGACGCTGAGTGGCCGACAGATGATATTTAGCCACCTTGTCCAGGCACGCAAGGTCTTTGGTGATCCGGTAGCGCAGCATGAAGCTGACCCAGAACGCCCCGTTGGGGCAGTCGATCAAGAACACCGTTGCCTGATCGTCCACCAGCAAGTTGCGCCACTTCAGATCGTTATGGGTGAAGTGATGGTCGTGCATGGTTCGGGTGTAACGCGCCACCTGCTGGCTGACGCCGTTGACCCATGAACGGCTGTCCAGGCGCGTGTCGTTGACCCGCGCCAGTTCGGACAAATCTTCGGTGCGCGGCAGCTCGCGGGTGATCAGCGCGCCGCGATCATACGCAGCGCCGTTGCGCTCCAGGCCCCAGGCGACGACTTCTGCCGTCGGAATGCCCCACTTGGCGAAGCGCTTGAGGTTCTGCCATTCGGACTTGACCCGTGGCCGTCCCAGATACCGGCGCAAACCCTTGCCCGCCGCGACGTAGCGCTTGACGTAGTAGTTCACGCCACCGCGTTCGACGCGGATGACTTCGGACAACGGATCGCGGGTCAACCGCTCGCCTTTCAGGGCGAACACGGCATCGAGGGTGCCGAAGTCGTCCGTCAGCGCGGCGTAGCCAGGCTCCAGCTTCCAACCCGCCATCAGAGCGCATCCCCGTAACGCAGTTTGCGCTGATAGAGCTTCTCGGCCTTGCCTTCAAGCCAGCTCAACAGCGCCGATTCCTGGGCCAGGATCTGCCGCAGCGGCTGCTGGAAATAGCCCTTGAGAAAGCGCAGTTTGTCGCGCCGGGTCAGGCCGATGTCCATCGCAGAGAAATACAGCGCGGCGAGGTCTTTGTTGCGCCAGCGCTGGGTAATCGCCGGGCGCGTCTGGGCGCGGTGCAGGTCGATCACCGAGAGCCTGAAATCATCAGGCGTGACCGGCGTGTCGGTGTGCAGCAGAAAATGACAGATGTAGCAGTCGCGATGATTAACCCCGGCGCGGTGCATCATGCCCACCAGCCGAGCGACTTCAGCGATGTACGCGCGCTTCATGCGCGGCTCGGGCGGCTCGGTGCGCCAGTTGAGGCTGACGTCTTCCAGGCTCTCGGTCGGCGCCAGTTCTTCGGTGATGATGAACGAATGCTGCGTGGCTGGATTGTTGCCGCGCTCGCCGTACGCCACAGCGGTCATGGTCGGCACGCCGACTTCATGCAGACGGTTGACCGCGTCCCACTCCTGACCCGCGCCGAGCACCGGCAGTTTGGCGGTCAGCAGGTTCTTCGCCACTTCACCCCAGCCGATGCCGCGATGGATCTTGACGAAGTAACCGCGCCCGTTGACCTCGGTGCGCAACGTGCGCCGGTTTTCGAGCTCGCGATAGACCTGGCCTTCAAGCGCCTCGACGGCTTCGAACGCATCGCGCCCGGCCCAGAGGCTCTTGAAGGGTTCAGCAAGGATCAGTTTCATCCGTGGTGCTCCGCCAGAATCACATCCGCAGCGTGCTGCGGCATGCTGTAAAGATCAGCCGTGTCGGCGAATGTCAGCCCGTTGCGGCTCCAGGTGCTGCGCGCGGCGTCGTCCTTGAGGATGCGGGCCAGGTACTGATTGAGCTGGTTCTGTTCGAACGGCTCATCGAGCACCAGACCGCTGTCGGCCTCGGCGATGTAATGGGCGTAGCCGCACACCGCGCTGACCAGCACCGGGAGTCCTGCCACCAGCGCTTCAAGCAGCACGGTGCCGGTGTTTTCGTTGTACGCCGGATGAATCAACAGGTCAGCGCCCAACAGAAAACGCGGAATGTCGCTGCGCCCTTTCATGAAGGTGACGTGATCGCCCAGGCCCAGCGTCGTGCTTTGCAGCTGGAATACCTTGGGGTCGTCCTGGCCGATGACAAACAGTCGCGTGCGTTTTTTCAGTTCAGCAGGCAGCGCCGCCAGCGCCTTGAGGCTGCGGTCGACGCCCTTGGTCTTGAAGCCGGAGCCGATCTGCACGAGCAACAGGTCATCGTCGGCCAGCTTGAACTCGCGACGGAATTCAGCGCGGATTTCAGCCGCATTCGGCGGTGCGCGGCGGTCCTGAGAGATCCCCGGCGGCAGCAGATGAAAGCGCGCGAGCGGCGTGTCGTAATGCTTGATGAAAAGCGGCTGCTGCACTTCGGAGATCATCAGCACTTCGGTCTTGGCGTCTTTGCCGAACACCGCGCGTTCGTAGTCGGCGAAGTGACGGTAGCGGCCCCAGTATTTGTACAGGCCGTGGCGCAGGTTCTGGGCCTTGTCTTCGTAGCAGCCATCGGCGGCGTAGTACACGTCCAGACCGGGCATCTTGTTGAAGCCGATCAACCGGTCCACGGGACGCTTGGCCAGGTCGGCATTCATCCAGTCGGTGAGCTTTTCGTTGCGGCGGTGGTTGAAGATCGCCTTGACCGGCGCCACCAGCACTTCGAAGCCCGGCGGCACGTCGCCCTCCCAGATCAGCGTGTACACACGGATTTTATGGCCGCGCTGCTGGCACTCCAGGGCGATGCGCATGAAGTCACGCTGCAGGCCGCCGAAGGGGAAGTATTTATAAAGCACGAATGCCAGTTGCATCAGGGATGTTCCTTTGCCAGCAATAGCGCGCCTAACTGGTTCGCTACCCGCTCGGGATTCAGGCGAGTAAAGCACATGGGCCACTCGCGTTCGGTATCGACCTGACGCTGATCTTCAGGCGTCGGTCGGTAGGTGCATTTCTTTTGCAGGCACGGCGCGCAGGCGGGGTAATCGGCCGCCAGATGAACCTGCGACCGGCCGTAGGCGCCGGTCAGGCCCGGATTGGTCGGGCCGAACAACGAAAGCGTCGGTACGTCCAATGCGGCAGCCAGATGACCAAGACCGGTATCAACGGCGACGCAGCCCTGGGCGCTCGCCAGTACGCGAGCCACCCCTGCCAGATTGAGTTTGGGCAACACGACGGCATTATCAAGGCCATCGGCAATGCGCTCGGCACGCGCCTTCTCGGCCGGGTTGCCCCACGGCAGTCGCACTTCCAGTCCTTGGCCGATCATGCGTTCGGCCAATTGTCGCCAATACAGCTCGGGCCAGTGCTTGGTGTCCCACGTGGTGCCATGCAGGAACAGCACGAAGGGCGCGTCGTGTGTGGCAGTGAGCAGGCGGCTGCGATCAAGGCCGTAATCGCCCAGTCCCGCAGGCACCTGATAGCCCAGCGCCTGGCCGAACAGCTGACGCAAGCGCTCTACCGCATGCTGGCCCCGGGCAACGGCGTAGGGGCGATCGTAAAAACGAGCGGCCATGGGCTCGCGCGCAGAAGTCTTGCCCAGCCCGGCGACAGGCGCTTTGACATAGCGGGTGAGCCAGGCACTTTTCAGCAGGCCCTGAGCGTCGATCACCAGATCGTAGCGGGTGTCGCGCAGGCGCTGTTTGAACTGGCGCCATTCGCCATTCTTGACGGTCTGCCAGAGGTTCTTGCGCCAGCGACGGATCGCCACCGGAATCACGTTGGCGACCGCCGGATGCCAGGTCGGGATCTCGGAGAAGCCCTCTTCCACCACCCAGTCGAACTGGATGCCCGGCAGCGCGCCCATGGCGTCGGTCAGCGCGGGCAAGGTGTGGATCACGTCACCCAGTGACGAAGTTTTGATCAGCAGTACCCGCAAGTCAGGCGACCTCGACCGGGGCGGCGCCAATGCGGCCGAGGGCCTGGATCACCGAATCCGGCTCCAGCAGGCGCAGGCAGTTGTAATGGCCGAAGCGGCAGGTGCGCTCGAAACACGGGCTGCACTCGATGCCGAGGCGGACGATCTCGACTTCATCGGCCAGCGGCGGCGTGAAGCCCGGCGAGGTCGAACCGTACACCGCCACCAGCGGACGATTCAGCGCGGCGGCCACGTGCATCAGCCCCGAATCGTTGGAGACCACGGCGTCCGCGCAGGACAGCAGGTCAATGGCTTCGGCCAGTGACGTGCCGCCGCTGAGGTTCATGGATTCTTCGCGCAGGCCCGGAATCAGCCGCTCACGAATGCTTTCGCCCACCCCATGGTCGTTCTTGGAGCCGAACAGCCAGACTTGCCAGCCTTCACGAATCTTCGCTTCGGCGACCTTGGCGTAATGCTCGGAAGGCCAGCGCTTGGACTCACCGAACTCGGCGCCCGGGCACAGCGCGAGCACGGGCCGATCAAGGCTCAGACCGAACTTGGTTAGCGCCGCGTCACGGCTGGCGGTTTCGATTTGCAGGCTGGGTTTGGGATAAGGGCGCGGCAATTCAGCGCCCTTGTCGTAGGCCAGCGCCATGAAACGTTCGATCATCAGCGGGTAACGCTGTTTGTCGAGGGTGCGCACGTCATTAAGCAGGCCGTAGCGAAACTCGCCACGCCAGCCGGTGCGTTTGGGAATGCCGGCGAAGAACGGCACCAGCGCCGACTTCAGGGAATTGGGCAGCAGAATCGCCTGATCGTACTGGCCCTTGAGGGATTTGCCGATGCGCCGGCGCGTGGCCAGTTCCAGCGCGCCATGGCCGAGCGGGAAGCTCAAGGCCGTGCGCACTTCAGGCATGCGCTCAAGAATCGGCCGGCTCCACTCGGGCGCCAGCACATCGATTTCGCACTGCGGGTGACGCTGTTTCAGGCACTGGAACAGCGTCTGCGCCATCACCATGTCACCCACCCAGCTGGGCCCTACGATCAGAATTCTCATGCTCATCCAAAAACGACCAGAAACGAGCAGGGAGGCCCATCAAACTGCGTGATGCTTGCACACGCAGCCTGACGCCTCCCTGTCATAGCTTTATATAGATCCGTCAGATCCGGACCCTGCCAGCAATCAACCCAGCCCCAGCTGCCCCCAGAGCCGCATCACTTCGCGCCGCTCGGTGACGAACTGGTCGCCGGCCACAACACCCGGATCGTTCTGCAACGCCTGTCGGTGAGCGGCCGAGCGGTAGGCCTTGTAGGCCTCACGCAGCAGTCCGGCATCGGCGGCGGCCATCAAGCCCGCCTCTTCAAGGCCTTCGAGAATACGGATGTTATCGGTGTAACGAAGTAGCGCGGTGTGCTCTCTGGACCACGCCAGAGCCGCGTATTGCACCATAAATTCAATATCGACGATACCTCCGGCGTCCTGCTTGAGGTCGAACCGCGCCGTCGGTTCAAATGCATTCGCCCCCTTGCCGGCCGCCGTTGCGCGGGTGCCGAGGTTGTCGCGCATCTTGGCGCGCATCTCGCTGACCTCCTGACGCAGCTTCGGCAGATCCCGCTCACGGCCCAGCACCAAAGCGCGAACGGCTTCGAACTGCCGGCCGACATCGGTGCTGCCCACCAGCACCCGCGCGCGCACCAACGCCTGATGCTCCCACGTCCAGGCCTCGTTCTCCTGATACCGGGAAAACGCCCCGAGCGAGCTCACCAGCAAGCCCGCCGCGCCAGACGGGCGAAGGCGCATGTCGACTTCGTACAACTGCCCGGAGTTGGTCTGGGTGGTGATCAGGTGAATGATCCGCTGACCAAGCCGGGTGAAAAACTGCGCGCCATCGATCGGCTTGGCGCCGTCGGTCTCAGCCTGGGGATCGCCGTCGTGGATGAACACCAGGTCCAAATCAGAGCCGTGTCCCAGCTCAATGCCGCCGACCTTGCCGTAGCCGACGATGACAAAACCGGGATCGCACAAGGTGCCATCCGGACGCCGCGGCGCGCCATGGCGGGCAACAGTGTGGCGCCAGGCGAGCGCCAGCACTTGCTCCAGAATCGCCTCGGCGAGCCAGGTCAGGTAATCGCTGACTTTCATCAGCGGCAGGCTGCCGGTGATTTCCGACGCAGCCACGCGCAGACGGTGCGCCAGCTTGAAATGCCGCAGGGCTTCCATTTGCTGTTCGAGATCGTCCTCGGGAATTCGCGTCAGACGCTCGCGCAGCTCAGCCGCCAGTTCAAGCGCCTGGGGCGGGCTGAACAGGCGACCTTCGTTAAGCAACTCATCGAGCAGCAACGGAAAGCGGGCGATCTGTTCGGCAATCCACGGGCTGGCTGCGCACAGGGTCAGCAATCGACGCAGTGCGCCGGGGTTCTCGGTGAGCAACACCAGATACGCCGAGCGACGGGCCACCGCTTCCACCAGCGGCAGTACCCGCTCCAGCACCAGATCGGGATTGTCGTGCTCGACCGCTTGGGCGAGCAGGCGCGGAATAAAGGCATCAAGCCGTTCGCGCCCGAGACGCTGCATTGAGCGCAGCTGTGAACTGTTGCGCAGGTTGCTCAGATTTTTCAGGGCCTTTTGCGCGTCGGCGAATCCGCCCTCCTGAAGCTGGAGGCAGGCGCTTTCCTCGTTCTGCGACTCTTCCCACAGCGGCAGCCACTCGCCACCGACGATTTCTTCGCCGTGGTCCTGCTGCCCGTCTTCCTCGTCCGGGTCCGCGATGACCTGCCGGAAGTGCCACGCGACCCGCTCACGCCAGTACATCAGTCGTTCATGGAAACTCGCCCAGTCGGCAAAGCCCATCATGAAGGCGATGCGCGATTTATCCTGCGGGTCGTCGGGGAGCATTTGCGTCTGCCGATCGGCGATCGCCTGAATGGCGTGCTCGGTGTAGCGCAAAAACTGGTAGCCCTCACGCAACTCATCGATGACCGCAGCCGGCAAATAGCCCTGGCCTTCCAGGGTTTTCAGCACCTTGAGCAGCGGCCGCTGCTGCAGACTCAAATCGCGCCCGCCGTGAATCAGCTGGAACGCCTGGGCGATGAATTCCACTTCGCGGATGCCGCCGGAACCGAGCTTGATGTTCTCGGCCATGCCCTTGCGGCGGACTTCCTGCTGAATCAGCTGCTTCATGGTGCGCAGCGCTTCAATGGCGGAGAAATCCAGGTAGCGGCGATAGACAAACGGCCGCAGCATGTCGAGCAACTCGCTGCCCTTCTCCTGATCGCCGCCCACCACCCGCGCCTTGATCATGGCGTAGCGTTCCCAGTCGCGGCCCTGATCCTGGTAGTACTGCTCCAGCGCGTTGAAACTGAGCACCAAGGCACCGGAAGACCCATACGGCCGCAGGCGCATGTCGACACGAAAGACAAAGCCGTCGACCGTGACCGGGTCCAGCGCCTTGATCAATCGCTGACCCAGTCGGATGAAGAATTCCTGATTGTCCAGCGGCCGCTTGACGCCCTGGGTTTCGCCGCCTTCGGGGTAGGCAAAGATAAGATCGATGTCCGAGGACAGGTTCAGCTCGACGGCGCCCAGCTTTCCCATGCCGAGGATGACCATCTGCTGCGGCTCGCCGGTCCGACGGCCGGTCGGCGTGCCGAATTGCTGGCAATGCCGCTCGTACAGCCACTTGTAAGCCAGATCAATGCAGCCATCTGCCATGTCCGAGAGATCGCGGCAGGTTTCCACCAGATCGGCCTGCCGGGTCAGATCCCGCCAGATAATTCGCACTTGCTGGCGCGTACGTTGACGACGTAGATTACGCCCCAGTTCATCGTCGCTGGCAGCCTGAATGACGGCACTGGCGATGTGCCCAAGCAGCTCGCCGGGCGCAAAACTGCGCTCCAGCTCACCGGATTCAGCGAGGTCGAGCAACATCAGCGGATCGCGCGAAACCTGATCGGCAACAAAATCGCTGGCCGCACAGACGCGGTCGAACGCCTGCAGCCGCGCCTCCGGCCAGGTCTGAAACGACTGCCTGGCTTCACCTGTCAGGGAATCAAGCGCGGTGCGCCAGGATTGGCCGGCCCGCGCGACCAACGGCATAAGGACAGCCGGCAGCTCGGCCAGCAGGGGAAGGCTCATGTTCTATCCTTGATCGGCGTTCAATTGCCAGCCCGACAAGGCGGTCGTAAACACGCCACGGACGGACTGTCGAACAAAGGTTAAAAATTGCTGATGGCTGGCGTTTCTTGGCTGCCAGCAGGTTATATCAGGCGATTCGTCAGATTTTTGCACCGACAACACTGCTTTATCGGACACTGCAACACGAGCGAAAACATCGCTGCGCTGTAGTTTTACTACTGTATATACAAGTCAAAAAGCTGAATTAGCCCAAGATTTGTAGTAAAACTACACAACGCCGGGAACCCATCCGGCCATCCAAGAATTTACATCGTCTGCCCACAAGGCCAGTCGTAACAAACTCAGGCAACCGATTCTGGAAGCCTTTCCGCCCTGGAGCAAGCCATGCAAGACCTCGATCCCGTCGAAACCCAGGAATGGCTGGACGCCCTGGAATCGGTTCTCGACAAAGAAGGCGAAGACCGTGCTCACTACCTGATGACCCGTATGGGTGAGCTGGCCACACGAAGTGGTTCGCAACTGCCTTACGCCATCACCACGCCTTATCGCAACACCATCCCCGTTACCCACGAAGCACGCATGCCTGGCGACCTGTTCATGGAACGCCGCATTCGCTCGCTGGTACGTTGGAACGCATTGGCGATGGTGGTCAAGACCAACATCGGCGACCCGGATCTGGGCGGCCACATCTCCAGCTTCGCTTCCAGTGCAACCCTGTACGACATCGGCTTCAACTACTTCTTCCAGGCCCCGACCGACGAACACGGCGGCGACCTGATCTACTTCCAGGGTCACGCATCGCCAGGCGTTTACGCCCGTGCGTTCATGGAAGGCCGTATCACCGAAGACCAGATGAACAACTTCCGTCAGGAAGTCGATGGCAACGGCCTGTCGTCTTATCCACACCCGTGGCTGATGAAAGACTTCTGGCAGTTCCCGACCGTTTCCATGGGTCTGGGTCCGATTCAGGCGATCTACCAGGCGCGCTTCATGAAGTACCTGGAGCACCGCGGTTACATCCCTGAAGGCAAGCAGAAAGTCTGGTGCTTCCTGGGCGACGGCGAGACCGACGAGCCGGAATCCCTGGGCGCCATCGCCCTGGCCGGTCGCGAGAAGCTCGACAACCTGATCTTCGTCGTGAACTGCAACCTGCAACGTCTGGACGGTCCGGTTCGCGGCAATGCCAAGATCATCCAGGAGCTGGAAGGCGTGTTCCGCGGTGCTCAGTGGAACGTGAGCAAAGTCATCTGGGGCCGTTTCTGGGACCCACTGCTGGCCAAGGACGTCGACGGCATCCTGCAACGTCGTATGGACGAAGTCATCGACGGCGAATACCAGAACTACAAAGCCAAAGACGGCGCGTTCGTGCGCGAACACTTCTTCAACTCGCCAGAACTCAAGGCGATGGTTGCGGATATGTCCGACGACGAAATCTGGAAACTCAACCGTGGCGGTCACGACCCGTACAAGGTCTACGCGGCGTACCACGCAGCGGTGAACCACAAGGGTCAGCCGACCGTGGTTCTGGCCAAGACCATCAAGGGTTATGGCACCGGCGCCGGTGAAGCGAAAAACACCGCGCACAACACCAAGAAGGTCGATGTCGACAGCCTGCGTCACTTCCGTGACCGCTTTGACATCCCGATCAAAGACGATCAGCTCGAAGCCCTGCCGTTCTACAAGCCGGAAGAAGGCAGTGCCGAAGCGCGCTACCTGTCCGAGCGTCGCGCTGCACTGGGCGGCTTCGTGCCACAGCGTCGCGCGCAGAGCTTCAGCCTGCCGACCCCGCCACTGGAAACCCTCAAGGCGATCCTTGATGGCTCCGGCGACCGCGAAATCTCCACCACCATGGCCTTCGTCCGCATCCTGACCCAACTGGTCAAGGACAAGGAAGTGGGTCAGCGCATCGTTCCGATCATTCCGGACGAAGCCCGTACCTTCGGTATGGAAGGCATGTTCCGCCAGCTCGGCATCTACTCGTCCGTAGGCCAGCTGTACGAGCCGGTCGACAAAGAACAAGTGATGTTCTACCGCGAGGACAAGAAAGGTCAGATCCTCGAGGAAGGCATCAACGAAGCCGGTGCGATGTCTTCGTTCATCGCTGCAGGTACTTCGTACAGCAGCCACAACCAGCCGATGATTCCGTTCTACATCTTCTACTCGATGTTCGGTTTCCAGCGTATCGGCGATCTGGCATGGGCCGCAGGCGACAGCCGCACCCGTGGCTTCCTGATTGGCGGCACCGCCGGTCGTACCACCCTGAACGGTGAAGGTCTGCAGCACGAAGACGGCCACAGCCACATCCTGGCTTCGACCATCCCGAACTGCCGCACCTTCGATCCGACCTACGGCTACGAGCTGGCGGTGATCATTCAGGACGGCATGAAGAAGATGTTCGAAGAACAGCAGGACGTCTTCTACTACCTGACCGTGATGAACGAGTCCTATACGCAACCTGCCATGCCGGCCGGTTCCGAGGAAGGCATCATCAAGGGCATGTACCTGCTCGAAGAAGACACCAAGGAAGCCGCACACCACGTACAGCTGCTCGGTTCGGGCACTATC
Organism: Pseudomonas sp. CFBP 8772; assembly: GCF_014841665.1. Taxonomy (NCBI): domain Bacteria; kingdom Pseudomonadati; phylum Pseudomonadota; class Gammaproteobacteria; order Pseudomonadales; family Pseudomonadaceae; genus Pseudomonas; species Pseudomonas sp. CFBP 8772. Next base: position 687,081 of record NZ_JACYUI010000002.1, on the reverse strand, counting down.
CTGCGTGAAGTGCGCGAGGCGGCGAAGATCCTGCGCGAGCAGTTCAACATTGGCGCGGACGTCTGGAGCGTCACCAGCTTCAACGAGTTGCGTCGCGACGGCCTGGCCGTAGAGCGCAGCAACCGCCTGAAGCCCGGCCAGAAGCCACAGTTGAGCTACGTTGAAGAATGCCTCAACGGCCGTAAAGGTCCGGTGATCGCTTCGACCGACTACATGAAACTGTTCGCTGACCAGATCCGTCAGTGGGTTCCGACCAAGGAATACAAAGTTCTGGGCACCGACGGCTTCGGCCGTAGCGACAGCCGCAAGAAGCTGCGCAACTTCTTCGAAGTTGACCGTCACTTCGTGGCGCTGGCCGCCCTGGAAGCCTTGGCCGATCGCGGCGATATCGAACCTAAGGTCGTGGCGGAAGCCATTGCCAAGTTCGGCATCGATCCTGAAAAGCGCAACCCGCTGGACTGCTAAGGTCTGCGTAACGATCGAATAGAGCGCTGAAATGTGCGCGAAACAGCCGCCGATGCGGAATTTACTTCGGTAAATGAGCATCCAGGCTGTTTCGTCGCAGATGAATCAGCGCAGTCGAGGAACAGGTTCTCCTAAGGAGAGACATTGTGAGTGAGTTAATTCGGGTACCCGACATCGGCAACGGTGAAGGTGAAGTCATTGAGTTGATGGTCAAGGTCGGTGATCGCATCGAAGCTGACCAGAGCGTGCTGACGCTGGAGTCGGACAAGGCAAGCATGGAAATCCCTGCGCCTAAAGCCGGTGTCATCAAGGCGATGAAAGTGAAGCTGGGCGACCGTCTGAAAGAAGGCGACGAACTGTTTGAGCTGGAAGTGGAAGGCGAAGCGGCGGCCGAGCCTGCTGCTGCACCTGCTGCCGCCGCGCCCGCCCCTGCTGCTGATAAGCCAGCCGAGAAGCCAGCCGAAGCCGAAGCAGCCCCTGCCGCAGCGGCTGCACCTGCTGCGTCGGATACGGTCCAGGATATTCACGTTCCGGACATCGGTTCGTCGGGCAAGGCTCGCATCATCGAGCTGATGGTCAAAGTGGGCGACAGCATTGAAGCTGATCAATCCCTGATCACTCTGGAATCCGACAAAGCCTCGATGGAGATCCCGTCTCCTGCCGCAGGCATTGTCGAAAGCATCAGCGTCAAGGTTGAAGACGAAGTCGGCACTGGCGACCTGATTCTGAAACTGAAAGTGGCGGGTGCTGCACCGGCTGCCGCGCCTGCTCAGGCAGCTGCACCGGCTCCGGCCAAGGCAGAAACGGCTGCTCCGGCTGCCGCTGCTCCCGCACCGGCTGCCAAAGCTGAAAGCGCTCCTGCACCTGCCGCTGCACCTGCGAACAATGGCGCCAAGGTTCACGCTGGCCCGGCGGTTCGTCAGTTGGCTCGCGAGTTCGGCGTCGAGCTGAACGCTGTTTCGGCAACCGGCCCTCACGGCCGTGTGCTGAAAGAAGACGTGCAGGCGTACGTCAAATCGATCATGACCAAGTCCAAGGACGCGCCTGCTGCTGGCGGCGCTGCCGGCGGCATGGGCATCCCGCCGATTCCGGAAGTCGATTTCAGCCGTTTCGGCGAAACCGAAGAAGTGCCGATGACGCGTCTGATGCAGCTGGGCGCAACCGGTCTGCATCGCAGCTGGCTGAACATTCCGCACGTCACGCAATTCGACCAGGCCGACATCACCGACCTGGAAGCTTTCCGTATCGCGCAGAAAGCCGTCGCCGAAAAAGCCGGCGTCAAGCTGACCGTGCTGCCGCTGCTGCTCAAGGCCAGCGCGCACATGCTCAAGGAGCTGCCGGACTTCAACAGTTCGCTGGCACCGAGTGGCAAGGCGATCATTCGCAAGAAATACTTCAACATCGGTTTCGCGGTGGACACACCGGAAGGGCTGCTGGTCCCGGTCATCAAGAACGTCGATCAGAAGAGCCTGCTGCAACTGGCGGCCGAAGCAGCTGAGCTGGCTGAGAAAGCGCGCTCCAAAAAGCTGTCGGCCAACGACATGCAAGGCGCCTGCTTCACCATTTCCAGCCTGGGTCACATTGGCGGGACCGGCTTCACGCCGATCGTCAACGCGCCGGAAGTGGCGATCCTTGGCGTGTCAAAGGCCACCATGCAACCGGTCTGGGACGGCAAGGCTTTCCAGCCGCGCTTGATGCTGCCGCTGTCGCTGTCCTACGATCACCGCGTGATCAACGGCGCCGCTGCTGCACGCTTTACCAAGCGTCTGAGCGAATTGTTGGCGGACATCCGCACAATTCTGCTCTAAGCCGCCAACGGACGGTAAAGGGGACTGATTTATTTACAACGCTCCACCGTAAATGAATCTGTCCCCGTTCAGCGCCCCCGTTCAGCGCCAGGTTTAACGAGCTGCCACGCTCGTACCTCAACCCCGCTCACTGGCGGGGCTTTTTTTGCCGTTTGAAAAGCACTCATTCACGGCAACAAGTTCCTACAGTATTCGGTCGCGCTGCCGATAGCTGATCATGCACAAACACCAGCCGCTTGACCCTCACCCCGACAATCCGACCAATTACCTCCAGTAAATCAACCGTCTGCCGACAGATTTATAGCACTAAGCCATCGCGCTCACTTGTCAGCCCGTGCGCCATGATGCAACCTTGCGGCACGCGACTTAAAGACGGGCTCCTTGCCCGCGCGACAGCACCCTGAAAGCGAGTTCCTTCCATGAAAAGCCAACCTGATGCTGCCGGAAGACCGGCGGCCGAGGTCGTGACGCAACTACCGGTGCCCTCGCGGCTCGGCATGCTGCGTTTCGAGCGGCTGAATGAACCCAGCTGGGCCATGCTGTACCTGGACCCGAACTGCGAAAAGCACTTCAGCATGCCTGCCGTCGAACTCTGCGCGCTGGTGGGTACGCCTTACGCCAGTCTCATGGAGCCCGAAGCGCGCTATCAATTGCACGACGCCGTGCAGATGCAGCTGGCGGGCAGCGCCCATTACCTGATCCGCTACACCCTGCACACGGCGCGCGGCCCATTGGGTCTGGTGGAGATTGGTGAAGGGTACAAGCAACACAATCGGCATCTGCTGCGAGGTTACCTGATGGTGGTCGATGGGCAGGTCGAGCCCGGCCAACTGATCATCAGCCCCGATCTGGAGGTGCAGAACTCCCGCCTGCAGATCGCGCTGGAACTCAATCAACGGGCCCAGCACGAACAGTTGCTGCATCTGGAGCGGGTCCGCGCGCAGCAAAGCCTGATCCTGCGCCTGGCGCGCCATCGTTACAGTTCGAACAATTCGCTGCAGGAAGCGGCGGAGCTGATCACCAAAAGCGCCTGCGAGATCTACAACATCTCCTGCGCCAGCCTGTGGAACCTCAACGGCAAAACCCTTGAGCCGATTGCCGAGTATCGCCGCGATACCAGCACATTCCCCAAGACCGGCGCGATAGATATCAGCGAATTTCCCAGCTATCTGGACGTGCTGCACACCAGCCGCGCCATCGACGTCAACGATGTCGAGCAGGACCCGCGCACGCGCGAGCTGGTTCAGCGACTGCGAACCCAGGACATCACCGCCATTCTCGACGCTGCTGTGCGCATCGATGGCCAGGTGGTGGGCGTGCTGTGCCTCGAGCAAACCGGTATGCCACGGGAATGGCAGTCCGATGAGATTGCTTTTGCCGGTGAGCTCGCCGATCAGTTTGCCCATGCGATCAACAACCACAACCGCCGCACCGCCACCAGCGCCCTGCACCTGTTTCAGCGTGCCGTGGAGCAGAGCGCCAATGCGTTTTTGCTGGTCAATCGGGACGGCGTGGTCGAGTACGTCAACCCGAGCTTCACCGAGATCACTCAATACCCCGCCGAGGAAGTCCACGGACAGCAACTCTCGGAGCTTCCGGCGCTGGAGAATCTCAGCACGCTGCTGCTCGATGCGAACTCCAGCCTGGTCAACGGAAACAGCTGGCAGGGCGAGTTCAAGAGCCGACGCAAAAACCTGGAACCGTACTGGGGCCAGCTGTCGATTTCCAAGGTGTACGGGGATAACCGCGAGCTGACCCATTACATCGGCATCTACGAAGACATCACTCAGGCCAAGCTCTCCCAACAGCGGATCGAGCGCCTGGCGTACACCGACAATCTGACCAGTCTGGGCAACCGTCCGGCGTTCATCCGCACCCTGGACGAGCACTTTGCCCGCGACGTCGAAACGCCGATCAGTCTTTTGCTGGTGGACATCGACAACTTCAAACGCATCAACGATAGCCTCGGCCACCAGACCGGCGACAAGCTGCTGATCAGCCTCGCCCGTCGTCTGCGCAACAGCCTGAGCCCGACCGGCATTCTGGCGCGCTTCGCCAGCAACGAATTCGCTGTACTGCTCGACGACACCAGTCCCGAAGAAGGCCAACGCGTTGCCAGCCAAGTGCTGAGCACGCTGGACAAGCCGATGTTCGTCGACAATCAGTTGATCAGCGTGACCGGCTCCGTCGGACTCGCCTGCGCCCCCATCCATGGCCGCGACCCGCAGACGCTGATGAAGAACGCCGGCCTGGCGCTGCACAAGGCCAAGGCCAACGGCAAGCATCAGGTGCAGGTGTTCACTGAAGCGCTGAACGCCGAAGCAAGCTACAAGCTGTTCGTCGAGAACAACCTGCGCCGCGCGCTGACGCAGAACGAACTGGAAGTCTTCTACCAGCCGAAACTATGCTTGCGCAGCGGCCGCTTGTTGGGCATGGAAGCGCTGTTGCGCTGGAATCATCCGGAAAAAGGCATGATCCGCCCGGACCAGTTCATCAGCGTCGCCGAAGAGACCGGCCTGATCATCCCGATCGGCAAATGGGTCGCGCGTCAGTCCTGCCGCATGAGCAAGCAACTGACTGCTGCCGGCTACGGCAAGCTGCATGTGGCCATAAACGTCTCGCCGAAGCAGTTTTCCGATCCGGAGCTGGTCTCGTCGCTGGCCAGCATTCTGCGTGACGAACAGCTCGACCCGTCCCTGCTGGAACTGGAACTGACTGAGGGCTTGCTGCTGGAAGCGACCGAGGACACGCGATTGCAACTTGAGTCGCTGAAAACCTTGGGCCTGACCTTGGCGATGGATGATTTCGGTACGGGTTATTCGTCGTTCAGCTACCTGAAGAAATTCCCCATCGACGTGATCAAGATCGACCGCAGCTTCATTCGGGACATCCCGGATGATCAGGACGATATGGAAATCACCTCGGCGGTCATCGCCATGGCCCACAACCTCAAGTTGACCGTGGTCGCCGAAGGCATCGAGACGGCGGAACAACTGGCGTTCCTGCGTCGCCATCGTTGCGATGTGGGTCAGGGCTATCTGTTCGACAAACCGATTCCTGGCGAAGAGCTGATCGAGAAGCTGCGTCGCTACCCGCGTGGCCCACTGGCCTGACCCCCTTCCCCGCATCACACCAGTGCGGCACACTTGCCGCCCTGCATTTGCATCAGCCGATTCTGACCCCATATACGGTTTTCACTGACAACGCATGTTGGTTGTCCTGCCCCAGAGAGGATGTGCCTCATGGTTTTGCGCTCGGAAATTCTTGTGAATAAAAACGCTCTCCCCACCGCTCAGCAGGCACTGCCAGGGCGCGAAACCCCCATGGCCCTGCCCGAAACCCATTTCGTCAACGGCACTCCTCTGCTTGGGCCGTTCTTCAACGACGTTGAGTTCGCGATCTTCGGTTTGGGCTGCTTCTGGGGGGCTGAACGGCGCTTCTGGCAGCAAGAGGGTGTGGTCAGCACCGTCGTGGGCTACGCGGGCGGCTTCACGCCGAACCCGACGTACGAAGAAGTCTGCTCGGGGCTGACAGGCCACTCCGAAGTGGTCCTCGTGGTGTACGAACCTGCGAAGGTCAGCTATGAGCAACTGCTGGCGATGTTCTGGGAATTGCACAACCCGACACAGGGCATGCGTCAGGGTAATGATATCGGCACGCAATACCGCTCGGTGATCTATGCGACAACGCCTGATCAACTGCAGGCGGCCAAGGCCAGCGCCGAGGTTTACCAGGCCGAGCTGAGCAAGGCCGGCCTGGGGGAAATCACCACCGAGATCGACCAGGCGCCCACCGTGTACTTCGCCGAGGCCTATCACCAGCAATACCTGGCGAAAAACCCCCAGGGCTACTGCGGTATTGGCGGCACCGGCGTCTGCATGCCGCCGAGTCTGGCGGGGAACTAAGCCAAAACCGCTGACATCCATGACACCGCGCGTAACCATTGTAGGACCGGCTTTAGCCGGGAAGACGCCGGATGTCACGCCGCAAATTTGATGGCGTTTATACCGGCCTCTTCCCGGCTGAAGCCGGTCCTACTGATCGATCGCGTATTCCTTGTAGGACTGGCTTTAGCCGGGAAGGTGTCGGTCGTCACGCTGCAGAATTGAGGGTGCTGCAACTGGCCTCTTCCCGGCTGAAGCCGGTCCTACTGAACATCACCGGCCGCCAGAAATCTTCTGACAATCACTCGCCATCCTTGAATCCGCTTTCTGCCTTTATTGTTTGCCCTCACACGAAGAGGAGCAATGGAATGCAGGAACTCAAACATGCTCGGTCTCTGCGCATCGGTCGAGCCTCCCAGCCAGGGAACGTCTATCTCGTGACCTCTGTGGTCAAGAATCGCCTGCCTATATTCAGTGATATTCAGATAGCTCGCAGGGTCGTCGCGGAAATGGAGCACCTGCATTCCTCAGACCTTGTGCACTCGATGGCGTGGGTAGTTATGCCCGACCATCTGCATTGGCTGTTCGAGCTCAAGTCAGGATTGCTGCCCACGCTCATGCAAGCACTGAAGGGTAGAAGTGCCTTCGCAGTGAACAAGGCTCACGGCACAAAAACACTCACATGGCAGAAGGGTTATCACGATCACGGGGTCAGGGCCGAAGAGGACCTCGTCGAGATGGCTCGCTACGTCGTGAATAACCCAATACGGGCAGGTCTGGTCAGGCAGAGGGAGGACTATCCATTGTGGGGTTGTGAATGGGTGCTCGAGTAGAACTGGCTTTAGCCGGGAAGACGCCGGTTGTCACGCCGTAGAATTGAGGGCGCTGCAACCGGCCTCTTCCCGGCTGAAGCCGGTTCTACTGACAGATCGCGTTTCCCTTGTAGGACTGGCTTTAGCCGGGAAGACGCCGGTTGTCACGCCGCAGAATTGAGGGCGCTGCAACTGGCCTCTTCCCGGCTGAAGCCGGCCCTACTGACACCGCGCGCAACCCTTGTAGGACTGGCTTTAGCCGGGAAGAGGCCGGTTGTCACGCCGCGGAATTGAAGGTGGTGCCACTGGCCTCTTCCCGGCTGAAGCCGATCCTACTGACACCGCGCGTAACCATCGTAGGACTGGCTTCAGCCGGGAAGGCGTCGGTCGTCACGCCGCAGAATTGAGGGTGCAGCAGCTGGCCCCTTCCCGGCTGAAGCCGTTCCTACGGACACCGAGCGTAACCCTTGTAGGACTGGCTTCAGCCGGGAAGACGCCGGTCGTCACGCCGCAGAATTGAGGGTGTTGCCACTGGCCTCTTCCCGGCTCAAGCCGGTCCTACGGACACCGCGCGTACCCCTGTAGGACTGGCTTTAGCCGGGAAGGCGTCGGTTGTCACGCCGCGGAATTGAAGGTGTTGCCACTGGCCTCCTCCCGGCTGAAGCCGATCCTACTGACACCGCGCGTTTCCCTTGTAGGACTGGCTTTAGCCGGGAAGGCGTCGGTCGTCACGCTGCAGAATTGAGGGTGTTGCAACTGCCTCTTCCCGGCTGAAGCCGGTCCTACTGACACCGCGCGTACCACTGTAGGACTGGCTTTAGCCGGGAAGACGTCGGTCGTCACGCCGCGGAATTGAGGGCGCTGCAACCGGCCTATTCCCGGCTGAAGCCGGTCCTACTGACACCGCGCGTAACCCTTGTAGGACTGGCTTTAGCCGGGAAGGCGTCGGTCGTCACGTCGCAGAATTGAGGGTGTTGCCACTGGCCTCTTCCCGGCTGAAGCCGGTCCTACTAACACCGCGCGTAACCCTTGTAGGACTGGCTTTAGCCGGGAAGGCGTCGGTCGTCACGCCGCAGAACTGAGGGTACTGCAGCTGGCCTCTTCCCGGCTGAAGCCGGTCCTACTGACACCGCGCGTAACCCTTGTAGGACTGGCTTTAGCCGGGAAGGTGTCGGCTGTCACTCCGCGGAATTGAAGGTGTTGCCACTGGCCTCTTCCCGGCTGAAGCCGGTCCTACTAACACCGCGCGTAACCCTTGTAGGACTGGCTTTAGCCGGGAAGAGGCCAGCCGTCACGCCGTGGAAATCAGGAGTGGTTACTCCGCAATCAGCCAATCCATCTTCCAGTCACCCTGGGTCTGGCCAAGCTTCTTCGCCAGCCATGGCATCAACTCGCGCAGCTCCTCTTCCAGCCCCCAAGGCGGATTGGCGATTGCCAGGCCGGAGCCGTTGAGGCTGTTGGGCGTGTCCAGCGGATGCACGAACAACTCGACCCGCAGCAGCTTCGGCGCGCCGGTTTCGGCCAGGTCCTGATAGAAGCGCTTGAGCGCGCGCTGGTCCTTGATCGGGTACCAGATGGCGGCGACGGTCTGGCGCATCCGTGCGATGGTTTCCTTGAGGGCGACGGAGCAGCGCTTCATCTCGTCGAGCTGCTCGAACGGGGGATCGATCAGCATCACCGCGCGCTTCTCGTGAACCGGCAACAACGCGCGGGGCACGTGCCAGCCTTCTCCCAGGTGCACGGCGACACGGCGGTCGTATTTCATGTTGTCTTTGAGCAGCGCGCCGTCTTCCGGGTGTTTTTCGTTAAGCAGCACGCGGTCCTGCTCGCGGGTCACGCGGCGGGCCAGTTCGGGAGAGCCCGGGTAATAACGCAGTTCACCGGTCTTGCGGTTCATGTGGCGGATCGCGTCGATGTAACCAGCCGCCATGTCAGGCACGTCATCGGCATCCCAGAGACGACCTATGCCTTCGATCCACTCGCCGGTGCGCGTGGCCTGATCACCCTGCAAGTCATACAGGCCGATGCCTGCGTGGGTGTCGAGGTAAGCGAGTGGCTGCTCCTTGCGCGACATGAGTGCGATCAAGCGAGTCAGAACGATGTGTTTGAAAACGTCGGCGTGGTTGCCGGCGTGGAAGGCGTGGCGGTAGTTCATGGCGGCTCCTGGAAGGCTGCGGAGTTTAGCAAAACAGCTGAAGCTGCGCAGACCGCTCATGCCCTGACAACCGGAGGAGCCCAAACGACAGGCAAAAAAATCCCCGGTTAAGCCGTTACAAAACCGGGGTGAGGCATTTTCGCGGGCCAGAGGGTGACCAAACCGTACCCCGCGCAATGTAAGTGATCGGATTATGCCAAATGAACTAAACAGTTACATAGCCGAAAACGACACGGTGATGTGTATGCCAGACATCCGCAACCTCGACACTTGCCGAGCCACCATCGGCGCGACCAGAATCGGTTCAATCTGAAAAAACGGAGCGCACGTCATGATGCACGCAGACCTCATCGACCAGGACGACCTGATCAGCCAGCTCAGGGCGATCGGTTTAGACGTGCCTTCCGGTCTCAGCGCCGAACAGGCGTGCGCCCAGGCGGTGCGCGGACTGAATGACGATCGCGCCCGCGAACTGCGCAAGCTGGTGGAGAAACTGCTGAGCGGCAGCGCGACGATCCTGCCGGCCGTGCGCCAGGCGATTGATCAGCAGTTGTTGCCCGCGTTGGCGGCATACAACAAAGACATTCCACGTTAGTCCATGCATTAAGACGGTCATCTACATAACGCCAGTTACAGGCAGGTCGTTGCACCGGGCTGGCAATATTGATCCGCCGGGGAATACACAAAACTGGCGCTTCCTGTAGACGCAGCGGGCAGCGCCATATGAACGATCGGCATGAACGCACCGCCCGTACTCCTGAAGAAATCCCACTGATCATGCCTTGCGCCCTTCAACCCACTCGACGCTGTATAAAAGAACGCCTGAATGGGAAGTCGGGTCGGAATGTTCTGTGCCCATGCCTGAACCATTATTTCGTTATAACGGTGTGGCAAACTGGCCGGCACCAAGTGCATGGCTTGCAGGGATTGATAGAACGACTCCGCTCCCAACTCGTTCATCGCATCTCGCACATCGAATGAACAGACATACCCGTAAATATTATTTTGACTTGCACCTGAAGGGCCTTTATCGAAATGAGCCTTCCACTGCTCTGCGGTCGAGATGCCCTGCGATTGGCAGCGCTTGCTCACGCCGGGGTACTGGGTGCTTTCGCCGCAACCCGGCTGAGCCCGTATCCAGGTGAAACCATCTATGGGAAAAGAACAGAGCACTTGCAGATGGTCCTTGCCAGCAGGGGCCGCGAAGGTGGGGTAGAGGATAAATCCATTGTCGATGTTGCCGGCCAGGTGATCGAAATTCGCGTCTTTACGCAGGTAGGAGAACGACACCCCCTGCTTCCCTGGTACGGGGTTCCACGCATGATAGTCGAAGGATTCATTAGTAGCCCTGAGCAATACACCCGAGCATAAAAACGCCGGCATCGACTCACTGCCGCAGTTGCGCCGAGTGTCCTGATAGTTCGCCTGAATGGCCGCCGCCACCGCCGGGCCATCTAATGTATTAACGCTCTGACTCTTCTGAGGAGGCATTGTTTGACTGGTGCAACCGCAGACCAGCGCAATGGATAAAAGCAGGACGGACAGTTTCATGATGAGCGCTCCTTGCCACAAACCAATTCCTTAACCAACGAAGGCCTTAAGGGTGTGGAAGTTTTTATACGCGCGCTATCGACTCACGAAAACTGTCAGAAATGACAGTGCCACCGAGATGGTTTTTTGAATTTAGCTACTTTTGCCGCAGGGGCCTGATTCCGTCATTCAGAACTGACCGGAGCGATCATTCAGGACGGGGAGCTATTTCGAATCAATCTAACTGGCAGGAAATACGCCGGGCGGGCATGTTCTGCCGGGGAAGAGCTCCCCGGACAGACTCACAGGTGTGATGGCCGTACTTTGCGTACCAGCCGCGGTATTACAACCGCACACTCGCAAACGTCGACTCGTTACGCGCCTGACTCAGCGCCGACAGCGGGCCTGACAACGGTGCGAGAACGATCGACTGCGGGATCGGCAGCATTGCCACCTGCTGCGTGGTATTGGAGCCGACGCGTTCGTCCCGTGGCGGAATGCCAAAGTATTCGCGGTAGCATTTGGAGAAGTGCGGCGTGGACACGAAGCCGCAGACCGAGGCCACTTCGATGATCGACATCGGCGTTTGCTTGAGTAACTGGCGGGCGCGGATCAGGCGCAGCTTGAGGTAATAGCGCGACGGCGAGCAGTGCAGGTATTTCTGGAACAGTCTTTCCAGCTGACGCCGGGACACGGCGACGTACACGGCAAGCTCATCCAGATCGATCGGTTCTTCGAGGTTGGCTTCCATCAGCGCAACGATTTCCTGCAGCTTCGGCTGATTGGTGCCGAGCATGTGCTTGAGCGGCACACGCTGGTGGTCCTGTTCGTTGCGGATGCGTTCGTAGACGAACATTTCCGAGATCGCGGCGGACAATTCGCGGCCATGATCGCGGCTGATCAGGTGCAGCATCATGTCCAGAGGCGCGGTGCCGCCGGAACTGGTGAAGCGGTTGCGGTCGAGGGTGAACAGCCGCGTGCTCATGGCGACGCGGGGGAAAGCTTCCTGCATCGCGGCCAGACATTCCCAATGCACGCTGCAATCGAAACCGTCCAGCAAGCCCGCGCAGGCCAGTGCCCAACTGCCGGTGCACACCGCGCCCAGACGACGGGACTGGCGCGCCTGGCTTTGCAGCCAACTGACGTGTTCGCGGGTCACGGTGCGCTGAATGCCGACGCCACCGCAGACGATCACGGTGTCAAGCACCGGTGCTTTGTGCATGGCGGCGTCCGGGGTGATCTGCAGGCCGTCGCTGGCCCAGACCTGGCCGCCATCCGCCGTCAGTGTGGTCCAGCGATACAGCTCGCGGCCCGAGAGCTGGTTCGCCATGCGCAGTGGCTCGACCGCTGACGCGAGGGAGATCAGTGTGAAGTTGTCCAGCAGCAGGAAGCCGATGGATTGGGGCGCACGGTTCTGGGGTTGAGCCCCGGAGTTGAACGTAGTCATCACACTTCTCCTCACGCGTAAAACGGTTGAAGGCCTCAGCAGAGGCTCTCGTTGTATCGCCCTCATCTGCGGAGAGCTTGGTCATTGCAACGCAAATGCCATGCCTAAAGTTGAATGGGCATTCAATAACTCCCGATTGCGACGTCGCGAAGCGTCTATTCGGGAGCGACACAACGATTCAAATCGCGACCCCCGGAACGGCTGGGGCGCAGGCGCGGCGGGCGGGATGAGCAATTCCGTAGCACTTGTGTGAACCATCGAATCGGCGGGCGGTCCGGGAGTGTCACCCGATGCACGGGGTGATCGACAGTCGGCGTTGGACCATGGGTACGGATGGCATCCCGCCAGCTCAAGAGTGAGCGCGCGCCAAAACGTAGCGGGCTCAGTGGGGCGTGGGCGAAAAGCGAGCAGGCGGCTCTTATGCACCTGCTCCTGTCCCGGGGCTGTCCCGGGCGCTGGCGTTACCGACTCAACATTCGACGGCGCTGACCGCCAGCCCGCCGCGGGACGTCTCTTTGTATTTGTCGTGCATATCGGCGCCGGTGTCGCGCATGGTGCGAATGACGCGGTCCAGCGAGATGAAGTGCTGACCGTCGCCGCGCAGGGCCATTTGCGCGGCATTGATGGCCTTCACTGCAGCGATGGCGTTGCGCTCGATGCACGGCACCTGAACCAGTCCGCCCACCGGATCGCAGGTCAGGCCGAGGTTGTGTTCCAGACCGATTTCAGCCGCGTTGCACAGCTGTTCGGGCGTGGCACCCAGAATGTCCGCCAGCCCGGCCGCCGCCATGGCGCACGCCGAACCGACCTCGCCCTGGCAGCCGACTTCGGCGCCGGATATCGATGCATTCTTTTTGCACAAAATGCCGATGGCCGCGGCGCCCAACAGGTAGTCGACCACGTTGGCTTCGCTGACCTCGTCGCTGAATTTGACGAAGTAATGCAGCACCGCCGGAATGATCCCCGCCGCGCCATTGGTGGGCGCCGTGACCATGCGACCTCCCGCCGCGTTTTCTTCGTTGACCGCCAGCGCGAACAGGTTGACCCACTCCATCGCGCTCAACGTCGAGCCAATCACGTTCGGCTTGTTCAATTCCAGAAGGCTGCGATGCAGACGCGCTGCACGACGACGCACGTTAAGGCCGCCCGGCAAAATACCCTCATGCTTCAGGCCCAGCTCGACGCACGCTTGCATGGCACGCCACAGGTGCATGAGCCCGGCACGGATTTCGTCTTCGCTGCGCCAGACCTTCTCGTTTTCCATCATCAGCTGCGAGACTCGCAAGCCGTGTGTTTCGCAGAGCACCAGCAGCTCATCGGCACTGGAGAAATCGTAAGGCAGCACGGTTTCGTCGCGATCCAGCACGCCACTGGCGGCCTGGGCTTCATCGACGACAAAACCGCCGCCCACCGAGTAGTAAGTGTCGCGATGAAATTCGCCGTGCTCATTGAACGCGACCAGAGTCATGGCATTGGGATGGAACGGCAGGTTTTCGTCGATGAGCAACATGTCGCGCTGCCAGACGAAAGGGATCGGGTGATCGCCGTTGAGCTTCAAGGTGTCGGTCTCACGCAGTTCGGCGATGCGCTGACCGATCAGCCCGGGATCAATCGCATCGGGCCATTCGCCCATCAGGCCCATGATCACCGCGCTGTCGCTGCCATGGCCGACGCCGGTTGCCGACAGCGAGCCATACAGCCGCACTTCAACGCGACTCACCTGCTCTAGTTGATCGCGTTCGCGCAGGCCCTGGACGAACAACGCGGCAGCGCGCATGGGGCCGACGGTGTGTGAGCTGGAGGGGCCGATACCGATCTTGAACAGGTCGAACACGCTGATAGCCATTAACCGCAAACCTCCGAAAACAGGGCTCCCGGCGCGCCGCGCGGCCGGCGACGGAGCTGCTACGCTCAAGCAGCGATCCATCGAGATGGCGGCATCATCAGCCTTTTGTTTTACGAGGCGGCGTCTCACACCGACTCACCCATGCCCACCAACGTCGCGTCTGCTTTAACCGATACCTGAACACGATCGGCTGCCGATTCCGGCACTTTTTGCCGTATCGTCACTCTGCTTTTGTCCCGGGAATCATTCGGCGAGCAGGGAAAAAACCTGTAAGCGACGTCACTGATACTGGATACGACGCCCTGTGTACTGGATACGACGCCCCCTGTAGGCGTTTGTTTTTCCCTGTTACATGATCGTTGTCGACTCAATCGCCAGACGCAGTGATGGAGCTGTTTTCCCAACTTGACTCGCCGACACCAGAAAACGCATCAGCTGCGGTTGATGCCGAGAAGAAAACACCAAAGGAGTCCAACATGAAAGGTTCACAAAGGCTGTTGCTGGGCGTTGCGCTGAGTCTTCCTATCCTGGCCCAGGCCGCAGAGCCCGCCGCTTGCCAGATGGTCAATTTTTCCGATGTGGGCTGGACCGACATCACGGCGACCACCGCCGTCACCAGCGTCGTGCTGCAGTCGTTGGGCTACAAAACCAAAACCACGATGATTTCCGTGCCCGTGACCTACAAGTCGCTGGCCGATGGCAAGAACATGGACATCTTCCTCGGCAACTGGATGCCGACCATGGAAAACGACATCAAGGCCTACCGCGACGCCGGCACCGTCGAAACGGTCCGCGCCAACCTTGAGAACGCCAAGTACACCCTCGCCGTTCCCCAGGCGCTGTACGACAAGGGGCTTCACGACTTCGCCGACATCGTCAAATTCAAGAAAGAACTCGACGGCAAAATCTACGGCATCGAGCCGGGCAACGACGGCAACCGCCTGATCCAGAGCATGATCGACAAGAACGCCTTCGGCCTGAAAGACGCAGGCTTCAAGGTCGTCGAGTCAAGCGAAGCGGGCATGCTGTCCCAGGTCGACCGCGCCTCGCGACGCAACACCGACGTGGTGTTCCTGGGCTGGGAACCGCACCCGATGAACACCCGATTCAAGATCAAATACCTCACCGGCGGCGATGACTTCTTCGGCCCCGACTTCGGCAAAGCCACCGTCTACACCAACGTGCGCAAGGGCTACACCACCGAGTGCAGCAACGTCGGTCAGTTGTTGAAGAATCTGTCCTTCACCCTGCCAATGGAAAGCGCGCTGATGGGCAATATCCTCGACGACAAGAAAAAGCCTGAAGTGGCCGCCAAAGCGTGGCTGAAAGCCAACCCTCAAGTACTCGACACCTGGCTGGCGGGTGTCACCACCGTGGACGGAAAACCTGGCCTGGAAGCCGCAAAAGCCGAGCTGACGAAGTAACTCGACAGGCAGGCGGGTACGCCCGCCTGTTGTCTTCTTTTCATCCCGCACGCGGACAACCGACATCATGCTGACTGATCATAAAATCCCTCTGGGCGAGTACATCGCCGGCTTCGTCGAATGGCTGACGCAGCACGGCGCCAGCACCTTCGACGCCATCGCTTCGTCACTGGAAACCATGATTCACGGCCTGACCGGCGGGCTGACCTGGTTCAACCCCTTCGTGCTGATCGGCCTGGTTGCCCTGCTCGCTCACTTCATTCAGCGCAAATGGGGCCTGACCGCATTTGTGATCATTTCCTTCCTGCTGATCCTCAACCTGGGGTACTGGCAGGAAACCATGGAGACCCTGGCGCAGGTGCTGTTCGCCACGGCGGTCTGTGTGGTGATCGGTGTGCCGCTGGGCATCATTGCCGCGCACAAGCCGATGTTCTACACCTGCATGCGACCCGTCCTCGACCTGATGCAGACGGTGCCTACGTTCGTTTACCTGATCCCGACCTTGACGCTGTTCGGCCTCGGCGTAGTACCGGGCCTGATTTCGACGGTGGTGTTCGCGATCGCTGCGCCGATCCGCCTGACCTACCTGGGCATCTGTGATGTCCCGCAAGAACTCCTCGACGCCGGCAAAGCTTTCGGCTGTTCGCGCCGTCAATTGCTCTCGCGCATCGAGCTGCCCCACGCCATGCCGAGCATCGCGGCCGGCATCACCCAGTGCATCATGCTGTCGCTGTCGATGGTGGTGATCGCCGCACTGGTGGGCGCGGATGGCCTGGGCAAACCTGTGGTCAACGCACTGAACACTGCTGATATCGCTCTGGGCTTCGAAGCGGGCCTGGCGATCGTATTGCTGGCGATCATGCTCGACCGGATCTGCAAACAACCGGACGCCAAAGTGAGGACCGACGCATGAGCATCATCAAATTCGATCAGGTTGACGTCGTCTTCTCCAAAGACCCGCGTGAGGCACTCAAGCTGTTGGACCAGGGCCTTACGCGGGCCGAAATCCTCAAGAAAACCGGCCAGATCGTCGGCGTCGAAAAAGCCACGCTGGAGATCAACAAAGGCGAGATCTGCGTGCTGATGGGCCTGTCCGGCTCGGGCAAATCCAGCCTGCTGCGCTGCATCAACGGCCTGAACACGGTCAGCCGCGGTTCGCTGTTCGTCGAGCACGAAGGGCAGCAGATCAATATCGCTGCCTGCACCCCCGCCGAGCTGAAGATGATGCGCACCAAGCGCATTGCCATGGTGTTCCAGAAGTTCGCCCTGATGCCGTGGCTGACGGTGCGCGAGAACATCAGCTTCGGCCTGGAAATGCAGGGCCGCCCCGAGAAAGAGCGGCGCGCACTGGTGGACGAAAAGCTGGAGCTGGTCGGCCTGACCCAATGGCGCAACAAGAAGCCGGATGAGCTGTCAGGCGGCATGCAGCAGCGGGTCGGCCTGGCCCGCGCGCTGGCGATGGACGCTGACATTCTGCTGATGGACGAGCCGTTTTCGGCCCTTGACCCGCTGATCCGCCAAGGTTTGCAGGACGAACTGCTGGCGCTGCAGAAGAAGCTGAACAAGACCATCGTGTTCGTGAGTCACGACCTGGACGAAGCGCTCAAGCTCGGCACCCGCATCGCGATCATGAAGGACGGCCGGATCATTCAGTACAGCGTGCCGGAAGAGATCGTGCTCAATCCCGCCGACGAGTACGTGCGTACGTTCGTCGCCCACACCAATCCGCTCAACGTGCTGTGCGGCCGGAGCCTGATGCGCCCGATCACCCAATGCACGCGCATTAACGGTTCTCAGGTCTGCCTGGACCCGAGCGACGACACGTGGATAGATCTCTCTGAAGGCAACGCCATCACCGGCGCCCACCAGCATGGCGCGACCCTTGATCTGCAAAGCTGGGAGCCGGGCCAGTCAGTGGAAAGCCTCGGCCGCAAACCGACCGTTGTCCACTCCGACATCGGCATGCGCGACGCCTTGCAGATCCGCTACCACACCGGCAACAAGCTCGTCTTGCAGGAGAACAACCAGTTGGTCGGCATCCTCGGCGACAGCGAGCTGTACCACGCATTGCTGGGCAAGAATCACGGCTGATTGCAGCTGCAAGCTTCAAGTTTCAAGCTGCAAGAAAAAGGCCGCCACGCCTCGACTCTTGCGGTTTGGAGCTTAAAGCTTGTGGTTGCCTTTCTGCGCCTGCAACTTTTTGTTGATTGAACGTTCAATTAAAAAGCTTTACAGTGAACGCCGTTTCCAGCCACCCACGATCACCCGGCAGATCAAGGAGCCCTACAGATGCCCAAGGTCGGTATGCAACCCATTCGGCGTCAACAGTTGATCCAGGCCACCCTTACGGCGGTCGATCAGGTGGGGATGGGCGATGCCAGCATTGCGCTGATCGCCAGACTGGCGGGGGTCTCCAACGGCATCATCAGTCACTACTTTCAGGACAAGAACGGCCTGATCGCCGCGACGATGCGCCACTTGATGAATGCGCTGATCGCCAGCGTCGCCGAACGGCGCCGGGCATTGAACGACGACAGCCCGCGGGCTCACCTGAAAGTGATCATCGAGGGCAACTTCGATGCCAGTCAGGTCAACGGTCCGGCGATGAAAACCTGGCTCGCCTTCTGGGCAACCAGCATGCATTCGCCCTCGCTGCACAGGTTGCAGCGGATCAATGATCACCGCCTGTATTCCAACCTCTGCTGCCAGTTCCGTCGCGTATTGCCGTTGGATGAAGCACGCAGCGCAGCCCGAGGGCTGGCGGCATTGATCGACGGATTGTGGCTGCGCGGCGCGCTGTCGGGCGACGCCTTCGACACCGAACAAGCGCAACGGATCGCCTACGAGTACATGGACTTTCAACTGGCAAAAGCGCCGAGCTGAAGCAGCCGGCATCACGACCAAGGCAGCGCACGGCGCACTCGGTCGTCACCCACCCAGATTACTGCGAGGATTTTATGGCCCGTTTCGAACTGCAAAAACTCTACATTGACGGCGGCTACGTGGACGCCAGCAGCAACGCGACCTTCGAGGCTATCAACCCAGCCAATGGCGAAGTCCTGGCCCAGGTCCAGCGCGCGACCCAAGAAGACGTCGAACGCGCTGTCGTCAGCGCTGAAAAGGGCCAGAAAATCTGGGCCGCCATGACCGCCATGGAGCGCTCGCGCATCCTGCGTCGTGCCGTCGACATCCTGCGTGAACGCAACGATGAGCTGGCCGAACTGGAAACCCTGGACACCGGCAAAGCGATCTCCGAAACCCAATACGTCGACATCGTCACCGGCGCCGACGTGCTGGAG
The DNA here is from genome assembly GCF_014841665.1 of Pseudomonas sp. CFBP 8772. Lineage (NCBI taxonomy): Bacteria > Pseudomonadati > Pseudomonadota > Gammaproteobacteria > Pseudomonadales > Pseudomonadaceae > Pseudomonas > Pseudomonas sp. CFBP 8772. The sequence goes on along the minus strand of NZ_JACYUI010000002.1, from coordinate 668,411 downwards.
TACTACGCCGGCCTGGTGCCCGCCATCGAAGGCGAGCAGATTCCGCTGCGTGACACTTCATTCGTCTACACCCGCCGCGAGCCGTTGGGCGTCACCGTCGGCATCGGCGCGTGGAACTACCCGATTCAGATCGCCCTGTGGAAGTCCGCCCCTGCGCTGGCAGCCGGCAACGCAATGATCTTCAAGCCGAGCGAAGTCACCTCGCTGACGACGCTGAAACTGGCCGAAATCTACACCGAAGCCGGCGTGCCGGACGGCGTGTTCAACGTGCTGACGGGCGCCGGCAGCGACGTCGGCAGCTGGCTGACCGAGCACCCGCGCATCGAGAAGATCTCCTTCACCGGCGGCGTACAGACCGGCAAGAAAGTCATGGCCAGCGCGTCGAGCTCGTCGCTCAAGGAAGTGACCATGGAGCTGGGCGGCAAGTCCCCGCTGATCATTTTCGACGACGCCGATCTGGATCGCGCCGCTGACATCGCGATGATGGCCAACTTCTACAGCTCCGGTCAGGTCTGCACCAACGGCACTCGCGTGTTCGTGCCGAGCGCCCTGAAGGCTGACTTCGAAGCGAAAATCCTTGAGCGGGTCAAACGCATCCGCGTCGGCAATCCGCAGGACGACACCATCAACTTCGGCCCGCTGGTGAGCTTCGCGCACATGGAAAATGTGCTCGGCTACATCACCAAGGGCAAGGAAGAAGGCGCCCGCCTGCTGATCGGCGGCGATCGTCTGACCGAGGGTGAGCTGGGCAACGGCGCGTTCGTTGCGCCGACCGTGTTCACCGACTGCACCGATGAGATGACCATCGTCAAAGAGGAAATCTTTGGCCCGGTCATGAGCATCCTCAGCTACGAAACCGAAGAAGAAGTGATCCGCCGCGCCAACGACACCGAAATGGGTCTGGCTGCGGGCATCGTGACCAAAGACCTGAACCGCGCGCACCGCGTGATCCATCAACTGGAAGCCGGTATCTGCTGGATCAACGCCTGGGGCGAATCCGACGCGAAAATGCCGGTCGGTGGCTACAAGCAGTCGGGCGTGGGCCGCGAAAACGGCATCAGCTCGCTGGCGCAGTACACACGCACTAAGTCTGTGCAGGTTGAGCTGGGCGACTACGCGTCGGTGTTCTAGAAGCAGTTTTAAGCGGCAAGCGGCAAGCGGCAAGCCTCAAGACAAAGCAACTGCAGTCCTGGTCTGCCGCTCACCCCCATCAATCTCGCAGGCGCCGTCTCGCTGCTTTTTCTTGCAGCTTGAGGCTTGACGCTTGCAACTCCCAAGGAGATTTATCTTGGAATACGACTACATCATCATCGGCGCCGGCTCGGCCGGTAACACCCTCGCCGCCCGTCTCACCGAAGACGCAGGCGTCACTGTGCTGTTGCTTGAAGCCGGCGGCCCGGACTATCGCGCCGACTTCCGCACTCAGATGCCGGCCGCGCTCGCATTCCCGCTGCAAGGCCGTCGCTACAACTGGGCCTACGAGACCGAGCCAGAGCCACACATGAACAACCGCCGTATGGAGTGCGGTCGCGGCAAGGGCCTGGGTGGCTCGTCGCTGATCAACGGCATGTGCTACATCCGCGGCAACGCCATGGACTACGACGGCTGGGCAAAAAACCCGGGCCTGGAAGACTGGTCTTACCTCGATTGCCTGCCGTACTTCCGCAAGGCCGAAACCCGCGACATCGGCCCTAACGACTACCACGGTGGCGAAGGCCCGGTCAGCGTGACCACGCCTAAAGCGGGCAACAATCCGCTGTTCGCCGCGATGGTCGAAGCAGGCGTGCAAGCCGGTTATCCGCGCACCGACGACCTCAACGGTTATCAGCAGGAAGGTTTCGGCCCGATGGACCGCACCGTCACGCCGTTCGGCCGTCGCGCCAGCACCGCCCGTGGCTATCTGGACGAAGCGAAGAAGCGCTCGACCCTCACCATCGTCACTCACGCGCTGACCGACCGGATTCTGTTCGACAACAAGCGCGCCGTCGGCGTGGCCTACATGGTGGGCGACAGCGACACCCGCATCGAAGCCCGCGCTCGCAAGGAAGTCCTGCTGTGTGGCGGCGCCATTGCTTCGCCGCAGATCCTGCAGCGTTCCGGCGTCGGCCCTGCGCCGCTGCTGAAGAAGCTCGACATTCCGGTCGTTCACGACCTGCCGGGCGTTGGCGAAAACCTGCAAGACCACCTGGAAATGTATTTGCAGTACGCGTGCAAAGAGCCGGTCTCGTTGTACCCGTCGCTGCTGTGGTGGAACCAGCCGGCCATCGGTGCCGAGTGGATGTTCCTCGGTAAAGGGATCGGCGCCAGCAACCAGTTCGAAGCGGGCGGTTTCATTCGTTCGCGCGAGGAATTCGAGTGGCCGAACATTCAGTACCACTTCCTGCCGGTCGCGATTAACTACAACGGCAGCAAGGGCGTGCAAGAGCACGGTTTCCAGGCGCACGTCGGCTCGATGCGTTCGCCAAGCCGTGGTCGCGTGCAGCTGAAATCGAAGAACCCGCGTGAATACCCGAGCATTCTTTTCAACTACATGGCGTCCGAGCAGGACTGGCAGGAATTCCGCGACGGCATTCGCCTGACCCGCGAGATCATGCAGCAGCCAGCGCTGGACCAATACCGTGGCCGCGAAATCAGCCCGGGCATCGACGTGCAGAGCGACGAGCAGCTGGACACGTTTATCCGTGAGCATGCCGAGACTGCGTATCACCCATCCTGCTCGTGCAAGATGGGCACCGATGAAATGGCCGTCGTCGATGGCGAGGGCCGCGTGCACGGGATGGAAGGGCTGCGCGTGGTGGATGCGTCGATCATGCCGCTGATCACCACCGGCAACCTCAACGCACCGACGATCATGATGGCCGAGAAAATCGCCGACAAGATCCGTGGCCGCGCCCCGCTGCCGCGCAGCACCGCCGACTACTACGTCGCCGGCGACGCGCCCGTGCGTGGCAAGCCGATGCGTAAAGTGGGCCCGTTGGCGCAGTAACAGGCGCGACGTGGGCATATGTCAGTCCCACTAACGGCGCGCAGTGTGTCAGTGGGACCGGCTTCAGCCGGGAAGAGGCCGGTGGATACACCCTCGATTTTGCGGTGTGACACATGGCGCATTCCCGGCTAAAGCCGGTCCCACAATGGTCGTGCGCTGTGTCAGTGGGACCGGTTTCAGCCGGGAAGAGGCCGGTGGATACACCCTCGATTTCGCGGTGTGACACCTGACGCATTCCCGGCTAAAGCCGGTCCCACAGTGGTCGTGCGCTGTGTCAGTAGGACCGGCTTCAGCCGGGAAGAGGCCAGTGGCTACACCCTCGTTTTTTCGGTGTGGCACCTGACGAATTCCCGGCTGAAGCCGGTCCCACAATGGTCGTGCGCTGTGTCAGTAGGACCGGTTTCAGCCGGGAAGAGGCCGGTGGATACACCCTCGATTTCGCGGTGTGACACCTGACGCATTCCCGGCTAAAGCCGGTCCCACAGTGGTCGTGCGCTGTGTCAGTAGGACCGGCTTCAGCCGGGAAGAGGCCAGTGGCTACACCCTCGTTTTTTCGGTGTGGCACCTGACGAATTCCCGGCTGAAGCCGGTCCCACAATGGTCGTGCGCTGTGTCAGTAGGACCGGCTTCAGCCGGGAAGAGGCCGGTGGATACACCCTCGATTTTGCGGTGTGACACATGGCGCATTCCCGGCTAAAACCGGTCCCACAATGGTCAAGCGCTGTGTCAGTGGGACCGGCTTCAGCCGGGAAGGGGCCGGTGGGTACACCCTCCATTTTGCGGTGTGACACCTGACGCTTTCCCGGCTGAAGCCGGTCCCACAATGGTCGTGCGCTGTGTTAGTAGGACCGGCTTCAGCCGGGAAGAGGCCGGTGGGTACACCCTCGATTTTTGCGGTGTGACACATGGCGCATTCCCGGCTAAAGCCGGTCCCACAATGGTCGTGCGCTGTGTCAGTGGGACCGGCTTCAGCCGGGAAGAGGCCGGTGGCTACACCCTCCATTTTGCGGTGTGACACATGGCGCATTCCCGGCTAAAGCCGGCCCCACAATGGTCGTGCGCTGTGTCAGTGGGACCGGCTTCAGCCGGGAAGAGGCCGGTGGATACACCCTCGATTTTTCGGTGTGACACCTGACGCATTCCCGGCTGAAGCCGGTCCCACAATGGTCGTGCGCTGTGTCAGTGGAACCGGCTTCAGCCGGGAAGAGGCCGGTGGATACACCCTCGATTTTGCGGTGTGACACTTGGCGCATTCCCGGCTGAACCCGTTCCCACAATGGGCACGCGCCGTGTCCGTGTCATCCATCCCTCCCCCGCTGCAGTGATCATCCGCGCTATGATTCGGGCCGTTGCCTGTCCGAATCGCCAAGGAGCCTTCCTGCATGTTCGACTTCTCCGCTCAGCTCAAGCAGCGGTTCGCCGCTCTGCAGAGCAGCGCCCCGTTTTTCTCCCTGCGTTACGTCAAACAGACCAGCCAGCATTTGTCGGTGCGCAAGAACGTTGCCGAGCCGCCGCAATTGAGCATCGACGAAGGCGCGATGCTCACCGTGCGCGTCAATGGCGTCGAAGCCTATGCGGCCACCAACGACATTTCCCAGCGCGGGCTTCAATCGGCGCTGGAACAGGCGGAGATTCAAGCGCGGCAACTGGCCCCGCATTCCCTCCTCGACCTGCACGACCACGCTGTCGCCACCGCCCGTGCCGATTACCTCTCGCCCCACCTGCAGAACGCGTTTCCATCGCTCAGTGATTGCTACGCCCTGCTCAATGCCGAATCCGCGTCGGTACCCAGGGACGAACGCCTGGTCAACTGGCAGGTGAGCCTGGGGCTTGAGAACGTCGAGCAGATCTACCTCAACAACGCCGGCGCCGAGATTCGCCAGGCCCAGCGATTCGTCTTCCCCGGCCTGACCGTCACGGCTTACGACGGCCAGGACAGCCAGACCCGCAGCCTCGGTCGCGAGAACTTCGGCCAGCAGGGTGGCGCGGAAGTCATCGCGTCCTGCGGGATCATTGGCGCCGCAGTCAACGTCGCCGATCAGGCGCTGCAACTGGTCATGGCGCCGAACACGCCCACCGGGCCGCGCGACCTGCTGCTGACGCCCGACCAGATGACCCTGCAAATCCACGAATCCATCGGCCACCCGCTGGAGCTGGACCGCATCCTCGGCGATGAGCGCAACTACGCAGGGACCAGCTTCGTCAAAGCCAGTGACTTCGGCAGCCTGCAATATGGCTCAAGCCTGCTCAACGTGACCTTCGACCCGGAGATCCCCGAGCAACTGGCGAGCTACGGCTTTGATGACGATGGCACGCCGGCGAGCAAGCAATTCCTGATCAAGGACGGCGTACTGGTGAGGCCGCTGGGCGGCGCGCTGTCGCAATACCGCAGCGGTATGGAAGGCGTCGCCAACAGCCGCGCGTCGAGCTGGAACCGCGCGCCCATCGACCGCATGGCCAACCTCAACATCGAGCCGGGCGACAAGTCGATGGCGCAGCTCATTGGCGACACCGAGCACGGCATTTTGATGAGTACCAATCGCTCATGGTCGATCGACGACGCGCGCAACAAATTCCAGTTCGGCTGCGAGTGGGGTCAGTTGATCGAGAACGGCGAACTCAAGGGCGTGGTGAAGAACCCGAACTACCGCGCGATCTCTGCCCAGTTCTGGCGCAACCTCAGCGCGGTCGGCGACGCCAGCACCTTCAAGGTCCTTGGCACACCCAACTGTGGCAAAGGCGAGCCCAATCAAGTGATCCGCGTGGGCCATGCCTCGCCCGCTTGCGTGTTCGCGAGCGTTGATGTTTTCGGAGGTGACGCATGATGTCCCATCAAGCGCAATTCAAGGCCCTGGCCGAGTGGCTGCACGGCGCAGTCACCGCGGACGAGCGCTATACCTTGAGCTACGACGCCGAAGCGTCGGACTTTATCCGCTTCAACCACGCCAAAGTGCGTCAGGCCGGCCGCGTGCAGCAGGCCAGCGTGACGTTCAAGCTGATCGCCGCAGGCCGTCACGCCAACCTTAACCTCACGCTGTCAGGCGACGGCGAGGTGGATCAGCAACGCCTGAGCGAAGCCCTGCTTCAGTTACGGGAAACCCTGACGCTGTTGCCGGAAGACCCGTATCTGCAACTGAACGACGAGGCGTGGCAGAGCAGCAACGTGCAGGAGACGCCGTTGCCGGACAGCGCCCATGTCGTCGAGCAGATCGCGCAACTGGGCGAGGGGCTGGATCTGGTCGGCATCTACGCGGCCGGGCCGATCTATCGCGGCTTCGCCAGTTCCAGCGGTGCGCTGGGCTGGCATCAGGCCAACAGCTTCAATGTCGACTGGAGCCTGTTCCACGAGAACGGCCAGGCGGTGAAAGCCAACTACGCCGGGCACACCTGGACCGACGACGGCTTTGCACGGCGCTTCGCCCTGGCCCGTGAGCAATTGACGTTTCTTGGACGCCCGGCCCACGTCCTCGCGCCCGGGCAATACCGCGCCTATCTGGCGCCTGCCGCGCTGGAAGAAGTGATGGGCATGCTGTGCTGGGGTGGATTCTCTGCGCAGTCGCTGGCCGACAAGACCAGCCCCTTGCAGCGGCTGTACGACGGCCAATCCACGTTGAGCCCGTTGGTGAGCCTGAACGAGCAGGTCAGCGGCTCGTTGTCCCCTGCGTTTTCCGGTGAAGGTTATCCGCGCATGGACCTGTCGCTGGTGGCCGGGGGCGTGGCCCGGGATCGCATGATCGACTCGCGCAGCGCCGCCGAATACGGCCTTGTGGCCAACGGCGCGGGCTGGGGCGAGTCGCCAAGCGCGCTGAGTATGGACGGCGGTTCCTTGGCGCTGGATGAGGTGTTGAAAGCATTGGGCACGGGCCTGTACATCAGCAACCTGTGGTACCTGAATTTCTCGGATCGCACCGCCGGACGCATCACCGGAATGACGCGCTTCGCCACGTTCTGGGTCGAAGACGGGCAGATCAAGGCACCGGTCAACACCATGCGCTTCGACGACAGTCTCTTCAGCCTGCTGGGCACGGCACTGGAACAACTGACCACAGAAAGGGAACTCCTGCTGTCGACGAGCACCTACAGTCAGCGCCAGACCGCCTCGAATCTGCTGCCGGGCGCGCTGCTGAGTGGGTTGACGCTGACGCTGTAACGCCGACGTCTACCTGTGGGAGCCGGCTTGCTGGCGAAAGCGGTGGTCAGTCACCTCAAGGGTGTCTGATTTAATGCGTTCGCCAGCAAGCCACCTCCTACGGAATGCGACCACAAGCGGGACCTGCCGCGCGACAGGCAGCCCGCGATAGCAACAATCGATCAAGCACGAGCAACCACAAGGACCCTCGATCCACATGCCGACCTCAACACCGCAGCTGGACGCCCGCACCCTGCGCTGGATGCCATGGGTCATTGCCATCGCCTTTTTCATGCAAAGCCTGGACGGCACGATCCTCAACACCGCGCTGCCTTCCATGGCCGGCTCGCTGGCGGAAAACCCGCTGCGCATGCAGTCGGTGATCATCGCTTACATGCTGACCATCGCCCTGCTGATTCCAGCGTCGGGCTGGATTTCCGACCGTTTCGGCATCAAGCGCATCTTCTTCAGCGCCATCCTGCTGTTCAGCTTCGGCTCGTTGCTGTGCGCGGTGTCCAACTCCCTCGGCATGCTGGTGGGCGCACGGGTGATTCAGGGCCTCGGCGGTGCGTTGATGATGCCGGTCGGCCGGCTCATCGTGCTGCGCGCCTATCCCCGAACCGAGCTGGTGCGCACCTTGAGCTTCATCACCATGCCCGCCTTGCTTGGCCCGCTGATGGGCCCGACGGTCGGCGGCTGGCTGGTGGAATACCTGAGCTGGCACTGGATCTTCCTGATAAATCTGCCGGTGGGGATTCTCGGCTGCTTCGCCGTGCGCAAGTTCATCCCCGATCTTCAGGGCGGCGGACGCACGCGCTTCGATCTGGCGGGGTTTGGGCTGTTTGGCGCCTCGATGGTGCTGATCACGATTGCCATGGAAGGGCTTGGCGAACTGAACCTCCCGCACTTGCGGGTGGTGATGCTGCTGTTTGGCGGCATGGCGTGTCTGGCGGCGTACTGGTTGCGCGCCAGTCACGTGGAAGCGCCATTGTTCTCTGCTCGGCTGTTCAAAACCCGCAGTTTTGCGGTGGGCATCATGGGCAATCTGTTTGCCCGTCTGGGCAGCGGCGCCTTGCCGTTTCTGCTACCGCTGATGTTGCAAGTCGCCCTGGGTTACTCGCCGTCTCACGCCGGTATGAGCATGATTCCCCTGGCCCTTGCGGCGATGTTCGCCAAGCCTCTGGCAACCAAAGCTATCGAGCGATTGGGTTATCGCATCGTGCTCACCGGTAACACGCTGCTGCTGGGTATTCTGCTGGCGAGCATGGCATTGGTCAGTGCCGACACGCCGTACTGGCTGCTGCTGATTCATCTGGCGTTTCTGGGCGGGGTGAACTCGCTGCAGTTCTCGGCGATGAACGCGGTGACGCTGATCGATCTCGATGACGCCAGTGCCGCCAGCGGCAACAGTCTGCTGTCAGTAGTTGCGCAGTTGTCCCTGAGTCTCGGCGTCGCCTGTGCGGCGGCGTTGCTCGGTGGGTTCAGCGACGACGTGGCCACGGGCGACGTCAGCGACGTACTCGGCGCGTTTCAGCTGACCTTCCTGTGCGTCGGCGTGCTGGCGATGCTGGCGGCGTCGATCTTCCTGCAGCTGTCGCCCCGCATGGCCCCCGAAGCACCGGCGCGCAAACCGCAACCGGAGCCCGAGATCGAGGCGTGATTGACTCACCATTTATCGCGCGCGCCCCCAAGGCGGGGGCCGCGACCTGATACACTGCGCGACATTTTGTTTTGCAGGCCCGTCCCGTGACTAACACCGCTTTTAACTCACTGCCCCTTTCCGCCGCCATGCTGGCTAACCTGGAGTCCCTTGGTTATGCCGAGATGACGCCGATTCAGGCGCAGAGCCTGCCGGTGATCGTCAAGGGGATGGACCTGATTGCGCAGGCCAAGACAGGCTCCGGCAAGACCGCTGCATTCGGCATCGGCCTGCTCAATCCGATCAATCCGCGCTACTTCGGCTGCCAGGCGTTGGTGCTCTGCCCAACCCGCGAGCTGGCCGACCAGGTGGCCAAGGAAATCCGTCGTCTGGCGCGTTCCGAAGACAACATCAAAGTCCTGACCCTCTGCGGCGGCGTGTCGTTCGGCCCGCAAATCGGCTCGCTGGAGCACGGCGCGCACATCATCGTCGGCACGCCGGGTCGCATTCAGCAGCATCTGCGCAAGGGTTCGCTGGTGCTGGACGGCCTGAACACGCTGGTGCTGGACGAAGCCGACCGCATGCTCGACATGGGTTTCTACGACGCCATCGCCGACATCATCGAGCAGACGCCCAAGCGTCGCCAGACTCTGCTGTTCTCGGCCACCTATCCGGTCGGCATCAAGCAGCTGTCCTCGAAATTCATGCGTGACCCGCAGACCGTCAAGGTCGAAGCGCTCCACGCCGACAGCCAGATCGAACAGATCTTCTACGAAATCTCCCCCGAGCAACGCCTCGAAGCGGTGGTCCGTGTGCTCGATCATTTCCGTCCGCAGTCCTGCGTGGCGTTCTGCTTCACCAAGCAGCAGGTTCAGGAAGTGGTCGATCACCTGACCGCCAAAGGCATATCCGCTGTCGGTCTGCATGGCGATCTGGAACAGCGTGATCGCGATCAGGTGCTGGCGATGTTCGCCAACCGCAGCACCTCGGTGCTGGTGGCCACCGACGTCGCCGCGCGCGGTCTGGACATCGATGGTCTGGACATGGTGCTCAACGTCGAATTGGCGCGGGATTCGGAAATCCACATCCACCGCGTCGGCCGTACCGGTCGTGCGGGTGAGACCGGCATCGCCGTCAGCCTCGTTGCTCCCGGCGAAAGCCAGCGCGCCCGCGCCGTTGAAGAGCTGCAGAAAGCGCCGCTCAACTGGCAGCAGTACGACCAACTGGAGCGCAAGGAAGGCGGCAAGCTGCTGCCACCGATGACGACGCTGTGCATCGGCTCGGGCCGCAAAGACAAACTGCGCCCTGGCGACATTCTTGGCGCGCTGACCGGCGAGGCAGGCATTCCAGGCACTCAGGTGGGCAAGATCGCGATCTTTGATTTCCAGGCCTACGTCGCCGTGGAACGCAGCATGGCCAAGCAGGCACTGGAGCGTTTGAACAACGGCAAGATCAAGGGCAAATCGCTGCGCGTTCGGATTCTGTAATTATCCGCAACACCGCATCACGCCCATTCGCGAGCAAGCGCGCTCCCACGGAGCCCCGCGAACCAGCGGGGGTGGAGTTCACTCACAAGTGAGCGACATCATGACTCCCTGTGGGAGCGAGCTTGCTCGCGAAGGCGTCAGCGCAACTTACATAGATCAATAGCTGTTAGAGGACACCGCTTTGCCCGTTACTGACGTTGTGATCATCGGCGCCGGCGCCGCAGGTTTGATGTGTGCATTCACGGCCGCCCGGCGCGGGCGCAAGGTCATGTTGATCGATCACGCCAACAAGCCAGGCAAGAAAATCCTCATGTCGGGCGGCGGGCGCTGCAACTTCACCAACCTGTACACCGAGCCCGCCAACTTCCTCTCGCAGAACCCGCATTTCTGCAAATCGGCGCTGGCCCGCTATACCCAGTGGGATTTCATCGAACTGGTGGGCAAGCACGGCGTGCCGTACCACGAGAAGAAACTCGGCCAGCTGTTCTGCGACAACAAGTCCAGCGACATCCTCAATCTGCTGCTCGCCGAATGCGACACCGCTGGCGTGAGCCTGCACATGGACACCTCGGTGCAGAGCATCGATAAAGCCGACAGCGGTTACCTGTTGAAAACCACCCTGGGTGAACTCCGTTGCGAGTCGCTGGTGATTGCGACGGGCGGTCTGTCGATTCCAACGCTGGGGGCGACCGGTTTCGGTTATCAGGTCGGCAAGCAATTCGGCCATACGCTGTTGCCTACCCGGGCGGGCCTGGTGCCGTTCACCATCACCGATCAGTTGAAAGAGCTGTGCACCGAGCTGACCGGCACGTCGGTCGACTGCCTGGTGAGCTGCAACGACGTCAGCTTTCGCGAAAACATCCTGTTCACCCACCGCGGTCTGAGTGGGCCGGCGATTCTGCAGATCTCGTCTTTCTGGCAGCCGGGCGATACGGTGGAAATCAACCTGATGCCCGACCACGACGCCCCCAGCTGGCTGACCGAGCAACAGGCCGAACGCCCGAACAGTGAACTGAAAACGCTGCTCGGCGAGATTTTTACCAAGAAAATGGCCAACCTAATTGCAGAGCAGTGGTTCGTGTCCAAGCCGATGAAGCAGTACACCCACGCCGAACTGGCCGACATCGCCACCAAACTGGCGAGCTGGCAGGTGGTACCGGCGGGCACCGAAGGGTATCGCACGGCGGAAGTGACACTGGGCGGCATTGACACCCGTGAAGTGTCGTCGAAGACCATGGAATCCCTTAAATCGCCGGGCCTCTACTTCGTCGGCGAGGTGCTGGATGTCAGTGGCCATCTGGGCGGTTTCAACTTCCAGTGGGCCTGGGCGTCAGCGTATGCGGCGGCGCAATTCGTCTGACACTTATCAGGGAGGCCCGCTACGACAGCTGCCGACCCCGATCCGTGGGAGTGAGCTTGCTCACGAATAGGCCGGTGCAGTCGATACATCTCCAGAGACCGGTCCTCAGCCTTCGTGAGCAAGCTCACTCCCACAGGTTTGTGTTCGCCAGCAGGATCGGAGGCGCCCCGGAATAAATTTTGCTAACCGGATGTACAGCGCGCATCCGGCGCTGTACATATCCCTCAGCAAAATCAATCGCGAACAAGGCCGTCAGCGTTCATGGCATCGACATCGTTGCGCAATACATTCCGCCGTCTCTGGGCGCTGGACAAGTTTTCCTACAGCGTGCGGGTTTTCATCGCGCTGACCGGCAGCATGGCGGTGTGCTGGTACCAGAACGAGATGTCCCAGTTGATCCCGCTGTTCCTCGGGATTATCGCCAGCGCCCTGTCGGAGACCGATGACAGCTGGCAAGGCCGCCTCAATGCGCTGGCCGTGACGCTGGTGTGTTTCAGCATCGCGGCGCTGTCCGTGGAGCTGCTGTTCCCCTACCCGGTGGTGTTCATCTGCGCGTTTGCCTTCGCGGCGTTCTGCCTGACGATGCTTGGCGCGCTGGGTGAGCGCTATGGCGCGATTGCCTACGCGACGCTGATTCTCTCGGTCTACACCATGATCGGCGTCGACCAGCGCGGCGGGGAAGTCACCGATTTCTGGCACGAACCCATGCTGCTGGTCGCAGGCGCCGCGTGGTACGGCCTGCTGTCGGTGCTGTGGCAGATGCTGTTTTCCAATCAGCCGGTGCAGCAGGCGCTGGCCCGACTGTTTCGCGAGCTGGGCCTGTACCTGAAGCTCAAATCAGAGCTGTTCGAGCCGATTCGTACTCTGGATATTGAAGCCAAGCGCCTGGAGCTTGCCAAGCAGAACGGCAAGGTCGTCGGCGCGCTCAACGTGACCAAGGAAATCATCCTTAACCGCGTCGGCAGCGGTCGCCCGGGCTCGAAGGTCAGTCGCTACCTGAAGCTGTACTTTCTGGCCCAGGACATCCACGAACGGGCCAGTTCGTCGCACTATCCCTACAACTCCCTGGCCGAAGCGTTTTTCCACAGTGACGTGCTGTTCCGCTGCCAGCGCCTGCTGCGCCAGCAAGGCCGCGCCTGCCGTGACCTGTCGGCGTCGATCCAACTGCGCCAGCCGTTCATCTATGACGACAGCTTCGCCCACGCGCTGAATGATCTGCGCGCCTCCCTCGAACACCTTCGGATTCAGAGCAATCCGGCGTGGCGCGGGCTGCTGCGTTCGTTGCGGGCGCTGGCCAATAACCTTGGCACCCTCGACCGGCTGCTCAGTGATGCGAGCAATCCCGACGCCCTGGCCGACGCTACCGACAGCAGCCTGCTGGACCGTTCGCCGCGCAACCTCAAAGACGTCTGGACGCGCCTGCGCCTGCAACTGACGCCGACCTCGCTGCTGTTCCGTCACGCCCTGCGCCTGCCGTTGGCGCTGGTCATCGGCTACATCATGGTTCACCTGATTCACCCGTCCCAAGGGTACTGGATCATCCTCACCACGGTGTTCGTCTGCCAGCCAAGCTACGGCGCCACGCGACGCAAACTCGGGCAGCGCATCATCGGCACGGCCATTGGCCTGACGGCGGGCTGGATTCTGTTTGACCTGATCACCACGCCGGTTCTGCAATCGATGTGCGCGGTGCTGGCCGGCGTGGTGTTCTTCGTCAACCGGACCACGCGCTACACGCTGTCGACGGCGGCGATCACGGTGATGATTCTGTTCTGCTTCAATCAGGTCGGCGACGGTTACGGCGTGTTCCTGCCGCGCCTGCTGGACACGCTGCTGGGCAGCCTGATCGCCGGCCTGGCGGTGTTCCTGTTCCTGCCGGACTGGCAAGGTCGCCGGCTCAACAAGGTGCTGGCCAACACGCTGTCGTGCAACAGCATTTACCTGCGTCAGATCATGCAGCAATACGCGAACGGCAAGAGCGACGACCTCGCCTATCGACTGGCCCGCCGCAACGCCCATAACGCCGACGCGGCGCTTTCCACCACACTGGCCAACATGCTCATGGAGCCGGGGCATTTCCGCAAAGAGGCCGACGTCGGTTTTCGCTTTCTGGTGCTGTCACACACCCTGCTCAGTTACCTGTCGGGGCTGGGCGCGCACCGCGACGCACCGCTGCCGCCTGAAGTGCGCGAGCAACTGATCGAGGGCGCCGCAGCAAGCCTTGCCGCGAGCATCGATGAGATCGCCCAAAGCCTGGCGATGCGTGAGCCGGTTGCCGTGCAAAGCGATGCCGAAGAAGCGCTGGCGACGAGCCTGGAACAGATGGCGGAAGAGATCGACGAGGGCCAACGACTGGTGCAAACCCAACTGGCGCTGATCTGCCGTCAGCTAGGCCCACTGCGCACGCTGGCGGCGCACTTGATCAAAGAGCCGGTCAAAGAACCCGACATCACAGACCGTGCAGCTTGATGAGCTTGTCGTACGTGCCGTCCGCTTTCATGTCGGCGATCGCCTTGTCGAAATCCATAACGATCTGCTGGTGATCCGCCCGCTTGAGGCTCACCAGCACATGCAGACTGTTTTCGCTGAGTGATTTGGGCAGGAATTCGACGTCGGCCTGCACGTCTGCAGGCTCGCGTTTGAGGGCAAACCGCGCAGCGTACTCGTCTTCCACCGTCAAGCCGACCCTGCCCGCAGCGAGCATCCTGACGGCGATCGAGAAACTCGCCACCGGCACCTTTTCCAGGTTGGCATCGGCGTCGAATTCCGGCGAATAGGCGTAGCCGCGCACCACTGCAATCGAATAGCCGTGCAGCTGGGACAGGTTCTGAAATTCAATGGAGGCGTCTTTGCGTTTCAGAAAACGCAGGCGGTTGATCAGGTACGGCGCGGAGAACACGCCAATGCGCGTGCGGTCTTCGCTGTACCAGGCGTTGATGACGATGTCATACCGCCCTTCGCTCAATCCGTGAATCGCCCGCGCCCACGGGACTTGTTCGTATTCGGTGTCATAACCGGCGCGGCCCAGTGCCGTGCGAATCAGGTCAGTGGAGAGCCCGTCGTGCAGCAATGACACGTCGGCATAGGGCGCCCACGCATCGCCGGCGAGACGCAATGTCTGCGCGACCGCGCCTTGGGCTATCAGCATCATTCCCAACAGCCCTGCGGCGCACAGCAAACGCGTCATGCTCAGCTTCCTTGTGGCAACTGGCCTTCAGTGAAGACTCATTTTGAGCTTTGCACAACTGGTAACACTGTGATGTTTGTGCAGCAGTTCAACAAAATGACACACCGTTAACCGCACCCTCCGTCTCGCCCGGTTTGCCCCGAATTTGGGCTTGCGCCGATATGCGTTTAGTATCCGGCATCCACTTCTTCTCGCAGGCCGGCGTCATGTCTATCAACTGGATTTGCAAACACCATACCGACCTTGGAAAAGAGCAGCTGTACGCCATCCTGCAACTGAGGGCGCAAGTGTTCGTGGTGGAGCAGAAATGCTGGTATCTGGACGTCGACGGTCAGGATTTGCTGGGCGATACCTGCCATCTGATGGCTTGGCAGGATGATCAGCTGGTCGCTTACCTGCGCCTGCTGGACCCGATTCAGCAGAACGGTGACGTGACCATCGGCCGGGTGGTAACTGCACCATCGATGCGCAACAAGGGAATGGGCCATGAGCTGATGGTTCAGGCGCTGAAGCACGCTGAGCTCCAATGGCCGGACCAGCCGATATTCCTCTCGGCCCAGGCGCATTTGCAGGGCTACTACAGCCGCTACGGTTTCAATCCGGTGGGCGAGGTCTACGTCGAGGACGGCATTCCTCACATCAGCATGCGTCGCGATCTGGACTGATCCGGCATCTGAACCCCGATGGCTCTTGCCGGGCCGGATCCATCCGGACTCGGACGACTTGTAGGACCAGTTGTAGGACCGTTGTAGGACCGGCTTTAGCCGGGAAGCTCTTGAATCAACGCCCCTGACACGACGTCACGGATACCCCAGCACCGTCTTGATGGTCTGCAGATTCCCTTCGATCCAGCGACGGTCAATCGCGCCCCAGTCACGAACCCGGTAACCGCCGGCATGATTGCGGGCGCCATCAAGTTGCTCGAACTCGCAGACAATATCCAGATCAGCCAGCGCCGCAATGGTGTCCTGGGCGGTGCGACGGGGCATGCCGGTGACGTCGGTCAGGGCCGGGACGCTGCTGGCGATGCCGCTGTCGATCAGATACGCCACATACAGGCGGCGATAAAAACTGCTCTTGGTCTTGCTGACTTCCATCAAAACTTCCTTGAAAAGCGTTAGCGGTTGATCAGCGCACGGCCGTCTGCATGTCTCGCCAGGTCAGGTAGATGCGCAGGTCGAATTCCAACTGGTGATAGCCCGGCTGCATGTGTTCGCACAATTGATAAAACGCCTTGTTGTGGTCCGACTCTTTGAAATGCGCCAGTTCGTGGACCACGATCATCTTCAGAAACTGCGGCGCCGCCTCCTTGAACAACGCCGCCACCCGGATTTCCTTTTTGGACTTGAGCTTGCCGCCCTGCACCCGCGACACCGTGGTATGCAGGCCCAGCGCTCGGTGGGTCAGGTCGAGGCGGTTGTCGAACAGCACTTTGTCGATGTTTGGCGCGTTGCGCAGGTATTCCTGTTTGAGCGACAGGGCGTAGGCATACAGCGCCTTGTCGCTCTGGATTTCGTGACGATCCGGGTAACGCTGCTGCAGATAATCCGTCAGCCGGTTCTGCGCGATCAGTTGCCGAACCTGATCCTGCAGGCCTTCGGGATAGGCCTGCAGGTATTTGAGCGGCATGGGCGTGGTGACAGTCATGGTCGAACCGGGTCGCAGGAAAAGCGCGAGTCTACCGCGTCAGTCCTGGCCGAGCAGCTGTAACGCGATCGGCAGGTCGACCGGCTCGACGAAACGCTCTGCCTCCAGGGGCGGCATCGGGTGAGCGATGAGAAAGCCCTGAATGATCTGGCAGCCGTTGTCGACCAGCCACTCATACTGCTCGTAGGTTTCGACGCCCTCGGCAATCACCTCGATATCGAGCATGCGACACAGGTCAATGATGCTGCGCGCGACGGCCAGGTCTCGGGGCGATCCCAGCATGCCGCCAATGAAGTGCCGATCGAGCTTCAGAGTGTCCAGATCGAGGTTGCGCAGGTGGGCAAGGGAGCTGTCGCCTGCACCGAAATCATCCAGCGACACCCGCACGCCGATGTCATGCAGGTTCTGCAGCTGCTTGCGACTGTGCACCAGGTTATGGACAAGCGATGGCTCGGTGAGCTCGATTTCCAGCTGCCGGGGTTTCAGGCCATGTATCTGCATCGCACGTTGCAGCTCGGCCGCGAGATTGGGCAGGCTGAATTGCGCCGGGCTCACGCTGACGCTCATGATCAGATCGTCCGGGAATACGTCGCTCCAGCGTTGGCGCTGCGCCGCACCCTGCTCGAAAATCCAGCTGCCGAGCTTGTTGATCAGCCGCGTCTCTTCCAGCAGTGGGATGAACACGCCTGACGGCACGTCGCCCGCGTCCGGATGGTGCCAGCGCAGCAGCGCCTCGAAGCCCCGGGTCTTGCCGGTGACGACATTGACCTGCGGCTGGTAGACCATGGAAAAGTCTTTGCCGTCGATTGCCGTGCGCACGCTCTCTTCGAGCATCAGACGCGAGCGCGCGCGACCGTTCATGTACTGATCGAAGAAACGATATTGCTGACGCCCTGCCCGCTTGGCTTCGTACATGGCAATGTCCGCCGCACGCAGCAGGCCATCCAGATTGGCGCCGCAGTCCGGGTAGACCGCGATGCCGATACTGGCTCCCAGCGTGGCTTCGACCCCGTCCACCAAACGCCGCGCGGACACACGCTCGATCAGCTTTTCGGCGACCTTGGCAGCGTGTTCGGGGAAATCCAGCCCGTCGATGACCACCACGAACTCGTCGCCGCCCATCCGCGCAAGCACGTCGTAAGGACGCAGGCAGTCTTTCAACTGCGCGCCGACCCACTGCAACACCTGATCGCCGGCGTCATGGCCCAGAGAGTCGTTCACATCCTTGAAGCCGTCGAGGTCCAGGTACAGCACAACCAGGTATTTGCCGGCATGCTCATTGCGCAGCAGCATCCCTTCGACCGTCTGATAGAAACCACGGCGGTTCAGCAGACCGGTGAGCGAATCCGTCACGGCCTGGTGCTCGAGCTGACTGTAGAGGTCACGCACCACTGACATGTCGAGCACGCTGAGCACCATGGCACGCTGCTCGGCGGGCAGCGGCGCGCAGGACAACGAAACCGGGACCTGACGCCCCTCGGGTGTTCGCAACACGGCGTCGTGGACGCGGTAGGTGTCGGCACGGCGATAGTGATGATAAAAGCCGGAGTCGACCCATTCCCCGACGCTGGGCTCGTGCAAATAGGCGCGCAACGCGGTGCCGCGCAGCTCGCCGTCAGTCATGCCCAGCAAGCGGCAGATCGCCGGATTGGCGAAACTGACAACGCCGTCTTCGGACACCACAAGAATGCCTTCGGCCACGTTCGCCAGCACCGAGGCGTTGAATGCCCGCGCCGATTCCAGCTCGCGGCTCAGCTTCTGCAGGGCACGCCGATTGTGCTGCTGCTCCAGAAGCGCCTGAACCTTGGGCCTGAGAATATTGGGATCGAAGGGCTTGAACAGGTAATCGACTGCGCCGCTGGCGTAGCCCTTGTGCACCGAGTCGCGGGATTGTTCGTTGGCAGTGAGGAAGATGATCGGCGTCAACCGCGTTCGCAGACTGCCACGCATAAGGCGGGCGACTTCGAAACCATCCATGTCCGGCATCTGCACATCAAGCAGCACCAGATCGACATCTCGGTCCAGCAAAATACCCAACGCTTCCATGCCTGAGGCGGCGGTGATGATTTCCCGGTCCTGTCGCTGCAGGACTGCGCACATGGTCACCAGATTTTCCGGGTAATCATCAACAACCAACAATACTGATTTGCCACTTAGTGGCAGGGACTGCACGCATTCCATGCTGCTACTCATCATTCACTTTACTGCCCGGGGAACGTCCCCGCTGAGGGCCTGATAGGCCATTACTCTAGCTTCGATTGGGGAAAAAAGAAGGCGGCCATAGTAGCGCCATCCAAAAAGTGCCATCCAACCGACTAACGGTAACGGCGCTGAATGTCAGGAGGACTCTGCGCTGCGGCTCAAATAGCGGCACTTTGACGTCAACCATCCGACAGATTCACGTTAACAAACGCGCCGTGGAACCGTATAAAAAGCTGCCCCCAACCCCCTTTCGCCCGCAACTTTGCTGGCAATGAGACATATCGGACGACTAGACATGATTGATTTGGGAACGTGGAATCTGAGCATTCCAGTGGGCTCGCCCCCCGCCACTATCGAGACACAGCAACTGCTTCAAGGTTACGACGGCAAGTACTTCAAGTCCGGCTCATCGAACATCACATTCTGGGCACCGGTCACCGGAAGCAAGACCGCCAATGCGATCTACCCACGTACCGAATTGCGCGAGACCTGGTCCAACGGCACGCTGCACAACTGGTACTACCAGGACGCCGACAATTACCTGAATGCCAAGCTCAAGGTCCTTCAGGTGCCGTCCTCCGGCAGGGTGGTCATCGGTCAAATCCACGTCTACGAAAGCACGCAGCCCCTGCTGAAGGTCGAATATCAGTACCTGGAAGCGACGCACATGGGCAACATCGTCGCAAAGGTCCGCTATCACCCCGACGACAAAAAAGCGCGCGTAATCACGGTGGCGGAAAACGTCAGCCTGAACGAGACGTTCAATTACGTGATCCACCTGAATAAAGCCGGGTTGCTCAGCGTGACCGCCCACGGGATGGGCTGGAACGACCGGATCAGCGCCACCTGGAGTAAACAGCAGCTTTACTTCAAGGCCGGGGTCTATACCCAGGATCACACTGGCTATACCAGCGAAGGCGGCAAGACCATGTTCTTCAACCTGGACGCCGACCACAACTAAATCGGGTGCGGTCGCTCAAGAGCCCGAGCGTTGACGTCGCGCGGGCTTTGAGCAGGCGGCCTTTACGCCGCCTTGTACTCTTTTTCTGCTGCTTCGAAGCGCGTCAGCATGCCCGGCGTCGGGCCTTTACCGACGACGCTGAACAGCACGATCGCGATGCTGGCGAAGATGAAGCCGGGGATGATTTCGTACAGGCCCAGCAGCTCGAAGTGCTTCCACACCACGACGGTAATCGCGCCGACGAGAATCCCCGCCAGCGCGCCGTTGCGGGTCATGCCTTTCCAGATCACCGAGATCAGCACCACTGGCCCGAATGCCGCGCCGAACCCTGCCCAGGCGTAGCTGACCAGACCCAGCACGCGGTTTTCAGGATTTGCGGCCAAGGCGATCGCGATCAGCGCAACCAGCAGCACCATGGCCCGGCCTACCCACACCAGCTCTGTCTGGGACGCGCTTTTGCGCAGAAAGGCTTTGTAGAAGTCTTCGGTCAGCGCACTTGAACAGACCAGCAACTGACAGCTCAGCGTGCTCATGACCGCCGCAAGAATCGCCGACAGCAGCACACCGGCGATCCACGGATTGAACAGGATCTTGGCCAGCTCGATGAAGACGCGCTCGTGGTTTTCAGTCACGGGCCCTGCCACCTCCGGATGCGCCGAAAAGTACGCGATGCCGAAGAAACCCACGGCAACGGTGCCACCCAGACAGAGGATCATCCAGGTCATGGAAATACGGCGGGCCTTGGCAATCGACCTGACCGAGTCAGCGGCCATGAAACGCGCCAGGATGTGCGGCTGACCGAAGTAGCCTAGGCCCCAGCCCATCAGCGAAATGATGCCGATGAAAGTGGTGTTCTTGAGCATGTCGAAGTTGCTCGGGTCCTGCGCTTCGATGGCCATGAACGTGGTGTCGACGCCACCGGTCGCCAGCAGCACGATGATCGGCGTAAGGATCAGCGCGAAGATCATCAGGGTGGCTTGCACGGTGTCTGTCCAGCTGACGGCCAGGAAGCCGCCGATGAAGGTGTAGGCGATCGTCGCCGCAGCGCCGGCCCACAAGGCGGTTTCGTAGGACATCCCGAACGTGCTTTCGAACAGCCGCGCGCCAGCGACGATGCCGGAGGCGCAGTAGATCGTGAAGAACACCAGAATCACGATGGCGGAAATCACCCGCAGCAGGCCGCTGTTGTCTTCAAAGCGGCTGGAGAAGTAATCCGGGAGGGTCAGCGCATCGCCGTTGTGCTCGGTCTGTACCCGCAGGCGACCGGCGACGAACAGCCAGTTCAGGTAGGCCCCGATGATGAGCCCGATGGCGATCCAGCTTTCCGACAGACCGGACATGTAGATCGCGCCCGGCAAGCCCATGAGCAGCCAGCCGCTCATGTCCGATGCACCGGCTGAAAGCGCCGTGACCACACTGCCGAGGCTGCGCCCGCCGAGAATGTAGTCCGAGAGATTATTGGTGGAGCGGTAGGCCATGAGTCCTATGAGGACCATCGCGGCGATGTAGATCACGAAGGTGATCAAGGTAGGGTTGCTGACACTCATCGGTTAGGTTCCGGCGTTGTTTTTATAGGCGCGAGCAGAGCGACGTTCTCCTGAGGCATCAGGTTCGCAGCAAGGCTGCTCGCGTATGTTGCGGGCTGGCAAAAAGTTCGCCGCTGCACACCGCTTGAATGCACCAAAGCGGCGCATCCTAGAGGACATCCCGGAGCAGGTGCAACCCGAAAAAAGACTTCACTGAGCTTTTTTACAAATTAGATCAAAGTGCCACATGTGCCGTGTTTACGGGGAGCCGCCAAATAGAGCCCTGCCCTGCGGGGCACCTCAACGGAGCTGAATCAGGGCGGTTCGGCTCAATACGGGGCACCCGTGAAACACTTTGAAAAAAGCGGTTGCACCCGGTTGCACCCTTGCAGTCGCACAGCTAATCTTGCCGCAGCTAAGCCACATGACCGTGGCTGTCATGAGGATAAGAAATGGCCACCACCACCCTCGGTGTCAAACTCGACGACCCCACCCGTGAGCGATTGAAAGCGGCGGCGCAGTCCATCGACCGGACGCCCCACTGGCTGATCAAGCAGGCGATCTTCAATTATCTGGAGAAGCTCGAGGGCGGTGCGACGCTGAATGAACTCAGTGGACAAGGTGGCAAAGACGCCGACGATCAGGGTGACCTGCCCGCCGACAATGGCCATCAGGCGTTTCTAGAATTCGCCGAAAGCATTCTTCCCCAGTCGGTGTTGCGCGCTGCGATCACCTCGGCCTACCGCCGCCCCGAGCCTGAAGTGGTGCCGATGCTCATCGAGCAGGCGCGCCTCCCTGCGCCGATGGCCGATGCAACGCACAAGCTCGCCGCGTCGATTGCCGAAAAGCTGCGTAACCAGAAGAGCGCCGGCGGGCGCGCCGGCATCGTCCAGGGCCTGCTGCAGGAATTCTCGCTGTCATCCCAGGAAGGCGTGGCACTGATGTGCCTGGCTGAAGCCTTGTTGCGCATCCCCGACAAAGGCACCCGCGACGCGTTGATCCGCGACAAGATCAGCACCGGCAACTGGCACCCGCATCTGGGCAACAGTCCGTCGCTGTTCGTCAACGCCGCCACGTGGGGCCTGCTGCTGACCGGCAAACTGGTCAGCACCCACAACGAGGCTGGCCTGACCTCCTCGCTCAGCCGCATCATCGGCAAGTCCGGCGAACCGATGATTCGCAAAGGCGTGGACATGGCCATGCGCCTGATGGGCGAGCAGTTCGTCACCGGCGAAACCATCGCCGAAGCCCTGGCCAACGCCAGCAAGTTCGAGGCGAAAGGTTTCCGTTATTCCTACGACATGCTCGGCGAAGCAGCGCTGACCGAGCACGACGCGCAGAAATACCTGGCGTCCTACGAGCAGGCCATCCACTCGATCGGCAAAGCTTCCCACGGCCGTGGCATCTATGAAGGGCCGGGCATCTCCATCAAATTGTCCGCCCTGCACCCGCGTTACAGCCGGGCGCAATACGAGCGCGTGATGGACGAGTTGTACCCGCGCCTGCTTTCGCTGACCTTGCTGGCCAAGCAATACGACATCGGCCTGAACATCGATGCCGAAGAAGCCGACCGCCTGGAGCTGTCGCTGGATCTGCTTGAACGCCTGTGCTTCGAACCGCAACTGACCGGCTGGAACGGCATCGGTTTTGTCATTCAGGCGTATCAGAAGCGCTGCCCTTACGTGATCGATTACGTCATCGACCTGGCACGCCGCAGCCGTCATCGCCTGATGATCCGTCTGGTTAAAGGCGCGTACTGGGACAGCGAAATCAAGCGCGCTCAGGTCGAGGGCCTGGAAGGCTACCCGGTCTACACGCGGAAGGTTTACACCGACGTTTCCTACATCGCCTGCGCGCGCAAACTGCTGTCGGTGCCGGAAGTCATCTACCCGCAGTTCGCGACCCACAATGCCCACACGTTGTCGGCGATTTACCACATTGCCGGTCAGAACTATTACCCCGGTCAGTACGAGTTCCAGTGCCTGCACGGCATGGGCGAGCCCTTGTATGAGCAGGTCGTAGGCAAAGTCGCCGACGGCAAGCTGAACCGGCCGTGCCGGGTGTATGCACCGGTCGGCACCCACGAAACGCTGTTGGCGTATCTGGTGCGTCGACTGCTGGAAAACGGCGCCAACACTTCCTTCGTCAACCGCATCGCCGACCAGTCCATATCGATACAGGAACTGGTGGCTGACCCAGTGTCCAGCATCGAGCGCATGGCGACTCAGGAAGGTGGTTTCGGCCTGCCGCACCCGCGCATTCCGTTGCCCCGCGACCTGTACGGCAGCGAACGCGCCAACTCGGCCGGCATCGACATGGCCAACGAACATCGTCTGGCGTCGCTGTCTTCGGCCCTGCTCGCCACGGCGCACAACGACTGGAAGGCCGGCCCGATGCTGGGCAGCCCGGTCAGCGTCGGCACTGAAGCGCCAGTCCTGAACCCGTCCGATCTGCGTGACGTGGTTGGCCACGTGCAGGAAGCGAGTCTGGAAGACGTCGATAACGCCCTGCTCAGCGCCCTCAGCGCCGGCCCGATCTGGCAAGCGACGCCGCCTGCCGAACGTGCCGCGATCCTTGAGCGCGCCGCCGACCTGATGGAAGCCGAGATTCAGCCGTTGATGGGCCTGCTGGCTCGCGAAGCCGGCAAGACCTTCGCCAACGCTATCGCCGAAGTGCGCGAAGCCGTGGATTTCCTGCGCTACTACGCGGTGCAGGCGCGCAATGATTTCAGCAACGACGCTCACCGCCCGTTGGGCCCCGTGTTATGCATCAGCCCGTGGAACTTCCCGCTGGCGATTTTCAGCGGTCAGGTCGCCGCAGCCCTGGCGGCGGGCAATCCGGTACTCGCCAAACCCGCTGAACAGACACCGCTGATTGCCGCGCAGGCCGTCCGCATTCTGCTCGAAGCCGGTATTCCCGAAGGCGTGGTGCAACTGCTGCCAGGCCGGGGTGAAACCGTCGGCGCGCGACTGGTCGGCGATGATCGCGTCAAGGGCGTCATGTTCACCGGCTCTACCGAAGTTGCCCGCTTGCTGCAGCGCAACGTCGCCGGCCGTCTCGATGCCCAGGGCCGGCCGATTCCGCTGATCGCTGAAACCGGTG
Source organism: Pseudomonas sp. CFBP 8772 (assembly GCF_014841665.1). Classification (NCBI taxonomy): domain Bacteria; kingdom Pseudomonadati; phylum Pseudomonadota; class Gammaproteobacteria; order Pseudomonadales; family Pseudomonadaceae; genus Pseudomonas; species Pseudomonas sp. CFBP 8772. Next base: position 644,185 of record NZ_JACYUI010000002.1, on the reverse strand, counting down.
GCCAGAACGCGATGATCGTCGATTCCTCGGCGCTGACTGAGCAAGTGGTCATCGACGTGGTGTCCTCGGCGTTCGACAGCGCCGGTCAACGCTGCTCAGCGCTGCGCGTGCTGTGCCTGCAGGAAGACTCCGCCGATCGTGTCATCGAGATGCTCAAAGGTGCGATGGCTGAGAGCCGCCTCGGCAACCCGGAACGCCTGTCGGTGGACATCGGTCCGGTGATCGATCAAGAAGCCAAGGCCGGTATCGAGAAACATATTCAGGCCATGCGCGACAAAGGCCGCACTGTGTATCAGGTCGCCATTGCCGACAGCGACGAGATCAAGCGCGGCACCTACGTGATGCCGACGCTGATCGAGCTGGACAGCTTCGACGAGTTGCAACGGGAAATCTTTGGCCCGGTACTGCACGTCGTGCGCTACAAGCGCCGTGAGCTGGACATGTTGATCGCCCAGATCAACGCCTCCGGTTATGGCCTGACACTGGGCGTGCACACGCGCATCGACGAGACCATCGCCAAGGTCATCGACAACGTCAACGCCGGCAACATGTACGTCAACCGCAACATCGTTGGCGCCGTGGTGGGTGTGCAGCCGTTCGGTGGCGAAGGTCTGTCGGGGACCGGTCCGAAAGCCGGTGGACCGCTGTATCTGTACCGTTTGCTGTCGACGCGCCCCGCCGACGCCGTGCAGAAATCCTTCGCCGCCCGCGATGCACAACAGGCGCCGGACACCCGCATGCAAGAGGCGATGCTCAAGCCGCTGAATGCGCTCAACGCCTGGGCAGGCACTCAGCAACTCAGCGGCCTGGAAGCACTGTGCAGCCAGTTCGCCGAGCAATCCCAAAGCGGCGTGACCCGCACGCTCATGGGCCCCACCGGCGAGCGCAATAGTTACAGCATCCTGCCCCGTGAACACGTGTTGTGCCTGGCCGAGGATGAGACGGATCTGCTGGCGCAACTGGCCGCCGTGATGGCGGTGGGCAGCACGGCGATCGTGCCGGACGTTGAGCCGGCCAAGTCGCTGCGCAACCGTCTGCCGAAGGACGTTCAGTCGCGCATCAAGCTGGTCGCCGACTGGCACAAGGACGAGGTCGCCATTGACGCGGTATTGCACCACGGTGATTCCGATCAGTTGCGCGCCATCTGCGAACAGGTCGCTCAACGCAGCGGCGCTATTGTCGGCGTTCACGGCTTGTCCAAAGGCGAAACCAACATTGCATTGGAGCGCCTGGTGATCGAGCGTGCGCTGAGCGTGAATACCGCAGCAGCGGGCGGTAACGCGAGTTTAATGACGATTGGTTGATCGTTTGATTGGCAATAAAAAAGAGTGCCTAGGCACTCTTTTTTATTTACACCTTGACAGTCACCCATGCACGCGCAGAGCAACATTTTCAGACCGGAAAAGTCACCAAAACAATACCCACTCCCGGAGACTCATAACCCTGCCCAGACAGAGGGTCACCTATCCAGTAGCTAAGCTGGACTAAAAGCCCTGCATTCTGCGTTATCACATGATTCGGTATGGTCCATTTAAGAGGGAAAGACAGAGGCGGCGTCAAAATCTCGGAACTCGCATTGGCTTTGGGCCCCTGCGCCTGGAATCGGATACCTTCAGACGGTAGCAACTCGATGGAATCCAACACCATGGCGGCGCCGGAAGGGTCAGTAAAATCCAACTTCGGGGGGGCTAGATCGGCTCGAACTTGATCATTCCTTGCGTCACTCATAATTAATACTCCTGTAAGAATCATAAAAATTCTGCCGCACCAGACAAAAAACTGGTACTTGATTTAGCTTAGCCGACAGCATTTCTTTCGCACATATAAAAAAAACACCCAGCCATTTTCAAAATCGCTGAAACTTATAAAAAACAAAGTATTGACCGCCACTATAAGATGCTTGGCTATAAGGTTAATCGCCAATTAATCTAATAAGTTATGCTTCGAGCAGGACCAGACCATGAAATGTCTCTCGACACACAATGTATTTCAGACCTGGTCTATTGAGCAGATTTTAGGAAAACCTGGATCTGATTATTTCAGGGGGGTCGGCAGGACCGGCTTTGGCCTTTGAATGGGCTCCGCCCATTCACAACATTGCCATGCGTAGGTAAGGAGATCTTCCGGGCTAGAGCCGGTCCCACGTTGAACTGCCCCTAACTCACCGTTCTGCCCGAGCATCACCCAAATCAATCTTGCTATTCACTTCATATAACCCCTCTTAGACTCGACGGCATTCCCAAGAAAGGTACGCCGCCATGTCCGAGACGCTGCTCAGTTCCCGCAATCTGGCTTTCGAGCTGTATGAAGTGCTGGACGCCGAGGCGCTGACCCAACGCGAGCGTTTCGCAGAGCACAGTCGGGAAACCTTCGATGCGGCGATCAGCACGGCACGCAACGTCGCGGAGAAATACTTCGCGCCCCACAACCGTAAAAACGACGAGAACGAGCCGCGCTATGAGAACGGCGCAGCGGTGCTGATCCCGGAAGTAAAACCCGCCGTGGACGCTTTCCTCGAGGCTGGTTTTCTCAATGCCGCCCGGGACTTCGAAGCCGGTGGCATGCAGCTGCCGACCCTGCTTTCTCAGGCCTGCTTTGCCCACTTCCAGTCCGCCAATGCCGCGACGGCGTCCTACCCCTTCCTGACCATGGGCGCGGCAAATCTGATCGAAAACTTCGGCACCGATGAGCAAAAGCGGCGCTTTTTGCAACCGATGATCGAGGGTCGCTTCTCCGGCACTATGGCTTTGACCGAGCCCCACGCGGGCTCGTCGCTGTCAGACATCCGCACCCGCGCCGAGCCCGCCGCAGACGGCAGCTATCGCCTGCGCGGCAACAAGATCTTTATCTCGGGCGGCGATCACCCGCTCTCCGAAAACATCGTCCACCTGGTCCTCGCCAAACTGCCCGACGCACCAGCGGGCGTTAAAGGCATTTCCCTGTTCATCGTCCCCAAGTTTCTGGTTAACGACGACGGCAGCCTCGGTGAGCGCAACGACGTCCTCTTGGCCGGCCTGTTTCACAAGATGGGCTGGCGCGGCACCACGTCTACCGCGCTGAACTTCGGCGACTACGGCAACTGCGTCGGCTTCCTGGTTGGCAAGCCCCATCAAGGCCTCAGCTGCATGTTCCAGATGATGAACGAGGCGCGCATCGGCGTCGGCATGGGCGCAGTCATGCTGGGTTATGCCGGTTATCTGTATTCACTGGAATACGCCCGCGAACGCCCCCAGGGCCGACTGCCTGACAGCAAGTCACCGGACGGCGCGCCGGTGTCGATCATTCAGCACGCCGACGTGAAACGTATGCTGTTGACGCAAAAAGCCTACGTCGAAGGCTCGTTTGACCTGGGTCTGTACGCCGCTCGCCTGTTCGACGACACGCAAACGGGCGAGAGCGAGGAGGTGCGCAAACACGCCCACGAGCTGCTCGACCTGCTGACGCCCATCGTCAAGTCCTGGCCCTCGGAGTTTTGCCTGAAGGCCAACGAACTGGCGATCCAGATTCTCGGCGGCCATGGTTACACCCGGGAGTACCCGGTGGAGCAGTACTACCGCGACAACCGCCTGAACCCGATTCATGAAGGCACCCACGGCATTCAGTCGCTGGACCTCCTGGGCCGGAAACTGGCGCAAAACGGAGGCGCCGGGCTCAAGCAACTGATTCGTTTGATCGCTGATACCTGCGAGCGCGCGCAGGCCCATGAATCGCTGACGGTATTGCGACAACCCTTGGAGCAACTGGTCACCCGCCTGCAAGGGGTCACCCTTGGATTGCTCACCGATCTGGGCCAGGGCAAGGTCAACGCGACACTGGCCAACTCGGCGCTGTACATGAAGGCGTTCGGGCACGCAGTGATTGGCTGGCGCTGGCTGGCGCAGGCGATTCGCGCCCAGGAAGGGTTGGAGAAGAACGACGAAGCCGATAGCGACTTCTACAAGGGCAAGTTGCAGGCCGCCCGGTACTTCCTGACATGGGAAGTACCGGCCTGCCATCATGAACTGGCGATCCTCGAGCGCCGGGATGATGCGTGCCTGACGATGCACGACGCGTGGTTCTGAGTGCCGCGCTCACCTGCTACCAGTCGTGTCCATTTCCGATTTCGACAGGCGCTTTGCGTTTGAACGGGAAGAAGTGATCCTGCAATGCTTCCAGCTGCCGCTGAAACGCGGCGGAGCGAACGGGCAGGTGACTGGGCGGATCGATGCCCAGGTGATAGTAGTCCGGCCGCTGCTCTCGCAACACATCGTTGAACAGCGCCGGGCCCGTCAGCTCGAACACGGTTTTGCGGTACCCCTTCATCGCCTGCGAGGTCAGCAACTCGGTGACCGGCGTGGAACGATCAACCGTGGGAGGGGGCGTCTCGAAAAACCCGGGCTGCGCCTGGTTTCGCAAGGCCAGCTCTTCGCTGAGACGAGCAAGCACAGGGTTTCCCGCATGACTGGCGAACAGGCTATTGCCATAGCCGCGAAAATCCAGCGAGGGCACAGCAACCGCTTTGCCGAGCAGCAAGTCGCCATGGGCCGCCTCAAGATGAACACCGTTGATGGAAGCGGTCAGCACATCATCGGAGTCCATGTAGATGCCTCCGTAGGCGTCGATCAGGGGATAACGGAGGATGTCGGAGGCGGCAGCATAGTTTTTACCTGCACCGCCTCGTGCCTCGCGATACAGCGCCTGATGCCTGCCGCGAAGGAACGCGGCGAAGAAATTCTCATCCTGCAGGTTCGACACCGCCAGCGACGGCGCACGACTTTTCACGCTTGCGCGAATGCGATTCAGCGTTTCCTGACTGTCGACATCCACATGCAAAACAGACTGAAAATCCGGGCTGCGATTTGCGTTTCTGATGAGGTTTTCCATGCGGGCTTCCTCCAGCGGCTGATCGCCCACCCAGATGTAGTGAATCTTTCTCGGTATCGGCTTGAGGTGAGTGGGCATCGTGGGCAGCCGTGGCAGTTCGACCACCTCGACGTTGGCGTGCGGGTTGATAGGCTGGGGTTCATCCAGCACGCTTCGCGACTGCCAGTCTCCATTCTGGTCCAGCCTCAGCCCTCTTGAGTCGGTGCCCGGAAGCTTCCAGGTTTTCGCGTCGTCATCGTAAATGACCCCGCGCTGTCTGCCATCGATCATGATCGAATAACGCCCGCCAGACGTGCTGACGCCGTCGATGGGAATCGCCACCTTGATCGCGGGGGCATCCGGCTGCAGGAAACCACTCTGGGTCGGTGGCAGGACCTCGGGCAGATCAACGATCGAGACGCCCTCAGTGGGGCCCGCCGCCTCTCCCCGGAGGTTTTCGCCACCCGGCTCGATTTTCAGTCGGTTGGCGAAGGGCAGATAAAACCGCTCCACTTCCTCCAGACGTTCCGAATACGCGACGGAGAGTATGTTGCTGGTCGCCCGATAGTTTCCGGTCAGCAGCCCCGCATAATCGGGCCGGGACGACTTAATGACGTCCAGGAACAAACCGGGTCCCGTGATACGGGACACTTCGGCGAGATACCTCTTGGCGTCCGAGGACGAATGTTTGAGGGCCCTCAACGCCTCTTCCCCCAGCTTGAATCTCTGGTGCAACGCTGTCTCCATCGCTCTGAGCACCGGATTATCCCGATGGCTGGCAAAGTGACTGTTTGCAGGGCCGACGTGCATGAGCGTTTCGGAGCTGACTGACCTGCCCACCAGCACATCGGAAGGGCCTGCGGCAAGTGCCTGGCCCTTGAACGACTGGGCCAGGACATCATCGCAATCCATGTAGATGCCCCCGTACTCCCTGATCAGGCGGTACCTGAGCACATCCGCAGCGGCCGCAAGGTTCTGGTTCTGGCCATGCCGGAAGTAGGCGTACGGCTCGGCACTTTCCTGCTCGTACAGGGAAAAGCCATCGAAGAACTGCTCGTCCTGGAGGCTCGAAATGGTCATCTGGGGAAAGCTGGAAAATTCAGCCTGCAACTGCTGCTCGGCGGTCAAGCCGTCCACTGTTGCGGAGTAATCGATATCGACATGAAGTGCGAACTTGAGATCCGGACTGGTCCTGATGTTCTGTTTGATCGTTTCGATCAGGTGTGGTCCGGGCAATCTATCGCCTAGCCAGATCTGATGAATCGTACGATCGATGGGCAAAGACTTCGCAGACACGCCTGGCAGCCGCGGAAATGTGTAAACCGTGTCATTCACACCGGCGCGAAGGCGGCCTTTGACGCTCAGATAACGACGCTCGTCCCCCACGCTCCACTTGCCGTTGTTATCCAGCCAAAGCAGCTCCTCAGTGACTTTATGTCTCCAGCACGCGACGTCAGCATCATAATAAACGCCCGTACCTTCCGGCGTATTCATGGCGTAAAACCGATGGACCTGATGACCGGAACTGTCAGTCAGCGTCCTCTGCTCAATGCCGTCCATCGGCACATCGATCTGAACCCGGGGCTGTGCCCGAACGCGCTCGACAGGCGCAGTCACGCCCTGGTCTTTCGTGGAAGCCGCTGTGACGGCATCGCCATAGCTTTCCCCTCCCCGCAGTCCTGGCCTCAGGTCCAGGTCTGAATAGAATCCATTAAGGCGCTTGATATAAGGACCTTTGATGGCCGCGTCTTCGGGAGAGAAAATCCTGTACTGCTTGACCGAATCGACCCGCTCGACCCGGTAGATCTTCGAATGAATCCTGGCGAAATAAACGGTCTCGCCTGACGCTGGATCGACGGATTTGTACACGGCGCCGACGTCATCGCGTGTCCAACTGCCCGAAAGATCAAGGGGCTCGCTGTACTCGAACCGGGTCAGTTCCGCCCGTAAACGTGGGGGTAACGATCGAAGGCCCTCTGGCTCAACACCAAACGCCTTCGCGCTGTCATAACCTGCTTCGTGCTGGGCTTTGCGCAGCAGGCGACTGTGCTCTTCCTGCGCCAGTCGGGCCTCTCGTGCGCTTGCATCTTCGTTGGCTCGCTCGTGCGCCTGCTGCGCAATCTCCTCATCGATCTCCTGCTGTTGTGCAGACGCTGCCGCTTTCTGCTCGGCGCTCCGACTGTCGATCACCTGCCCCACTTCATCTGCCGCACCCGGAACGACTTCGCCTGCACGCTGCGCCGCAGCCGCTGCGTCAATAATCTCCACGGCGCCCTGGGCAATGGCCGGCACCGCATTCAAAACACCGAAGACAAGGCGGCCAACACCGTTTTTTCGTTCTTCATAGGTCTTGCCCTCGATCACCTCGTCTGCCCCTAGCCCCAGAAGCGCGACCGACATCGCCGCCAATGGCAGCCACAGCTCGGGCACGACCATTGCGATGGCTCCCGTGACGCTGATGGCGGTGGACAACCGCTGCGCGAGCACCTCTTTGCGGTAGTCGCTTTGCGTGCGAATACTCAGCGCCGCATCAGAGCGCTGACGATCCTGCAGGCTTTGGCGAAAGTGGGAAAACGGCCAAGGGGAAAGTGCGGCCCCGAGCGCGATCTCCCGATAAGGGGGCCAACTGCCTGTCGCACCGTTCAGCAGGTGCGGAAAGACCGCAAGACCGGCCAGCGTCGTATGGAGACCGCTCAGAAAAAGACCGTCGCTGTCGTCTTCAAGTTTGAAGTGACGCTCCAGGGCCTGCCGTTTGCGGGTGTCTTTACACTGCAGCGCGATCCAGTTCTGTAGCGCTGTGAGATCGTTGAAGCCATGAAAAGGCGACGAGTTGCCGGGGATATAAACCACTAGCCGGCCTGTCTGTTCATCCCTGATCACAATGATGTCGGTCGCTGCATAGCGATACAGAATGAGTTCGCGGAACGTGAACGCATGGGAAAGAGGTGCATCGCGGAATGATTCGAATGTCAGTTGCTCCCAGGCTTGTGACGGATCGAGGCCCAGGGACTTGAGCACCAGCGCTTTGTCCTCCTGGCTCATCGAGCCTTCGGAATGCTGGATGTAGGCTGACTTGAGCAAGGCAGCCTTGAGAAGCAGGTTGTAGTCACCGCCATGCTGTTCCCAGAACGTGTCGAGCGTCCTCTCGTAGTGATCGAGCAATGCGTTATCCCAGACGAAGGCCTTGAACGCCTTGGGGTCGATGGACGTGTGGGTGGAGGCATCAAATCGCTGCGGGGAGGTTCTGCGATAAACGGCCTCATAGGCGAAACAATCCGGAAGGTTCAGAGGCGTGGGCGAGACACGTGCGGGATACCCTCCCTCGCGATACGACTGCACGTGACCCAGATGATCAAACCAGTCGCCGTTACCTGCCTGCTGCCAGTTATGCATCAGCGCGTCGGTCAGCGTGAAGGCGTGAGCGATGTTGGCTCGCTGGGGCGCAGCATCCTGACCATTGAGGTACAGCGTGGTGATCAGCAATTCATCAGGGTCAGTTTCTTCCGGGAAGTGCTGGAGCAGGTAGGCTTGCGCCTGCGTGCGTCCATAGTCATGGGGCGACTCGTACCGCACGTGCTGCTGACCGAGCCAGTCGCTCAGCAGCGTGGCGTGAGCGTCGACTTCTTGCCCGGGGGCAGGCTCGACGGGCCACCCGTCTTCGTCGCGCGGCACGGGTGGCTCATTCCAGCCACTGTCTTCCCAGTCTTCGCCTCGCTGGCCACCCCAGCCCGAAGGTCGCGAGCTGTCGCGGCTGCGCCCAGGCGCGTCAGCTCTGCGCTGCGGAGCGGTCGTATCCTTTCTGTCTTTCATAACCCGACATCCTGTCAGTGAGTGAGCTTTTAGAGTCCACCGACAGGCACGCCGGGCCGCCATAGATAATTATTGCTTACGAAATGAGCAGGCAGTTCAGGGTTGTTGAGACGGGAAAAAACAATCGACCAACACCCGCCCGGCGCTTCCCAGTCGGGCCGCGTAACCCTGGCGACTGAAAGGCTCTGCGGTTCGCATGTCGAGCAATTTTCGGCCCGGGACCGGACCGGTGACTTCGCGCAGCTGTACTTTCATGAACCGGTAAAACGTCCCGATCACTTGCTCGATGCTGTCGATCTGAAAATAGTGCCCGGGCAAAAAGATAGCCTCAGCCTCGTCCGGACTCGCGGAGAACGGCGCGATGGGTGCCGCGCTCAAGTACTGTTTTTCCGGCAGCACAAACACCACGCTGGTGTCGTCGAAACGGACCGGGGTATTCGTGGCACTGGCATGGGCGCCTGCCTGACTGCTGGCAAAAGTGCGCGCCTGATAGGGATTTTCGCTAAACGAGGTGATGTCGGTATTGACCAGCACATCGCCCACGGTCACCTCGCCGGTGCGAAAAAAGGCCCCCGACGTCCCACGCGCCCCACTGCCGCCGCGATACAGTGCGACGTCGTTGTTGTACCCCAGCGTGCTGACGTCCTCGACGAGCTTTTGTACCAGCGCGACTTGATCGGAATAGATCGCCACGCCGGTTCGCAAAAACTGGTTATACGCATCGTCTTCGTGGGTGTAGTGCTTGATGGAAGAGCCGACGTATTCACCGTCTGCGGTCTTGAACACGCGATGTCTGGCGCCCCACTGATCAAAATGCACGTCTTCACCCTCGGAGTCGGTCGAGACTATTTCCTGTGGCTCCATGCAGAACACTTCCACCACGGCCTTTTGCCGGGCCAGAGCGGCCTCGGAATACAGCTGCTCATCAAACAGGTTGAGCTGCATGAAGCGATCCCAGAATGCCGATTGCACGCTGGAAAAGGGCGTCGCAGGCGGCGAAGTGACCGCCAGGGCGCCGGCGTCCATGGGTGCACCGCCAGCAAGGCCCGGGATGGGAAGCCGTTCCCACCGGCCTTGCCCATCGAACCGAACCGGGCATCTGCCACTGAACGCAAACGGGTTCTGGGGATCGACGATGACCCAGCTGCCCAGGCTTTCATCGAGGCTCAAACGATGCGCCTGCCCGTCGATGAACGCCCATGTCTCGCCATTGCCCAGCCGATATGTCCCTTCATGGAGCCCTTGCTCCGAGACCGGCGTCAGCGATTCAAGGACAACGTTGTGGCTCATGCCGGACAAAGGATCGGTGGCCACGGGAGTCGGCATGGCATCGGCACCTGCGCTCATCCCCGTCGGGCTTCGGGGTCTCATGGGTTCCCTGACATCAGCCCCCAGGCGCGACAGCAGCGGCAGGTTCACGAACAGATAAATAGCGCTGGCGATGGCGCCCAAGATACCCCGCCTGCGTTGTTCGGCGTTTTTAGCGTTGACCGCCTGATCGATGCTTAATCCGGTGCTGATCAGGCTCGCGCCCACCACAGCCAATGCCAGCGGCCAACCCAGCGGCGCCAGATTGCCGAACACGGAGAGAAAGGCGTTCAGATACCCCAGCCAGATCTGCTTGCGAAGATCGCTGTTATCGGTCAGCAGGGTGGTGGCGTCAGCGGTCATGTCGTGACGGGCGACATCACGAAGATAGGCGAACGGATCACCCGGAATCGGTGCCGCCCCGCGATTGACGAGTCGATCGACCCCCGCGTTATCGTGGTCGCTCATCAGCAGTTGAGTCACATCGCGCTGAAACGCACCGCGGTGCGTGTCCCAATCGCTCGCCGAATGCAGAAAGCGAGCGCAAATAGCCTCTCGAGTGCCAAGGGAAAGGAACTGCGCCTTCAACCATTCGTACACCTGTTGATGGGTATCGAAGCAGTAGAAAGGGGTTTGCGCACCGCAGACATAGAGGATCTGACGGCCACCCTCATCGACAACACGCAAAATGTCCCGAGCCTTGAACGCGCCCAGTTCCAGATGGAACACCGATACCGCTGACGTCGCAGGCGCGGGCTCACGCAGCTGCTCAAGCGTCCCAGAGTCACCCCCGGCAGTCAGGGCGCTGCGCAGTGCGTCGAAATCCGTCGCCGACAACAGACCTCTGCTCAGGCTTTCTCCCGCAGACGCCAAGTAGCGCACCTTGGCAAGCACGCAGAAGTTGTCGCTGTGCTGAGCCCAGAACCGGTCCATCTGGCGCCGGTAGCCCGCACTGAAATCGAGGGCCCAGAAATCGTTGAGCACCTCTGCCGGAAGCATGCGCACTTCATTCTGTTCATTGAAAACGCCATGTTCGGGGCCGTCAGTGTAGAAACCGCCATACACCGCCAGCTCGTCCGGGGCTTGCTGCTCGCTAACGTCGAAACGGCGAATCACCAACTCGGTCATCGTCATCGACGCCACCGCCTTACCAGCATGCTGCCATCCGGTAAAAGACCGTGAACTGCTGCTGGCGGCTGAGAAACGATGCCAATACACCTGATCAGGATCCAGATGCTTACCGGTGTGCCTGAAAATGATGTTCTGCGCAGCGGACCTCGCCAGCGCGTTGAGATCGGGGTAATCGGCGACATAACGGCTCGCCATTTTTTTGAGCTGACGCTCATCCGATTCGGGTAATGGGTGGGCTTGGACGTTCATGGTGATCACTTCTTCTGGATAGAAAAAGAAGGTGACCAGAGTCCACGCCAGTGACTGGCATAAATATGTATTACCGCCGTCATCTGGGAAACGTGTATGCACAGCGGCATGCGAGTGGCAGGGCGGGCCCTGCGGCAACATTAGCCCACCCATCTGGAATTACGCTTTGACAGCCATGCAATTCAACAGGTTAAATCCCTTGGCACGCGGACTGCATGGTCAGTTCGCGCCCTCGTCTGTTTGAATTCGTTTTCTGGAGTACCGCCCTTGGATGCCACGACCATCAACAGCCTGTTCCTGATCGGCGCGTTGCTGGTGGGTGCAAGTATTCTGGTCAGCTCGCTGTCCTCCCGCCTCGGCATTCCCATTCTGGTGATCATCCTCGCCGTCGGCATGGTGGCGGGCGTCGATGGCGGCGGCATCATCTTCGATAATTACCCAACGGCCTATCTGGTCGGCAACCTGGCGCTGGCGGTCATCCTGCTCGACGGCGGCTTGCGCACGCGGGTGGCGAGCTTCCGGGTTGCACTTTGGCCCGCCTTGTCGCTGGCGACGGTCGGGGTGCTGATCACCACGGGGCTGACCGGCATGGTTGCCGCCTGGCTGTTTGACCTGAACATCATCCAGGGCCTGTTGATCGGCGCCATCGTCGGTTCCACAGACGCCGCCGCCGTGTTCTCGCTGCTGGGCGGCAAAGGCCTCAACGAGCGGGTGACCGCCAGCCTTGAAATCGAATCCGGCAGCAACGACCCGATGGCGGTGTTCCTCACGGTCACGTTGATCGACATGTTGTCCAGCGGACAAACCGGCCTGCACTGGAGCCTGCTGGGCCACCTGATTCAGGAATTCGGCATCGGCGGCATCATCGGGCTGGGCGGCGGCTGGATCATGCTGCAACTGGTCAACCGGATTAATCTGGCCAACGGCCTGTACCCAATCCTGGTGGTCGCCGGTGGTCTCGTCGTCTTCGCACTGACCAACGCCATCCACGGCAGCGGCTTCCTCGCGGTTTACCTGTGCGGTCTGGTACTGGGCAACAAGCCGATTCGCAGCCGCCACGGCATTCTGCACATGCTCGACGGCATGGCCTGGCTGGCACAGATCGGCATGTTTCTGGTGCTGGGCCTGCTGGTCACGCCCCATGATTTGCTGCCGATCGCGCTGCCGGCGCTGGGCCTGGCGTTGTGGATGATTCTGGTGGCGCGGCCGCTGTCGGTGCTGGCGGGGCTGCTGCCCTTCCGGGTGTTCCACGGTCGCGAAAAAGCCTTTATCGCCTGGGTAGGCTTGCGCGGCGCGGTACCGATCATTCTGGCGGTGTTCCCGCTGATGGCCGGCCTGCCCCATGCGCAGCTGTACTTCAACCTCGCGTTCTTCATCGTGCTGGTGTCGCTGCTGGTTCAGGGCACGAGCCTGCCGTGGGTGGCGAAATGGCTGAAAGTGACGGTGCCGCCTGATCCGGCGCCGATCTCCCGCGCGGCGCTGGAGGTGCATGTCACCAGCGAGTGGGAGCTGTTCGTGTATCGCCTTGGCGCCGAAAAGTGGTGCATCGGCGCCGCGTTGCGCGAGCTGAAAATGCCCGAAGGCACGCGGATCGCAGCGCTGTTCCGTGGTCAGCAACTGCTCCACCCGTCGGGTAGTACGGTGCTGGAAGTCGGCGATCTGCTGTGCGTCATCGGCCACGAACACGACCTTCCTGCACTCGGCAAGCTGTTCAGTCAGGCGCCGCAGCGGGGTCTGGATCTGCGCTTCTTCGGCGACTTCGTTCTCGAGGGAGACGCTGAGCTGGGGGCTGTCGCGGCACTCTATGGCCTGAAACTCGACGGGCTGGATCCGGGGATGCCGCTGAGTCAGTTCATCATTCAGAAGAATCGCGGCGCGCCGATCGTGGGCGACCAGATCGAATGGAATGGAACTATTTGGACGGTTGCGGTTATGGACGGGAACAAGATCCTCAAAGTGGGCGTCAGATTCCCCGAAGGAAGCCGCCCGGGCCCCGGGCTGTTCCTTTAAACTGCCCCCCATTTCTGCTCGCTCGACCCGGTGTCTATGTTCACGCTGCGAAACCTTTTTGCCTCGGCCCTGCTTGGGCTTTGCCTGTCGTCCGTACCGGCGCATGCCGCCGATACGCCTCCCCTGTCCAGCGAGGCCGTCCAGCGCAGTCTGGACAAGATCGCCGACCGCAAGCTGACCGCTGACGACCAGAAAGCGCTGCAGCAGGTGTTGGAACAGACGCTGACGTTTCTGTCCAGCCAGAAGGACAACCAGCAGAAGCTGGAAGACCTGAAAAAGCAGCTTGCCGATGCACCCCGACAGACCACCGAGAACCAGCGCGAGCTGACCAAGCTCAAAGCCAGCAAAGTCATACCGGTCGCGCAGCGTTACGCCAATCTGGACGTGCCGCAGCTTGAGCAAGTACTGAGTCAGCGCAGCGCCCAGCAGGCTGATCTGCAGAAAGCCCTCAATGATGCCAACAGCCTGACCATCACTGCGCAAACCAGACCAGAGCGCGCCCAGGCCGAGATCAGCAGCAGCCAGACGCGCATTCAGGCCATTAACAGCATCCTCAAGTCCGGCAAGGACGGTGGCAAGACCATCAACGCCGACCAGCGCAACGCCTTGAACGCTGAACAGGCCTCGTTGAATGCATTGATTGCCCTGCGTCGTCAGGAGCTCGCCGGCAACAGCCAGTTGCAGGACCTCGGCGGCAGCCAGCGCGATTTGCTCACGGAAAAGGTCAATCGCCAGGATCAGGAAATCCAGGACCTGCAAACGCTGATCAACGAGAAGCGTCGCGCCCAGTCCCAGGAAACCGTGGCGCAGTTGTCCCTCGAAGCGCAGAAAGCAGGCGGCAGCAGCCTGCTGGCGACCGAAAGCGCCGCCAACCTCAAGCTCTCGGACTACCTGCTGCGCGGCACAGACCGCCTCAACGAGCTGACCCAGCAGAACCTGAAAACCAAGACCCAGCTGGATGCCATCACGCAAACCGATCAGGCGCTGGACGAGCAGATCAACGTGTTGAGCGGCAGCCTGCTGCTGTCGAAAATCCTCTACAAACAGAAGCAGTCGCTGCCCAAGCTCAAGCTCGACAGCGGCCTGGCTGACGAAATCGCCGACATTCGCCTGTACCAATTCGAGGTCAATCAGCAGCGCGAGCAGATGAGCAGCCCAAGCGCTTACGTCGACACGCTGCTGGCGACGCAGAAGCCGGAAGACGTCACGCCTGCGCTGCGCAAGACGCTGCTTGATCTGGCGACCACGCGCAGCGACCTGCTGGAGCGGCTGAACCGCGAGCTCAGTGCGCTGCTCAACGAATCCATCACCCTGCAGCTCAATCAGAAACAGCTGGTCAGCACGGCCAACAGCCTGCGAGCCACCCTTGATGAGCAGATGTTCTGGATTCCGAGCAACAAGCCGCTGGACCTGGAGTGGTTCGAGCGCATTCAGCCGCGACTCGTCAAACAGGTCACCACCCTGCCCTGGACGTCCAGCGTCAGCGAGCTCTACGACGGACTGACCCAGCGTCCGCTGATCTTCCTGCCGCTGTTTCTGGTGATCGGCGCGCTGATGTGGAAACGCAAGGCGCTGTACGACAAGCTCAATCGACTGCACGCCGACATCGGCCACTTCAAACGGGACCGGCAGTGGCAGACGCCGCTGGCCATTTTCATCAACGTGCTGCTGGCGATGCCGTTGTCGCTGACCCTAGCGGTGTGTGCATTCGCGCTGCAGATCGACGCCCGCGGGCAGAACATCAATCTGGGTTCGGCACTGCTGCAAGTGGCGCTGGCCTGGCTGGTGTTCTACACCGCCTACCGGATTCTCGCGCCGGGCGGCGTGGCGCAATTGCACTTCCGCTGGGAAAAACCGCAAGTGGAATTCCTGCGCGGCTGGATCCGTCGTCTGGGGCTTGTGGTGCTGGCGCTGGTGACAGTGGTCGCGGTGGCCGAGCACGAACCTTCAGCGCTGGCCGACGACGTGATCGGCATCGCCGTGGTGCTGACGTGCTACGCCCTGATGACTTGGCTGCTCGCGCGCCTGCTGCTCACCAGCCCGACCCACCACAGCGCTTCACTGTTTCGCCGCGCAGTGGGGCTGGCCTTTACCGCCCTGCCCGTCGCGCTGTTCGTCGCCGTGTGCTTTGGCTATTACTACACCGCGCTGAAGCTCAGTGATCGCCTGATCGACACGCTGTACCTGCTGATGCTGTGGCTGGTCATCGAAGCCGCCTTCGTGCGCGGGCTGAGCGTCGCCGCGCGCCGTCTGGCGTATCAGCGTGCGCTGAGCAAGCGTCAGGCCGCGAAAGAAGCCGGAGAAGGCGAAACACTGATCGAAGAGCCGACGCTGGACATCGAGCAGGTCAACCAGCAGTCGCTGCGACTGATTCGTCTGGCACTCATCGCAGGCTTCATCGGCGCGCTCTACTTCGTCTGGGCCGACCTGATTTCGGTGTTCTCGTACCTCGATAACATCACGCTGTACGAGTACACCAGCGGCACCGGCGCCAACATCAGCATGGTGCCGATCAGCCTCGGCGATTTGATCGGCGCCCTGGTGATCATCGGCATTACCTTCGTATTGGCCGGCAACTTGCCGGGCCTGCTGGAGGTGCTGGTGCTGTCGAAGCTCAACCTCAAGCAGGGCAGTTCGTACGCGACCACCACGTTGCTGTCGTACACCATCGTCGGCGTGGGGTTTGTCTCCACGCTGTCGGCCCTCGGCGTGAGCTGGGACAAGCTGCAATGGCTGGTGGCGGCGCTGTCACTGGGCCTGGGTTTCGGCATGCAGGAGATCTTCGCCAACTTCATCTCCGGGATCATGATCCTGTTCGAGCGCCCGGTGCGGATCGGCGACACGATCACCATTGGCGCCCTGTCGGGTACGGTGAGCAAGATCCGCATCCGCGCGACCACCATTACTGACTTCGACCGCAAGGACATCATTGTCCCGAACAAGACGTTCATCACCGGACAACTGATCAACTGGTCGCTGACCGACACCATCACCCGCGTGACGCTGAAGCTGGGCGTGGATTACGGCTCGGATCTGGACCTGGTGCGCAGCCTGCTGCTCAAGGCCGCCCGTGATAATCCGCGGGTCTTGAAAGAGCCCGAACCGATCGTTTACTTCCTCAATTTCGGTGAAAGCGCCCTCGACCACGAGCTGCGCATGCATGTGCGTGACTTGGGCGACCGCAATCCAGTGCTCGACGAGATCAACCGGTTCATCAACAAGGAATTCAAGAAGCAGCACATCAATATCTCGTTCCGGCAGATGGAGGTTTACCTCAAGAATATGCAGGGACAGGAGTACAAGATGGTGCCGGTCGAGCCCGAGCAGAAAACCATCACGCCGACCACTGTTGTGTCTCCAGCGCCAAAAGATGCTCCGGAGCCGCCCGAAGTCAGGCTCGACTGACCATGGAAAACCCAGCAGAATGGTCGGACATTCTGCTGGAGGCATCCCTTGAAAGCCCTCGACGAGCTGACTTTCGATAATCGTTTTGCCCGTCTGGGTGATGCGTTTTCCACCACCGTGCTGCCCGAGCCCATCGCCGAACCGCGGCTGGTGGTTGCCAGCGAAGCGGCCCTCGCGTTGCTCGATCTGGACCTCGCTCAGGCAGAACAACCTCTGTTTGCTGAAATTTTCAGCGGTCACAAACTGTGGGCCGAAGCCGATCCGCGGGCGATGGTTTATTCGGGTCATCAATTCGGTTCGTACAACCCGCGCCTGGGTGATGGCCGCGGTTTGCTGCTCGGCGAGGTATATAACGACGCCGGCGAACACTGGGACCTGCACCTGAAGGGCGCCGGACAGACACCGTACTCGCGCATGGGCGATGGTCGTGCTGTATTGCGCTCGTCGATCCGCGAGTTTCTGGCCTCAGAAGCTCTGCATGCCTTGAGCATCCCGACCAGCCGCGCGGCCTGTGTGATCGGCTCCAGCACCCCGGTGTGGCGTGAAACCCAGGAGCGTGCGGCGATGGTGCTGCGATTGGCGCAAAGCCACGTGCGCTTCGGCAGCCTCGAGTATTTCTTCTACACCAAACAGCCGGAACAGCTGAAGCAACTGGCCGATCACGTGCTGTCCCTGCACTACCCCGAGTGCCTGGAACAGCCCGAACCGCACCTGGCGATGTTTCGCGTGATCGTCGAGCGTCAGGCCGAGCTGATTGCCAAATGGCAGGCCTATGGCTTCTGTCATGGCGTGATGAACACCGACAACATGTCGATTCTCGGCATCACCTTCGACTTCGGCCCGTTCGCGTTTCTGGATGACTTCGACCAGCATTTCGTCTGCAACCATTCCGATCACGAAGGCCGCTACTCCTTCAGCAATCAGGTCCCCATCGGCCAGTGGAACCTCAGCGCATTGGCGCAGGCGCTGACGCCCTTTGTCAGCGTCGAGGATTTGCGCGGGGCGCTGGACCTGTTTCTGCCGCTGTATCAGGCGCATTACCTGGACCTGATGCGCCGACGTCTGGGCCTCACAACGGCGGAAGAGGATGACGCTGAGCTGATCGCGCGCTTACTCCAACTGATGCAGAACAGCGGCGTCGACTACACCCTGTTTTTCCGCCAATTGGGGGAGGAGTCAGCCGACGTCGCGGCAGGCACGTTGCGCGGCGACTTCGTCGACATGCTCCGCTTCGACGCCTGGGCCGACGCCTACAAAGCCCGCATCGCCCGCGAACCCGAGTCCAGTCAGCAGGATCGCCGCACGCGCATGCACGCGGTCAATCCGCTATACATCCTGCGTAACTACCTGGCCCAACGCGCCATCGAAGCGGCCGAACAAGGCGATGACAGCGAAGTCCGCCGCCTGCATCAGGTGCTGTGCACACCGTTCGATGAGCAGCCTGGAATGGAGAGTTATGCACAGCGTCCGCCGGATTGGGGCAAGCATCTGGAGATCAGTTGCTCGTCGTGAGTGGGGGTGAGTTGAGGTCAGATAAAGACCTCTGCCGGCACGCCGAAACGTTCCGAAATCTTGCGGATCTGCTTGAGGGACAACTGGCGCTCGCCCGAGAGTATTTCGGAAATGACGGACTGATTCCCCACTTCAGGCATGTCGCCTTGGCCAAGGTTGTGCTCGTGCATCAGGTAACGCAGCGTCTCGGAGCCTGAGGCCATAGGCATGGGCCGATGCTCATGGTCATAGGCTTCAATCATTTCGCTGACCAATATGGCGAGACGATTCAGAGGGTGCTGCTCATCCTCTCCGATGATCTCCAACAGTTCGTCGAGCCCGCTGACAAGCAGGTCATATTCAGCTTCCGTTTCAGGCCGAGTCAGCAATGGCGCCAAGTGATGCCAGTGCTCCGCAGCCTGTTTAATGAGCGCGCTCATTGCTCATCCCTCCATTTACCTTTGTCGTATTCACGATGGTCGAACACATGCTTTATGTACAGCCGCTGCGCTGAGTAGTTAACCGACGCAATCAGCCGGATCTTGTTCCCGCCGATATCAAAAACATGAAATCTTCCCACTTTATCTGTAGAGGGCAACATCGTTCTCATCGCACTAAAATCGTTCAGCCTGGATGCTTTGATTAAGCGGTACCAAGCGTCCAGAGCCGTTGCCGATTGTGGCCATCTCTTTTTTGCCTCCCAGATTCGCTTTTCAGTGATGACGTGCATTTCCCTACCGTTGTGCGTGCAATATCCAGCTTAGCGACCCATCCGACCATTACCAACTGCAATGGCCGGAGCATTTTTTATCCTGCTGCCTTCTCATTCCTGGTCGTGGTACTCACTTGCTCAACTTGCGTACCGGCATTCGCAGCCGCTGGCTTTTCAAGCCCGTGCGCCGCCGTAGCTGGCTCAGGTGAACTACGAGGCGCGAACTTCTTCGTGTAGGCGATGTTGTTTGGGTCGGCTTTCTTGTCTTTGCTGGTGTCGACGATGCCGGCCAGAATGTCATAGAGGATCAATTTGCGGTCCGCCGCCTGACGTCCAAAAGCGCCCGGCAGGCTGGGCAGCGTCGGGTCACTCTTGATTCGCGCCTCCAGAATGGCTTGCGCTCCCTTGGGATAACTCACCGCCCTTTCAATCGCGGGCAGCGACTTGAGGTAGCTCAGAGCGTCGTTATAGAACCGGGATGCCTGGCCCGTCCGGGCTTGCTCGATCACTCCCCCGTTTATCGCAACCTTGCGCCAGTCCTCGTCCATCTTCTGCACGCCCTGCCAGGCCGCACGCCGTTCGTTGAGCGTGAAGCTTGCGCTGTCGTCAAAGGCAATCAGGTTCAGTTGTTCGCGGGAGAGATTCTCGAACAGGCTCTTGGCGTTCTTGTCGCCCGCCAGCGTCCGGGTCACGAACGCACTGGCCTCGCGCGCACGGTCCAGCAACTCAGGGTCGTTCGTCTTGGGCACTTCCATCGCCCGGGTGCCGCTGTTGGCCGCGCGGCCTTCGATCAAAAACTCATTGATGCGATTACGCCCGTATTGCCCCAATTCGGCATGGGTCATCCCTGCGTCTCTCTTCTCGGCTCGCGCTGCGCTCTCGTTCAACTGAGCCGCCAGTGTCGAAAACGTCGCTTTGTCGGCAGTCGCCGGTGCGGCCTTGTCGACAGCTTTTGGATCGCTGGTCGCGACAGTGCCGAGGGCTTGTGTTTTGTTCGCGACAACCGCTGCAACGGCGGCCTGGATCTGGCTGATCATGGGCGACTCCCTGGCTATGAGATGACAGGGGCCGACGCGCATATTCGTCAGTCAGCCCCTCGCGTCGACACTAACGACGGGCAGGGAGGGCGAACAGTTGGGCGAACGGGGGATGCTTTCGGATAATTAGCGCTTGGGGATTCGGCTTAACGCGCGCAGTCAGGGGCTGGGACCAAGGATGAAAGGGGAGCTTGTTGCTTCTTCAGGTTTGAGATTTTGTGAGCGAGGGGTACCCCAGCGAGGGATGAAAAGGTGAGCCAGCTCACACCTCGGATTTGAGGTGGCCAACGAAGCCAGCCATTTACGACGACCCGGCGATCACGGTGAAACCGTAAAGCTTGATAACTCACCCCGCCGGCTCCACCTAGTAGTCATCAACCCTACTCAGGCCTCTGCCATGTCCGATTCCCTGCTGATCCCCTGCCCGCATTGCAACGGGCTCAATCGCATCCCTGCCGCGCGGGTGTCCGACCAGCCGAAATGCGGGCGCTGCAAGCAGCCGGTTTTGCTGAGCAAGCCGTTCAACCTGACGCAGGGCGACTATGCCAGCCAGATCAAGGGCGATCTGCCGTTGCTGGTGGACGTCTGGGCGGAGTGGTGCGGGCCGTGCAAATCCTTCGCGCCGACGTTCGAGCAGGCGGCCACTCAACTGATCGGGCGTGTTCGCCTGGCGAAGCTGGACAGCGAGGCAAATCAGCAGCTTTCCGCGCAGCTGGGCGTTCGCTCGATCCCGAGTTTGATCCTGTTTAAGGACGGTCGTGAAGTTGCCCGGCAGAGCGGCGCGATGCCGTTGCAACAGCTGATGGCCTGGCTGACCAGTCAGGGAATATGAAAGGCGTTTCCTCGGCGATCGAAGTGCGTGACAGCCAGCGCTGTAGGGATGTTCTGAAAGCGCTTCTTTGCCCCGAGTCCGTCGAATTCTGCGTCTAGGCTTCGCCATTCCTATCGGCACCCTGGAGTGGTTAGCAATGACATACGTGGTCAGAGAGGGCGATTCAACGACAACCGGCGGCGTGGTGTTGAGCGCTTCAGGCTCGCACACATGGGAGGAGCGGCGCCTGGCGCGGATGGGCGATCCGGTCTGGTGCGAGGGCTGTGCACAGATCGGCTTCATTGCCCAAGGCAATCCGACCTTCATCGACGAACTCGTCGCCGTGGCGACCCACGGACAGACGGTGCGCTGCGGCTGCGCGGAAGGCACCCATCGCCTGATCGCCAGCCAAGATCAGCTTCAGGCCGACATGGACGCGACCATCGACATTCCCAAGGACATGGCCGAAAAGGCGCGCAAGCGAGCCAAGCACATGACCCGAGCCCGTCGGGAAAGCCACGCGCCGCTGGCCTGAGCCTTGATCTTGCCTCGCATCTCGTCAGTCAGCGATTCCCGGCACCCGTTTCCAGCAAATGATGCAGCTCAATAAACTGCTGAGTCAGCTTATGCCGCGGTTCCAGATGGATCAGCGGCATGTTGGCCTGGTGGGATTCACGCATCTTGATCGAGCTGGTGAGGTAGACCGGCAGCACCGGCAGCCCTTCCGCGATGAGTTCATCAAGGATCTGCTGGGGCAGGCTCGCCCGCGCCTGGAACTGGTTGACGATAATGCCCTCCACCTCCAGATCCTCGTTGTGATCTTCCTTGAGCTCTTCGATTTCTTTCAGCAGCCCGTAAAGCGCCTGACGGGAGAAACTGTCGCAGTCGAACGGAATCAGCACCCGATCCGCCGCGATCAACGCCGACACCGCGTAAAAATTCAGCGCCGGGGGCGTGTCCAGGTAGATGCGCTCGTAATCTTCGCTCAGCTCATCCAGCAGTTTGCGGAGCTTGTTGATCTTGTGCTTGGCTTCCAGCTTGGGCTGCAGATCAGCCAGCTCCGCCGTAGCGGTCACCACATGAAGGTTGTCGAAGGGCGTCTCGTAGATGTCAACCTGGTTCTTTTTAGCCCCAGGCCCGGACGACAAGGTCTGCTTGAAGAAATCGGCGATGCCCATGGGAATCTCGTCGCCAGTCAGCCCGGTCAGGTACTGCGTCGAGTTGGCCTGGGCATCAAGATCGATCAACAGCGTCCGATAACCTTCATGAGCACTGACAGCCGCCAGATTGCAGGCGATGCTGGATTTGCCAACGCCGCCCTTCTGATTGAACACCACACGCCGCATGTAAGACTCCCTGTTGCTGTCTAGCCGTGAAGGATCGCCTGCGACCCGATGAATGGTCCCGAGTCTAGGCAATCGCGATGAGTAGGGCGAGTCTCTCGGAAAAATCTGACGGCAAGCACCCAGCTTGGAACATCAGAAGTCTGGTTGCACCTACAAAATGATGTCAGACGCCACTGCTCTGCCCCTAAGAGTAGTCCTCAGTAAACTCACTATTTGTTTCAACGTTTGCCTCAGTGCGCTGGCATCGAGATAATGCCCGTCACTCGGTGATGGCGCCGCGCCATAGCCTGTGTCATTTCGGCGACTCGAAGCCCGGGAATACAAATTGTCGGCACACCTGGAAGGTAAAGCTTCATGATTCGCGCTTTGTTGCTGTTATGCGTGCTGTTAGTCAGTGGCTGCGCCAGCCATGCGCCGCTGCCTGCGCAAATACCTCACATCAAATTCCCCGTGCAGCTGCAGGTCCAGCGTGAGCAAGCCAGTCAGCGCGAAGAGTGGCTGATGACGATTCAGAAGGAGCGCCACGGCCTGCGCTTCTCGTTGCTGGACACCCTCGGTACTCCCGTGGCGCGTCAGCAGCTTCGCGAAGAGCGCTGGAAGGCAGACAGCCAACTGCCCCCCAACCACGAGGCAAGGGAGCTGTTCGCCGCCGTGCTTTTCGCCCTGACGTCCCTCGAGGAAGTGCGCTTTGACTACCCTGGCGTGCAGCTGCGTCCCTATGGTCGCAGCCTGGACGATCGCTGGTTTGTCGATTACGCCTCCGCGGGTGTGTTCCGGATCAGCATGGAGAGCGGTGAACTGAAATACGTGGTCACTCCACTCCAGGGCAAGGTGAGCAAATGACGGCGTTGCCCTGCACTCTGGACCATCTGCAATAACGCCTTCGGCTTCTACACCGTGCCTCGGTTCAGCCCGCCTTGCGCGTCACCAGCTCGACAAACGCCTTGGCCATGGGCGACTTCTGGTCCTTGCGTTGCACCAGCCACACCGCTGACGTCGCCTGGGCATCCAGCAGCGTCCGGTACACCACCCCCTCGATGCGCATGCGTTGATAGGACGCCGGCAGCACCGTCACGCCCAGTCCGGCTGCCACCAGACCAATGATGGTCATCGCCTCGCCCGCCTCCTGGGTGAACAACGGGCTGAAACCCGCCTCCCGCGCCAGATCCAGCAACTGTGCGTAGAGCCCGCTGCCGTAACTGCGCGGGAAGAACACAAACGGCTCACTGGCCAGTTCCCGCAGATAAATGCCGCGTTCCGAGCCCTCGGCCAGTGGATGGTCCGAGCGCAGGATTGCCACCAACGGCTCGTGCAACAGCTCCACGGCGACCAGTGAATCCGGCAGCGGCAGGGGCCGCATGATGCCCACTTGCATCGACTCGTTCTCGAGCCGCTCAGCGACTTCCCGACTGCTCATTTCCTGAAGTGCCAGGTGCACCGCCGGATAGCGCTGGCGAAACGCGAAAATGGCCTGCGGGATGCTTGAGGTGAAAGGGGCGGATGCCGTGAAGCCGATTTTCAGTTCGCCCAGCTCTCCCAACTGCGCGCGCCGAGCGACGTCCGAGGCCTTCTCGACCTGCGCCAGCACCAGACGGGCTTCATCGAGGAACAACCGGCCCGCCTCGCTCAGTTCCACCCGGCGATTGGTCCGCTCAAACAGACGCGCGCCGAGCTCTTGCTCCAGGGCCTGAATCTGCTGGCTCAACGGCGGTTGAGAGATGCCGAGCGCCTGAGCAGCGCGTCCAAAATGCAGCTCTTCAGCGACAGCGATGAAGTAACGCAGGTGTCGTAATTCCATGGTCATCCCAGTAGGTCGTGAAACCTATCAAACAGGTCGAACAATATATTGGAAGCAATCGTTAGCCGACTATATTCTTTTGCCACTGCTCCCCGCTCTCCCGTCTGAGGTCACCCGTGAATACTGCTGCATCCCCTTCTGCGTCCGCCGAGTTCACCACTGCGGCCATCCCGTTGGGCGACACGTACATCGAGAAGGACACGCCCGCTTTCATTCGCACGGTGCTGGCGCTGTTTTCTGGCGGTTTCGCGACGTTTGCGCTGCTGTACTGCGTGCAGCCGATGATGCCGGTGCTGTCGCGGGACTTCTCCATCAACGCCGCCCAGAGCAGCATGATTCTCTCGGTGTCCACCGCGATGCTGGCGATCGGGTTGCTCATCACCGGCCCCGTTTCCGACCGCCTCGGGCGCAAATTGGTGATGGTGTTCTCGCTGTTTTCGGCCGCCCTCTTCACCATCGCCAGCGCACTGATGCCGACCTGGGAGGGCGTGCTCATTACACGGGCGTTCGTGGGTTTGTCGCTGAGCGGCCTTGCCGCCGTTGCCATGACCTATCTCAGCGAAGAGATCCACCCGCAGCACATCGGCCTGGCGATGGGTCTGTACATCGGTGGCAACGCCATCGGCGGCATGAGTGGCCGGGTGATCACCGGGGTGTTGAGCGATTACGTCAGCTGGCACACGGCACTGTTGATCATGGGCATCATCGCGCTGGGCGCAGCCGGTGTGTTCTGGAAAATCCTGCCACCGTCGCGCAATTTCCGCGCACGACCGCTCAATGGCCGCAGCCTGCTGGAAGGCTTCGTCCTGCAGTTCCGTGATGCCGGGCTGCCGTGGCTGTTTCTAGAAGGCTTCCTGCTGATGGGCGCGTTCGTGACGCTGTTCAACTACATCGGCTACCGCTTGCTGGCAGACCCATACAACCTGAGCCAGGCCGTGGTCGGGCTGTTTTCGGTGGTGTACCTGTCCGGCATCTACAGCTCGGCGAAGATCGGCGCACTGGCCGATCAACTGGGCCGGCGCAACGTCTTGTGGGCCGTGATCGTGCTGATGCTCGTCGGCGTGGCGCTGACCCTGTTCACCCCGCTGCTGGTGGTGATCGTCGGCGTGCTGATGTTCACCTTCGGCTTCTTCGGCGCCCACTCCGTCGCCAGCAGCTGGATCGGCCGCCGCGCCATCAAAGCCAAAGGCCAGGCATCCTCGTTGTACCTGTTCAGCTACTACGTAGGCTCCAGCGTTGCCGGCACCGGCGGCGGCGTATTCTGGCACTACGCCGGCTGGAACGGCATTGGCGCCTTCATCGGCACCCTCCTGCTGATCGCCCTCGCCGTTGCGCTGAAACTGGCGAAGGTAAAACCGCTGGCGGTGAATGTGCAGGTTTGAGCCAAGGTCATATTGGGCAATGCGCGCGCTGTTTTAGTGGGACCGGCTTCAGCCGGGAAGAGGCCCTTATGCGCGCCGTCAATTTTGCGGTGTGACGCTTGACGTCTTCCCGGCTAAAGCCGGTCCTACATTTGCGTTCACAGGCGCTTTCACTGACTGCACGCGCTACCGGTTCGCGATCTAAGCTAACCGCAGCCTGAACCCCACACAAAAACGCCCGGCATGTGCCGGGCGTTTTCATAGCTGCAAAGCGCTTACTGGTGATACTTCGCCGACATTTCGTGAACCGCTTCGATGAAGGCGCCGGCATTGGCCGGATTGACTTCGGGGGTGATGCCGTGGCCAAGGTTGAAAACGTGGCCGGTGCCGCTGCCGTAGCTGGCGAGGATGTTCGAGACTTCCTGGCGGATGGCGTTTGGGTTGGCGTAGAGCACAGTCGGGTCCATGTTGCCTTGCAGCGCGACCTTGCTGCCGACGCGGCGGCGGGCTTCGCCGATGTCGCAGGTCCAGTCCAGGCCCAGCGCATCGGCGCCGGCGTCGGCGATGCTTTCCAGCCACATGCCGCCGCCTTTGGTGAACAGGATGACCGGCACTTTGCGCCCGTCGTGCTCACGGATCAGGCCGTTGACGATCTTGCGCATGTAAGCCAGTGAGAATTCCTGATACGCCGCAGCCGAAAGGCTCCCGCCCCAGCTGTCGAAGATCTGCACCGCCTGGGCGCCTGCCAGAATCTGGCCGTTCAGGTACGCCGTCACCGACTGCGCGAGCTTGTCGAGCAGCAAGTGCATGGCGTGGGGGTTGTCGTAGAGCATGGCCTTGGATTTGCGGAAGTCCTTGGACGAGCCGCCTTCGACCATATACGTCGCCAGGGTCCACGGGCTGCCGGCGAACCCGATCAGCGGCACACGGCCGTTGAGCTCGCGGCGAATGGTGCTGACCGCGTCCATGACGTAGCCGAGGTCTTTCTGCGCGTCAGGGATCGGCAACGCTTCGATGTCAGCCAGGGTGGTGACGGTTTTGCGGAAGCGCGGACCTTCGCCGGTTTCGAAGTACAGGCCCAGGCCCATGGCATCGGGAACGGTGAGAATGTCGGAGAACAGAATGGCGGCGTCGAGCGGATAGCGCTCAAGGGGCTGCAGGGTGACTTCGCAGGCAAACGCCGGGTTCATGCACAAGCTCATGAAGTCTCCGGCCTTGGCGCGACTGGCGCGGTACTCCGGGAGGTAGCGGCCGGCCTGGCGCATCATCCATACAGGCGTGACGTCAACAGGCTGCTTGAGCAGGGCGCGAAGGAAACGGTCGTTCTTCAGGGCAGTCATGTCGGCATCCGGAAAAAAAGTGCGGGCATTTTCTCAGACACCAACATAAAAGGCACGGTCGGTGCCGTGCCTTTTATTTATCGGGGCGATTTGTCGCATCAATTCAGCGGCAAGCGGCAAGCTTCAAGTAAAAGCAGATCAGCGTCTGCCATTGGCTTGTGGCTTGTGGCTTGGCGCTTGGCGCTTGGCGCTTGGCGCTTGGCGCTTGCAGCTTGCAGCTTGCAGCTTGCGTCAATCAGACGCCCAGATAATCCAGAATCCCTTCAGCCGCGTTGCGGCCTTCAAAGATCGCCGTCACCACCAGATCAGACCCGCGCACCATGTCGCCGCCGGCGAAGATCTTCGGGTTGCTGGTCTGGTGCTTGAACTGGCCCTGCTCCGGCGCCACGACACGGCCCTGGCTGTCGACCTGGATACCCTGCGGATCGAACCACAATGCCGGGCTTGGCCGGAAGCCGAAGGCGATGACCACGGCATCCGCCGGGATGATCTCTTCGGAACCCGGAATCGGCTCCGGGCTGCGACGGCCTCGCGCATCCGGCTCGCCCAGGCGCGTTTCGACGACTTTCACGCCTTCGACCCGATCCTCGCCCACGATGGCGATGGGCTGACGGTTGTACAGGAACCTTACGCCCTCTTCCTTGGCATTCTTCACTTCCTTGCGCGAGCCCGGCATGTTTTCTTCGTCGCGGCGATAGGCGCAGGTCACTGACTTGGCGCCCTGGCGGATCGATGTGCGGTTGCAGTCCATCGCCGTGTCACCGCCGCCCAGTACCACGACTTTCTTGCCCTTCATGTCGACGAAATCTTCCGGCGACTTTTCAAAGCCCATGTTGCGGTTGACGTTGGCGATCAGGAAATCCAGCGCGTCGTGCACGCCCGGCAAGTCTTCACCGGGGAAGCCACCCTTCATGTACGTGTACGTGCCCATGCCCATGAACACCGCGTCGTACTCTTCCAGCAACTGCTCGACGGTGATGTCCTTGCCGATCTCGGTGTTGAGGCGGAACTCGATGCCCATGCCGGTGAACACTTCGCGGCGATTGCTCAGCACGCTCTTCTCGAGCTTGAACTCGGGAATACCGAAGGTCAGCAGACCGCCGATCTCCGGGTTCTTGTCGAACACCACCGGCTTCACGCCGCCACGCACTAGAACGTCAGCGCAACCAAGACCCGCAGGCCCTGCGCCGATGATAGCCACGCGCTTGCCGTTGGGCACGACGCGGGACATGTCCGGGCGCCAGCCCATGGCGAAGGCCGTATCGGTGATGTACTTCTCGACCGAACCAATGGTCACCGCGCCGAAGCCGTCGTTGAGGGTGCACGCGCCCTCGCACAGACGATCCTGCGGGCACACACGGCCGCAAACTTCCGGCAGGGTGTTGGTCTGGTGCGACAGCTCGGCGGCCGCGAGGATGTTGCCCTCGGAGACCAGCTTCAGCCAGTTGGGAATGAAGTTATGCACAGGGCATTTCCATTCACAGTACGGGTTGCCGCAACCCAGGCAACGGTGCGCCTGATCGGCGGACTGCTGAGGCTTGAAAGGTTCGTAGATCTCCACGAACTCTTTCTTGCGCTGACGCAGCAGTTTCTTCTTCGGATCTTTACGCCCGACTTCGATGAACTGGAAGTCGTTACTGAGACGTTCAGCCATGGTGTTAGAACTCCTGACTACAGCCCCAAGCGCCACGCTTGGAGCTGCAAGAAAATCATGTTCGCAGGCACTCGCGCGCTGCCGTTAACTTGCGGCTTGAAGCTTGCCGCTCGCAGCTGCTGTTATTGCGGATTCGCGCGGGTGCTGGACAACAGCGACTTCAAGTTGGCGGCCTTCGGCTTCACCAGCCAGAAGCGGCGCAGGTAGTCGTCCAGGTTTTCCCAGAGATTGCGGCCCCACTCACTGTCGGTTTCGGTCACGTATTCGGCCAGCACGCGCTCCAGATGGCTGCGATAGGCTTCCATCGCTTCGCCGCTGATGCGCTGGATCTCGACCAGTTCGTGGTTGACCCGGTCAACGAAGGTGTTGTCCTGGTCGAGCACGTAGGCGAAGCCGCCGGTCATGCCTGAGCCGAAGTTGTAGCCGGTCTTGCCCAGCACGCAGACGAAACCGCCGGTCATGTATTCGCAGCAGTGATCGCCCGTGCCTTCCACAACGGTGTGAGCGCCGGAGTTACGCACCGCGAAACGCTCACCTGCCGTGCCCGCCGCGAACAGCTTGCCGCCGGTAGCGCCGTACAGGCAGGTGTTACCGATGATGGCGCTGTCCTGGGTCTTGAACGGGCTGCCTTTCGGCGGCACGATCACCAGCTTGCCAGCGGTCATGCCTTTGCCGACGTAGTCGTTGGCGTCGCCTTCCAGGTACATGTTCAGACCGCCTGCGTTCCACACGCCAAAGCTCTGACCGGCCGTGCCCTTGAAGCGGAAAGTCACCGGCGCGTCGTTCATGCCCTGGTTGCCGTGGAGCTTGGCGATTTCGCCGGAAATCCGCGCACCGATGGAGCGGTCGCAGTTGCAGATATCCAGTTCGTAGTCGCCGCCGCTCTTGGCCTGAATGGCAGAGATCGCCAGTTCCACCATCTTCTCGGCCAGCAGGCCTTTGTCGAACGGCGGGTTGCGATCAACCTGGCTGAACTGCGGTTTGTCGGCCGGAATGTGGTCGCTGCCCAGCAGGGGCGTCAGGTCCAGATGCTGCTGCTTGGCGGTTTCACCCGGCAGGATGTCCAGCAGGTCGGTACGCCCGATCAGCTCTTCCAGCGAACGAACGCCCAGCTTCGCCAGCCACTCGCGGGTTTCTTCAGCCACGTAGGTGAAGAAGTTGATCACCATGTCGACGGTGCCGATGTAGTGGTCCTTGCGCAGCTTGTCGTTCTGGGTCGCGACGCCGGTGGCGCAGTTGTTCAGGTGGCAGATGCGCAGGTATTTGCAGCCCAGCGCGATCATTGGCGCCGTACCAAAGCCGAAGCTTTCGGCGCCAAGGATGGCTGCCTTGATCACATCCAGGCCGGTTTTCAGGCCGCCGTCCGTCTGTACCCGGACCTTGCCGCGCAGGTCGTTGCCGCGCAGGGTCTGGTGGGTCTCAGCCAGGCCGATTTCCCATGGCGAGCCCGCGTATTTGATGGACGACAGCGGCGACGCACCGGTGCCGCCGTCATAGCCGGAGATGGTGATCAGGTCGGCGTAGGCCTTGGCCACACCGGCCGCAATCGTGCCCACGCCTGCTTCAGCCACCAGCTTGACCGAGACCAGCGCGGCCGGATTGACCTGCTTGAGGTCAAAGATCAGCTGCGACAAGTCTTCGATGGAGTAGATGTCGTGGTGCGGCGGCGGCGAAATCAGCGTCACGCCCGGCACTGCGTAACGCAGCTTGGCGATCAGGCCGTTGACCTTGCCGCCCGGCAATTGACCACCCTCGCCCGGCTTGGCGCCCTGGGCGACTTTGATCTGCAGCACGTCGGCGTTGACCAGGTACTCAGGCGTTACGCCAAAACGGCCGGTCGCGATCTGTTTGATCTTGGAGCTGCGGATGGTGCCGTAGCGCGCCGGATCTTCGCCGCCCTCACCGGAGTTGGAGCGCGCGCCCAGACGGTTCATCGCCTCGGCCAGCGCTTCGTGGGCTTCCGGCGACAGCGCGCCCAGCGAGATACCCGCCGAGTCGAAGCGCTTCAAAATGGCTTCAAGCGGTTCGATTTCATCGATGCCCAGCGGCGTGTCGAGCTCTCTGACCTTGAGCAGGTCACGGATCATCGACACCGGACGGTTGTCCACCAGCGCTGTGTATTCCTTGAATTTAGCGTAATCACCCTGCTGAACGGCGGCTTGCAGCGTCGCCACCACATCAGGGTTATAGGCGTGGTATTCGCCACCGTAGACAAACTTCAGCAGCCCGCCCTGCTGGATCGGCTTGCGCGCGCTCCAGGCTTCGAAGGCCAGAGCTTTCTGCTCGGCTTCGATATCGACGAAACGCGCGCCCTTGATGCGGCTCGGCACGCCACGGAAGCTCAGGTCACAGACTTCTTCCGACAGGCCAATGGCTTCGAAAAGCTGCGCGCCACGGTACGAAGCGACGGTCGAGATGCCCATCTTCGACAGGATCTTCAGCAGGCCTTTGGTGATGCCTTTGCGGTAGTTCTTGAAGACTTCGTACAGATCGCCCAGCACTTCGCCGGTACGGATCAGGTCGCCCAGCACTTCGTACGCCAGGAACGGATAGACCGCCGAGGCGCCGAAGCCGATCAGCACGGCGAAATGGTGCGGGTCGCGTGCTGTTGCGGTCTCGACCAGGATGTTGCTGTCGCAGCGCAGGCCTTTTTCGGTCAAACGGTGATGCACCGCACCGGTGGCCAGCGACGCGTGAATCGGCAGTTTGCGCGGCGCGATATGGCGGTCGCTCAAGACGATCTGGGTCTTGCCCGAACGCACGGCCTCTTCAGCCTGATCGGCGATGTTACGCACGGCCGCTTCCAGGCCCATGGCTTCGTCGTAGTTCAGGTCGATGATCTGACGATCAAAGCCCGGACGATCCAGGGTCATCAGCGAGCGCCACTTGGCCGGGGAAATGACCGGCGAGCTGAGGATCACGCGAGACGCGTGCTCAGGCGATTCCTGGAAAATGTTGCGCTCGGCACCGAGGCAGACTTCCAGCGACATGACGATGGCTTCGCGCAGCGGGTCGATCGGCGGGTTGGTGACCTGCGCGAACTGCTGACGGAAATAGTCGTACGGCGTGCGGACACGACGCGACAAGACCGCCATCGGCGTGTCATCGCCCATGGAGCCGACCGCTTCCTGACCCTGCTCACCCAGTGGGCGCAGGATCTGATCACGCTCTTCGAACGTGACCTGGAACATCTTCATGTACTGCTTGAGCTGATCCGGGTTGTAGAACGCCGAACCGTGGTCGTGGTCTTCCAGCGTCGCCTGAATACGCAGGGCGTTTTTGCGCAGCCACTGCTTGTACGGATGGCGCGACTTCAGACGGCTGTCGATGGCATCGGTATCGAGGATCTGCCCGGTTTCGGTGTCCACGGCGAAGATCTGGCCCGGACCGACACGGCCCTTGGCGATAACGTCTTCCGGCTTGTAGTTCCACACGCCGATTTCCGACGCGAGGGTGATGTAGCCGTTCTTGGTGGTGACCCAGCGCGCAGGGCGCAGGCCGTTACGGTCCAGCAGGCAGACCGCATGGCGACCTTCGGTCATGACGATGCCGGCCGGGCCGTCCCACGGTTCCATGTGCATGGAGTTGAATTCGTAGAACGCGCGCAGATCCGGGTCCATGGTTTCGACGTTCTGCCACGCCGGCGGCACGAGCATGCGCACGCCACGGAACAGGTCGATGCCACCGGTCACCATCAGCTCGAGCATGTTGTCCATGCTCGAAGAGTCGGAACCCACGCGGTTGACCAGCGGGCCCAGCTCGTCGAGGTCCATCAGGTCGTTGGTGAACTTGGTGCGACGGGCCTGGGCCCAGTTGCGGTTACCGGTGATGGTGTTGATCTCGCCATTGTGCGCGAGGAAGCGGAACGGCTGTGCCAGCGGCCATTTCGGCAGGGTGTTGGTCGAGAAGCGCTGGTGGAACACGCAGATCGCGGTTTGCAGGCGTTCGTCGTTGAGGTCCGGGAAGAATGCCGTGAGGTCACGCGGCATCATCAGGCCTTTGTAGATGATGGTCTTGTGGGAAAAGCTGCAGATGTAGTGGTCAGTGTCGGCGGCGTTGGCCACCGAGGAGCGACGACGTGCGCAGAACAGCTTGATTGCGAATTCCTGATCGCTCAGGCCTTCGCCGCCGATGAACACCTGCTCGATCTTCGGCAGACGCTCAAGGGCCAGACGACCCAGGACGCTGGTGTCGATCGGCACCTGGCGCCAGCCGATCAGGGTCAGGCCGGCCGCCAGGATTTCACGGTTCATGTTTTCGCGGGCGGCTTCGGCCCTGGCGTCGTCCTGATTGAGGAAGACCATGCCAGCGCAATACTGACGCGGCAGGTCAACGCCGAAATGCTCGGTGGCCACTGCACGCAGGAAGGTGTCCGGTTTTTGCATCAACAGCCCGCAACCGTCACCGGTCTTACCGTCGGCGTTGATACCACCACGGTGGGTCATGCAGGTCAGGGCTTCGATAGCCGTCTGCAACAGGTGATGACTGGGCTCGCCTTGCATATGGGCGATCAGGCCGAAACCACAGTTATCCTTGAATTCTTCTGGATGGTACAGACCTGCTTTCATAGACACATTCTCACCAGGCTGCCCCTTAACGAGGCAAATTTCTTTTCAATTCAACCATTTACCATCCACGCCGAACGTATGCCGGCTTTGCGGGAGCAAAAGGGAGGTCATTGTACACAGCGACACAAGTCCTCACAAATTTGACGACGAAGTGTCGCAAATTTATGTCGCATTCATGAAAGGTTTTATATCGATTCTCGTGCTAGCCAGAGCTTTTTTGCGAGTCTGACCAATGAGAGCCCGAAGATCAATGCGCGTCTGAGACGCAGACACCGCAAGGCGCGCTGCTCGTTGGCAGCGCGCTCATGCGTGATATCGGGAGGGCCAAGCGAGGGACCTGGATAAGGTCCCTGCGTCATCAGCGGGCGGCGGCGAGTTCCTGTTGGATACTGCCGACAGTACGAGGCCAAGGTTTACCAGCCTGAACCTTCTCTGGCAAGGCCTTGATAGCGGTCAGTGCCGCATTGCGGTCTGCGAAGCTGCCGTACGTCACCACGAACAGAGGCTTGCCCTGCAGGGTTTTCTTGAAGTAACGGTACTCGGCGCCCTGCTCTTTCACGTAGCTCTGAGCGGTGGCTTCGGAGCTGGTGCCGAGGATCTGCACCACGTAATGCGTCGGTGCCTGACCCGCATACCAGCCGCTGCCCGCCGCGCCAGACGCTGCAGCTGCCGGCTTGGCCGCCGGTGCCGGGGCAGGTTTGGCGGTGGCCACCTGGGTCGGCGCCGGCGCAGGTTTCGCGGCAGGGGCCGGAGCGGGCGTCGGCTTGGCGGCCGGGGCCGGACGCGTTGCCGGGACCGGCTGCTGCGCCACGGTCGGCGCAGGACTTGCCGTCGCGCCCACCGGTGGCGCAGTGGTGGTCACGGTCGGCGGCTGCAGCGATTGATTAGCCGCAGGACCGCCATCTTCGCCATCACCCTCGCCCGAGCCCGCAGCTTCAGCCAGCGGCGCGCGGGTCGCAGGCTGCGAGCCATTCATGGGCAGCGGCATCGGTTGCGAATTACCGGCGAACTCGATGGCCGGGCCACCGTTGTTCGATTGTTGCGCAGGCGCCTGGCCCTGACCCAGAGGCAGTTGAGCCTGGGAGTTGGCTGGCGCCGTGGCAGGAGCGTTGCTGCGGCCTGGAATCAGCCACGCCGCCAGAACGGCTGCGACAACAACCCCACCCAAAGCCAACACGTGTTTCTTAGGCATTTTGAACCCCATACTTGGACGCTTGACCGCAGAGCGGCTGGCAATCATGGCTTCGATCATCGAATCGCGCGCGACCTGGTTGATCGCGCCTGGCCATCCACCGGACTGCTCGTGGATATCAGTGATCTGCGCGGCGCTGAACAACTCAACACCCTGCCCTGCGCCGTCGAGACGCTGAGCCAGATACTCACGGGTTTCTTCTTCGGTATACGGCGCCAGCTCGATAACGTGGAAGCGTTCTTCCTCGGTACCGCTCTCGGCGCACAGCTGATCCAGGCGATCAATGATCGAAGCCTCGCCGAACAGGAAGACATGCGGACGCCCTTCCGGGGTGCCTGCTGCCAATCCCAACAACGCTTCGAGTGCGGATTCGCCCAGTTGTTCGGCATCGTCCACCAGGATGTAGACTTCCTGGCCGGTCAGCGCCAACTGCACGACCTGCGCCAGGATCGGGCGCATTTCCGCTTGAGCGACGTTCAGCGCCTGGGCAACCTGGCGCAGCACGCCCGTCGCATCACCGGCGCCACGCGCCGACACCACAACGCTCTGCACCGACTGCTTGTTGGTGCTCGCCACCAGCGCCTGACGCAACAGCGTTTTGCCGCTGCCCTGAGGCCCGGTCACGACCAGCAGCAGCTGGCTGTAGCGCGCGAGGTGATGCAGCTGGCCCAGCACGGGCTTGCGCTGTGCGGGGAAGAACTTGAAGCCGGGAACCCGCGTTGCAAAGGGGTCATGACTCAACTGGTAATGACCGAGGAAGGCCTCATCGGCGTGCAAACTAGTCATGGATTTCTCATTAACCTCTAAGCTGATCCACCAAGGCGCGGTAGTCCGCGACCAGTGTGGCCTGTAGTACTTCTTGTGGATATTCGTCAGTTACCACTGCTTCACCGATGCGACGCAACAGCACCAGACGCAGACGACCGTCAATGACCTTTTTGTCCACCGCCATGTGCTCGAGGAAGTGCTCGGGCGTCATGTCTTGCGGCGGAACCACCGGCAAGCCGGCGCGCTGAAAAATACGGATGCCGCGGTCACGTTCCTGCTCGCTGATCCAGCCCAGACGCGCCGACATTTCCAGCGCCATCACCGTGCCTGTCGCCACCGCCTCGCCGTGCAGCCACACGCCGTAACCCATGTGGGTTTCGATGGCATGGCCGAAGGTGTGGCCGAGGTTCAGCGTGGCACGCACGCCGGACTCGCGCTCATCGGCGCCAACGACAGCCGCCTTGGCGGCGCACGAGCGCTCGATTGCCCTCGTCAGAGTGACCTGATCCAGCCCGCGCAGCTTGTCCATGTTCTCTTCGAGCCACGTCAGGAACGGTTCGTCACAGATCAAACCGTATTTGATGACCTCGGCAAGACCGGCGGACAGTTCGCGTTCAGGCAGGGTGTTCAGCGACAACGTGTCGATCAGCACCGCATTGGGCTGATAGAAAGCACCCACCATGTTTTTGCCCAGCGGGTGATTGATGCCGGTTTTGCCACCGACCGAAGAATCGACCTGGGAGAGCAGTGTGGTCGGCACTTGAATGAATTCGACGCCGCGCTGGTAACAGGCAGCCGCAAAGCCGGCCATATCACCGATAACGCCTCCGCCCAGCGCAATCACCGTGGTGCGGCGGTCGTGGCGTGCGGTGAGCAACGCGTCGAAGATGGTTTGCAGGGTTTCCCAGTTCTTGAAGGCTTCACCGTCGGGAAGCACGATCGGCAAGACGCTGTAACCGGCGAGGGATCGGGTGAGGCGTTCCATGTAGAGCGGCGCAACGGTGGCGTTGGAGACGATCGCCACCTGTTTACCGGCAATGTACGGCTTGAGCAACTCGGGCTGATCCAGCAAGCCTTCGCCGATATGGATCGGGTAGCTGCGTTCGCCAAGCTCGACCTTGAGTGTCTGCATGTGTCCCCACGCTGTTAACAATTGGTTGCCTGTGCACGTCTTGAAAAACGCCAACACCGGCTATGGCGCAAGGCCATGTAGCGACCCCACTTTTGATGGTCGCCGAGGATAGCGCATTTCCGTCTGCGCTTTAACGGGGAGGAAGCTCGGCCAGCAGAGCGAGGATGTCGATAACCACCATTCGCGGGGGCCGCTCATCGGTTTCGATGATGACATCGGCGATCTCGCGGTACAGCGGATCGCGGATCGCCAGCAGTTCGCGCAGCACCCGGGCCGGGTCAGCCGTGCGCAACAATGGGCGATTGCGATCCCGCGAGGTCCGGCCCACCTGCTGCTCAACGGAAGCGTGCAAATACACCACCCGACCACCGGCATGCAGGGCGCGGCGATTTTCTTCGCGCATGACTGCGCCTCCGCCGGTGGCCACGACTACGCCGTCCAGTGCGGAGAGCTCGGCGATCATCGCCTGTTCACGATCACGAAAACCCGCCTCGCCTTCCTTGTCGAAGATCCAGGGAATATTGGCGCCCGTTCGCAGCTCGATTTCCTTGTCGGAATCCTTGAACGGCAGTCGAAGCTCTTTGGCCAGCAAGCGGCCGATGGTGCTTTTACCAGCCCCCATCGGCCCCACAAGAATTAAATTTCGCACAGAATCAACGACTCACAGCAATCGCCTGGTTGTTCATGATACGCGGAGTGAGAAACACCAACAGCTCGGATTTTGACTCCGAAACCACATCGCGCCGGAAAAGGCGGCCAACATACGGCACATCGCCTAAAAATGGCACCTTGTCGACGACTTTACTCTGCGTATTCGAGAACACGCCACCAATTACGATGGTCTCGCCATCGGCCACCAGCACCTTGGCGTTGACTTCGTTTTTCTTGATCGGTGGCACACCCAGCACCGTATTCACGTAGTCAGGCTCATCTTTCGTGACCTTGACCTCCATGATGATGCGGTTGTCAGGCGTGATCTGCGGGGTCACTTCCAGGGACAGCGACGCCTCTTTGAACGACACCGACGTCGCGCCGCTGGAACTGGCCTCCTGATACGGCACTTCCGTACCTTTCAGGATTTTCGCGGTTTCCTTGTCCGAGGTAACGACCTTCGGCTGCGAGACCACTTCGCCGTTGCCGCTCTTTTCCATCGCGGTCAGCTCAAGGTCAAGAATCGTGTTGTTGGTCAGGAAGCCCAGACCGATCGACGAGGTGGCGTCGGTTACGCCCATGTCGACATAGGGACCGTTGGTCGCTGCTGCGCCGGTCACGGTGCCGCTGCCGCCGGTGGTGAAATTGCCCTTGCTGCTCGAACCACCCCAGCGCACGCCCAGAGACTTGTCGTAATCGACGTTGGCCTCGACGATGCGCGCCTCGATCATCACTTGGCGCACCGGAATGTCCAGTTGCGAAACGATGCGGCGCAGCTCGTCCAGACGGTCCTGGGTCTGGTAGGCAATGATGTTGTTGGTGCGCTCATCGACCGTAATCGAACCGCGCTCATCGGTCTTCGATTCAGCGCTGGTGACCGACTGGAACAGCTTGGCGATGTCGGCGGCCTTGGCGTAGTTAACCTGCAGCAACTCGCGACGCAGTGGGGCCAACTCGGAAATCTGCTTCAGGGACTCCAGCTCTTGACGCTCCCGCGCGGCGATTTCGTCGGCCGGCCCGACCAGCAACACGTTGCCGATCTTGCGCTTGTCCAGGCCCTTGGTCTTGAGCACAAGATCCAGCGCCTGATCCCACGGTACGTTTTGCAGGCGAAGGGTGATGCCGCCCTGAACGGTGTCGCTGGCCACCAGATTGAGGTTGGTGAAATCAGCGATCAGTTGCAGCACCGAACGCACGTCGATGTCCTGGAAATTCAGCGACAGCTTCTCGCCGGTGTAGACCAGTTTTTCCGAATTGCGGCGCTCCTGATCTTCGTTGGTCAGGGGACGCACGCTGATGGTCAGCTTGTTGTCGGTCTGGTAAGCGGAGTAGTCGAACGCGCCGGACGGCTCGATGGAAATACTGGCCTTGTCACCCGTGGCGCTGGAATTGACGAACTGCACCGGGGTCGCGAAATCCTTGACGTCCAGACGTACGCGCAGGGGTTCAGGCAACTGGGTTTTGGCGAAGTCGACGCGGATCTTGCCGCCCTGCTCCTGAATGTCCGGGGCAATGCCGGTGTCGCTCAGCTCGATGATGACGTTGCCTTCACCCAACTCGCCGCGCTGGAAGTCGACGTTTTTCACCGACCGTGGGCCTGGCGCGTACGAGCGGGCAACAGGTTTTGCCGATTGCGCGGCAGGCACACTCACTCGCGCCGCGCCCATGGCGGTACTTGGCTGCGAGCCCTGGGCCGCAGCAGCGCCCTGGCCCACGACGACGAACAGGTTGTTGCCGTCGACACGCGAGCTATAGGGCGCGAGCGTGGTGAGGTTGATGATCACCCGCGTGCGGTCCTTGGCTTCGACGACCACAACGCTGTGGGCGTTGCCTGAACCCAGGTCACGGCTTTTGATCGCCAGTTGGCTGGTCACCCCAGGCAGGTCCAGCGCGATTCGTGCCGGCTGCTCGGTGGTGTAGCCGCGCGGCGCCGCCACCGGACCGTCGAAGGACAGTTTCAGTTCGACTCGATCCCCCGGCAATGCGGCGACATCCAGCGTCTTGAGGTTAGCCGCCTGGACAACCGGTGAAAGCATCGCCATCCCTAGCGACAGGCCGATAATCGAAAGAATCCTGTTCATGTTCACATTCCACCACTGTGCAGATCCGAAGGTGCTTCGCTTGCTTGCCGTCTTCATGAGCGTTCCTTGAGGGAAATACTGAGCGGTCGCTCAAGCCACGCGCCCTCTCCATCCGGAACGATTTCCATCACTTGCACCGCCGAGTCGGTGATCGCCGTGATCCGGCCATCGTTACGCCCCAGGTAATCGCCCACTTTCACCCGATGCACGCCCCCCGCTCCGCGAAGCAGCGCGAACGTGCCGGTTTCATTGCTCAACGTGCCGACCATTTCGAAGGAGTCGATGTTGAAGCCTTCGAGGAACTGCTTCACCCGCGTCGGATCAGGCTGCACCAGGTGCGAGCCCTTCGGACGGTTAACCAGATCGATCTTGATCGGCGGCTGAAACGGACTGCGCAAACTCGCCGCCGCATAGGTAAAGGCCTCATACGGCCGGAACTTGGGCATCGGCTCGATGGTGCCCACCGGCCGTGCGCGCACCTCGGCCATGAACTGCTTGAGATCGTCAAATTCGTTCGAGCTGTCGCAACCCGCCAGCCCCATCAGCGTGACGCCTACGCACAACCAACGCACCGCGCTCATTTCGCTGGCCCTTTCGTGTCGACGTTCTGAAGACCTTTGTCGTTATACCGGTAGGTCTTGGCAAGGATGCTCATGCGCAGCTTTCCGGGGGACTT
The DNA here is from genome assembly GCF_014841665.1 of Pseudomonas sp. CFBP 8772. Lineage (NCBI taxonomy): Bacteria > Pseudomonadati > Pseudomonadota > Gammaproteobacteria > Pseudomonadales > Pseudomonadaceae > Pseudomonas > Pseudomonas sp. CFBP 8772. The sequence goes on along the minus strand of NZ_JACYUI010000002.1, from coordinate 604,812 downwards.
GGCGTCCAGCGGTTTGATCTCGAAGTCATGCAGCGTCACGATTCGTGGCAGGCTGGCGACGCCACTGGCGAAGGTCGCGAGGTCGTGATAACTGCCTGTTACGGTAATCTGGATCGGCAATTCAATATAAAACTGCTGAGCCTCTTCAGGGAGCAGCTTGATCTCCTCGAACTCCAGGCCGCTGCCCAGACCGGTGCGGGTGATGTCTTCAAGCAGGCCGGGGACTTCAGTGTCGCTCGGCAACTGCCGCAGCAAGGCGCCGAAGGTGTTTTCCATCTCCACCATCTGGCTCTTGTAGGCCGCAAGGTTGGCAGCCTGGTAGGCCTTGGTCGCGAACTGCTCTTTCAGCGCCGTCTCTTCGCCACGGGCCTGATCGAGCTGAGTCTGCATGTCCTGGATATAGAAGAAGTACCCACCGGCCAGCACCAGCGCCAGCAACAGCGCGCCGGCAATGGTCTTGACCGCAGCAGGCCATGAACCCAGGTTATTGATGTCCAGGTCGTTAAGGTCGATCTTTTTGAGGCTATCGAGCCAATCATTCATGCTCATGGCTTGACCCCCTCAACGGCTGGCTGCGTCTGGCGCACCGTCAACTGAAAGGTGTTGGTCTGATCCACGCCACCCGCCGCAGTGTTCGCCTTGACCTCGGTCAGACTCGGCGACTCCAGCCAGTCAGAGGCATCCAGATTCCGCAGCAGGTCCGACACCCGGTTATTGGATTCGGCAGCGCCGGAAATGCTGATCATCTGGCCGGTCATCTTCACGTCGTTGAAATAGACGCCATCGGGGAGGGTACGAGCCATCTGATCGAAGATGCGCCCGATGATCGGCCGGTTGCCCTGCAGGTCCTGAATGATCTTCATCCGCTCCAGCAATTGTTTGCGACGCGCCTTGAGCTCACTGATCTCTTTGATGCGCGCGTCGAGCTGGACGATTTCGGTCCTGACGAATTGATTGCGGGCGTTCTGATGGGCGATGGCACTGCTCAAATATTGATCAGCCAAAAGAATGGCGCCGATGCCCAGCACCAGCACACCGGCCAGCGCCAGAATGAAGCGCTTCTTGCGCTCCTCGCGCTGCTGCTCACGCCAGGGAAGTAAGTTGATCCGTGCCATCAGTCGAAGCTCCTCAGGGCCAGACCGCACGCGATCATCAGTGCAGGCGCATCGCTGGCGAGCGCGCCGGCGTTAACCTTGACGCTCAGCGCCATGTCGGCAAAGGGGTTTGCCACCAGCGTTGGCGTGCCCAGGCGCTCCTGGATCAGCCGATCAAGACCGGAAATAGAGGCGGTGCCGCCGGCCAGCATGATGTAGTCGACGCGGTTGTACTGCCCGGCCGCGAAGAAAAACTGCAGCGAACGGGACACCTGCTGCACCACGGCGTCTTTGAACGGCTGCAGAACTTCCATGACGTAGTCGTCGGGGAGCCCGCCCTGCTTTTTCGCAAGCCCGGCCTCGCTGACGGACAAACCATAACGGCGCTGGATTTCTTCGGTGAGCTGGCGACCGCCAAATAATTGTTCGCGGGTATAAATGATGCGGCCATTGTGCAGCACGCTGAGGGTGGTCATGGTCGCGCCGATGTCGATGACGGCGACCGTCAACTGTTCGTGATCTTGGCCCAGTTGCGCAGACAACAGACCGAACGAGCGCTCCAAGGCATAAGCTTCAACGTCGACGACGCGAGCGGTCAGCCCGGCCAGTGCCAGCGCGGCTTCGCGCACTTCTACGTTTTCCTTGCGGCAAGCCGCCAGCAATACTTCGACGCGTTCGGGATTACGCGTCGAGTAGCCTTGGACTTCGAAATCGATGGCGACTTCTTCCAGCGGATAGGGAATGTACTGGTCGGCCTCGATCTTGAGCTGGTTTTCCATCTCGTCGTCGGAAAGGCCTGCGTCCATCTCGATGGTCTTGGTAATAACAGCCGAACCTGCAACGGCAACCGCCGCGATTTTGACGTTACTCTTGGCTTTTACCAGCAGGCGCGTCAAAGCACTGCCGACACCTTCGAGCTCCGCGATGTTCTTTTCGACCACTGCGTTGGCCGGCAGCGGTTCGACCGCATAAGACTCGACCTTGTAACGGTTGCCGGACCGACTTAGCTCCAGGAGCTTGACCGAGGTGGAGCTAATATCGATCCCTAGAAGGGTGTTGGCCTTCTTACTGAAGAGTTCGAACACAACCGATTCCCTATGCGTTTCCGTCACTTACGGATGATTTCTAGTCCAGTGCCACTGTCGGCTGACTTGACAGTAGCGCAAATAACGCTCGACGACGAAAAATGCTTATAATGCCCAGCGTTTTTTTCGTGTAGCGAAGCTTCAAGGCGTGTTCATTTGTAAATGCCTGCGTCTAACTCATTCTTTTTTCTGGAAATCCAAAAGCCTTGATACGCCTGCTGAAGTTTGTCTGGTGGTCCATCGTCGCGGTCGTCTGCGGGCTGGTGCTCGGCCTGAGCGGCGCCTTCCTCTACCTGGCCCCGAACCTGCCCTCGGTCGATGCGCTGCGCAATATCCAGCTGCAGATCCCGCTGCGAGTGTTCAGCAGCGACGGCAAGCTGATTGCAGAGTTCGGCGAAATGCGCCGCTCTCCCATCCGTTTCGCCGACATTCCCCCCAATTTCATTCACGCCTTGCTGTCTGCCGAAGACGATAACTTCGAGAACCACTACGGCGTGGACCCGAGCAGCCTGATGCGCGCGGCCAGCCAATTGGTCAAGAGCGGTCACATTCAGTCCGGCGGCTCGACCATCACCATGCAGGTCGCGAAAAACTATTTCCTGACCAGCGAGCGCAGTTTTTCGCGCAAAACCACCGAGATTCTCTTGGCCTTGCAAATCGAGCGCCAACTTACCAAGGACGAGATTCTCGAGCTGTACGTCAACAAGATCTATCTGGGTAACCGGGCTTACGGCATCGAGGCCGCAGCACAGGTGTACTACGGCAAATCCATCCGCGACCTGAGCGTTGCGCAGATGGCAATGATTGCCGGCCTGCCCAAGGCGCCGTCACGATTCAACCCATTGGCCAATCCGGTGCGCGCCAAAGAGCGCCGCGACTGGATTCTGGGCCGCATGTTCAAGCTGGGGAAAATCGACCAGAACACCTACCAGACCGCCCTTGTCGAGCCGATCAACGCCAGCTACCACGTTCAGAGCCCTGAAGTGAACGCGCCGTATATCGCTGAAATGGCGCGCGCCGAAATGGTGGGTCGTTATGGCAGCGCAGCCTACACAGAAGGCTTCCGGGTCACCACTACCGTGCCGAGCGGCTTGCAGGAAGATGCCAACAAGGCGGTGCAGGACGGCCTGATCGAATACGACCAGCGCCATGGCTATCGCGGGCCTGAGAGCCGATTCCCCGGCCTGACCCGCGAGGGCTGGGTGCAGGAACTGAGCAAACAGCGTCCGATCAGCGGTCTGGAGCCGGCCATCGTCACCCAGGTCGACAAGACCGGCATTCGCGTACTGACCCGCAGCGGCGAGAACGAAGAAACCGTCGCCTGGGACAGCATGAAGTGGGCCAAGGCGTTCCTGAACACCAACAGCGTCGGTGCCAATCCCAAGCAGCCTGGCGATGTGACCCACGTCGGCGATCTGGTGCGTTTGCAGCGTCAGCCGGACAACTCGCTCAAGTTCAGCCAGCTTCCGGTGGCGCAGAGCGCGCTGGTTTCGCTGGATCCGCAGAACGGCGCGATTCGCGCGCTGGTCGGCGGTTTCGCGTTCGAGCAGAGCAACTACAACCGGGCAATGCAGGCCAAGCGTCAGCCGGGCTCCAGCTTCAAACCGTTCCTGTACTCGGCAGCGCTGGATAACGGCTACACCGCCGCCAGCCTGGTCAACGACGCGCCGATCGTGTTCGTCGACGAAACCATCGACAAGGTCTGGCGCCCGAAGAACGACACGGGCACCTTCCTCGGTCCGATTCGGCTGCGCGAGGCGTTGTACAAGTCGCGTAACCTCGTGTCGATCCGCCTGCTGCAAAGCCTGGGCGTGAACACGGCCATCAACTACATCACGCGCTTTGGCTTCAACAAACAGGACTTGCCGCCCAACCTGTCCCTGGCCCTGGGCACAGCCACCCTGACGCCGATGGAAATCGTCGGCGGCTGGAGTGCGTTTGCCAACGGCGGCTACAAGATCAGCCCGTACCTCATCCAGAAGATTGAGGACCGTGAAGGCAAAACCCTGTTCGTCGCCAACCCGCCGACGGTGCCCGCCAATGACCCGAATCCGAAAGCGGTCAGCGAAGCGGCCATCAGCAGCGCAGCGACCTACGCAGCGCCAGACACGCCACCGCTGACTGCCAACGTTGTGCCGAACGCACTGGATACTTCGGGCGCAGCGCCGGCCCCTGTGGTCGCGGAGCGGATTGTTGACGGTCGTACGGTTTACATCCTCAACAGCATGCTGCAGGACGTGATCAAGCGCGGCACCGGTCGCCGCGCCCTGGCCATGAACCGTCCGGACATCGCAGGCAAAACCGGTACCACCAACGAATCGAAAGATGCGTGGTTCACGGGATACAACGCTGACTACGTGACCACGGTGTGGACCGGTTTCGATCAGCCTGAAAGCCTCGGTCGTCATGAGTTCGGCGGCACGGTCGCGCTGCCGATCTGGATGAAGTACATGAGCGCCGCGCTGAAGGACAAGCCACCACACGTTCAGGCAGAACCGGACGGCATCCTTAGCCTGCGCATCGATCCGGTCAGTGGCCGCTCTGCGACGCCAAGCACGCCGGGTGCGTTCTTCGAGCTGTTCAAGAGCGAAGACACGCCGCCTAGCGTGAACGAACTCGGCGGCAGCCCACCCCCAGGCAGCCCGCTGCCAGCGGACGAATCGGCGCCGATCGATCTGTTCTAGGGGAGCAGCCGCAAGCCTCAAGCGGCAAGCTCCAAGTAAAAGCAGCGGCGATCAGTTGCACTGCTGGTAGCCTCCAGCCATAAAAAAACCCAGCACTTGGCTGGGTTTTTTATGGGCGCTTGTATCAGCCGTTGAACACTTCGTCCACGCTCTTCAGCGGGTAGTGCTTTGGATACGGCAGGGTCGCGACACCGCTCTCGATGGCTGCCTTGGCAACTGCATCGGAGATCAAGCCCAACAGGCGTGCGTCCATTGGTTTCGGGATGATGTACTCACGACCGAATTCCAGGGCAATGCCGCCGTAGGCGTCGCAGACTTCCTGAGGCACCGGCAGCTTGGCCAGTTCGCGCAGAGCGTTGGCCGCTGCGATCTTCATCTCTTCGTTGATACGCTTGGCGCGAACGTCCAGTGCGCCACGGAAGATGAACGGGAAGCCCAGCACGTTGTTGACCTGGTTCGGGTAGTCCGAACGGCCGGTCGCCATGATCACGTCGTTGCGGGTGGCGTGAGCCAGTTCCGGCGAGATTTCCGGATCCGGGTTCGAGCAGGCGAACACGATCGGATTGGCCGCCATCGACTTCAGGCCTTCAGCGCTCAGCAGGTTCGGACCGGACAGACCGACGAACACGTCAGCGCCTTCCAGTGCATCGGCCAGCGTGCGCTTGTCGGTGGTGTGAGCGAACTGGGCCTTGTACTGGTTCAGATCGGTACGTCCGTCGTGAACCACGCCGCTACGGTCGATCATGAAAATGTTTTCGATCTTCGCGCCCATGCTCACCAGCAACTTCATGCAGGAGATGGCCGCAGCGCCAGCGCCCAGGCAGACGATCTTCGCCGTTTCCAGGGTTTTGCCAGCGATTTCCAGCGCGTTGATCATGCCGGCCGCGGTAACGATCGCGGTGCCGTGCTGGTCATCGTGGAAAACCGGAATGTCGCATTGCTCGATCAGCGCTTTTTCGATTTCGAAGCACTCAGGTGCCTTGATGTCTTCCAGGTTGATGCCGCCGAAGGTGATGGAGATGCGTCGCACAGTGTCGATGAAGGCCTGCGGGCTTTCCGAATCGACTTCGATATCGAACACGTCGATACCGGCAAAGCGCTTGAACAGCACACCCTTGCCTTCCATGACCGGCTTGGAGGCGAGAGGCCCGAGGTTACCCAGACCCAGAATCGCGGTGCCATCAGAGATCACCGCTACCAGGTTGCCTTTGCCGGTGTACTTGTAGGCAAGTTCCGGATCGCGACCGATTTCGCGGACCGGCTCAGCCACACCCGGGCTGTAGGCCAGCGACAGATCGCGAGCGGTTGCAGTGGCTTTGGTGAGCTCGACGCTGAGTTTCCCGGGACGGGGATGAGCGTGATATTCGAGAGCGGCAGTTTTCAAATCTGACATGGGGGCATTCCGCTTTTTTGCTGTTGGACAGACGGACCGCCGAGCATACGCAAGTCATAAAGTCCTAACAAGACTGGCGGGTCACCTGTGTCAAGAGGCCGCATCTACGACTTTCAGCGTAGAGACGCAGAACACAAGGCCTCCAGCGGCGACAATCCTGACCAAAACTGTCTACAATTTATTTATTGACTGTATCCAACATTGCAGGATGAGTGATCGGCATCATCCAGCGAGGCTGACCTGATTTAAGGCTGCCCCGACGCGAACGATCGACTACCCAGCCACGCGCCTCGATTCGCTGACCTTTCAAGCGCTGCAACGCGGCAGTGTCAAACTGGCCGAGCAGCCTGGGCGCAATGCGCAGCACCAGCGCATCGCCGAATTCGATCCACAGGCCGCCGCCATTGCGCTGCACGCTGGTCACGCGCCCAGTGACCAGCGCAAACCCGCCCGTGCTGATCTGCTCGACCAGCTGAACCGGCGAGTTGCGCCACAGGCCCCGTCCGGCCTGGCGTGCTGACGTCTCTGCGGCCTGCTGGCAGCTCACCAGTGCAACGTTAGGGGAGACTGCGACGAGATAGCCTAGGCCGTCCGCCAGCAGTTGCGCCTCGAGATTGGCGCCATCGCGGCCATAGACGTTGGCGAGGGTGCGTCCGTAGTGATCGGTTGGCTCTTCACCGACACGTAGCCTGACCTGCCCGTCACTGGCATCCACCAATGCCTGCAAACGACGCTTGGCCGCTTCGGCAAACGGTTGGGCGGACTGGCCCTTTTTGCCGGTTTCTGGCGTATTCAGGCCAATCATGCGAACGCTGCGACCATCGCTCAGGCGCACCGTGTCGCCATCGACCACTCGCTGCACCTGAACCACAGGCAGAGACGGCGGCGCAGGGCACAAGGCCTGGGCCGACGAAAGCCAAATCGCAGACATAAAAAAGGCGCCCGCGAGGGACGCCTTTTTAAGCAGCCTGGAGAAACGCATCGGCGACTCCAGAACGGCCAACCTTACTCTGCAGCAGCAGGAGCTTTGGTAGGACCGAACGCACCGAAACGCGACTTGAACTTGTCGACACGACCGCCGACGTCCAGAGTTTTTTGCTTGCCGGTGTAGAACGGGTGGCACTCGTTGCACACGTCCAGGCTCAGAGGCTTGGCCAGTGTGGAACGGGTTTTGATGACATTGCCGCAGCTGCAGGTTGCGTCAATGGCTTCGTAAACTGGATGGATATCAGCTTTCATGGGTATTTCCTCAGGCTATCGTGCCGCCACCCAACACTATTGTTGAATACCGCACGGAATTAGGCCGCGCATATTAACAGACAACGCCAATCACGCAAGGGAACGTTCACGCCGGTCGTCTGCTAAGATCGCGCCCTTCGTCATACTCCGTAACAGGATATCCCCCGCGTGCCCGATGCCATCTTGCGCCTCGCCCTGCCCTCGCCGCTGCGTCGCCTGTTCGACTACCTTGCCCCCGCAGGTGTGGCCCGCAGTGCCTTGCAGCCAGGGATGCGTCTGCGCGTGCCGTTTGGCCGTCGGGAAATGATCGGCGTGCTGGTGGAAGTCGTCGATCACAGCGACGTGCCGGCCGACAAGCTCAAGCCGGCCATTGCCGTGCTGGATGCCGAAGCGCCGCTGCCGCCCGCACTGTTCAAGCTGTGCCTGTGGACGGCCCAGTATTACCAGCACAGCCTGGGCGACACGTTCAACTGGGCGTTGCCGGTGTTGCTGCGCCAGGGGGAACCTGCGGAAGCGCGGCAGGAGCGGTTCTGGCACGCAGCCCCGGACGCCAGCGTCGATGACCCGCGCATCGCCCGGGCGCCGAAACAAAAGGAAGCGCTGCGCACCCTGGCCCAGCATCCCCACGGCGTGGCTCATCAGTTGCTGAGCAAGCTGATGCTCAACCGGGACAGCCTGAACTTGCTGCTCGCCAAAGGACTGGTGACCGTCGAGGTGCGCGGTCATGGCCCGGTCGAGCGGCACGAGCACTGGCTGGCGCAGCCGGAATTGCCGCTCAACACCGAGCAACGGGCCGCCTATGAAGCCATTCGGTCGGGGTTCGGCAGCTTTCACGCCTCACTGCTGGCGGGGATCACCGGCAGTGGCAAGACCGAGGTTTATCTGCAGCTCATCCGCGAGACGCTGGAAGCGGGCAAGCAGGCGCTGGTGCTGATTCCGGAGATCAACCTCGGCCCGCAGACCCTCGCGCGCTTCGAGCAGCGTTTCAACGCGCGCATCGCGCTGCTGCATTCGGCGGTCAACGATCGCGATCGGCTGGACGCCTGGCTGGCAGCACGCGATGGCGAAGCCGACATCATCATCGGCACCCGTTCGGCGCTGTTCACCCCCATGAAAAACCCCGGGCTGATCATCATCGACGAAGAGCACGACGGCTCCTATAAACAGCAGGAAGGCCTGCGCTATCACGCCCGGGACCTGGCGCTGGTGAGGGCGCATCAGGAGGACATCCCGATCGTGCTCGGCTCGGCGACGCCTTCGCTCGAAAGCCTGCACAACGCCCACACCGGTCGGTACGCGCTCCTGCGCCTGAATCAGCGCGCAGGCGGTGCGCAGCAACCTCGCTTCCTGCGGCTGGATGTGAAAAGTCGTCCCCTCGACAGCGGCATCTCGGGCCCCATGCAGCAAGCCATCGCCCAGACCCTGGCGGCGGGCCAGCAAGTGCTGGTGTTCCTCAATCGCCGCGGGTTTGCCCCTACTCTGCTGTGTCACGACTGTGGCTGGTTGTCGGAATGCCCCCGTTGCGACGCGCGCATGACCGTTCACCAGCGCTCGGGCGAGCTGCGGTGTCACCACTGCGGCCATGTCGAGCGCGTCCCACGCAATTGCCCGGCATGCGGCAAGGTTGATCTGCGCCCCGTGGGTGCAGGGACCGAACGTGCCGAGGAGCGGCTGGCGATTCTGTTCCCCGACTACCCGGTGTTGCGCGTCGATCGCGACAGCACTTCGCGCAAGGACGCAATGAATCAGCTGTTTGCGACCATCCAGAAAGGCCAGCCGTGCATTCTGGTGGGCACGCAGATGCTCGCCAAAGGGCATCACTTCCCGCGTGTGACGCTGGTGTCGATTCTCGACGCCGATGGCGGGCTGTTCTCCGGTGACTTCCGCGCCAGCGAGCGCATGGCGCAATTGATTGTGCAGGTCGCAGGCAGGGCCGGGCGCGCCGAAGAGCCGGGCAAGGTGATCATCCAGACCCACCTGGCCGACCATCCTTTATTGATTCAACTCACCGAGCAGGGTTATTTCGCCTTTGCCGAGCAGGCGCTGAGCGAACGTCGCGCCGCCGGGCTGCCGCCGTTTTCACACCTGGCGCTGTTGCGCGCGGAAGCGCACAAGCCGGGTCAGGCCGAAGGGTTTCTTGACGAAGCCTGCACCGAAGCCGAGCGGTTATTGAAGGACATGGCGCTGGGCGGCATCGAGCTGCTGGGTCCGGTTCCGGCACCGATGGAACGACGCGCCGGACGCTATCGCGCTCAGTTGCTGGTCCAGGCCAACGCCCGCGCGCCACTGCACAAGCTGCTCGCGACCTGGCTGCTGACGCTGGAAAACATGCCGAGCGGGCGCCAGGTCAGATGGTCGCTGGACGTGGACCCGGTGGACCTTTATTGATTCGCATCGATTGACCGCGCATCCAGCGCGGTTGGCAAGGCGGCTCCGGCCACGGATAATGCCCAGTTTTTCCACCCGCGCATCCAGGCGCGGCCGCGCTTGCGGTCGAAAGAGAGCACCATGAAAGACACCATCCGCCAGCTGATTCAACAAGCTCTGAGCCAACTCGTCACCGATGGCGTCTTGCCGGAAGGGCTGACGCCGGCGATTCAGGTGGAGAACGCCAAGGACAAGAAAAACGGCGACTTCGCCAGCAATATCGCCATGATGCTGGCCAAGCCTGCCGGCTTGAAACCTCGCGATCTGGCCGAGAAAATCGTCGCCGCGCTGCCCGCCGACGAGCAGATCACCCAGGTCGACATCGCCGGCCCCGGCTTCCTCAATTTTTTCCAGAACACCCAGGCCCTGGCTTCGCGCCTCGACGAAGCGCTGGCCGACGCGACCCTGTCCGTGCGCAAGAATGGTCCTGTTCAACGCGTTGTGGTCGACCTGTCCGCGCCGAACCTGGCCAAAGAGATGCACGTCGGCCACTTGCGCTCGACCATCATTGGCGACGGTGTGGCCAGCGTCCTTGAGTTCCTTGGCGACACCGTGATCCGTCAGAACCACGTGGGCGACTGGGGCACCCAGTTCGGCATGCTGCTGGCCTATTTGCAGGAAACCCCGGCGACCAGCGACGAGCTGGCTGACCTCGAAAACTTCTACCGCGCTGCAAAGGGCCGTTTTGACGAGTCGGAAGAATTCGCCGAGCGCGCTCGTGGGCTGGTGGTCAAGCTCCAAGCAGGCGACGCCGAGTGCCTGAGCCTGTGGACGCGCTTCAAAGACATCTCCCTGTCTCACTGCCAGGAAGTGTACGAACGTCTGAACGTCAACCTCACGCCGAAGGACGTCATGGGCGAAAGCGCCTACAACGACGACCTCGCCAATGTCGTCGCCGACCTGAAGAAAGCCGGCCTGCTGGTCGAAAGCAACGGCGCGCAATGTGTGTTTCTTGAAGAATTCAAAACCGCTGAAGGCACGCCGCTGCCGGTGATCGTGCAAAAGGCCGGTGGCGGTTATCTGTATGCCACCACCGACCTCGCCGCCATTCGCTACCGCAGCAACGTGCTGAAAGCTGATCGCGCGCTGTATTTCGTCGATCAGCGTCAGGCCCTGCACTTCCAGCAGGTCTTCGAAGTGGCGCGCCGCGCAGGCTTCGTCACCAACGGCATGCAGATGGAGCACATGGGCTTCGGCACCATGAATGGCGCCGATGGCCGTCCGTTCAAGACCCGCGACGGCGGCACGGTCAAGCTGGTCGACCTGCTCGACGAAGCCGAAGAACGCGCCTACACGCTGGTGAAAGAGAAAAACCCGGACGTCGCCGAAGACGAGTTGCGCTCGATCGCCAAGGCCGTGGGCATCAGCGCGGTGAAATACGCCGACCTATCCAAGCATCGCGCCAGCGACTACAGCTTCAACTTCGACCAGATGCTCAGCTTCGAAGGCAACACCGCGCCTTACCTGCTGTACGCCTACACCCGTGTGGCCGGCGTATTCCGCAAGCTCGAAGAAAAGGGCGAAACCTTCGACGCGAGCCAAGGCCAAATCATCCTGGACGCACCTCAGGAGCAAGACCTGGCCGCGCGTCTGGCGCAGTTCGGCGAGACCGTCAACACCGTCGCCGACAAGGGCACGCCCCATGTGCTCTGCGCCTATGTGTACGACCTCGCCGGTCTGTTCTCCAGTTTCTACGAGAACTGCCCGATCCTGGCGGCAGAAAGCCCTGAACAACAGCAAAGCCGTCTGCGCCTCGCCGCCCTGACCGGTCGCACCCTCAAGCAAGGCCTGCAGTTGCTGGGTCTGGACACTCTGGAGCGTATGTAAGTTGGCCGTTAAAAAGAAACCTGCTCCCAAGCGCGGCGCCAGCCGGTATCAGGCACCCGCAAAGACGCCGATTCCGGGTTGGGTGTGGATGGCGATCGGCCTGACCGTCGGCGCTTTCGTTGTTTTTCTGATGAAGCTCGAACCCGGCAGTGGCGACGATATCAAGCGCGTCAAGGCTGAAGCCAAGGCCGCGAAGATCGCCGAAGCGAACAAGACGCCGCCCAGCCCGACCGCGCCCGTGAAGCCGAAGTACGACTTCTACACGCTGTTGCCTGAGTCAGAAGTCATCGTGCCGAATGAAGCGGTGCCAGAGAAGACGCCACCGGTCGTTGCACCAAGCACGCCGGTTACGCCTGAAGTGGCCGCGAAGATCGATACGGCTCGCGCCCAGGCGGCACTCAGCGGTCTGACGCCACCGCCAGCGCCTCCGGTGGCCAAGCCGGCGGCCGTGACGACGTTCTTCCTGCAAGCGGGCTCGTTCCGCAAACAGGCCGACGCAGAGAAAGTGCGCGCGCAGATTATTCTGCTGGGGCAAACCTCGACCGTGGAGTCGGGCACGGTCAAGGATGAAACCTGGTACCGCGTGCTGGTCGGCCCGTTCAGCAACCGCGAACAGCTGACCATCGCGCAGAAGCAACTGGCGGGCGGCGGCTTCAGCAACCTGCTCCTGCAACAGCGCCAGGCTCGCTAGGGCACTGTCGCCCACCGCAGGACCAACGATCGGTCCCGCTCCACGCGGGCACGATCAGTTGTAGGAGTGAGCTTGCTCGCGATGACATTGGCACATCCAACATAATGGGTGCCTGATTCACCGCAATCGCGAGCAAGCTCACTCCTACACAAACTTGAAGCAACCTGACGCACCGCCATTCATCCCTCAACCCACTCAACGGTTGAAATACCCGCCCCCACCCCCATATGAGTTTCCATCAGGGCATTTTCGCCCCGCAGCGTGGAGACTCTCCCCTTGACCACCATCGTTTCAGTGCGCCGCCAAGGCAAAGTCGTCATGGCCGGTGACGGCCAGGTTTCCCTGGGCAATACCGTCATGAAAGGCAACGCCAAGAAAGTCCGGCGCCTTTACCACGGCCAGGTCATCGCCGGTTTCGCAGGCGCCACCGCTGACGCCTTCACCCTGTTCGAGCGCTTCGAAGCCCAACTGGAAAAGCACCAGGGTCACCTCATTCGCGCCGCCGTAGAGCTGGCGAAAGAATGGCGTACCGACCGTTCCCTGAGTCGCCTTGAAGCCATGCTGGCTGTTGCCAACAAAGACGCCTCGCTGATCATTACCGGTAACGGCGACGTGGTTGAGCCCGAAGATGGCCTGATCGCCATGGGCTCCGGCGGTGCCTTTGCCCAGGCCGCGGCCCGCGCGCTGCTGCTGAAGACCGAACTCTCTGCCCGTGAAATCGCCGAAACCGCCTTGCACATTGCCGGCGACATCTGCGTCTTCACTAACCACAACATCACCATTGAGGAGCAGGACCTCGCCGAGTAAGCCTGAGGTAATGGCCGCCGTTCATCGCGGCCTGCCCGACTTGCACTCTGCCGAGGACCGTTGAAAACCATGTCCATGACTCCCCGTGAAATCGTCCACGAACTCAATCGCCATATCATCGGCCAGGACGATGCCAAGCGCGCCGTCGCCATCGCCCTGCGTAACCGCTGGCGCCGGATGCAACTGCCTGAAGAGCTGCGCGTCGAAGTCACCCCGAAGAACATTCTGATGATCGGCCCGACCGGCGTCGGTAAAACCGAGATCGCCCGTCGTCTGGCCAAGCTCGCCAACGCGCCTTTCATCAAAGTCGAAGCGACCAAGTTCACCGAAGTCGGCTACGTGGGTCGCGATGTCGAGTCGATCATCCGTGATCTGGCTGACGCGGCGATGAAGCTGCTGCGTGAACAGGAGATCACCAAGGTCCGCCACCGCGCTGAAGACGCCGCCGAAGAGCGCATTCTCGACGCCCTGCTGCCACCGGCGCGCGCGGGCTTCAACGAAGACGCGACATCGGGCAGTGATTCCAACACCCGTCAGTTGTTTCGCAAGCGCCTGCGCGAAGGTCAGCTGGACGACAAGGAAATCGAGATCGAGGTCGCGGAAATGGGCGGCGTCGATATTTCCGCGCCGCCGGGCATGGAAGAGATGACCAACCAGCTGCAGAGCCTGTTTGCCAACATGGGCAAGGGCAAGAAGAAAAGCCGCAAGCTGAAAGTCAAAGACGCGATGAAGATGGTTCGCGATGAAGAGGCAGGCCGTCTGGTCAACGACGAAGAGCTGAAAGTGCAAGCGCTGGAAGCGGTCGAGCAGCACGGCATCGTGTTCATCGACGAGATCGACAAAGTGGCCAAACGCGGCAATGTCGGCGGCGCCGATGTGTCACGCGAAGGCGTTCAGCGCGACCTGCTGCCGCTGATCGAAGGCTGCACCGTCAACACCAAGCTGGGCATGGTCAAGACCGATCACATCCTGTTCATCGCGTCCGGTGCGTTCCACCTGAGCAAGCCGAGCGATCTGGTGCCTGAACTGCAGGGTCGTCTGCCGATTCGCGTCGAGCTCAAAGCGCTGAGCCCGCAGGATTTCGAACGCATCCTGACCGAACCCCATGCCTCGCTGACCGAGCAATACCGCGAGCTGTTGAAGACCGAAGGCCTGAACATTGCGTTCCTGCCGGATGGCATCAAGCGTCTGGCCGAGATCGCCTGGCAGGTCAACGAGAAGACCGAGAACATCGGTGCGCGTCGCTTGCATACGCTGCTTGAGCGGTTGCTGGAAGAGGTTTCTTTCAGTGCCGGTGATCTGGCGGGTGCGCAGGATGGCGGGACGATTCAGATTGACGCTGAGTACGTGAACAGCCACTTGGGTGAGCTGGCGGAAGACGAAGATCTGTCGCGTTATATCCTTTAAAGCAGCTGCAAGCGGTTAGCTTCAAGCGGCAAGCAGATTTCACTGGCTGCACGAATCTGCTTCGCTTGTAGCTTGTAGCTTGTAGCTTGTAGCTTGTAGCTTGTAGCTTGTAGCTGAGATTACCTCTATGACCCGCATGCCCACCGCTGTCCAGCTGCACAAAGCGTCGAAAGTCCTCAGCCTGAAATACGGGCCGGACGAGGAATACCGCCTGCCGGCGGAATTTCTGCGTGTGCACTCGCCTTCGGCGGAGGTGCAGGGCCATGGCAACCCGATTTTGCAGTTCGGCAAGCTGGGCGTCGGGCTTACCAAAGTGGAACCCGCCGGCCAGTACGCGCTGAAGCTGACCTTCGACGACGGTCATGACAGCGGTTTGTTTACTTGGGAATACCTGGAGCAACTTGCGCAACGCCAGGCGCAACTGTGGGAGGAGTACCTGGCCGAGCTCAAGGCCGCCGGCAAATCCCGCGACCCTTCCGAGCAAGTCATCAAGCTGATGCTCTAGCCGTCGCTCCAGACGTCAGGCGGTCAGCACCTTGTCCAGCTGCCGTTCAACTTCCGACTGAATCGAACCGCTCATGGCGGAGAGGAAGAAGTTGAGATCGATGTTCACCCGCACCCATTCATCTTCGACCGCGACAGTGCCCTTGGCGCCCTTGCCTTCCAGGGCCACGGTGTCGCCTGTCCACTCGTGCTCGATGCCGTACTTGTCGGACAGTTTCTGCAGCATGATCTCAGCCTTCTCGCGGGCCTTTTCCTTTCCCAGCGTGTGCTGGCGTTCCACGGTAATTCTGGCCACTGACGGGCTCCTGCTTCGGCTTAAATCGTGGAAGCACTATACCAGCGGCCCGAAGCGAAGAAACTGTTGGCCGTGCGCCTTGTCAAGACAAAGCCAGCCCCGACGATTAGAATGGCGCCACTTTATTCCGGTGACAGCGATATGAATGATCCGCGCAAAGGCAGCGATGCCGAACCCATCACCCACTTCGGTTACAAAAACGTACCGGAAAGCCAGAAGGCCGAGAAAGTCGCCGAGGTATTTCACTCCGTCGCGGCCAAATATGACCTGATGAACGACGTACTGTCCGGCGGCATGCATCGCCTCTGGAAGCGCTTCACCATCGAACTGTCCGGCGTTCGCAGCGGCAACCGCGTGCTCGACATCGCAGGCGGCACCGGTGATCTGGCGAAGAAGTTCTCCCATCTTGTCGGCCCGACCGGTGAGGTCGTACTGGCTGACATCAATGCATCGATGCTCAAGGTCGGTCGTGACCGCCTGCTGGATCGCGGGGTGGCCGGCAACATCAAGTTCGTCCAGGCCGACGCTGAAAAGCTGCCGTTCCCTGACAACCACTTCGACTGCGTGACCATCGCCTTCGGCCTGCGCAACGTGACGCACAAGGAAGACGCCATCCGCTCCATGCTGCGCGTGCTCAAGCCGGGTGGTCGTTTGCTGGTACTGGAATTCTCCAAGCCAACCAGCAAAGTCATGTCCAAGATCTACGACGCCTACTCGTTCGCTTTCATGCCGCTGGCGGGCAAGCTGATCACCAACGATTCGGAAAGCTACCGCTATCTGGCAGAGTCGATCCGCATGCACCCTGATCAGGAAACCCTGAAGTCAATGATGGTTCAGGCCGGTTTCGACCGCGTGACCTACCACAACATGACCTCCGGCATCGTGGCGCTGCACCGGGGCATCAAGCCCTGATGCTGATCAACGGCTTGCTCGCCAGTGCCGAACACGGCATCAACCGCGTGCTGCGCATGGACAGCACCGCCTTGCCGCGCCTTGACCGGCTGAGCGGCAAGGTCATCGCGATCGAGTGCACCAGCCCGACGTTTCATCTGCACGTGCTGCCCGGCGACGACGGCTTGATGCTGGCGGCGAACTGGGAAGGCGGTGCTGATGTGACCCTGCGCGCGCCCGCTGCGAGCCTGATGCGCCTGGCGATGAGCAAAGACAAAAATGCCGTGCTGCACAGCCCGGAAGTCGAGCTGGAGGGCGAAAGCGCCGTGCTGCTTGAGCTGGTGGGCGTGCTGCAGGACCTGGACCTCGATTGGGAGTACGAGCTGCAACGCTGGCTCGGCCCTGTCGCGGCGCCCCTGATCGGCGGGCACCTGCGCAACAGCGCGCGCTGGACCCGCGACAGCGCGGCCAGCCTCAGCCACAACCTGGCCGAATACCTGGCCGAAGAATCCCGCACGCTGGTCGGCAAACGCGAGGCCGAAGCCCGCTTCGCCGAACTGGATCAGACCAAACAAGACCTGGAACGCCTCGAAGCCCGCTTCGAGCGTCTGGCCCACTCCCTCACATCCAGCGATAACGCATGAGCCTGCTTGCCGTCCGCCGCCTGTTTCGCATCCAGCGTGTCGTAATCCGTTACCGCCTCGATGACCTGTTGTTCGCCCTGCCCTTGCCGTGGTGGCTGCTGGCTGTGCGCTTCGTGCTGCCATGGCGCTGGTTGCCGCGGCGCAAGAACGAACTGAGCCGTGGTGCCCGTCTGCGACTGGCGTTGCAGGACCTGGGGCCGATTTTCATCAAGTTCGGGCAGTTGCTGTCCACTCGCCGGGATCTGCTGCCTGAAGACGTGGCCGACGAGCTGATGATGCTGCAGGACCGCGTGCCGCCGTTCGACTCGGCCAAAGCCGTGGCGCTGATCGAGTCGCAGCTGGGCGCGAAGATCAGCGAAGTGTTCAGCCGTTTCGATGTGGCCCCGCTGGCCTCTGCTTCTGTTGCTCAAGTCCACGCCGCGCGCCTGAAGACTGGCGAGGAAGTGGTGGTAAAGGTCGTACGGCCAGGCTTGAAGCCGATCATCGGTTCCGATCTTGCGTGGCTGTTCATTCTGGCAAAGATTGCCGAGCGTGTTTCCGCAGACGCCCGCCTGCTGCACCCGGTGGACGTGGTCGCCGATTACGAAAAAACCATCTACGACGAGCTCGACCTGCTGCGCGAGGCGGCCAACTCCAGCCAGCTGCGCCGCAACTTCGAGGGCTCGCCCATGCTCTACGTGCCGCAGGTCTACTGGGACTGGTGCCGGCCGAAGGTGTTGGTCATGGAGCGCATTTACGGCGTGCAAGTGACCGATCTGGCGACCCTCGCCGATCAGCGCACCGACATGAAGAAGCTGGCGGAGCGCGGCGTCGAGCTTTTCTTCACCCAGGTTTTTCGTGACAGCTTTTTCCACGCCGACATGCACCCCGGCAATATTTTCGTCAGCACGGTCACGCCGTGGGATCCCCAGTACATCGCCATCGACTGCGGAATTGTGGGCAGTCTGACCCCTGAGGATCAGGACTACCTGGCGCGCAACCTGTTTGCCTTCTTCAAGCGCGACTACCGCCGTGTGGCTCAGCTGCACATCGACTCGGGCTGGGTGCCGGCCGAGACCAAGCTGAATGAATTCGAAGCGGCCATCCGTACAGTGTGCGAACCGATATTCGAGAAGCCCCTGAAAGACATTTCCTTTGGCCAGGTACTGATGCGCCTGTTCCAGACCGCTCGCCGCTTCAACATGGAAGTGCAGCCGCAACTGGTGCTGCTGCAAAAGACGCTCCTCAATATCGAAGGCCTCGGCCGTCAGCTGTACCCGGAGCTGGATCTCTGGGCGACTGCGCAGCCGTTCCTCGAACGCTGGATGCGCGAGCGCGTCAGCCCGAAAACCCTGCTGGGCAACCTGCAGTCCCAGGTTGAACAGATTCCGCATCTGGCCAACATGACCCGGGATTTGCTCGAGCGTCTGTCGCAGCCCCATCGGCACGATCCGCCCCCGCCCTACCGGCGCGATGGCGATCATTGGGCCCTTCGGCTGCTCGGCGCGGGCCTGCTGGCCGGCGGGGTGCTGCTGGCAATCACCCATACCCAGACCGGCGCAGCGCTGAACACCCTGAGTGCCTGGCCTGCCTTGCTGATGCTGGCGGCAGGCGTCTATCTGGTCGTTCGCCGATAGCCATCGGCGCAAGCCGCTGGCACACTAACCCTCCCCTGGAACGGCCGGAGCCGATGATGAAAGACTGGCTGGACGAGATTAAGTGGGACAAGGACGGCCTGGTGCCCGCCATCGCACAGGACCACAAGACCGGTCGCGTGCTGATGATGGCGTGGATGAACCGTGAAGCCTTGAGCCTGACTGCCAGCGAACAGCGCGCTATCTATTGGTCACGTTCGCGTGGCAAGTTGTGGCGAAAGGGCGAAGAATCGGGCCACGTGCAGAAGCTTCATGAGCTGCGTCTGGACTGCGATGCCGACGTCATTATCCTGATGGTCGAGCAAATTGGCGGCATCGCTTGCCATACCGGCCGCGAGAGCTGCTTCTACCGCGTCTACGATGATGCCGGCTGGAAGACCGTGGACCCGGTGCTCAAAGACCCGGAAGCCATTTACCGAGCAGGACACTGAACATGACTGATACCTTGTCACGCCTTGCCGAGGTGCTCGAATCACGCAAGGGCGCGGCTGCCGACTCGTCATACGTCGCCAGCCTGTATCACAAGGGACTGAACAAGATTCTGGAGAAGGTCGGCGAGGAGTCGGTCGAAACCATAATCGCTGCCAAGGACGCTGCCATCAGCGGTGACTGCAGTGATGTCGTCTACGAAACCGCCGACTTGTGGTTCCACAGCATGGTGATGCTTGCCCAGTTGGGCCAACACCCGCAAGCCGTGCTCGATGAGCTGGACCGCCGTTTCGGCCTGTCCGGCCACGCCGAGAAAGCATCTCGCTCGGCCGAATAAACACAGGGGCTGCGGCCCGAAATTTCTTGTGAGGAACGCGTTATGGGCATTTTTGACTGGAAACACTGGATCGTCATTCTTGTGGTTGTCGTGCTGGTCTTCGGCACCAAGAAACTCAAGAACCTGGGGACTGACGTGGGTGAGTCGATCAAAGGCTTTCGCAAGGCCATGAATGACGACGACAAACATCCGGAAGAGCCAACCGTGCAGCCGCCGGTTCAGCCACAGCCAACCGCGCAGCCTGTCCCTCCGACTCAGCCGCTGCACCAGCCGCACACCATCGACGCTCAGGCGCAACGAGTCGAAGACCCCCTCCGCAAAGACTAGGTCGTGACGCATGTTTGGTATCAGCTTTTCTGAACTGCTGCTGGTCGGCCTCGTTGCCCTGCTGGTTCTGGGGCCCGAGCGTCTGCCGGGCGCAGCACGGACGGCCGGACTCTGGATCGGCCGCCTGAAACGCAGCTTCAATGCGATCAAACAGGAAGTTGAGCGCGAAATCGGCGCTGACGAGATTCGGCGTCAGCTGCACAACGAGCATATCCTTTCGCTGGAAGAGGAAGCTCGCAAGATCATGCAGCCACAGCAAGCGCCTGTAGCTCCCGCGACGCCGGCACCGGCTGAACCCGCTGCCGAGACGCCGATTCCACCGGCTCCGGCCTCTACAGCGCCGGTCATGGGTGCGGCCTCACCGGCCCAGAGCGCCGACATTGGCCCGGCCGCTCCGGCGGAAAGCGCGTCGGTCACGCCGCCGCCCGTTCATGTCGAGCCTGCTGCGCCTGCACCTTCGCCTGTCGGGCCGGATTCTGCACCCGCACCTGCGCCGGTCATCACCCCTGCGACCGCGGTGCAAAGTGCGCCTTCTGCCAACGATTCGTCACTGCCACCACGAGCCCCATGAGCGAAATCCCGGAAAACGACCAGCAAATGCCGCTGGTCTCGCACCTGACAGAACTGCGCTCGCGCCTGCTGCGCTGCGTGCTGGCGATCTTCGTGATCTTCGGCGCGCTGTTCTACTTCACCCAGAAGATCTACACCTTTGTTTCAGCCCCGCTGCGCAAGTTTCTGCCTGACGGCGCCACGATGATCGCGACCGATGTGGCCTCGCCGTTCATCACACCGTTCAAGCTGACGATGATGGTGGCGCTGTTTCTGGCGATGCCGGTGATCCTGTATCAGATCTGGGGCTTCATTGCGCCAGGCTTGTACAAGCATGAAAAGCGCGTGGCAGTGCCGCTGCTGATCTCCAGCATCATCCTGTTCTACGCCGGGATGGCGTTTGCCTACTTCCTGGTCTTCCCGCTGATCTTCCACTTCTTCGCCAGCGTCACGCCGGAAGGCGTGTCGATGATGACGGACATCGCCAGTTACCTGGACTTCGTGATGACGCTGTTCCTGGCATTCGGGGTCGCGTTCGAGATTCCGGTGGCGGTTGTACTGCTGGTGTGGATCGGCATCGTCGACGTCAAATACCTGAAGAAGATTCGCCCGTACGTGGTGATTGGCTGCTTCGTGGTCGGCATGATCCTCACCCCGCCGGACATCTTTTCCCAGACCCTTCTGGCTGTGCCGATGTGGCTGCTGTTTGAAATCGGCGTGCTGTGCAGTTCGATGATCACCAAGCGCGGCGATCATGAAGACGACGAGAAAGCCGAAGACGAACAGAGCCAACCGCCAGCGACCCAGCCGTGAACCTGCTGTTGCTTGAGGACGCCGACTTCATCGCGGCGGATCGGGTCGTGCTGCGTGATCGGCGCCTCAAGCACATGCAGGAAGTGCATCGCAGCGAAGTCGGCGACAGCCTGCGGGTCGGTCGAGTGAACGGCTTGCTGGGCAGTGCGCAATTGCTGCGTCTGGAAACTCGTGAAGCCGAGCTTTCGGTGAGCTTCGAGCACGCCCCGCCGGCCAAACTCCCCCTGACGCTGATCCTCGCCCTG
Organism: Pseudomonas sp. CFBP 8772; assembly: GCF_014841665.1. NCBI lineage: Bacteria > Pseudomonadati > Pseudomonadota > Gammaproteobacteria > Pseudomonadales > Pseudomonadaceae > Pseudomonas > Pseudomonas sp. CFBP 8772. The sequence goes on along the minus strand of NZ_JACYUI010000002.1, from coordinate 583,490 downwards.
CCGCGCCCGAAAATGCTGCGTCGGGTGTTTCAGACCGTGGCGACGATGGGTGTCCCCCGAGTCATCCTGGTCAACAGTTACCGCGTCGAAAAAAGCTTCTGGCAGACGCCCTTTCTGGAGCCGGCTGCCATTCACGAGCAGTTGATTCTCGGACTGGAGCAGGCCCGGGACAGCGTGCTGCCTGAGATCGTCATCGAGAAGCGCTTCAAGCCGTTCGTTGAGGACCGCCTTCCCGCTGTGGTTGAAGGGACGCTTGGATTGGTCGGCCATCCGGGTGATTTCCCCGCCTGCCCACGCGCGGTCGAGCAGCCCGTCACCCTGGCCATCGGCCCCGAAGGCGGCTGGATTCCCTACGAAGTTGATTTGCTGCAGGCCTCGGGGCTGAATCCAGTCCAGTTGGGTGCGCGGATCCTGCGCGTTGAAACCGCCGTGACCGCGCTACTCGCCCGATTGTTCTAGAACATGGCGACACCGATTCCCCCACAGACATAGAACCTGTGGGAGCGAGCTTGCTCGCGAAGGCTCAGTTTCAGTCACCCGAGAACGTTACTGACTGTCCCGGCCTCGTCCTGAGCACGCTCAGTCCCACACACGGCCCATGTCTGCTGCTCCGCCGCGCGGTGTCAGAACGGCGGGCAATGTCCTTGCCCCCCCCGAGCTACCTCCCGTCCTCATCAAGCACTTCAGTTTGCCGCGCGACAGCCGATGCACAAGCGTCTATAAAAAAATTCGCAGGAATTATCATGTCTCGCTGGTTTACCCAACGCCTTGGAAATATGAGCGTCCGTCTCAAACTGGGTGTCGGTTTCGGCCTTGTGCTGTTGCTGACGCTACTTATCACGGCGACGGGCTGGTCCAGCGTGAAGGCGGTGATCGAGCGTGGCGACAAGCTGGGGATGATCTCGCAGATCAGTGAGCGGACGATGGATCTGCGCACGGCAGGCATGGTGTATGAAGCTCAATACACCGCTGAAGCCGCGACGGCGGTCATGACCGCGCTGGACAAGCTCGACGCTGACCTGAAAACCGGCCAGAGCATGGTCAAAGGCATCGGCGATCTCAAACTGATGGACGCTCAGGCTCAGGCCGCCAGCGAATACCGCCGTGCCTTTGGCGACATGACCAAAGCGATCCAGACCCGCGAAGCCAGCCGAACCATCTTGGGCGCGTCCGCCGACGCCGCTGTCGATACCGTCAACCAGATCGAACAGGCGTTGCTGCAGCACGACAACATCCTGCAATTCAACAGCGCGGTGGATGTCAGCAAACAGATCCAGCAGGCACGCTTCCAGGTGCGCGGTTACACCTTCAGTGGCAAACCGGATTTCGAAAAGAACGCCACCGCCGCCATCGATGAAGCCATCGTCGGGGTCAACACGCTGGCCGGCGACGTTTCCTCCCAGTACATCCCGCAGCTGCAAAAGGCCAACCTGGCGCTCAAAGGCTATCGCGACGCTGTCGGCCAATACCGTGAAGCGCAACTGGTCAGCGTTCAGGCCCTCGCCAAGATGACCGAGCTGGGGCAACAGCTGCTGGACGCCAGCGAACAACTGAACATTTCGCAAAACGCCAAACGCGAGGCAGACACCCGCCAGGCCCAATCGACCCTTGGCATTGCCACGATAGTGGCCCTGATCCTCGGTGTTTTCGCCGCCTGGGTCATCACCCGCCAAATCACGGTGCCGCTGGGGCAGACGCTTGTTGCGGTCGAGCGCGTGGCGTCCGGTGATCTGACCCACAACTTGAGCGTCGACCGGCGCGACGAGCTTGGCCAGTTGCAGGGCAGCATCCAGCGCATGACGGTGGAGCTGCGCCAATTGATCGGCGGCATCGGCGAAGGCGTGACCCAGATCGCCAGCGCTGCCGAAGAGCTGTCGGCGGTCACTGAGCAGACCAGTGCCGGGGTCAACAGCCAGAAGGTCGAGACCGATCAGGTAGCGACGGCGATGCACGAGATGACCGCCACGGTGCAGGAAGTGGCGCGTAACGCCGAAGAAGCGTCCGAGGCCGCCGTAGCCGCTGATCTCCAGGCGCGTGAGGGCGACAAGGTCGTCAACGAGGCCATCGCGCAGATCGAGCTCCTCGCGACCGAGGTCGGTCACTCCACCGAGGCGATGGCCGAACTCAAGCGCGAGAGCGACAAGATCGGCAGCGTCCTCGACGTGATCAAGTCCGTTGCGCAACAAACCAACCTCCTTGCCCTGAACGCGGCCATCGAGGCCGCCCGGGCGGGTGAGGCCGGTCGCGGATTCGCTGTGGTCGCAGACGAAGTGCGCAGCCTCGCGCAACGCACGCAAAAGTCCACGGAAGAGATCGAAGAGCTGATTTCCGGCTTGCAGAACGGCACCCGACAAGTCGCGACAATCATGGACAACAGCCGCGAACTGACGGTCAGCAGCGTCGAACTGACCCGCCGCGCTGGCACTTCACTGGAAAACATCACCCGGACCGTGTCTGCGATTCAATCCATGAACCAGCAGATCGCCGCGGCCGCCGAGGAGCAAAGCGCTACGGCCGAAGAGATCAACCGCAGCGTGCTCAACGTACGCGATGTGTCGGAACAGACCTCCGCCGCCAGCGAGGAAACCGCAGCGTCGAGCGTCGAGCTGGCGCGACTGGGCAGCCATCTGCAAGGGCTGGTGAGTCGCTTCCGGATCTGATCCGCTTGCCCGGTTCGCACCCGCATCAGCCACCGGCCTGCCGGCAAAGCCTCCAATAGGGGCGGAATCTGTGACACGCGTCACCCCTTCCCGCCCCTCGGAAATCTCCTACGACCTGATCAGGTCACGCCTCCGCCTCCCCTGCCGATGCGCGTTTATCGCCCATCCGCAGGAGACGCATCATGTTGCAACGCATCAACCGGGCGCTGGCCAACACCAGCGTCAAACTCAAACTCTCGCTGGGCTTTGGCCTGGTTCTGCTTCTGACCCTGGCCATTACCCTGACCGGGTGGCATGGGCTCGACACGATGATCGAGCGCTCGGAGTCACTGACCTCCATCGCTCAGCTCAACGCGATGACCAAGGACCTGCGCGCCGAGCGCATCGTCTTTCGGGTCGAAAACACTGCTGACAGCGCCTCGCGCGTCGTTGCCCGCATCAATGAAATCGAAGCGCATCTGGTGGTGCTGCGCGACGATGCTCCTCCCGCCGACATCCTCAAGCTGCTCAACAGCCAAAGCGACACGGTCAGGGCGCTCGAAGCCACCTTTGCCAATCTGACCACGCTGTTGAGTGCGCGAGCCGACTCGCGTGCGCAGCTGGCGGTTCTCTCGGACGAGGCGATCAAGTCCATCGGCCAAGTGGAAAGCGAGGTCTTGAAAGCCGTCAGCCAAGAGCAGGACAGCAGCGAGCGCCTCGGTGAGTTCACCAACATTCAGCAATTGCGCGAGCAAGTGCAGAACGCCCGTTACGAAGTTCAGGCGTACGTGTTCAGCGGTAAAGAGTCCTATGAAATTGCCGCCATTACCGCCATCGACGAAGCGCTGAAGGAGGTCGAGCAGATCGCCAGCGATCAAGCCGATGGCAACGTCAGTGAATTGCTCACGGCGCGTAAGACGCTGCTCAAGTACCGCGAGCACATGGGCCAGTTCAAAGACCTGCAGGTCAAGGTTGAAGCGGCCCAGGAGTCCATGGAGGCGCTGAGCGAGAGCCTGCTCACCTCGACCGGCGAGATCACTGCGCTGCAAGGCCAGCGGCGTGATGCCGAAGCCACTCAGTCGCGGCAGACGCTCAGTGGCGTGGCCGGGCTGGCGATGCTCCTTGGCCTGCTCGCGGCGTGGCTGATCACCCAGCAGATCATCGCGCCGCTACGGCTGACCTTGAGTGCGGCGGCGCGCATCGCCAACGGTGATCTCAGTCAGGACCTGGAGCTCGGCCGCCGCGACGAGATGGGCATGCTTCAGCGCAGCATGCAGGAGATGACCCTGAGCCTGCGCAAGCTCATCAGTGGCATCAGCGACGGCGTGACCCAGATCGCCAGCGCGGCCGAGCAACTGTCCGCTGTCACGGCGCAGACCAGCGTGGGCGTCAACAGCCAGAAAGACGAAACGGACTGCGTCGCGACGGCGATGAACCAGATGACCTCGACCGTGATGGAAGTGGCCCGCAATGCCGAAGAAGCCAGCGAGGCGGCGCGGCACGCTGATCAGCAGGCGCGGGACGGCGACAAGGTGGTCAACGACGCCATCGCGCAGATCGAGCGCCTGGCGCTGGAGGTGAATAATTCCACCGAAGCCATGGGCAAGCTGAAGCTGGAGAGCGACAAGATCGGCGGTGTGCTCGACGTCATCAAGTCAGTGTCGCAGCAGACCAATCTGCTGGCTTTGAACGCAGCGATCGAAGCCGCCCGGGCAGGCGAAGCGGGACGCGGTTTTGCGGTCGTTGCCGATGAGGTTCGCGGACTGGCCCAGCGCACCCAGGAATCCACCGAGGAAATCGAAGTGCTTATCGCGGCGCTGCAAAGCGGCACCCAGCAAGTGGTGATGACCCTCGATGCCAGCCGAACCCTGACCGACAGCAGCGTGGAGTTGAGTCGCCAGGCCGGCAGCGCGTTGGGACACATCACACGGACGGTGTCGACGATTCAGACGATGAACCAGCAGATCGCCGCGGCGGGCGAGGAACAGAGTAGCGTGGCGGAGCAGATCAACCGCAGTGTGCTGAACGTTCGGGATGTGTCCGAGCAAACCGCAGCGTCCAGCGAGGAGACGGCCGCGTCGAGCATCGAACTGGCGCGGCTGGGTGTGCAGCTGCAGGAGCTGGTCGGGAAGTTTCGGGTGAGTTGAGGCGAAACCGGCTGCGACGTCGAGTTGTAGGACCGGCTTTAGCCGGGAAGGCGTGTGCATTCACACCGCAGAATTAATAGCACGCGCGCTNGCCGAAGATCACTCTTCGGCGGCGTTTTGTTCAGCGTATGAATCAGGCGTTGACGAGGGTCGCGTCATTCACATGGGTCGCTGGCTGCAAAGGCAGCAGCGGCGCATGGGGATCGGCTTCCACCGACGCGCGCCAGGCATTGAGCCAAGCGGAATTGCCTTCGCTCCAGACCATTTCGTGCAACCGAGCCAGCGCAACCGGATCACTGAGCAATTGCAGGCGTTCGTGGTTGTTCAGCAGCTCAGGGCCACCCTTGATCGCGTGACGCACACGCTCGACACGCATCCACTCGATCGGCTCGGCCTCGCGATGGCGAGAAGTCGCCAGCGCGCAGGCCAAGGCGTTCTGCTGTGGATCGACCACGGCGCGAACAAAGCCGTCGTTCAGCGCATGCCAACGGTTCTCGTGGGTGTACTTGTCAGTGGACACCAGCTCTTGCGGCGGCGTGTGCTCTTCCGGGATCAGGAACAGCTTGGTGTCGCGCGCTTTCAGGCCCAGATTCGTGCGGCTGGAAATCACCGACACCGGGATCGACAGCATCAACGAACCCACGATCGGCACCAGCCACCACAGGAAGCTCGGGTTCAGCCAGGCCACCAGCAGCGCCCAGCAGAAGCCCAGCAGCGTCTGCGGCCCGTGACGTTTGACCGCTTCGCTCCACGGCGTCGAGTCATCATCACGCTGCGGCGAGTTCCACGTCGCAGCCCAGCCCAGGAACGCGGCCAGTACGAAGCGGGTGTGGAAGATCATGCGCACCGGCGCCAGCAGCATGGAAAACAGCATTTCCAGCAGCATCGACAGGGTGACCTTGATGCGGCCACCAAAACCGGTTGCGCCCTTGGCCCAGATCAGGATCACGCTGAGCAGTTTCGGCAGGAACAACAGCACGACGGTCGTGGAGAACAACGCAACGGCTTTTTCCGGGTGCCACTGTGGCCACAACGGATACAGCTGGCGCGGTTCCATGAAGTACGTCGGTTCCATCAGCGTGTTCACCGCCAGCAGCGCGGTCGACAGCACCAGGAAGAAGAACCATAACGGAGCCGACAGATAGGACATCACGCCGGTCAGGAACACCGCACGGTGCACCGGGTGCATGCCTTTCACCAGGAACAGGCGGAAGTTCATCAGGTTACCGTGGCACCAGCGACGGTCACGCTTGAGCTCATCCAGCAGGTTCGGCGGCAGCTCTTCGTAACTGCCCGGCAAATCGTAGGCAATCCACACACCCCAGCCGGCACGGCGCATGAGCGCAGCTTCAACGAAGTCGTGGGACAGAATTGCACCGGCAAACGCGCCCTTACCGGGCAGCGGCGCTAGGGCGCAGTGCTCGATGAACGGCTTCATGCGGATGATCGCGTTGTGACCCCAGTAGTGGGATTCACCCAACTGCCAGAAGTGCAGGCCGGCGGTGAACAACGGGCCGTACACCCGGGTCGCGAACTGCTGCATGCGTGCATACAGCGTGTCCATGCCCGAGGCACGCGGCGCGGTCTGGATGATACCGGCGTCCGGCGTCGCTTCCATCAAACGCACGAGGCTGGTAAGGCATTCGCCGCTCATCACCGAGTCAGCGTCAAGCACGACCATGTAGCGGTATTCACCGCCCCAGCGACGGCAGAAGTCATCGAGGTTACCGCTCTTGCGCTTAACGCGACGGCGGCGACGACGATAGAAGATCTTGCCGAAACCACCGGTTTCACGGCACACGTCGAGCCAGGCTTGTTGCTCGGCCACACAGATGTCGGTTTCGTTGGAGTCGCTGAGAATGAAGAAGTCAAAGCGGTCCAGATCGCCTGTGGCTTTGACCGATTCGAACGTCGCCCGCAGACCGGCGAATACGCGAGGCACGTCTTCGTTGCAGATCGGCATCACAAGCGCAGTGCGCGCGCCCGCTTCGATCGGCTCATTGCCCGCGCTGGCACCGGAAATACGGTACTTGTCGTGGCCAGTGAGCAGTTCGAGGAAGCCCATCAGCGCGGTCCAGAAACCGGCCGACACCCAGCAGAACAGAATCCCGAACAACAGAAGGATGCTGGTCTGCAGCGCATACGGCATGACCTGAACAGCGGTCTGCCACAGGGTTTGATGACTGATTTCGTCGAATGAAACCAGTGACCAGCCCTGATACGGCAGGATGCCCTTCATGTAGAAGCCGGCGACGATGGTCTGGCCCAGCATGAGGATCAACAGAATGTAGCGACGGATTGAACCGACGGTACGCCAGCGCGCCTTCGGCAGATCGCGTGGCAGATCGTCCTTGGGCGGAGGAGGATTGCTCTTGCCGGTCAGTCGACGCCAGCCGCGGTGCAGGATGTTGGTCCGCCACGGCTCCGGCACGACTTTGGTCCGACGAATCGGCGGCGTGGCTTTCAGGACAACGCGGCCACTGGCGTCGACACTCAGCATCTCGGCTTCGTGCAGCTCATCAGCGGTCGTCAGGGTCAGGCGACGACCCACCGAGGCCTGGGAGGCCTCGGCAGGATCAGCGACGGTTTGCGCCGAAAGGCGTTCGTGCAGCTCAGCGAACGAGGTGCAGCTGGCAAGTTCTGCCCGCTGCGCGTCGGTCATCGGCAGATGCGCCAGGTACTCGCTGAGAGACTCATTCAAAGGCTCTGGCACCGCGTGTGAATTACTCATCGGCTGGCAACTGGTAGCTCCAGGTTTCGGTCAGGATTTGTTGAATCATGGCCGGCCCCTGTTGGGTGGATGCAGCCTCTACCGCTGGCTGCGGGGTCTCTTTCATGCCTTTGTTGGCCTTGGCAGCGTCGCCCAGTGCGGCTTCAGGCTTGGACGCCTCATCCGACTTGGCTTCGGCTACCTTGGTAGCTTCGGCCGACTTGGCGGCATCTTTGCTGTCGGCTTTAGGGCCTTTAGCGTCCTTCATGTCTTTCGCGTCTTTCGCATCGCCGGCCTTCAAGGCATCGGTCTTAACGAGTTCAGCTTTCTCGTCCTTCGGTGCAGCAACCACTGGCGCCGCAGCAACAGCAGCCTTGGCATCAGCCTTGGCGGCCGGCTTCTTGTCCGACTTATCGGCAGTGATGACCGCTGGCTCCTTGCCCGGCTCGGCAGGGGTTTCGCGCAGCAGGTAAGCACGCATCTCAACCGCCTTGCCCGGATCCTTGACCTTCAGGCGAAGCGTCAGACGCCAGCCTTTGGTCACCGGGTTGTAGCGCAGGTTGTTCTCGACCAGATCGGTGTTGTCATCGGTGATGACCTGACTGCGGATCGACGGATCTTCGCCCAGCTTGGCGAGGGTCGGGCCAACGAAATCCACCAGATAAGCAACGCTGCCGTCCGGTTGACGAATCAGGTTCGACTGCTTCACGTCACCCGTCGAGCGCAGGGTCTGCTTGACCCAGCCCAGATCTGGCGAGTGAATGGCATCCTCATCCATGGTCCAGTGCAGACGGTAGTTGAAGTCAATCGACTGACCCGGCTCTGGCTGGGTTTCCGGCTTCCAGAACGCAACGATGTTGTCGTTGGTTTCGTCAGCAGTAGGGATCTCGACCAGGTCAACGGTGCCCTTGCCCCAATCGCCCTTCGGCTCGATCCAGGCGCTTGGACGTTTGTCGTAGCGGTCATCCAGATCCTCGTAATGGCTGAAGTTGCGGCCACGTTGCAGCAGACCGAAGCCGCGCGGGTTCTCTACGGAGAAGCTGCTGACCGAGAGGTGTTTAGGGTTGTTCAGCGGGCGCCAGATCCACTCGCCATTGGCTGCCTGGATCGACAGACCGCTGGAGTCGTGCAGCTCGCGACGGTAATTCAGGACTTTCGACGGCTGATTGGCGCCGAACAGGTACATGCTGGTCAGCGGCGCAACGCCCAATTTGCCGACCTTGTCACGCAAGTACATGCGCGACTGGACATCAACCAGTGTGTTGGTGCCCGGACGCAGGGTCAGCTTGTAAGCGCCGGTGGCGCGAGGGGAGTCGAGCAAGGCGAAGATGACCAGATGGTTGTCATCCGGGCTTGGCTTCTCGATCCAGAATTCGGTGAAGCGAGGGAATTCCTCACCTGATGGCATGGCCGTGTCGATCGCCATCCCGCGCGCAGACAAGCCGTAAACCTGACCTTTACCGATGACGCGGAAGTAGCTCGCGCCCAGCATGGTCATGATTTCGTCTTGCTTGTCGTCTTTGTTGATCGGGTAGGTGACGCGGAAACCGGCGTAGCCCAGGTTCTCGGTCGACTTGGGATCGAACTTCACGTCACCGAAATCGAAACGAGTCGGGTCGTACTTGATCTCGTTGACGGAGTTGGCGGTGACTTCGTTGATTTTGACCGGGGTGTCGAAGTGCATGCCCTGGTGGTAGAACGACACCTTGAACGGGGTCTTGTCATTCGCCCATTCGGCTTTGTCTTGCAGGAAGCGGATCTTTTGATAGTCCGCGAACTTCATGTCGCGGAATTCGGCCGGAAGATTGCTCTTCGGCGCGGTGAATTTCTGTCCGGCCAGATCTTTGGCCTTTGTCGCCACGTCGTCTAGATCGAACGCCCAGAGCTGACTGGCGCCGAACAGACAAAACAAAGCCGACCCTGCCAGCAGCGCGCTGCGCAAGCGCCCGCCCGGGTTCTTTGGTGCATTACATGGACTAACAATCACGAGCAACCCTCGCCGAAAACAGATGAAGAAACCAACGGCCAGCTATCAAATGCCGGGTTGGCGAGCACTGTTCCGACTCCAAAAGGGGCCAATGATTCCCCAAGCGGTGCCGGACCAGTCTGCGTTTTACCGATTTAACGGGCTTTGGCCCGTCCTTGTAGCGCGCGATTATCCAGTAGCTCGCGTTACAACGCATCAGGGGACGCAAACTATTTATTGCGTTTGAAGCCAGTAAATCCGGGGCCATCAAAAAGACCGGGGTGCTCAGGTTTCAAGCAAAAATGTCACAGGGCCATCATTGATCAGGTGCACCTGCATATCTGCACCAAACTGGCCCGTTTCCACCGTCTCGTGGGAGCTTTTGGCCTTCGTCACCAAATAGCCAAACAGCTCGGCGCCGAGGGCCGGGGGTGCAGCTTTTGAAAAGCTCGGCCGCATCCCGCTCTTGGTATCTGCCGCCAGTGTGAACTGAGAGACCAGCAGTAAGCCGCCATTAACGTCGATTAACGAAAGATTCATCTTCCCGTCGGCGTCACTGAATACCCGATAGTTAAGCAGCTTGTGCAACATCTTGTCGGCGCTGGCCGGCGTGTCTTGAGGCTCGATGCCAATCAGGACCATTAAACCTTGATCAATCGCACCAATGGTCTGGCCGGCAACGTCGACGCGCGCCTGGGAAACGCGCTGAAGCAAGGCCTTCATTTATGCCTCTTCCGGCGGCAGATCCAGCAAACGGCGCGCCACTTCTGACGCCGCCCGCACCAGCGCATCGGTGATGCCCGGCTCGGACGCCGAGTGACCGGCTTCGCGGATGACCTGCAGTTCACTGTTCGGCCACGCCTGGTGCAGCTCCCAGGCGTTGTCCAGCGTGCAGATCATGTCGTAGCGGCCATGGACGATGATGCCCGGCAGATGGGCGATTTTCGGCATGTCGCGAATCAGCTGGTTTTCTTCGAGGAACGCACCATTGGTGAAGTAATGGCATTCGATGCGCGCAATGGACAAGGCGCGATGGGGTTCGGTGAAGCGGTCGACCACCTGCGGGTTCGGACGCAATGTAGCGGTGCGCCCTTCCCATGTGGACCACGCCTTGGCGGCGTGCATCTGGGCGATCTGATCATTGCCGGTGAGGCGTTTGTGGAATGCGGCGAGCACGTCGTGGCGCTCGTCCGGCGGGATCGGCGCCATGTAGTCCTGCCAGTAATCCGGGAACAGCCGGCTCGCGCCTTCCTGGTAGAACCACTTGATGTCCTGGGGCCGGCTCAAAAAGATGCCGCGCAAAATCAAAGCATGGACCCGATCCGGGTGCTTCTGCGCGTAGGCCAGGGAGAGCGTCGAACCCCACGAGCCACCGAACACCACCCATTTGTCGATGCCCAGGTGGGTGCGGATGCGTTCGAGGTCATCGACCAGGTGCCAGGTGGTGTTGTTTTCCAGGCTGGCATGTGGCGTTGAACGACCGCAGCCGCGCTGATCGAAGGTGATGATGCGATAGAGATTAGGATCGAAATAACGGCGGCTCTGTGCATCGCATCCCGAACCCGGCCCCCCGTGAATGAATATGACGGGCAGGCCGTCCGGCGAGCCGCTTTCATCGACATACAGTACATGCGGCTCTTCCACCGCCAGATCGTGCCGGGCGTAAGGTTTGATCTGCGGGTACAAAGTCTGCATAGGTGCTCCAAAAGTCCAGTTCAGGGGCTGCGGTCTATCTGCCGTTGGGCATCATAAACCTGAATCGGCGAATGAACATGCCCGCCTCATTCCGGCCAACTGTTATCCCCTGTTTCACAGGCACATGCCCGCTGACAGCAAAACATGAGCAAGATCAACGCCAGAGTGGAACGATCAATGCAAGGCGTCTCCAGATACGGGGGAATGCGCCAGAGAATTGCCTTCGATGTGCAATGACGGCGAACCGGGGTAGCTTGTTCGAGTCGAACCGAGGGTTGTGCAACCGCGTATTTTCCGTCCGACCGGGAGGAAATAACCAGTGACACGCCCTACAGTCAACCCACCCATTTAATCGTCAAACCAACTTGAGGTCGTACCCGATGTCTCCGGAACCCAACGTTCGTGACGCTGAAGTGGCAGCCTTCCGAGAAGCTGTGCTGAACAAACTCGAGTATGCCGTCGGTAAAGACCCCGACCATGCCTTCGACCATGACTGGTTCATGGCCATCGCGCTGGCGACTCGCGACAAAATGGCCGAGCGCTGGATGAACCACACGCGCTACGTCTATCGGCAGGAAAAAAAGCGTGTCTATTACCTTTCCCTCGAGTTCCTGATCGGCCGTCTGATGTTCGACAGCCTGAGTAACCTGGGCATCCTCGAAACCGCGCGCGAAGCGTTGAAAGGCCTGAACGTCGACCTGGAGCAGATTCGCTCGCTGGAGCCTGACGCTGCACTGGGCAACGGCGGCCTCGGTCGTCTGGCCGCCTGCTTCATGGAAAGCATGTCGACCCTCGGCATTGCGGGCCATGGCTACGGCATTCGTTACGAGCACGGCCTCTTCCGTCAGGCCATCGTCGATGGCTGGCAGCAGGAGCAGACCGAGAATTGGCTGGACTTTGGTAACCCGTGGGAATTCGAACGTCCTGAAGTGATTTACCAGATCGGCTTTGGCGGCAGCGTGCAGCCTCTGCTTGATGCAGCCGGCGCACCTGTGCTGGACGCCTCGGGCGAAACCCGTCAGGTCTGGACCGCAGGCGAAACCGTTCGCGCGATTGCTTACGACACGCCCGTCGTGGGCTGGCGCGGCAAAGCGGTGAACACGCTGCGCCTGTGGCGCGCGCGCGCCGTGGAAGACCTGCATCTGGAACGCTTCAACGCCGGCGACCACGTCGGTGCGGTGGCGGAAGTGGTGCGGGCCGAAAGTATTTCCCGCGTGCTGTATCCAAACGACAGCACCGAGGCCGGCCAGGAACTGCGCCTGCGTCAGGAATTCTTCTTCGTCTCGGCGTCGTTGCAGGATTTGCTGCGCCGCCACAAGAACATGGGCTACAGCATCGGCAGCCTGCCGGAACACGTTGCCATCCAGATGAACGACACCCACCCGTCGATCGCCGTGGCGGAGCTGATGCGCGTCCTGATCGACCTGCACGACGTGGAATGGGATGAGGCCTGGCGCATCACCGTCGGCACCCTGGCGTACACCAACCACACGCTGCTGCCTGAAGCGCTGGAAACCTGGTCGGTCGGCCTGATGGAACGCATGCTGCCGCGCCACATGCAGATCATTTACATGATCAACGCCCAGCACATCGACAAGGTCCGCTTGGACTTCAAAGACGATCCTGGCCTGTTCGACCTGTTGCGCGCCGTCTCGCTGATCGAAGAAGACAACGGCCGTCGCGTGCGCATGGGTAACCTGGCGTTCCTTGGCTCACACAGTGTGAACGGTGTGTCGGCGCTGCACACGCAGCTGATGCGCAAGACCGTTTTCGCTCATCTGCACAAGCTGCACCCGGACCGCATCAACAACAAAACCAACGGCATCACCTTCCGCCGCTGGCTGTTCCAGTCCAACCCGCAACTCACTTCCATGCTGGTCAAGGAGCTCGGCGAGCAGGTACTCGACAACCACGAGACCGCGCTGCTGAAACTGGAGCCGCTGGCTGAAGACCCACGATTCCAGCAGGAATTTGCCGCTCAACGCCTGCAAAGCAAACAGGCTCTGGCCACGATCATTCAGGACCGCCTGGGCATCGTGATTAACCCTGAGGCGATGTTTGACGTACAGGTCAAGCGCATCCACGAGTACAAGCGTCAGTTGCTTAACCTGTTCCACACCGTGGCGCTGTATCAGGCCATGCGTGCCGACCCGAGCACCGATTGGGTGCCGCGCGTGAAGATCTTCGGCGGCAAGGCGGCGGCCAGTTATCACTCGGCCAAGCTGATCATCAAGCTGACCAACGACATCGCGCGCACGGTCAACAATGACCCGACGTTGCGGGGCCGTTTGAAAGTGGTGTTCATGCCCAACTACAACGTCAGCCTGGCGGAAAGCATCATTCCGGCGGCGGATTTGTCGGAGCAGATTTCCACGGCGGGCCTGGAAGCGTCCGGCACCAGCAACATGAAGTTCGGCCTCAACGGCGCACTGACCATCGGTACCCTCGACGGCGCCAACGTGGAGATGAGCGAGCAGGTCGGTCTGGAGCACATGTTCATCTTCGGCATGACCTCGCAGGAAGTCGAAGCACGCAAGCATGCCGGTGAGTTCAACGCGCATCAGGACATCGCAGCGTCCGGGCGCTTGAATGACGTGCTGCAAGCGATCCGGGGCGGGGTGTTCTCGCCGGATGATCCGTATCGCTACGCCGGGCTGATCGATCAGTTGATCAACTACGACCGCTTCTTCGTGTGCGCTGACTTCGAGTCGTACTGGCACGCCCAGGCCAAGGTCGAAGCGCGCTGGCACGATTCGAAAGAATGGTGGCGTTCGGCGGTGCTCAACACTGCGCGCATGGGCTGGTTCTCTTCGGACCGGACCATCCGCGAGTACGCGACCGAAATCTGGAACGCGCTGGATTAAGGGCGTGTGAGGTGATTGTCTCAACCGAGACGATCACCTCGATGTGACCGCTCGCTCTCGCAGCAAGTACAAATCCTGTGGGAGCTTGCTCGCGAAGACTTACTTTCATCCACCAGAAATGCTTGGCCGGGGACAGATTAATTTACGGTGAAGCGTTGTAAATAAATCAGTCCCCTTCCACCCCGCTTCCACCCCGGCCACACCGCTCGGTTTCGAGGCAGATGCAAATCCTGTGGGAGCGAGCTTGCTCGCGAAGACTTACTTTCATTCACCAGAAACGCTTGGGCGGGGACAGATTAATTTACGGTGAAGCGTTGTAAATAAATCAGTCCCCTTCCACCAGTAAATAAATCAGCCCCCTTCCACCAATCCCCCTTCCTCCGCACTTCCACCGCAGTCCTTTTTTACTTGGCTCCCCTCCCCAACACAAAATGTTTCCCCTTTCCTGATGCCCGATATACTTTTCGCCATCGCTGTTGATCGGCTGAAAAGGGATGTCGTCGCGTGCAATGGATTCTTCTGCTGGCCGGTCTGGTGATCGGAGCGCTTCTTGATGGGTCGCTGTTGGGCGGCGCGGTCGGGGCGGTCATTGGCCTGGCGGCGGGCTTGAGCTTCCGGCTGAGTGCATTGACGCGGGAAACCGCCGTGCAGAAAGCCGAACTTGCCAAGACCCGGCAGGACCTCGACGCCGTACAACAACGCCTCAGCCAGCTGGATTCCGCCGCCGCCCAGTTGCCGGATGCACCCGTGTCCGCGCCGTTGAATGTTCAGCCCATCGCAAACGATGGCCCGGAGCTGCTGTGGGATCTACCGGACCTCGAGCCGGCCGCCTCGGACGTTGGCGATTCGGAATGGAGTCGCCCTGCACCGGCGCCATCACCCACAGCCCCGAGCTACGCGCCCGCTGCTGCATCCGCCTCCCTGCCCGCTTCAACCCAGCCCGCCCCTGCCGAGCAAAACCTGTTCGACAGCGCCTTCATGCGCGCAAAAAACTGGCTGCTCGGTGGCAACACCGTGCTGCGGGTCGGCGTCGTATTGCTGTTTCTCGGCCTGGCGTTCCTGCTGCGCTACGCCACCGAAGGCATGGTCGTCCCGATCGAAGCCCGTTATGCCGGTGTCGCGGGGGCAGCCTTGGCGCTGCTGGGGTTGGGTTGGGGGCTGCGTCATCGCAATGAATCCTTCGCGCTGATGCTGCAGGGGACGGGCGTTGCGGTGCTGTACCTGACCGTGTTCGCCGCCATGAAAGTCCACACCTTGCTGGCGCCGGGGATGGCATTCAGCCTGCTGGTGGCGGTCACCGTGTTTTCGGCCATTCTCGCCGCCACGCAAAACTCTCTGGCCCTCGCCTGCGTCGCCGCTCTGGGCGGATTTACCGCGCCGCTGCTGACATCCTCCGGCGACGGCAGTCACGTCGCGCTGTTCAGTTATTTCGCCCTGCTCAACGCCGGGATTTTCGCCATCGCGTGGTTCAAGGCCTGGCGCCCGCTGAACCTGATCGGCTTCATCGGCACGTTCGGCATCGGCTTCGCCTGGGGCATGGGCGCGTACACGCCCGAGCTGTTCTGGAGCACGGAACCCTTCCTGATCCTGTTCTTCCTGATGTACTTGGCCATCGGCCTGCTGTTCGCCCGGCGCACGCTGCAAGAACACGCCGCCGGGCCCGACGACGACAGCCGGGAAGCCATCCTGCGCGGGTCCTCGCGTCAGACCCACTACGTCGACGGCAGCCTGTTGTTCGGCACACCCATCGTCGGCTTCGGCCTGCAGTACGCGCTCGTTCAACACAGCGAATTCGGCGCTGCGTTGAGCGCACTGGCGCTGGGCTTGCTGTACATGGGCATCGCTCGGTTCCTGGCCGGGCGCGCACCGGGTCGGGCGTTGCTGCTGGTCGAAACGTGCCTGTCGCTGGGCGTTGTCTTCGGCACGCTGGCGATTCCCCTCGGCCTCAGCGCGCAATGGACGACGGTCGCCTGGGCGGTCGAAGGCGCGGCGGTGTTCTGGCTCGGCATGCGTCAGAACCGCTTGCTGGCACGGGGTTTCGGCCTGCTGCTGCAACTGGGCGCGGGGATCGCGTTTCTGGGCGTGGTCGGGCGCTGGTATGTGCCGACGTTCAATAAGGGGGATTTCTGGACCCCCTTGATCATCGCACTCGCTGGTCTGGTCAGCGCGTTCTCCGTGGAGCGCATCGGGACTTTGCGTCTGTCGCTAAGCAAGCGTGTATTGCAACCTGCGTTGCTGATGTGGGGAACGCTTTGGTGGTCCGTAGCGCTGTTCATCATGACTGACTACGTAGCAGGCCCGAACGTGTTCTCGACGTTGCTGGTGCTGGGCGCCGTTAGCGTTGGGCTGTGGACCATGGCAGCCCTGCGCCTGAACTGGACCGGAATCGCTCAACTGTCCACGCTGCTGACGCCGATGAGCGCTGTGTTGCTCGTGCTGATGAGCTTCAACGCCTATTACAACCCTGCCGCCGATTGGGGCTGGCTGGGCTGGCTCGCGGTGTTTGCGGTTCACCTGTGTTCCTTGAAGAAGCTCGACAAACTGCTGCTCCCGCGCCTGCGCAGTGGAGCCCATGTGCTCGGCTGCTGGCTGATCATCAGCGTTTTCTCGCTGCAACTTCGTTACGGACTGCTGGTGTTGTCGGAGGCGTACAACGCCTGGCGCTGGCTGGGCTGGGCGTTGCTGCCGAGCCTGTACTTGCTGGCGATGACGGCTTCCCGCACGTGGCTCTGGCCTGTCAGTGCGTATCCGCGTGAGTACCGCGTCTGGGCTGCGGCGCCGCTGGCTGCATTGATGCTCGCCTGGTTCTGGCTGGCGAACGGGTTCAGCGAAGGCGCTGCCGCCCCCCTGCCCTATCTTCCATTGCTGAACCCGCTGGAACTGGGCCTGTTGATCACGCTGACCGGCATCGTCAGCTGGACCCGCCAGCAACTTCCGCAATTGGGCGTCAGCGAGGGGCGTGCTCAGAAAGCGGCGCTGGTCATTGCCGGCGCATCGCTGTTCGCACTGATCACCACCATGGTTTTGCGCACGGCCCATCACTGGGCCGGCGTGGCCTGGTACCCCGACGCGCTGTTTGAATCGATGCGTGTGCAGGCCGGGCTTTCCATCGTCTGGACGCTGACCGCGCTGGCGCTGATGATCGGCGGCCATCTGCGCGCGCGTCGGGACCTGTGGATTGCCGGCGCCGCACTGATCGGGGTCGTCGTGGCCAAACTGTTCTTCGTCGAGCTGAGCAATCGTGGTGGTCTGGAGCGGATCATTTCCTTTATCGGCGTTGGCGTTCTGTTGCTGGTGGTGGGATATTTCGCCCCCCTGCCGCCCCGGCATCCGGCTCGAAGCGAGGGTCTGACCGACGCCGACGCGGCGGACCGGGCATCGAAATGAAGCGCGTAAGGAGTGTTCAGTTGAGTCGTCAGTTCGTCATCAAGGCCGCCCTGCTTGCCCCGTTGCTGGGCTCGCTGCTGTGCGCGGCCCCGCTCAGCCAGGCGGAGGATCTGCCGGATGATTTCACCACCCACGCGCCGCTGACCGTCAGCGGCGAAGGGCCCTGGTATCGGCTGGAATTGCCCCTCGGCGTGCAGTTGAACGCGCGCCAGAGCACTCTCAACGATGTGCGCGTTTTCAACGCAGACGGCCAGGCCCAACCCTACGCAATCACCCAAAGCCCGCCCCAGCGTGCAGCCGACGCAAGCCCGGTCTCGGTGAAGTGGTTCCCGCTGTACAACAGTGATGCCGCGAAAGACGCCGAGCCGAAAATCCGCGTCGAGCGAACGCCCAACGGCACGCTGGTGGAGGTGCAGCCCCAGGGTGAGATCGAGGCGGGCGAAGAGATTCTGCGCGGCTGGTTGCTCGACACCAGCGCGATCAACGCGCCGCTGGATCAATTGATTCTGGACTGGAGCAGCGAGCGCGACGGCTTTCAGCGGTTCAGCATCGAGGCCAGCGACGACCTTCAGCACTGGCAGCGCTGGGGCGAGGGTCAGGTCGCGAGGCTGTCATTTGCTGAAGAGTTGGTTGAGCAGCGCGTCGTCAATCTGCCGGGGCGCAGCGCCCGCTATCTGCGTCTGCTGTGGAAATCGCCCCTGTCCGCGCCGACGCTGAACGCCGTGCAACTGATCAGCACGCAGCCCGGCGTGCTGCCGTTGAGCTGGTCGCCGGCCATCAATGGCCGCGTCGAAAAACCTGGCGTGTATGTGTGGCAACTGCCGGTGGCCCTGCCGCTGGAACGCATGCGGATCGACATCGCGCAACCCAACAGCCTCGCGCCTGCCACGCTCTATGGGCGTCGTGACAGCAACGCAGCGTGGGAGTTGATCGACAACGGCCTGCTTTATCGGCTCAGCCAGAACGGTCAGGACGTTGTGCAGGACGAAATGGAGCTGCCCGGCAATGTCGTGCAGCAGCTTAAACTTGAGGTCGATGACCGCGGCGGCGGCCTGGGCAATGACGCGCCGACGCTGAGCTTTGCCGTGCGCGCCACGCAACTGGTCTTCCTCGGTCGCGGCGCGCCGCCTTACAGCCTGGCCGTCGGCAACGCCACGGTGAAAAGCGCGGCGTTGCCACTGGCGACGCTGATTCCCGGTGTCAGCCCGGAGAAGCTGGCAGCACTGGGCAGCGCGTCCATGGCCGCCACACCTGTGGCGCCGGTTGCTCCGGCAGCGCCCGTGGAGGCCAGTGGTCCCGACATGAAGCGCATCGGTCTGTGGGCCGTGCTGATACTCGGGGTGATTTTTCTGGCATGGATGGCGCTTGGCACACTGCGCGGGTCGCGTAGAAAGTAACGCGCAAAACAACGCGCCAAATTATAAGTGTCGGGGTGATGACGCTGAATCGCCCCGGCATCGAAAAAATTGCAGACGATGCCCGCCAATTCGTCACCCTGATCGCGTTACGCTTAACGTACAACCGATGCGACTGGGTACGGCGATCCCTTGTGGGACCGGCTTCAGCCGGGAAGGCGTCGGTCGTCACGCTGCAGGATTTTTGGTGTTCACACTGGCCTCTTCCCGGCTAAAGCCGGTCCCACCAGGATGTAGCCCGTGAACTGAATCACTACCTACCCGGTCTGACAGGCAGTATTAAATTTCCGCTCACGCTAGACTGTGCGCGTTTTTATCCCCCATTTCGGAGCTCTCCATGTCCCGCGTTACCTTGAGTCGTTATCTGATCGAGCAGACCCGCACCAACAACACCCCTGCCGATCTGCGCTTTCTGATTGAAGTCGTGGCGCGCGCGTGCAAAGAGATCAGCCACGCGGTATCCAAAGGCGCCCTGGGCGGCGTGCTTGGCAGCATGGGCACTGAGAACGTGCAGGGTGAAGTGCAGAAGAAACTGGACGTGATGTCCAACGAGATTCTGCTCGAAGCCAACGAATGGGGTGGTCACCTGGCGGGCATGGCGTCCGAAGAAATGGACAACGCCTACCAGATCCCCGGCAAATACCCGAAAGGCGCCTACCTGCTGGTGTTCGACCCACTGGACGGCTCGTCCAACATCGACATCAACGCGCCGGTCGGCACGATCTTCTCGGTGCTGCGTTGCCCGAACGAGTACCTGAGCCAGAACGAAGCGCTGAACGAGAAGGCGTTTCTGCAGCCTGGCACTCAGCAAGTCGCCGCCGGTTACGCCATCTATGGCCCGCAGACCATGCTGGTGCTGACCCTGGGTGACGGCGTCAAAGGCTTCACCCTGGACCGTGAGATGGGCAGCTTTGTCCTCAGCCACGAAGACATCAAGATCCCGGAGTCCACTCAGGAATTCGCGGTCAACATGTCCAATCAGCGTCACTGGGAAGCCCCGGTCAAGCGCTACGTCGAAGAGCTGCTGGCGGGCGAAGACGGCCCGCTGAAAAAGAACTACAACATGCGTTGGGTCGCGGCGATGGTGGGCGACGTCCACCGCATCCTGACCCGTGGCGGTCTGTTCATGTACCCGCGCGATTCCCGCGAGCCGTCCAAGCCGGGCAAGCTGCGCCTGATGTACGAAGCCAACCCGATGTCGTTCCTGGTTGAACAAGCCGGCGGCGCGTCGACCGACGGCCATCAGCGCATCCTCGACATTCAGCCCGAAGGCCTGCACCAGCGTGTTGCTGTGTTCCTGGGTTCGAAAGAAGAAGTGGAACGCGCAACGGCGTATCACAAGGAATAAGGTTCTGAATGGCCGCCTTTTGCGGCCATCACCCTTGTTGGCGGATTTATGTCATTTCGCAATCTGAATTCCAGATCTCGCAACAGCCATGACCAAAGAACCGCGATAAAACGTTAATGACTGATGTGTAGCAGGCGCTTCGTCAGCTGCGAGACCATATCTCGGCGTACATCAATTATTGCGTGAATAAATACAAGCTCCTGCCTGATCTCATAAATAATGCGGTTTTTACCGGACACAACCTGGCGATATTCATTCAGGTTCAGCATCTCGATTTCTTCAGGGACGGCCCCTGCGTATGGGGCAACGGCCAGCAGCTGCATCGCTTTCTTTAGCTGCATCGAGGTATCTGACCATACTGAGTCAGAGAATCTGGCCAATACATAACTGCGGAGCTCTTTCAAATCCTGCTTTGCGGAGTTGAGAATGACGACCTTCAAACTCATTCCTTGCCAATCCTTTCTAGCTCATCAAAAACATCTTCAACGCTTTCATACTCGCCCTTCTCGATTTCCCTGCTTCCTAACGCCAATATTTTCAGCAGTGCGAAAGTTTCCATTTGCTCTTCGTAGGACTTGACGTCCATCACCACAAGCTTTGCCTCACCATTTTGGGTGATCAGCATAGGCTCCCTGCTTTCTGAGATGTTTTTTACGATTTCTGCAGTGTGACTTTTCAAATAACTGATCGGTTTGACTTGCGATGAAAATTTCATCTGTCCGACTCCCCTGCCAAAAAACTGATTTTAGTCTGAATTTGGTTCATACCGTGAGGCTGTTTGTCTGGTGGGGGGCACGCCCGATGGATAAATCTATGCCCCTCGGAACCAGTCCTCGCCTTTTCTCTTCTAAACTTGCGGCATCACGTCGGCGCTGTGCGGCTATCGCCGGGCGCTGCGTCGCTGCCTCCCCCATTGGATTCAGGAGTTTCATCTCATGTCTTTGCGCACTCTCGCGGTGTTGTCGTTCTGCGTATTGCTGGCGGCCTGCAGCAAAGTGACTCAGGAAAATTACTCGAAAATCTCGGCCGGCATGGCTAAGGCGCAGGTCGAGCAATTGCTCGGCAGTCCAACCGAGTGCTCCGGCGCGTTGGGGATGTCCAGTTGCACGTGGGGCGATGCGAAGACATTCATCAGCGTCCAGTACGCCGCCGACAAGGTCGTACTGTTCTCAGCGCAGGGGCTTGAATGAATATTCGTCAGGCACTGAAGCTCGGCGCCGTGGCGATAGCGGCAGTTTGGCTGGCTGGCTGTGCGGTCAAGCCTGAAAGCGAATCCATGGCGCCTAAGACGGTTGATCATGTCGATCTCAAGCGTTATCAAGGCACCTGGTACGAGGTGGCGCGGCTGCCGATGTTCTTCCAGCGCAACTGTGCGCAGTCCGAAGCGCACTACACGCTGAAGGCTGACGGGAACATTGCCGTCACCAACCGTTGCCGCACCCTCGAGGGCAAGTGGGAGCAGGCAACCGGGACCGCTTCACCGCAGATTCAGGGCAAGACCGACAAGCTGTGGGTCGTATTCGATAACTGGTTCTCGAACCTCTTCCCGGGCGTGGCGAAGGGCGATTACTGGGTGCTGTACGTGAGCCCCGACTACACAGTGGCGCTGGTGGGCAGCCCGAGCCGCAAGTTCCTGTGGCTGCTGTCGCGCACGCCTCACGTGCCGGATGGGGTGCGCAACGACCTGCTGATGAAAGCGCAGCAACAGGGTTACGACACGACCAAGCTGATCTGGCGGGTAGCGGATTCGAAAGTAGGCAAGGCTGCGGACTGACTCAGCCCAGCAACTCCCGCAACACCTGAGCGAACGCACGGCTGCTCTGCCCTTCATCGGCATGGTGGCCGTCGCGGATCACCCAGCGACCATTGACCATCACATCCCTGATCTGACGATCACTTCCGGCGAACAGCCAGCGATTGAGAATGGCATCACCCGAGGCGGTTGCCAGATACGGATCGTTGCCGTCGAGCACCAGCCAGTCCGCACGCTTGCCCACTTCCAACGCGCCCACCGGTTGCCCCATCGCCTGCGCACCGCCCACCAGCGCCGCGTCGTACAGCGTACGTCCGACCATCGGCTGATCCGGCCGGTACAGACGATTACGACGCTGATCGCGCAGACGTTGGCCGTATTCCAGCCAGCGCAACTCTTCGACCACGCTCAGCGACACATGGCTGTCGGAACCAATGCCCCAACGCCCGCCTTGTGCGATGTAATCCACCGCCGGGAATATCCCGTCGCCCAGATTTGCCTCGGTGGTCAGGCACAGCCCCGCGACCGCATGACTTTGCGCCATCAATGCCACTTCGTCCGGCTCGGCATGGGTCGCGTGAACCAGGCACCAGCGCCCATCGACCTCGACGTTTTCATACAGCCACTGCAGCGGCCGGCGACCGCTCCAGTTCAGGCAATCGTCGACTTCCTTTTGCTGCTCGGCAATATGGATGTGGATGGGGCAATGAGGGTCGCTGGCGGCCGTCACTTCGCTGATCTGCTGCGGCGTCACGGCGCGCAACGAGTGAAAGCACAGCCCCAGCGCCTGGGCGGGTTCCGCGGCGATGACGGGCTTCAGGCGGGACTGCAGATCCAGGTAACTGTCGTTGCTGTTGATGAACCGGCGCTGGCCCTCGTTCGGCGTCAGGCCGCCAAAACCAGAGTGGCTGTAGAGCACCGGCAGCAGGGTCATGCCGATGCCGACCGAACTCGCGGCCTGACTGACCTGCAGCGCCAGCTCGGCAGGGTCGGCGTAGGGCTTGCCGCTGGTGTCCTGATGGACGTAGTGAAACTCCGCGACCGAGGTAAAACCGCCCTTGAGCATCTCGATGTACAGCTGCCGCGCGATAACGCCGAGCTGCTGCGGGCTGATCTGCCCGACGAGGCGATACATCAGGTCGCGCCAGGTCCAGAAACTGTCATTGGGATTGCCGGCCACTTCTGCCAGACCGGCCATGGCGCGCTGAAAAGCGTGGGAGTGCAGGTTGGGCATGCCCGGCACGACCGGCCCGTTGAGCCACTCGGCGTCACCACGTTCGGCGTCGGTCTGCACCTGGCTCAGCAGGCCATCGGCACCGACCTCGAAACGTACGTTGCTGGCCCAGCCGGTGGGCAACAACGCGCGTTCGGCAAAGAAAACGGACATGACTCGGCACCCCTTGCGTGAAATTGTCTATACATATACAGACGTTTACATGGCCGGTAAACTGCGCCGCGCTTGTCGGCACACGTGTTAATGGTTAGCGTGGACGCTGTAACCTCTCTCGCCTGAATAACGCCATAACAAGGATTTCTCCGTGCCGACTCCGCCTGCCAATTTGCCGCTGGCTTCCCAGATGGGTGACAGTCCGGCGCCGCTGTACGCCAGGGTGAAGCACATGATCACCCAGCAGATTCAGAACGGCACCTGGCCGCCGCACCACCGCGTGCCGTCCGAGAGCGAACTGGTGACGCAACTGGGCTTCAGCCGCATGACGATCAATCGCGCCCTGCGCGAGATGACCGCCGAAGGGATGTTGGTGCGCATGCAAGGCGTCGGTACGTTCGTCGCCGAGCCCAAGACTCAATCCGCGCTGTTCGAAGTGCATAACATTGCCGATGAGATCGCCGCTCGCGGACATGTCCACACCTGCCAGGTCATCATTCTCACCGAAGAAGCCGCCGGTTCCGAACGCGCGCTGGCGCTCGACATGCGTGAAGGCCAGCGCGTGTTTCACTCGCTGATCGTGCATTTCGAAAACGATATTCCCGTGCAAATCGAAGACCGCTTCGTCAACGCCCTCGTCGCGCCGGACTACCTGCAGCAGGACTTCACCCAACAAACGCCCTACGCCTACCTTTCCCAAGTCGCGCCGCTGACCGAAGGCGAGCACGTGGTCGAGGCGATTCTCGCCGAGCCCGACGAGTGTAAATTGCTGCAGATCGAAAAGGGCGAACCGTGCCTGCTGGTGCGTCGGCGCACCTGGTCCGGCCGCCAGCCGGTGACTGCTGCCCGCCTGATTCATCCCGGCTCACGCCACCGCCTGGAAGGACGCTTCAGCAAATGACTCAACTGACTGTTCTGCGCGCTGCGGACTACCCGCGAATGCCTTGGAAAAACGGCGGCGGCAGCACCGAGGAAATCACCCGCGATGCCGGCGAAGGCCTGGAAGGTTTCGGCTGGCGGCTGTCGATTGCCGACATCGCCGAGTCGGGCGGCTTTTCGGTGTTCGCTGGCTATCAGCGCATCATCACCGTGCTGCAAGGTGCAGGCATGACGCTGACTATCGATGGGAAGGACAGCGAGCCACTGCTGCCGTCCGATCCGTTCGCGTTCAGCGGCGACAGCGCGGTGTCGTGCACGCTGCTCGACGGCCCGATCCGCGACTTCAACCTGATCTATTCGCCAGCCCGTTACCGCGCGCGCCTGCAGTGGATCGACGTGATGCAGCCCCAGCGGTTTTTCAGTTCGGCTGACGTGTTCGTGGTGTTCAGCACCGCCGAGCAGATGGCCGCCAATATCGGCGAGCACCCCCCGCAAATGCTCGAAAAACATGACTGCTTACAATTGGAGAACGCCCCGGGCGCGCTCGTGGAAGCGGTGCTCTACGCCCCGCGCCCCAGCCGCGTGTGCGTGATCGAGCTGTCGCGCGTCTGAGTCCAGCCGTCCCTGTGTTAGATTGCGTTTTTTTCGCCAGCACAAGGACGACCATGACGATGCTCAACGACAATAAAGAAAGCCCACGAGCCCTCGCCATTCTTGCCAGTTTCCTTGCATCGGAGTCGGCAGGCGGCCTTGTGCTGATGGGCGCCGCCCTCGCCGCGATCATCGTCGCCAACTCCCCCCTCGCCCCCTCGTATTTCGCCGCACTGCACAGTGTCTGGGGCGGGTTGTCGATCGAGCTGTGGATCAACGACGGGCTGATGGCGATCTTCTTTCTGATGGTCGGCCTGGAAATCAAACGCGAAGTATTGGCCGGCGGTCTCGCCAGTTGGGGTCAGCGTGCGCTGCCCGGTTTCGCGGCAGCGGGCGGCATGCTGGTGCCGGCGCTGATCTACATCGGCGTCAACATGGGCAACGCCGAAACCATGAGCGGCTGGGCGATCCCGGCAGCCACTGACATCGCCTTCGCCCTTGGCGTGCTGTCGTTGCTGGGCAAGCGGGTGCCGACCTCGCTGAAGGTGTTTCTGGCCGCGCTGGCGATTCTCGATGACCTGGGCGCCGTCACCATCATCGCGCTGTTCTACAGCACCGGCCTGAACATGCCGATGCTGGGCGCCTCCTTCGCGACGCTGGCCGTGTTGGTGATCATGAACCGCATGGGCGTGCAGCGATTGCTGCCATACCTGCTGCTCGGCCTGTTGTTGTGGTTCTTTGTGCTGCAGTCAGGCGTGCATGCAACGTTGGCGGGTGTAGCCCTGGCGCTGTGCATTCCGCTGGGCACGCGCAAGGAAGAAGCCCGCTCGCCGCTGCTGTTTCTTGAAGAGAAAATGCACTACTGGGTGGCGTTCGCGGTGGTGCCGATTTTTGGATTTGCCAATGCGGGCGTGTCCCTGTCGGGCATTACTCTCGGCAATCTGGTCGACCCGGTGCCGCTGGGTGTGGCGCTGGGGCTGTTTGTCGGCAAGCAGATCGGCGTGTTCCTCGCCGCGGTGCTGGCGATCCGGTCCGGGCTGGCGACGCTGCCGGAAGGCAGCAACTGGCCCCAGCTGTATGGCGTGGCCCTGCTCTGCGGCATCGGGTTCACCATGAGTCTGTTCATCGGCAACCTGGCCTTCCCGGGCGCAGCGCATCTGATCGATGAAGTGAAAGTGGGCGTGTTGCTGGGCTCGATCGCGTCGGCGCTGGCCGGGGTGTGGCTGTTGCGCAGCAAGCTGGCCCAGCACTGATTGAGTCCAGACACAACGGTATCGCGCTGCAGACACTGGCCCTGTGGGAGTGAGCTTGCTCACGAAGATGGCAGTACATCAGCAGGAGATTTTGCGGATGTATCAACCGCTTCGCGAGCAAGCTCGCTCCCACAGGTCAGTGGCTCCGTAAATAACTCTTCTGTTACCCCAGTCATGCACTGAGCTGGGGCGTTCGCACCGAAAAGTAACAATTCCCTTCTTTTCACCTTCCTTGAATCCGTAAGCCTTCGCACGGCTGAAACCTTGGCAAGCGCGCAGCAATGCGGGCCGAAGGGGTTTCTGCACCTGCAAAAGCAACGTTGGCCTCTTGGTTGCATATGCTTGTATGTACAAGTAAGCATGAGTCGATAAAAGCTGTTCCCAGCCGGTTCGGATTACAACGGCAGCACTCATGCAGAACCTTATTCCCACGTTCGTCACGGACTCCCGCGTCCAGGCCGGATCGATCATCGAGGACTGTTAAGTGACTACTGACCACAACACCCCTGCTCAGCAATGGACCAAACGCCGCGATGTGGAAATCCGCGCAGCCCGTGGCACGCAACTGACCGCCAAGAGCTGGATGACCGAGGCGCCGTTGCGGATGTTGATGAACAACCTCGACCCGGAAGTCGCCGAGAACCCGAACGAACTGGTGGTCTACGGCGGTATCGGTCGAGCAGCGCGCAACTGGGAGTGCTACGACAAGATCGTCGAGAGCCTGACGAACCTGAACGACGACGAAACCCTGCTGGTGCAGTCCGGCAAACCGGTCGGCGTGTTCAAGACCCACAGCAACGCGCCCCGCGTGCTGATCGCCAACTCCAACCTGGTGCCGCACTGGGCGAGCTGGGAGCACTTCAACGAACTGGATGCTAAAGGCCTGGCGATGTACGGCCAGATGACCGCCGGCAGCTGGATCTACATCGGTAGCCAAGGCATCGTCCAAGGCACCTACGAAACCTTCGTCGAAGCCGGTCGCCAGCATTACGACGGCAACCTGAAGGGCCGTTGGGTACTGACCGCAGGCCTGGGCGGCATGGGCGGCGCGCAGCCACTCGCGGCAGGGATGGCGGGCGCCTGCTCGCTGAACATCGAATGCCAGCAGAGCCGCATCGATTTCCGCCTGAAAACCCGTTACGTCGACGAGCAAGCCACGGACCTCGACGACGCCCTTGCCCGCATCGCCAAGTACACCGCCGAAGGCAAGGCGATCTCGATCGCCCTGTGCGGCAACGCCGCCGAGATCCTCCCGGAAATGGTCCGCCGTGGCGTGCGCCCGGACATGGTCACCGACCAGACCAGTGCCCACGACCCGCTCAACGGCTACCTGCCCAAAGGCTGGACATGGGAGCAGTACCGCGAGCGCGCCGCCACCGAGCCTGCCGCCGTGGTCAAGGCCGCCAAGCAATCCATGGCCGAGCACGTCGAAGCCATGCTGGCGTTCCAGAAAATGGGCGTGCCGACGTTCGATTACGGCAACAACATCCGTCAGATGGCCAAGGAAGTTGGCGTGACCAACGCGTTCGATTTCCCCGGTTTCGTGCCCGCTTACATTCGTCCGCTGTTCTGCCGTGGCGTCGGTCCGTTCCGCTGGGCCGCGCTGTCGGGCAATCCTGAAGACATCTACAAAACCGACGCCAAAGTCAAAGAGCTGATCCCGGACGATGCGCACCTGCACAACTGGCTGAACATGGCCCGTGAGCGCATCAGCTTCCAGGGTCTGCCGGCACGTATCTGCTGGGTCGGCCTGGGTCAGCGCGCCAAGCTGGGCCTGGCCTTCAACGAAATGGTCCGCAGCGGCGAGCTGTCGGCGCCGGTGGTGATCGGCCGTGATCACCTGGACTCTGGCTCCGTCGCCAGCCCGAACCGCGAGACCGAATCGATGCAGGACGGCTCCGACGCCGTGTCCGACTGGCCGCTGCTCAACGCGCTGCTCAATACCGCGAGCGGCGCGACCTGGGTCTCGCTGCACCACGGCGGCGGCGTCGGCATGGGCTTCTCGCAGCACTCGGGCATGGTCATCGTCTGCGACGGCACCGATGAAGCTGCCGAACGTATCGCCCGCGTCCTGCACAACGACCCGGCCACCGGCGTGATGCGTCATGCCGATGCCGGGTATCAGATTGCGATCGACTGCGCCAAAGAGCAGGGCCTGAACCTGCCGATGATCTGATACTTCAGTGGCCATCGCGCTGAACCCTGTGGGAGCGAGCTTGCTCGCGAATGCTGAATGTCAGACGCAGGTGATGCTGCGGATGTACCGTCCCCTTCGCGAGCAAGCTCGCCCCCACAGATCCGCGTAGAAATGTGCCTGACGACTAGCGCTTCCAGAACTGTTTCGGGGATGTTTGAGATGGCTGTTCCAGATGATCGTGCTGCACCTGCTTCCGTGATCGAGCGGCGTTCGATCGATTACATCCCTGATGCCGAACGACACGGCCGTCTGTTCAGTCAGTTCACCCTCTGGCTGGGCGCCAACCTGCAAATCACAGCGATTGTCACCGGGGCGCTGGCCGTGGTGCTGGGCGGCGATGTGTTCTGGTCGCTGATCGGGCTGTTCATCGGGCAACTCATCGGCGGTGGCGTGATGGCACTCCATGCAGCACAAGGCCCGAAGCTCGGTCTGCCGCAGATGATTTCCAGTCGGGTGCAGTTCGGCGTTTATGGCGCGGTGATTCCGCTGGTGCTGGTGTGCCTGATGTACATCGGTTTTTCCGCCAGCGGCTCGCTGCTCGCGGGCCAGGCGGTGGCACAACTGATCAACGTGCCGGACTGGCAGGGCGTGGTGATCTTCGCGGCGGCCATCGTGGTACTGACCATTCTGGGCTACCGGGTCATCCACCTGATCGGCCGGGTCGCCAGCCTCATTGGCGTGATCGCGTTCGTCTACCTGTTCGCCGCACTGCTGGCGGGCAACGACGTCGGCGCGCTGTTGGGCAATAAGCACTTCTCGCTGAGCAGCTTCCTGCTGGCGATTTCCCTGTCGGCGTCCTGGCAGATCGCCTTTGGCCCTTACGTCGCGGACTACTCGCGCTATCTGCCGCGTAGCACCTCAGCCGGCAAAACATTCTGGGCGGTAGGTCTGGGGTCGGTGATCGGCGCGCAGGCGTCGATGGTGTTCGGCGTGTTCGCGGCGGCGCTGGCCGGTAAAAACTTCGCCCATCACGAGGTCTCGTTCATCGTCGGCCTCGGCGGGACCGGCGCGGTCGCAGCAGCGCTGTATTTCAGCATCGCGTTCGGCAAGGTGACCATCACCACGCTCAACGCCTACGGTAGCTTCATGTCCATTGCCACCATCGTCAGCGGCTTTCGCGGCAACCGGCACATCTCCGGCGCGCTGCGGCTGACGTACATCTTCGCCATGGTCGGTATCGCCACGGCCCTGGCGCTGCTGGGCAAGGACTCGTTCCTCAAGGACTTCTCGGCGTTCATCCTGTTTCTGCTGGCGTTCTTCACGCCGTGGAGCGCGATCAATCTGGTGGATTTCTACTGCATCACCAAAGAGCGCTACGACATCCCGGCGCTGTCGGACCCGAACGGTCGCTATGGCCGCTGGAACGGGATGGGCATCGGGATATACGTGCTGGGCGTGCTGATTCAAATGCCGTTCATCTCCACGCATTTCTACACCGGCCCACTGGTGGCGAGCCTCGATGACACTGACATCTCATGGATCATCGGTCTCATCGTGCCTGCTGTGCTGTACTACGTGGCGGCGAAGACGTGGCCGGGCAACGTGGCCGATCGTTTGATCCTGCCAACGGAGCAAAACGCGTCTCCTGCAAGCGGCAGCGTTGCTCCTGCGCACGTCGAGGTGAACTGACCGTTCGTCATGCACGTCTGTTGCAGGGGGCATGTTGGAGAGAGAAGCGGGAAGAGGCCGACAAGTGCCTCTCCCCTTGGCTGGAAGCCGTCTGTTTTCGTTACTGCCGTCATCCACTACAAGACCGGAGCGTCACTCAATGAACACGAAAAAGGCCCTGCTATCCACGTTGCTCACCGCCGGCGTGCTCGCCAGTGGCGCCAGTCAGGCTGCAGGATGGTGTGAGTCCGGCAAGCCGGTGAAATTCGCCGGCCTGAACTGGGAGAGCGCAATGCTGTTGACCGATGTGCTGCAAGTAGTGCTGAACAAGGGCTATGGCTGCGAAACGGACAGCCTGCCGGGCAACTCCATCACCATGGAAAACGCCCTGAGCACCAACGATATTCAAGTGTTTGCCGAAGAGTGGGTCGGCCGCAGCGAAGTCTGGAACAAGGCTGAAGCCGCCGGCAAAGTGGTCGGCGTCGGTTCGCCGGTCAAGGGTGCGGTGGAAGGCTGGTACGTGCCGCGCTACGTGATCGAAGGCGACGCCAAGCGCAAGCTGGAAGCCAAGGCACCGGACCTCAAGTCCATCGCCGATCTGGGCAAATACGCAGCCCTGTTCAAGGACGCCGAAGAGCCGGAAAAAGGCCGTTTCTATAACTGCCCGGCCGGCTGGACCTGCGAGCTGGAAAACAGCGAAATGCTGAAGAGCTATGGCCTGGAAAGCAAATACACCAACTTCCGCCCAGGCACCGGCCCGGCGCTGGATGCGGCGATTCTGTCCAGCTACAAGCGTGGCGAGCCGATCCTGGCGTACTACTGGTCGCCGACCCCGCTGATGGGCCAGGTGGACATGGTGCGTCTGGACGAGAAAGCCGGCGTGAACAAGACCATCGAGATCAAGGTCGGCCTGTCCAAGGCGTTCCACGAACAGGCGCCTGAACTGGTGTCGGTGATGGAGAAGGTCAACATCCCGATCGACCTGCTCAACCAGAATCTGGCGCGCATGACCAAAGAGCGCATCGAGTCGCCGAAGCTGGCGAAAATCTTCCTCAAGGAGCACCCGGAAGTCTGGCATCAGTGGGTGAGCGAGGATGCGGCGAAGAAGGTGGATGCCTCTCTCTGACAGGCTCCGCTGTCTGTAGGAGCGTGGCTTGTCCCGCGAGCGGCCGGGAACCGGTCGTAGATAAGCCGAACGCGGTATGTCAGACACACCGCAGCGTTTGATTTTGCTGCCGCTTCGCGACAGATCGCGGGACAAGCCACGCTCCTACATGAACCAGGCCGCCACTCTAAACATCGAGATAACGATATGTTCCCCGAAAGCTTCACGTTCTCCATCGCCGACTGGGTCAATGACTGGGTCGACAAGCTGGTCACCAACTACGGCGACGTGTTCCGGCATATCTCCGACACGCTGCTGTGGGCCATCGTCAAGCTCGAAGGCCTGCTGCGCGTTGCGCCGTGGTGGCTGCTGCTGGCCATCGTCGGCCTGATCGCCTGGCACGCGACCCGCAAGATCACCACCACGGTGGTCATCGTCGGCCTGCTGTTTCTGGTCGGTGCCGTTGGCCTGTGGGACAAGCTGATGCAGACCCTGGCGCTGATGCTGGTCGCCACGCTGATCTCGGTGATTATCGGCATACCGCTCGGCATTCTGTCGGCGCGCAGCAATCGCCTGCGCTCGATACTGATGCCGCTGCTGGACATCATGCAGACCATGCCCAGCTTCGTGTACCTGATTCCGGTGCTGATGCTGTTCGGTCTGGGCAAGGTCCCGGCGATCTTCGCCACGGTCATCTACGCCGCGCCGCCGCTGATTCGCCTGACCGATCTGGGCATTCGTCAGGTCGATGGCGAGGTCATGGAAGCGATCAACGCCTTCGGCGCCAACCGTTGGCAGCAACTGTTCGGCGTGCAACTGCCGCTGGCCCTGCCAAGCATCATGGCCGGGATCAACCAGACCACGATGATGGCGCTGTCGATGGTGGTGATCGCCTCGATGATCGGTGCTCGCGGGCTGGGCGAAGACGTGCTGGTCGGCATTCAGACCCTCAACGTCGGACGCGGCCTGGAAGCGGGCCTGGCCATCGTCATTCTGGCGGTCGTGATCGACCGTATTACGCAGGCCTACGGCCGTCCACGGCATGAGGCGAACAAATGAGCGTCGAGACTATCAATCCAGCGAGCTCGGGCAATCCAGCGAACACAGGCGTTCCAGAGAACACGGGCGGCAAGATCGTCGTCAAGAACGTCTACAAGATCTTCGGCAACCGCGCCAAGGATGCCCTGGCGATGGTTCAGAACAACCAGAGCAAGGATCAGGTCCTGGCGCAGACAGGCTGTGTGGTCGGCGTGAACGACCTGTCGCTGTCTATCTCCAGCGGCGAGATTTTCGTGATCATGGGCCTGTCGGGCTCCGGCAAATCGACCCTGGTGCGCCACTTCAACCGCCTGATCGACCCCACCAGCGGCGAGATTCTGGTCGATGGCGAAAACATCCTGACCTACGACATGGAAGCGCTGCGCAACTTCCGTCGACACAAGATCAGCATGGTGTTCCAGAGCTTCGGCCTGCTGCCGCACAAGACCGTGATCGACAACGTCGCCTACGGCCTGACCATTCGTGGCGAGAGCAAAACGCAATGCGCCGAACGCGCGCAGCACTGGATCACCACGGTGGGCCTGAAGGGCTACGAGAAAAAGTACCCCCATCAGCTCTCCGGCGGCATGCGTCAGCGTGTCGGCCTGGCACGGGCGCTGGCGGCCGACACCGACATTATCCTGATGGACGAAGCGTTCAGCGCACTCGATCCGCTGATCCGCGCCGAGATGCAGGATCAGTTACTGGAGCTGCAATCGAACCTGAAGAAAACCATCGTTTTCATCACCCACGACCTCGACGAAGCCGTGCGCATCGGCAACCGCATCGCGATTCTCAAGGACGGACAGCTGATCCAGGTCGGGACACCGAAAGAAATCCTCTACTCGCCTGCCGACGATTACGTCGATCGCTTCGTGCAGCGGCGCGTGGCGACTCTCTAAGGACGCTGCGGTCATGTCGCGAGCAGAACAGATCATCATTGGCGAAGGCCCGCTCAGTTGGCGGGACGTGACCGCCGTTGCCCGCCATGGCGCAACGCTGTCGTTGTCCGAAGGCGCGTGGGCGCGGATCGACAATGCCCAGGCGATCGTGCAGCGCATCGTTGCCAGCGGCGAGCGCGCCTATGGCGTGAACACCGGCCTCGGCGCGCTGTGCAATGTGTCGCTGGCGGGAGAGCAACTCGGCCGGCTGTCGCGCAACACGCTGCTCAGCCATGCCTGCGGCGTCGGCCCGGCGTTGCCAGACGAGCAGACCCGCGCGATCACCTGCGCCGCGATCATCAATTACAGCCAGGGCAAGTCCGGGATTCACCGCCAAGTGGTCGAGGCCTTGCTCGCCTTGCTCAATCGACACATCACCCCGCAAGTGCCGTCCCAGGGGTCGGTGGGTTACCTCACTCATATGGCGCACATCGGCGTTGCCCTGCTCGGCGTGGGTCAGGTCAGTTATCGCGGGCAAGTGATGTCGGCGTTGCAGGCGCTCAGCGAAGAAGGCCTGTCGCCGGTGGAACTGGGTGCGAAGGACGGTCTGTGTCTGGTCAACGGCACGCCGTGCATGACCGGCCTCAGTTGCCTGGCGATTGCCGACGTGAATCGCCTGATGCAGTGGGCCGATGTCATCAGCGCCATGACCTTCGAAGGCCTGCGTGGGCAACTCGACGCCTTCGACGAAACCATCATCGCCCTCAAGCCGCACCCCGGCATGCAACAGGTCGGCAAAAACCTGCGCGGTCTGCTCGCCGGCAGCGAGGTGCTCGCCAACAGTCAGGGCATCCGCACCCAGGACGCCTTGAGCATCCGCTCTATCCCCCAGGTCCACGGCGCCACCCGCGACCAGTTGGCCCACGCGACGCGGCAGATCGAGATCGAGCTGAATTCCGCCACCGACAACCCGCTGCTGCTGGGCACACCGGAAGCGTATCGGGTGGTTTCCCAGGCCAACCCCCACGGCCAGTCCGTGGCGATGGCCGCTGATCTGTTGGCGATTGCCATGGCCGAACTGGGCTCGATTGCCGAGCGACGGCTGGACCGGCTGATCAACCCGACAGTCAGCGGGCTTCCGGCGTTTCTGGTCAGCCAGCCGGGGGTCAATTCCGGGATGATGATCACCCAATACGTCGCCGCCTCGCTGTGCGCGGAAAACCGCCAGCTGGCACAACCGGCGGTCATCGATAACTACGTGACGTCCGGCCTGCAGGAGGATCATCTGAGCATGGGCACCAGCGCCGCCTTGAAGCTGCACAAGGTGCTGGAGAACGTGACGCAGATCCTCGCCATCGAGTATTTGCTGGCCGCCCAGGCGTTCGAGTTTTTCAAGGGCCCGCGCTTTGGCGTCGGCACCGAGGCGGCTTGGCGTTTGCTGCGCGAACGCGTGCCGGCCTACGACGAAGACCGCTGGCTGGCCCCGGACATTGCCAGCAGCGTGACGCTGCTGAGGAACGAAGAGTCATTGGAAACCGTATTCCAGCGCTGCCGCGACTACGCGGCAGACGCTAGTCCCGACACCGACAACAACGGTCGCAGCGCAAGCGCCTCCCGCGCGGGACAGGCAGGAGCCGGTTCAGCGCAGACGACCGATACCCATTCAGGAGTAGCAGCATCGTGACCGACACCCAACAGGCGACCCCGCTGAATCTGATCCCTGGCCAGTTGAGCCTCGCCCAGCTGCGCGCGATTTATCAGCGACCCGTCACGCTGACCCTCGACGCCAGCGCCCATCGGCAGATCGAAGACAGCGTGGCCTGCGTCGAGCAGATCCTCGCCGAAAACCGCACCGCCTACGGCATCAACACCGGTTTCGGCCTGCTGGCCTCGACGCGCATCGCCAGCGCCGACCTCGAAAATCTGCAGCGCTCGCTGGTGCTGTCCCACGCCGCCGGCGTTGGCGGGCCGATCAGCGATGAGCTGGTGCGCCTGATCATGGTGCTCAAGGTCAACAGCCTGAGCCGGGGCTTTTCCGGGATTCGCCGTCAGGTCATCGACGCACTGATCGCCCTGATCAACGCCGAGGTTTATCCGCACATCCCGCTCAAGGGTTCGGTGGGCGCGTCCGGCGACCTCGCGCCATTGGCGCACATGTCGCTGGTGCTGCTGGGCGAAGGCAAGGCACGCCACAAGGGCGAATGGCTGAACGCCGTGGAAGCTCTGGCGATTGCCGGGCTCACGCCGCTGACGCTGGCGGCCAAAGAAGGCCTGGCGCTGCTCAACGGCACCCAAGTGTCGACGGCGTACGCGCTGCGCGGCCTGTTCGAAGCCGAAGACCTGTTCGCCGGTGCCCTGAGCTGCGGAGCGCTGACCGTTGAAGCCGTGCTCGGCTCCCGCGCGCCGTTCGACGCACGCATTCATGCGGCTCGCGGTCAGCGCGGCCAGATCGATTCGGCTGCGGCCTATCGCGAGCTGCTCGGCGAGGGGAGTCAGGTCTCCGACTCCCATCGCGACTGCGACAAGGTTCAGGACCCCTACTCCCTGCGCTGCCAGCCCCAAGTCATGGGCGCTTGCCTGACCCAACTGCGTCAGGCCGCCGAAGTGCTGGCGATCGAATCCAACGCAGTGTCGGACAACCCGCTAGTCTTCGCAGCCGAAGGCGAAGTCATTTCCGGCGGTAACTTCCACGCCGAACCGGTTGCCATGGCGGCCGACAACATTGCCCTGGCCATCGCTGAAATCGGCTCACTGAGCGAACGCCGCATCTCGCTGATGATGGACAAGCACATGTCGCAGCTGCCGCCGTTCCTGGTGGCCAACGGCGGCGTGAACTCAGGTTTCATGATTGCCCAGGTCACGGCTGCAGCGCTGGCGAGTGAAAACAAGGCACTGTCCCACCCGCACAGCGTCGACAGCCTGCCCACGTCTGCCAACCAGGAAGACCACGTGTCGATGGCGCCTGCGGCCGGCAAGCGGTTATGGGAAATGGCGGAGAACACTCGCGGCGTGCTGGCTGTAGAATGGCTGGCTGCGTGTCAGGGTCTGGACTTGCGCAACGGTCTGAAGACCTCTGAAAAACTGGAAATCGCCCGCACCACGCTGCGTGGCAAAGTCCCGTTCTATGAGAAGGACCGCTTCTTCGCCCCTGATATCGAGGCCGCCATCGAGCTGCTGGCTTCCAACTGCCTGAGCGACCTGGTTTCTGCTGACCTGCTGCCGAGTTTTTGATCGGGACAGGCCAGGATGGCCTGTCGTTGAAATGAGTGTGGGGGGATCGCCCCCCTGCAACCGCTCATTTCGCAGCAAAAAGTAAGACTAGGAACGTGTGAAATGACATCGCAAAACGCTACAGATCTTAAACGCGGGCTCAGCGCGCGTCACATACGCTTCATGGCGCTGGGCTCGGCCATTGGCACCGGGTTGTTCTACGGTTCCGCGTCGGCGATCAAGCTGGCTGGCCCCGCCGTGCTGCTGGTGTACATCATCGCCGGCGCTGCCGTTTACATGGTCATGCGCGCCCTCGGCGAGATGGCCGTGCGCAACCCGGTGTCCGGCTCGTTCGGCGAGTACGCCACCACGTACCTGGGCCCCCTCGCCGGGTTTGTCCTTGGCTGGACCTACGCGTTCGAGATGGTCATCGTCTGTCTGGCCGATGTCACCGCGTTCGGCATCTACATGGGCTTCTGGTTTCCCGAGGTCCCCCGCTGGATCTGGGTGCTCGGCATCGTCTTTCTGATCGGCGCGCTTAACCTGTGCAGCGTCAAAGTCTTCGGTGAAACCGAGTTCTGGCTGTCGCTGCTCAAGGTCGGCGCGATCATCGCGATGATCCTCGCGGGCTTCGGCATCATGCTGTTCGGCATCGGTTCGGTGTCGGGCGGCGGCGTCAGCAGCGTGAGCAATCTGTGGGCCTACGGCGGCTTCATGCCCAACGGCATCAGCGGCCTCGTGGCCTCGCTGGCGGTCGTCATGTTTGCCTTCGGCGGCATCGAAATCATCGGCATCACTGCCGGTGAAGCACGTAACCCGGAGCGGGTGATTCCCCGCGCGATCAACGCGGTGCCGCTGCGGATTCTGTTGTTTTACGTGCTCACGCTGTTCGTCCTGATGTCGCTGTACCCGTGGCAGCAGATCGGCAGCCAGGGCAGCCCGTTCGTCCAGATCTTCGATCACCTGGGGATTTCCTCCGCCGCCACCGTCCTCAACATCGTGGTCATCACTGCAGCCGTCTCGGCGATCAACAGCGACATCTTCGGTGCCGGACGCATGATGTACGGTTTGGCCATACAGGGTCAGGCGCCCAAGGGTTTTGCTCAGCTGTCTGCTCAGGGCGTGCCGTGGATGACGGTGCTGGTGATGGGCGTCGCGCTGCTCTGCGGCGTCGTGCTGAATTACCTGATTCCCGAAAACGTGTTCCTGCTGATCGCCTCGATTGCGACCTTCGCGACGGTCTGGGTGTGGCTGATGATTCTGGTCACGCAGATCGCCATGCGCCGCTCCATGAGCGCAGAAGAAGTCGCCCAGCTGAAATTCCCGGTGCCGTTCTGGCCCGTGGCGCCGATTGTTGCCACCTTGTTCATGGTGTTTGTGTTTGGCGTGCTGGGTTATTTCCCGGACAGCCAGGCCGCGCTGGTGGTGGGGGCGGTGTGGATCGGGTTGCTGGTGGTTGCGTACTGGATCTGGGTGAAGCCGAAGCAAAACCTGATCAAGGCCACATCAAACAGCTGAGGCAAAACGTGTAGGCGCCGGCTTGCAGGCGAACGTGTTGAATCAGGACAGGTTGCTTTGAATGACGCAGCCGGTTCGCCAGCAAGCCGGCTCCTGCGGTCCGTGTCTGAGGCAGGATCTATTTGTTCTCTGGAGGTACTGATGAAAACGCTCTGGCACCACTGTCACGCAGCAACCATGGCGAACGGCACGTACTCGATCATCGAGGACGCCGCCATCGTGACCGATGCAGCACAGATCGTCTGGATCGGTCCTCTCCACGAACTGCCGGATCAGGGCGACGTCAAGCGCGTCGACCTGAACGGCGCATGGGTGACGCCGGGCCTGATCGACTGCCATACCCACACCGTGTTCGGCGGTAACCGCAGCGGTGAATTCGAGCAGCGTTTGCAGGGCGTCAGCTACGCCGAGATCGCCGCAGCGGGTGGCGGCATCGCCAGCACCGTGCGCGCTACCCGGGCCGCCAGTGAAGAAGAACTCTACGCCAGCGCCGAACGTCGTCTGCTTCATCTGCTCAGGGATGGCGTGACCACGATCGAGATGAAATCCGGCTACGGCCTGGACCTCGCCAGCGAACGCAAAATCCTGCGGGTCATTCGCCAACTGGGCGAAAACCTGCCGGTCACCGTGCGCAGCACCTGCCTCGCCGCCCATGCCCTGCCCCCCGAATACAAAGACCGCGCCGATGACTACATCGCCCACATCTGCAGCGAGATGCTGCCGGCGCTGGCGGCGGAAAATCTGGTGGATGCCGTCGATGCGTTCTGCGAATACCTCGCCTTCTCGCCGGCACAGGTCGAACAGGTGTTCATCACCGCGGGCCAATTGGGCCTGCCGGTCAAGCTGCATGCCGAGCAGTTGTCCTCGCTGCATGGCTCGAGTCTGGCGGCGCGTTATCAGGCGCTGTCGGCTGACCATCTGGAATTCATGACCGAAGAAGACGCCATTGCGATGGCAGCCTCAGGCACGGTCGCCGTCTTGCTGCCGGGTGCGTTCTACTTCTTGCGCGAAACTCAGTTGCCGCCAATGGATGCCCTGCGCAAACACGGGGTGAAGATCGCCATTTCCACCGACCTCAACCCGGGCACGTCGCCGGGCCTGTCGCTGCGGCTGATGCTGAACATGGCCTGCACGCTGTTCCGTATGACGCCGGAAGAAGCCCTGGCCGGCGCAACCATCCACGCCGCTCAAGCGCTGGGCATGGCGGGGACCCATGGTTCGCTGGAGGTGGGCAAGACGGCGGATTTCGTCGCCTGGCACATCGAACGGCCTGCCGACCTCGCCTACTGGCTGGGCGGCGATCTGGACAAACGCGTCGTGCGTCATGGCGTGGAACGCACTCTCTAATCAGGGGAATACTGTGGACAAGGTTCTGAGTTTCACTCGCGGTCGCGTACCGCTGCTGATCAGCATGCCGCACCCGGGGCTGCACCTGACGCCCGTTGTGCGTGACGGTCTGGTGGATGAGGCCGTGAGCCTGCCGGACACCGACTGGCATATTCCGCGCCTGTACGACTTTGCGTCTGATCTGGGGGCCAGCGTGCTGTCGGCGGAATATTCGCGCTTCGTCATCGACCTCAATCGCCCGTCCGACGATACGCCGCTGTACGCCGGCGCGACCACCGGGTTGTTCCCCTCGACGCTGTTCGAGGGGGATCCGCTGTTCAGGGAGGGTTTGGCGCCGAGCAAGGAGGAACGCGCGAGCTATCTGGAGAAGATCTGGACGCCGTATCACGACACGCTGCGCAGCGAGCTCGAACGCCTGCGCGCCGAGTTCGGCTACGCACTGCTGTTCGATGCGCATTCCATTCGTGGGCACATCCCGCACTTGTTCGATGGTCGACTGCCCGACTTCAACCTGGGCACGTTCAACGGCGCGAGCTGTGATGAAGCGCTGGCCCAGCGTCTGGACACCGCATGCGCTGCCGCGAAGCTTTACAGCCATGTGCTGAATGGGCGCTTCAAGGGCGGCCATATCACCCGCCACTACGGCGATCCGGCCAACCATATCCACGCGGTGCAACTGGAACTGGCGCAGAGCACCTACATGGACGAGTTCGTGCCCTTCCACTACCGCCCGGATCTGGCCGAGCCAACGCAGGCGGTGTTGAAAGGCTTGCTGGAAGAAATGATCGCCTGGGGGCGGGAGAAGTACGGGAAGTAGCCCCGGGTTGATGATTTTCTTGATGGTTCCCACGCTCTGCGTGGGAACCAATCCCCCGGACGCTCCGCGTCAAAGGACGCGGAGCGTCCGCCACCCGCGTGCCCACGCAGAGCGCGGGCACGATCATCACTGGATGCGCACGCGGCGTTAGTGGGACCGGCTTTAGCCGGGAAGAGGCCTGACTGAGCACCATCAGTCTCCTGATGGTGAGTGTTACTTCTTCAACAACCGCAACCCGTTGGCCACCACCAACAGACTCACGCCCATGTCAGCGAACACCGCCATCCACATGGTCGCCATGCCGGCGAAGGTCACTGCCAGAAAGATCAGCTTGATCACCAACGCCAGCGCGATGTTCTGCTTGAGCACCGCCGCCGTGTCCCGCGACAGGCGAATGAAGCTCGGGATCTTGCGCAGGTCATCGTCCATCAGCGCCACGTCGGCGGTTTCGATGGCGGTGTCCGTGCCAGCCGCCGCCATGGCGAAACCGATCTCCGCCCGGGCCAGCGCCGGCGCATCGTTGATGCCGTCGCCGACCATGCCCACGCGATGGTTCTGCGCGTACAGGGCTTCGATGGCTTGCAGCTTGTCGGTCGGCATCAGATTGCCCTGGGCCTGATCGATGCCCACCTGAGCGGCGATGGCCTTGGCCGTGTGCGGGTTGTCACCCGTCAGCATCATCGTCTTCACGCCCAGCGCATGCAGCTGCTCAATGGCCTCGCGACTGCTGTCCTTGACCGTGTCGGCCACCGCAAACAACGCCAACGGGCCGGAGGCATCGAACAGCAGCACCACGGTTTTTCCCTGGCTTTCCAGCGCTTCAAGTTGCGCTTCCAGCTCCGGCGAGCAATACCCGGCGTCATGCACCAGACGGTGGTTGCCCAAATGGTACAAACGCCCTTGCACTTCGCCCTTCACGCCAAGCCCCGCAAGGGCTTCGAACGCCTCCACCGGCAACCGAGCGCCTTCCTGCGCGGCCTTGGCGATAGCCTGAGACACCGGGTGATCCGAGCGACCGGCCAGACTCGCCGAGATCGCCAGCGCCTGCTCGCCCAGTGACGCATCGAGCAACACGTAATTGGTCTGCACCGGCTTGCCGTGGGTGATGGTGCCGGTCTTGTCGAGGGCCAGGTAATCGAGCTTGTGCCCCATCTCCAGGTACACGCCGCCCTTGATCAGAATGCCTTTGCGCGCCGCTGCCGCCAGACCACTGACGATCGTCACTGGCGTGGAAATCACCAGCGCACACGGGCACGCGACCACCAGCAACACGAGCGCGCGGTAGATCCAGTCAAACCACACCGCCCCCATGAACACCGGCGGGATGATCGCAATCGCCAGCGCCAGCGCGAACACGGCGGGCGTGTAGATTTTGGAAAAGCTGTCAACGAAACGCTGAGTCGGCGCACGCGCACCCTGGGCCGCCTCGACAGCATGGATGATCCGCGCCAACGTCGAGTTGCTGGCGGCGGCGGTCACTTTGTATTCCAGCGAACCGTCCTGATTGATGGTGCCGGCAAAGACCTTGTCGCCCACGGTTTTCTCGACCGGCAGGCTTTCACCGGTGATCGGCGCCTGATCGATACTCGACTGGCCGGCAACCACTTCACCGTCCAGCCCGATGCGCTCGCCCGGCTTGACCCGGACGACGCTGCCCAACGCAATATCCTTGACCTCAAGCTCAAGCCACTCGCCGTTCTGCTGCACGGTGGCGGTTTCCGGCGTCAGCTGCATCAGGCCGCCGATTGCGTTGCGGGCACGGTCCAGCGACTTGGCTTCAATCAGCTCGGCGACGGTGAACAGAAACATCACCATCGCCGCTTCCGGCCATTGCCCGATCAGCACTGCACCGGTAACGGCAATGCTCATCAGCGCGTTTATATTCAGGTTGAAGTTTTTCAGGGCGATCCAGCCCTTTTTGTAGGTGGTCAGGCCGCCGCTGAAAATGGCGATCAGCGCGACGATGGCGACCACCCAGGTGGGTGCGGCGTTGGTGAAATGGATGACTTCCGCCGTCAACGCAGCGACACCCGACAACGCCAGCGGCCACCACGGTTTGTTGGCGGGCGGCAGCGACGCGGTTTCCTTGTCGGCGCCTTCCTCGATCAAGTCCGCCTGCATGCCCAGCGCGCCAATGGCGTCGCGGATGGGATCGGTAGACGGCAGCTCATGCCACACGCCCAGCACCCGGTTGATCAGATTGAATTCAAGCTTCTGAATACCCTTCATCTTGCCGAGCTTGTTCTGGATAAGCGTCTGCTCGGTGGGGCAGTCCATGGCTTCGATGCGGAAGCTGCTGAGCTGACCTTCAGCGTCTGATGCGCCATCGATGGTCACGACGGACGGTGCGCTGTCATGGGAGCAGCACGCGTGGGCAGCGTGGTCGTGTTTGTGCACGGGCGTGAGTTTGGCATGG
Source organism: Pseudomonas sp. CFBP 8772 (assembly GCF_014841665.1). Taxonomy (NCBI): domain Bacteria; kingdom Pseudomonadati; phylum Pseudomonadota; class Gammaproteobacteria; order Pseudomonadales; family Pseudomonadaceae; genus Pseudomonas; species Pseudomonas sp. CFBP 8772. The sequence continues at coordinate 541,319 of NZ_JACYUI010000002.1, read as the reverse complement.
CCGTGGTCATGACCGGCGTGATCGTGATCGGCGTGGTCATGGCCGGAATGATCATGGGCAGCGTGCTCGTGCTCGTGCTCGTGCTCGTGCTCGTGCTCGGCATGTTGGGGCGCGTCGTGAGCGGGTTTGTGCGAGGAAGATTTGTGTACAGAGTCACTCATGGATTGAGTCTCTAAATGTGCGTGTTGCCAAGTGAACACCCTGTAGCCACTATAGGGTCAAGCGTCCTATTGAGGTCTTGCGCATGAATCCTTCATTTAAAATCGGCGAACTGGCGAAAATGACGGACTGCCCGGTGGAAACCATCCGCTATTACGAGCGCGAAGGACTGCTCAGTGAGCCTGCACGCAGCGAGGGCAACTATCGGCTGTACACCCAAGAGCACGTCGAGCGCCTGACCTTCATCCGCAACTGCCGCAGCCTGGACATGACGCTCGACGAGATCCGCAGCCTGCTGGCGCTGCGCGACAGTCCGCGGGACCAGTGCGAGAACGTCAACGCGCTGATCGACGAACACATCCAGCACGTGAACGCCCGCGTCGCGAGCCTGCAAGCGCTGCAGGAGCAACTGGTTGACCTGCGCCAACGCTGCAGCGAAGGCGCGCCGGATCACTGCGGGATTCTGGATCGACTGGAAATCAGCGGGAGTGTCGTGGCTGCCGATGTCGAACACTCTCACGTAGGGCGCAGCCACGGGCATTGAACGGCTTGTGGTATGGCATACGACGCCTTCCCGGCTAAAGCCGGTCCTACGATGGATACGCGGTCCCACAAGTCAGGGCGCCAACCAGACCATTGAATGCACGCGAATGATTTAGTAGGACCGGCTTTAGCCGGGAAGAGGCCCGTCTGAGCACCATCACTTTTGCGGTGAGGCACCTGACGCATTCCCGGCTAAAGCCGGTCCTACAAGTCGGCGTTCCAGCCAGTCCTATTGAATGCACGCGAATGCTTTAGTAGGACCGGCTTTAGCCGGGAAGAGGCCAGTCTGCACACCGTCACTTTCGCGGTGTGGCATACGACGCCTTCCCGGCTAAAGCCGGTCCCACTGTCAGGATGGGCGTAGGAGCGCGCTTGCCCGCGAACGCAGTGTGTCAGGCAATGTCGAGGCGCAGGCAAATCGCAATCGCGGGCAAGCGCGCTCCTGCAGGTCCAGCGAATGGCTTCGGATCAGCGCTTAAACAGCCACTGGCGCCTTGATGCTCGGATCCGCGTTATAACCCACGATCTCGAAATCTTCGAATCGATAGTCATAGATGCTTTCAGGGCGACGCTTGATGCTCAGCTGCGGCAGCTGTCGCGGGGTGCGGGTGAGCTGCGTCGCGATCTGCTCCTCGTGGTTGGAGTAAGCGTGAGTGTCGCCCAGGCTGACGATGATCTCGTGGGGGATCAGGTCGCATTGCTGAGCCAGCATATGGGTCAGCAGCGCCAGCGCGGCGATGTTGTACGGCAGGCCGAGGAAGACGTCGGAACTGCGGATGTACAACTGCATCGACAGCTTGCCGTCGGCCACGAAGGCCTGGTACAGCAAATGGCACACCGCAAGCGCTTGGCGCCCGGCCTTGACGTTCTCCTGCGGCGACAGCTTCTCGTCTGGCAGGTATTCGGTATTCCAGCCGTGGAACAGGATGCGGCGGCTGTTTGGGTTGTTCTTCAGGCAGTCGACCATGTAGTCGATCTGGTTGATCTTGCCGCCATCCTTGGTTGGCCAGCCGGTCCACTGCGCGCCGTACACCGGGCCCAGATCGCCGTCTTCAGTGGCCCACTCGTCCCAGATGGTCACGCCGTTTTCGTTGAGCCATTTGGTGTTGGTGTTGCCGCTGAGCATCCAGATCAGCTCGTTGGCGATGCTTTTGAAGTGCAGCTTTTTGGTGGTCAGCAGCGGGAAGCCATCGGCCAGGTTGTGGCGAATCTGCCGACCGAACACGGCCGTGGTGCCGGTCCCGGTGCGGTCGCCCTTGCGGGTGCCGTTGTTGATGACGTCCTGCAGCAGTTCAAGGTATTGCTTCATGACCAGAGGCCCTCTGTTTCGGTGAATCCGCCGAACCCATAAGGTCCGGCGTTCAGCAGATGTACCCGGCGCGTCACACCGCAGCGTTGTTGGCAGCGGGCGCGCGGTGGTAAGCAAGCCAGATCAGCACCAGGCCGCCGATGATCATCGGCAGGCTGAGGATCTGCCCCATGGTGACCCAGCCCCAGGCCAGATAACCGAGCTGGGCATCCGGCACGCGGACGAACTCCACCACGAAGCGGAAGATGCCGTAGAACAGCGCGAACATCCCGGAAACAGCCATGGTCGGACGCGGCTTGCGGGAGAAGAAATAGAGAATGACGAACAGTGCCACGCCTTCCAGCGCGAACTGGTAGAGCTGTGATGGGTGGCGCGGCAGCTGCGCAGGGTCGGTGGGGAACACCATGGCCCAGGGCAGATCAGTCGGCTTGCCCCACAGTTCGGCGTTGATGAAGTTGCCGATGCGCCCGGCGCCCAGACCAATCGGCACCATGGGCGCGATGAAGTCCATGAGCTGGAAGAACGACTTGCCGTTGCGCTTGCCGAACCAGTACGTCGCGATCATCACGCCGATGAAGCCGCCGTGGAACGCCATGCCGCCCTTCCACACTTCAAAGATCAGCAGCGGGTTGGCGATGTAGTTGGGCAGATCGTAGAACAGCACGTAGCCCAGCCGTCCACCGACGATGACGCCCATGGCGACCCAGAAAATCATGTCCGAGAGCTTTTCTTTGGTCCACGTCGGGTCAAAGCGATTCAAGCGACGGGATGCCAGGTACCAGGCACTGCCGATACCGACCAGATACATCAGGCCGTACCAATGGATTTGCAGCGGACCGATGGCCACGGCTACCGGGTCAATCTGCGGGTAAGGCAGCATTGCGACTCCTTGAAATAGAAGCGCTCATTGAGCGACGAAGCAGAACTATGCGGCGGCGGCAGCAGGTCGTGCCACCCAATAATGATGAAATCTGGTGTAAGAGCGACCGCGATGAAAGCCTCGCACGCCGACGATGCCGCTCTCACTAGCACGGACATCTCTCAAAAACAGTGCGGCATGTTACCGGACCGCGCCGATCCGCTCTAGCAGCGTGCGATGGATGTCGGCGTGCGGGGTGGGTAAAGTGGCGCAAAAAGGAGTCATCCATGTGCCTTATCGTCTTCGCCTGGCGGCCGACGCACGCTCAGCCGCTGATTCTGGCGGCCAATCGTGACGAGTTCTACGCCCGTCCTACTCTGCCGCTGGCCCAGTGGGAAGACGCGCCGCAGGTGTATGCCGGGCGCGATCTAGAAGCGGGTGGAACGTGGCTGGGTATCAACGCTGGCGGACGATTCGCAGCGCTTACCAACATCCGCGAGCCGGGCAAGCCGCCTGGCCGTCGTTCGCGGGGCGAATTGGTTGCTCGTTTTTTGACCAGCGATGTGTCCATAGATGAGTACCTGAGTGAGATCGCAGCGAGATCAACGGAATACGGCGGGTTCAATCTGCTGGTGGGTGATCGTCAGCAGTTGCACTTCCTCAACGGCAACGATTCGACACCCCGCTGCTTGGAAGCAGGCGTTTACGGTGTGTCCAACGCCGGGCTCGACACGCCGTGGCCTAAGCTGGTGAAAGCCAAAGCCGCCCTGTTCGAACAGCTGAACAATCCTGATCCCGACGCGTTATTTGGCTTTCTCAGCGATCACGCGCCTGCGCCGGACGCTGAACTGCCAAGCACCGGCGTTGGGCTTGCGACGGAGAAATTGCTGTCGAGCGTGTTCATCACCAGCCCCAATTACGGCACGCGGGCGAGCACGGTGTTGCGGGTGAATGCGGATGGCAGCCGGCGGCTGATCGAGCGTAGCTTTGGGCCGTATGGCGGGAGATTGGGTGAGGTGGACCTGCAGATTTGACTCCACCTCTTCCCGGCTGAAGCCGGTCCCACTAAGAGCAGCGCAGCGCCAGCCCTTAGTGCCCCTTCACAGACCCCGGATTGATCATCCGCGACAGGCCCAGATTCCTCAGCGCCAGCTGCAGCGAGCTGCTGATGACTTGCGGGTTATCGTTCTTCATCAGTTGGGCCAACAGGTCCTTGGCCATGCTCAGGTTGATCTGACGCAGCATCCACTTCACTTTCGGCAAGTTGGTGGCGTTCATCGACAGGCTGTCGAAGCCCATCGCCATCAGCAGCACCGCCGCCGCAGGATCACCGGCCATTTCGCCGCAGATGCTCACCGGCTTGCCTTCGGCGTGGGCATCGCGCACCACGCTCTGCAGGGCCTGGAGCACCGCCGGGTGCAGGTAGTCGTACAAATCCGCCACCCGCGGGTTGTTACGGTCGACCGCCAGCAAATACTGGGTCAGGTCGTTGGAGCCGACAGACAGGAAATCCACCTGACGCGCCAGCTCACGGGTCTGATAGACCGCTGCCGGCACTTCAATCATCACGCCCACTGGCGGCATCGGCACGTCGGTGCCTTCATCGCGCACTTCGCCCCATGCCCGGTGGATCAGGTGCAGCGCTTCTTCGGTCTCGTGGGTGCCGGAGATCATCGGCAGCAGAATCCGCAGGTTGTTCAAGCCCTCGCTGGCCTTGAGCATGGCGCGGGTCTGCACCAGGAAGATTTCCGGGTGGTCCAGCGTGACGCGAATGCCGCGCCAGCCGAGGAACGGGTTGTCTTCCTTGATCGGAAAGTACGACAGCGACTTGTCGCCGCCGATGTCCAGCGTTCGCATCGTCACCGGTAACGGGTGAAACGCCGCCAATTGCTCACGGTAGATGGCGAGCTGTTCCTTTTCGCTGGGGAACCGCTGCTGAATCATGAACGGGACTTCGGTGCGGTACAGGCCGACGCCTTCGGCCCCTCGCTGTTGCGCGCGAGCAACGTCTGCCAGCAGACCGGTGTTGACCCACAGCGGCATACGGTGGCCGTCGAGGGTTACGCAGGGCAATTCACGCAGCGCGTCGAGGCCTTGAGAGAGCTGGCGCTCCTCTTCGACGACGACGGAATACTGTTTGATCAAAATCTCTGACGGGTTGGTGAAGACCTCCCCGTGGTAGCCGTCGACGATCAGCTGGATGCCGTCGACTTTCGAGTACGGCAGGTCCACAACGCCCATGACCGTGGGGATCCCCATGGCCCGGGCCAGAATGGCGACGTGGGAGTTACCCGAGCCGAGTACCGAAATCAGGCCTACCAACTTGCCTTCCGGCACCTCGCCGAGCATGGCGGGCGACAGCTCTTCGCTGACCAGGATGGTGTTGTCGGGGTAGACCAGTGTTTGCTGGCGCGCTTCCTGAAGGTAGGCGAGCAGGCGGCGACCGAGGTCTTTGACGTCCGATGCACGCTCACGCAGGTAGGCGTCGTCCATCAGCTCGAAGCGTTTGACGTGCTCGTTGACCACCGAACGCAACGCGCCCTGGGCCCACTGGCCGGTCTTGATGACGTTGGTGACTTCGCTGCCCAGCGACGCATCGTCGAGCATCATCAGGTACACATCAAACAACGCGCGCTCTTCTGGGCGCAATTGTGTGGCCAACTTCGCCGAAAGGGTGCGCATGTCATTGCGCACCCCTTCAAGGGCGGTCTGGAACAGTTTTAGTTCCGCAGTGATATCTGTGACGGTTTTGTCCGGCACGACTTCAAGGTCGGCCGGCGGCAGCATGACCAGCGCGGTACCGACGGCGGCTCCCGGCGAACCTGGCACGCCGACGAATCGGGCTTCCTGGATGCCCTTGCCCTGCCGACCCAGCCCGCGAATGGAGCCGGTGGCTTCTGCGTGGGCGATAACGCCTGCGAGCTGCGCGCTCATCGTCACAAGGAAGGCTTCTTCGCCCTCGTCGAACTGACGTCGCTCCTTTTGCTGGATGACCAGGACGCCCACTACCCTGCGGTGGTGGATGATCGGCGCACCGAGAAACGAGGCGTAGCGTTCTTCGCCGGTTTCGGCAAAGTAGCGATAACGAGGGTGATCGGCGGCGTTTTCGAGGTTGAGCGGTTCTTCACGCGTACCCACCAGACCCACGAGGCCCTCGTTCGGGGCCATGCTCACCTTGCCGATCGAGCGCTTGTTCAGGCCTTCGGTGGCCATCAGCACGAAGCGGTTCGCTTCAGGATCGAGCAGATAGACCGAGCAGACCTGGCTGCTCATGGCCTCTTTTACGCGCAATACAATAATGCCCAACGCCGCCTTGAGATCCTTGGCGGAGTTAACTTCCTGGACGATCTTGCGCAGCGTATTGAGCATGGCTCGGGGTCGAACTCCGTGTCAGTCGCGCGCCAACAGGCGCGGGGCAAGCTCTTTGAGTGCGCGGCGATATACCTCGCGCTTGAATGTCACCACCTGGCCCAGCGGGTACCAATAACTGACCCAACGCCAGCCATCGAACTCCGGTTTGCCGGTCAAATCCATCCGCACCCGCTGCTCGTTGGAGATCAGGCGCAGGAGAAACCATTTTTGCTTCTGGCCGATGCACAGCGGCTGGCTGTGGGTACGGACCAAACGTTGCGGCAGACGATAGCGCAACCAACCCCGGGTGCAGGCAAGAATTTCAACATCATGCCGTTCCAGCCCGACTTCTTCATTCAATTCACGGTAAAGCGCGTCTTCCGGGGTCTCCTGAGGGTTGATACCCCCCTGCGGAAACTGCCAGGCGTCTTGATTGATGCGCCGAGCCCATAAGACCTGGCCAGCATCATTTGTCAGAATTATCCCGACATTAGGGCGAAAACCATCGGGGTCGATCACGGCTACAACCTCGCAAACGCATGTCGCCGCATTGTTCCACAAAGATCGTGAAGGCAGCAACGAGGCTGCGACAGCTTATCGTGACAACTGCATTAATAGATGCGATCTCTCGGGGAAACCTCGTATTCTTGTGCTCTTTTTTCTGATATTTCAGCGAGTAAAGCCCATGCGTCTGGCCCTCTTCGACCTCGACAACACCCTCCTCGGCGGCGACAGCGACCACGCCTGGGGCGATTACCTGTGCGAGCGAGGCATCCTGGACGGTGCTGCGTACAAGGCACGCAACGACGCTTTCTATCAGGACTATCTGGCCGGCACGCTAAACCTGACCGACTACCTGAATTTCAGCCTGGAAATCCTCGGGCGCACTGACATGGCGCAGCTCGACGAATGGCACCGGGAATTCATGCGCGACTGCATCGAACCCCTGATCCTGCTGAAGGCCATGGCCCTCATCGCCAAACACCGCGACGCGGGCGACAAGCTGGTGGTGATCACGGCGACCAACCGTTTCGTGACCGCGCCAATCGTGGCCCGGCTGGGTATCGACACGTTGCTGGCAACCGAGTGCGAGGTCGTCGACGGTCGCTACACCGGGCGCACCACTGACGTGCCGTGCTTCCGCGAAGGCAAAGTCACCCGTCTGAATCGCTGGATCGAAGAAAACGGCTTCAACCTGGACGACAGCTGGTTCTACAGTGATTCGATGAACGATTTGCCACTGCTGGAGCAGGTGGCCAATCCGGTCGCAGTCGATCCTGATGAAAAGCTGCGCGCCGAAGCCACCCGTCGCGGCTGGCCGGTGATTTCACTGCGCGGTTGAAAAGCCTTCGCGAGCAAGCTCGCTCCCACTGTTCTTTGTCGGCAGGTTGAGCTGCGGTGCCGCCAGCTTTGATGACCGGGGGTTAAACCGGTTTGGCGCCCATCAGACCGGCGATCGCCACGAAGCAAACGACACTGAAGATGGCCAGGGCCAGGGTGAAGCGGGAATTACCCACGATCACCGGCCGGCGCAGGCGGTTCACCCGCACCGCCAGCCAGGCCCAGCTCAAGGCGCCGAAGAGATACAGCACGCTCGCCGCCAGCAGCCAGGTCTGTCCCAGCGGCCAACCGGCGTAGTGGACCAGCCACCAGCCGCTGATCGGCAGGGTTAACAGGCACACGCCCATCAGCACCCAGACAAATGCCCACGGCCGTTGCATGGCGCGGTTCTGCACCGTCGCATCGCCGGCCCGACGGCCACGCACGATCCACACGATCAGCCCCAGCGCGCAGATGAACAGCAGCACCGTGCTGGCGATGTGCAGGATTTTCAGTGCAGCGAAGTGTTCCATTGTGTTCGTGTCCCTGTGTCTGGCGGTGCTTGAAGATTAGCAGCCGGTTGCATGCCGCTGCCGCTGTTGATCCTGTAGGTCCGGGCATGAACCGCTGAAGTCAGCAGTGTCAGTCTTCGGAGCTCACCCCAAAAACAGCTTGTACGCCGGGTTCTTGGTCTCGTCCCAGTACGGGTAACCGATCTCCGCCAGCGCCTGGGGCACCAGATGCCGCTCATCCTCCGGCACCACTAACCCCGCCACCACTCGGCCATCCGCCGCACCGTGGTTGCGGTAGTGGAACATCGAAATATTCCATTTCCCGCCGAGCTTGTTCAGGAAGTTGAACAGCGCACCCGGCCGCTCGGGGAATTCAAAGCGCAGTACCACTTCATCGCTGACCCGCTCCGAATGCCCGCCGACCATGTGCCGTAAATGCAGCTTGGCCAGTTCGTTGTCGGTCAGGTCCAGCACCGGAAAACCCTGTTCCGTCAGGCTCGCGATCAGGGCTTTGCGGGGATCCGTGTCGGGGTGGGTCTGCACGCCGACGAAGATGTGCGCCTCGCGGTCGGTGTGGTAGCGGTAGTTGAATTCGGTGATCTGACGCTTGCCGATGGCCTCGCAGAAGGCCTTGAAGCTGCCCGCCTGTTCCGGAATGGTCACGGCAATGATCGCCTCGCGGCCTTCGCCCAGTTCGGCGCGCTCGGCGACGTGGCGCAGGCGGTCGAAGTTGACGTTGGCGCCGGAGTCGATGGCAACGAAGGTCTGCCCGGCGACTTCGTACTGTTCGGCGTACTTCTTGATCCCGGCCACGCCCAGCGCGCCGGCGGGCTCGGTGATCGATCGGGTGTCGTCGTAGATGTCCTTGATCGCCGCACAGATTTCATCGGTGCTGACGGTGATGACTTCGTCGACGTAATCCTTGCAGATGTCGAAGGTGTACTGCCCGATCTGCGCCACCGCCACGCCATCGGCAAACAGCCCGACCTGCTGCAGCACCACCCGCTCGCCGTAGGCCATGGCCTGTTGCAGGCAGTTCGAGTCATCCGGCTCAACGCCGATCACCTTGATTTCCGGGCGCAGGTATTTGACGTAGGCCGCAATGCCGGCGATCAGCCCGCCGCCGCCCACCGGGACAAAGATCGCGTCCAGCGGGCCCTGATGCTGGCGCAGGATTTCCATCGCCACGGTGCCTTGCCCGGCAATGGTGTCAGGGTCGTCGTAGGGGTGGACGTAGACGTAGCCGTGTTCCTCGACCAGCTTCAGCGAATACGCCAGCGCTTCGGGAAACGAGTCGCCGTGCAGTACGACCTTTCCACCCCGGGAGCGCACGCCTTCGACCTTGATCTCGGGGGTGGTCTTCGGCATCACGATGGTGGCCGACACGCCCAAGGTCTTCGCCGCCAGCGCCAGGCCTTGGGCATGGTTGCCCGCCGACGCCGTCACCACGCCCCGCGCCAGTTCTTCCGGGCTCAGCTGCGCCAGCTTGTTGTACGCGCCGCGAATCTTGAAGGAGTACACCGGCTGCAAGTCTTCGCGCTTGAGCAGCACGTTGTTGCCCAGACGTTGGGAGAGCTGGCGGGCGGCGTGCAGCGGGGTTTCCACGGCAACGTCGTACACGCGGGAGTTAAGGATCTTTTTGACGTAGTGCTCGAGCATCGGGGAAGAATCGCTGGCGAAGGGGCAAGACCCGGAAGTCTACCCCTCGTCCCGGCGCACGACCATATCAAGACTCAGGCTTTGGCCACGGCATGTCGTTATACTGCCGGCCCTCGGACCTATCGCTATTCCCTGTAACCGGAGCCCACCTCGCATGACCCAGGATCAACTCAAACAGGCCGTTGCCCAGGCCGCCGTCGATTTCATCCTTCCGAAGCTCGACGACAAAAGCGTCGTGGGCGTGGGCACCGGCTCTACCGCCAATTGCTTCATCGACGCACTGGCCCTGCACAAAGGCGCGTTCGACGGCGCGGTGGCGAGCTCCGACGCAACGGCCGCACGCCTCAAGGGCCACGGCATTCCGGTGTATGAGCTGAACACGGTCAGCGACCTGGAGTTTTACGTCGACGGCGCCGACGAAAGCGACGAGCACCTGAACCTGATCAAAGGCGGCGGCGCAGCCCTGACCCGCGAGAAGATCGTGGCCGCCGTGGCCAAAACCTTCATCTGTATCGCTGATGCCAGCAAGCTGGTGCCGGTGCTGGGCGCGTTCCCCCTGCCGGTTGAAGTGATCCCGATGGCCCGCAGCCACGTGGCCCGAGAACTCGTGAAGCTGGGCGGCGACCCGGTCTACCGCGAGGGCGTGCTGACCGACAACGGCAACATCATCCTCGATGTGCACAACATGAACATCACCAACCCGGTGGAAGCGGAAGCGCAGATCAACAACATCGTCGGCGTCGTCACCAACGGCCTGTTCGCCGCGCGCCCGGCGGATCTGCTGCTGCTGGGGACCCAAGAAGGCGTGAAAACCCTCAAGCGCTGATTGTTGCGGGGCAAGGCTGATTTTGCTGGACAGCGGTGGGCTCGGGATCTCGGTCACGCCTACCCGTGATGCGCAGCTCTCCCAACCTCGCCACATCCAGCGCCGGGTTAGCGTTTCTTGAACACATAAAACAGGTTCGGCTCGCTCACCACGTACAACGTGCCGTCTTCCCCCATGGCGATGCCTTCAGCCTGGGGCACGCTTTTGCTCAGGCCCATGCTGCCCTTGGTCAGTGACACGTTAGCGACGGGCTTGCCCTCAGTGTCCAGCTCGAGAATCTGCCGCGACTCATCCGACAGCGCCAGCAAGTGCCCGCTGCGCTCATCGAACTGCAGACTGGAAAGGTCACGGACGAACAGGCCGGCATCCCGCTGCTTGCTGGACGTCACTTCCAGGATGTTCGGGGAATGGGTTCCGGCGTCAGGAAAGCCGCGCACTTCGATGATCTGCACCGGCCGCCGCTCTTTGGCGACGAACAGGCGGCGGCCCTGATTATCGTAGGCCAGGCCTTCGAAGCCGTTATTGCCGCCGGCATCCATGCCCAGGGTCAACTGCTCGGCATCGGCGGCGTCGAGGAATGTCGTGTCGTCATCCACGTGAACCTTGATCAGCCGCTGACTGTGCTCGTCACTGATGACGTAAATCCCGGGGCTGATGTATTCGACCGCTTCAGCGTCTCCGAACCCGGTCAGGGGAATTCGTCTGAGAATCCGCCCTTCCAGGCTCAGCTCGACCAGCTCGGGATTTTTGTTGGTCACGGTAAAGAGGGTCTTGCGTTGCGGATCGAAGCTGAGGGCCGAGACGTTAGCCGTCAGGCCGTCGATGGCCCGCGCCTCAATCTCGACCTCATAGGCGTCGAGGCCCAGCGCTTGCGCGTCGCTGGATTGCCAGAACACGTACCAGTTGAACCAGAGCCGCTCGATGACCCGGTATTCGCGCGCCACGAAAAAGGACGCGGTCAGTATCAACAGGACAAGTAACGTGAGCAGGACGCTCTGGAACGGGGACACACGACGCATGCAGGGGGCTCGACTTCAGTGGGGCGGCTTTAATATCACCGTATTCTGAAGCCAAACTGAAAGCGATGTGACATCTCGTTCGACCTTTTCAGAGCTCAAGCGAAAGTGGGCAGACCATCAAGTCGAAACCGGCCCGGCGTCACTGCCGCTTGAAGGTGTAAAACAGGTTGGGCTCGCTGACCATGTAAATGGTGCCGTTCTCGTCCATCGCCACCCCTTCGGCGCGCGGGATGGTCTGGCTCAGCCCGTTGAAACCATGCAGCAGCGTCATGAAGCTGACCTGATTCCCCTTGCCGTCCAGTTCCAGCAGCATGTGCGACTCGGCGGACAGCACCAGCAAATGCCCGGTCCTCTGGTCCGCGTACAGGGACGACAGATTGCGCACGATCAGGTTGTCGTTGATCAGCTTGCGCTTCTCGCCCTTCACTTCGCTGCTGCCGTCGGCCTTCCAGCTGTACAACGCCGGCGGACGCTCTTCGCCAAACAGGAACTGCTGATCCCGAGGGTCCCAGGCGATGCCTTCGAAGGCTTTGTTCTGATCCTTCGACGGACCCAGGTCGTACTTGGGGAAGTCGGCGATGTTGAGGGTTTTGGTTTCAGGCGTGACGTGGACGATGGTCATCAGGTGCTGACGCTCATCGACGATGGCAATCAGGCCGTCGCCCAGAACGGCTACACCCTCAGGGTTGCCCCAGCCTACAAGCGGGATTTTGCGAATGACGTCGCCGGTCAGCGTGATCTCGGAAAGGAAAGGGTTTTTACCCATCACCGAATACAGGGTTTTGGTCGCCGGGTCGTAGGACAGGTCCGAGGCCTCGTCTTCTTCCATGCCGGCCAGCGGCTTGGCGTCGATGTCGACCTTGTAATCCGGCAGCCAGATGCCCGCTGCGCGCTCGGCCTGCGTGACGTTGCGCTCGCGCAGCCACAACAGGCCGCGATCGTCCCAGTGCCAGGCATAAGACAGACCGGCCAAAATCACCAGCGCTGCAACGAGCAACCACCACCAGCGGAAACGCGCACGGCTTTTACGCTGTGTCATCCGCGAACGTCGCTTTCGAAACGGCTCTGGCCAGTCAGCTCCAGCACGATCTCATCGCCAACAGTGAACGGTCCTACGCCTGCGGGCGTGCCGGTCATGATCAGGTCGCCGGCCTGCAGCGAGAACTGCGAGGCCATGTGCTGGATCATCGGCACGATCGGGTTGAGCATGTGGCTGCTGTTGCCGTCCTGGCGGACTTCGCCGTTGATGGTCAGGCGGATGGCGATGTCGGTCAGATCGGGGTAGGCGTCAGCGGATACGAACGGCGCAATGACCGCCGCGCCGTCGAACGACTTGGCGATTTCCCAGGGCAGGCCCTTCTCTTTCAGCTTCGACTGCACGTCACGCAGCGTCAGGTCCAGGCCCGGGGCGAAGCCGGAGATTGCGTCGAGGACTTCTTCGCGGCTCGGGTTCTTGCTCAGCGGCTTGCCGATCAGCACGACAATCTCGGCTTCGTAGTGCACCGAACCCCGGTCCTGAGGAATGCTGAAGCCCCCCTCAATACCGACCACGCAGCTGCCCGGTTTGATGAACAGCAATGGCTCGGTCGGTACCGGGTTGTCCAGTTCCTTGGCGTGCTCGGCGTAATTGCGGCCGATGCAAACGACTTTACCGAGCGGAAAGTGAACCTTGGTGCCGTCGACGTACTTGTGCTGATAGCTCATGAGCGCTCCTGAGAAGCTTGTTGTAATGGGGGAACCGCTTACACCGCGAAGATTTTGCCGGGGTTCATGATGCCGTTCGGGTCGAACACCGCTTTGACGGCCTTCATGTATTCGATTTCCACCGGCGAACGGCTGTAGTGCAGGTAGTCACGCTTGGTCATACCGACGCCGTGTTCTGCGGAGATCGAGCCGTTGTACTTCTGGACGATCTCGAACACCCACTTGTTCACCGTTGCGCACTTGGCAAAGAACTCGTCCTTGCTCAGGTTTTCCGGTTTGAGGATGTTCAGGTGCAGATTGCCGTCGCCGATATGGCCGAACCATACGATTTCGAAATCCGGGTAATGCTGGCCAACGATCGCGTCCACTTCAGCAAGAAACGCCGGGACCTTCGAAACGGTGACCGAGATGTCGTTCTTGTACGGCGTGAAGTGGGAGATGGTTTCAGAAATGTATTCGCGCAGTTTCCACAGATTCTGCAGTTGCTGTTCGCTCTGGCTCATCACGCCATCCAGCACCCAGCCCTGCTCAACACAGTGCTCGAAGGTTTCCAGCGCGTGGTTGGCCACTTCTTCGGTGGTCGCTTCGAATTCCAGCAGTGCGTAGAACGGGCACTCGGTTTCGAACGGGGACGGCACGTCACCGCGGGCCATGACCTTGGCCAGCGCCTTGTCCGAGAAGAACTCGAATGCGGTCAGGTCCAGCTTGCTCTGGAACGCGTGCAGCACCGGCATGATGGCGTTGAAATCGGTGGTCCCGAGGACCATCGCGGTGAGGTTTTTCGGCGCGCGGTCCAGACGCATGGTCGCCTCGACCACGAACCCGAGCGTGCCTTCAGCGCCAATGAATAGTTGGCGCATGTCATAGCCGGTGGCGTTTTTGATGAGGTCTTTGTTCAGTTCGAGAAGGTCGCCCTTGCCGGTGACGACTTTGAGGCCCGCGACCCAGTTGCGGGTCATGCCGTAACGAATCACTTTGATCCCGCCGGCGTTGGTGCCGATGTTGCCGCCGATATTACTGGAGCCTGAAGACGCGAAGTCCACCGGGTAATACAAGCCGTTTTCTTCGGCGAGATTCTGCAGCTGCTTGGTGACCACGCCTGGCTGGCAGATGGCAGTGCGGTCTGTCAGGTTGAGTTCGAGCACCTGATTCATGTAATCGAAATTGACGACCACCTCACCGTTGGCGGCAACGGCGGCGGCGGACAACCCGGTGCGACCACCCGACGGCACCAGCGCAACCTTGCGTTCGTTGGCCCAGCGGACGATCGCCTGCACCTGTTCGGTGGTCTTCGGAAAGACGATGGCGGTGGGCGCCGGGGCGAAATGTTTGGTCCAGTCCTTGCCGTAGGTTTCGAGGGAATCGGCGTCGGTCAGGACCTTGCCGGGCTCAACCAGGGTCTTCAGCTCATCTATCAGCGCAGGATGGGTCATCAACAGAACTCTCGAACAATTCATGGTCATCCTGAGAACGGCTCACGTCCAGGAATGGGGTGTTTCGCGGGGTGCATATGCTAGCATACGCCCCCCGCCAATCGAGCTTTCGGCCGATTTGCGCGCGCTTCACTTACTGCCATTTCTCTCCGGGACACAGGTTTACGCAGATGAGCAAGACTTCCCTCGACAAGAGCAAGATCAAGTTCCTTCTTCTCGAAGGCGTCCACCAGTCCGCGGTCGACGTCCTCAAGGCCGCCGGTTACACCAGCATTGAGTACCACACCAAGTCTCTGCCGGAAGCCGAACTGAAGGAAAAGATTGCCGACGCTCATTTCATCGGTATTCGTTCCCGCACCCAGCTGACTGAAGAACTGTTCGACAGCGCCAAGAAACTGGTCGCGGTCGGCTGCTTCTGCATCGGTACCAACCAGGTTGATCTGAACGCAGCCCGCGAACGCGGCATCGCTGTGTTCAACGCCCCCTACTCCAACACCCGTTCGGTGGCGGAGCTGGTGCTGGCCGAGGCCATCCTGTTGCTGCGCGGTATCCCGGAGAAGAACGCTTCCTGCCATCGCGGTGGCTGGATCAAGAGCGCAGCGAACTCGTTCGAAATTCGTGGCAAGAAGCTCGGCATCATCGGCTATGGCTCGATCGGTACTCAGCTGTCGGTCCTGGCTGAAGGCCTGGGCATGCAGGTGTACTTCTACGACACCCTGACCAAGCTGCCGCTGGGCAACGCCACTCAGGTATCGAGCCTGAACGAGCTGCTGGGCATGTCCGACATCGTCACCCTGCACGTTCCGGAAACCAACGAAACCCAGTGGATGATCGGCGAGAAAGAAATTCGCACGATGAAGAAGGGCGCCATCCTGATCAACGCAGCGCGCGGCACGGTGGTCGAGCTAGACGCCCTGGCTGAAGCGATCAAGGATCAGCACCTGATCGGCGCGGCCATCGACGTGTTCCCGGTCGAGCCCCGCTCCAACGACGACGTGTTCGAAAGCCCGCTGCGCGGCCTGGACAACGTGATCCTGACCCCGCACATCGGCGGCTCGACCGCTGAGGCCCAGGCCAACATCGGTCTGGAAGTGGCAGAGAAACTGGTCAAGTACAGCGACAACGGTACGTCGGTTTCTTCCGTCAACTTCCCGGAAGTGGCCCTGCCGGCTCACCCGGGCAAGCACCGCCTGCTGCACATCCACCAGAACATCCCGGGCGTACTGATGGAGATCAACAAGGTCTTCGCTGAAAACGGTATCAACATCTCCGGTCAGTTCCTGCAGACCAACGAGAAAGTCGGTTACGTGGTCATCGACGTTGACGCCGAGTACTCCGATCTGGCGCAAGAGAAACTGCAGCACATCAACGGCACCATCCGTAGCCGCGTTCTGTTCTAGGACGTTGGTTTCAGGGTGATAAAAAGGAGACCTTCGGGTCTCCTTTTTTTGTGCGCGAATCAGGCAACACGCCGGCTGTGCGCAAGACGCCCTTCTGCAACGTGTCATTTCACCGTGATGGTGATCTTCTGCGACTCGACCGGTGGATTCAGCGGAACGTGGTTCTTGTCGCCGACCAGCAGTTGCAGGGTGTGCTGACCCGGCGTGAGGTTCAGCTCGGTTTCGGTCTGGCCTTTGCCGAAGTGGCGGATGTTGTCGGTGGTCGGCAGCGGCGCGGTCATGTCGGGCTGATCCTTGACGTCGATCAGCAGGTGGTGATGACCGGTGTCCGGGACGTCCACACCGGCCGGGGCGACGCCCATGCCCTTGAGACCGAATTGCACCTTGAATGCGCCGTTGACGGTCGCGCCGTCCTTCGGCGAGATGATGTAAACCTCTGCGCCCGCTGGGGAGGCAGTACGCGGCATGTCGGCGGCCTGGGCCAGCAAGCTCGCCGCCAACAGCAGTCCGGTCAGGGCAGTTCTCGCGAATAACGTCTTCATGATTTCTCCGTTTTATCGATGTGCGGCTGGCGGGCTCGGGGCTTGAAGCCTCTTCATCCCGACAGCCAACCGCTCAGGAACGACCTTTACCTTAGCTGCGGTTGGACGCGAAGTATTTCGCTGAGTGGCGGGATGTAGAAGATTTCATGTTGGGCGGATGCAGACGGACAGCAAGCCAGTTACAACTCGAACGGCTCGTTCCCGCGCCGCCTGAACCAACCGGTCAGCGACAGCCGCTCACGGGTGGACGGCATGACTTCGTGGGGCATGTCGCCCGAGAGGAACACCACCAGACAGCCGCCGGTGGGCTGCACGTCATACTCGACGCCGTCCTTGAGGTACATCCGCAACTGGCCGCCGTGCTCCGGCAACCAGCCGTCGTTGAGATAAACAACCGCCGAGACCATGCGTTTGTCGTCATCGCGAAAACGGTCCACGTGCTTGAGATAGAAGGCCCCCGGCGGATAGAGCGCGAAGTGACTTTCGTAGTCCTCAAGGCCGAGAAACAGGCCTCGGTTCAGCGCCTGACGCAGGCTCTCCATCAGGTCCAGATAGCGATCGCACGGCTCGGCCTGCCCCGCTTCCAGCCACTGAATGTGATCGCCACGAATCCCCTCGCGAACCTCCTGCGCCGGCCCGCGCCCCACTGCGGCAGGCGCGAGCTCGCCCTGAACGGCACGCGTGCGGCATTCAAGCGCCAGCTCGCGGGTCAGGGTGTCGGGCAGGAAGATGTTCTGCTGCGACCAGCCACGCTCGGCCAAGTCGTCGACGATTCGCAACAGCAGCGGGTGATCAGGGGATATGCGCATGGCGCGCATAGTATCCATACGCCGATTAATCCGACAGGGCCTGCAGTCCGGCGAATGAGGAATATTTTTACGGGTTTGAATACGCCCGGCGGTTTTGCCCTACCGCTGATCGAACCTGAGGTTTTTAGCGGAGTCTGGCAAGTGTTAACTCGACAAATCCCCGCTGCCCCACCGAGAATGGCGGCCTGCCGACAGGAGTCTCTAATGCGCCGTCTGTTTTTCCTGCTGTTGATGTTCTGCACTTTGCCCGCCTGGGCAGACGGCCACGATCAGCTGTACACGCTCGCCGGCTGGCCGGAACAACGCGCTCATTTTGTCGATGCCCTCAAAGCCGCCCAGCAGCGTTACCGCAACAGCCTTCCACCGGCCGTGTTCGACGCTCTGGTGAGCAACAGCAATCAGCGTTTCGCGCCGCAGGCGATGGACCAGCGCGGGGAGCAAATGCTGCGCCAGACGCTGCAGGACCCGAACCCGGCGCTGCAGCTTTTCCAGTCGCCCCTTGGCCGCAAGATCGTCAATGCCGAGCTCACCGCCACGCGCCCGGACCAACTGGCCAAAAACGCCCAAGGCCTGCCGCACATTCAGGCGGATGACAATCGTCTGCTGATCATCGGCCACCTGGCCAACGCCCTTCCCGCCAAGGAAGCCGGCGCCGAGGTCAGCATGGCGATTGCTGGCGTCGCTGCCGACAGTCTGAGTTCGATGATTCCAGGCCTGATGGGTGGCGGAACGACCCAGGCGATGCTCGACAGTCAGCGTCAGCGGCTCATGGGGCAGATCGGCAAGGACGTGAACAACACGCTGCTTTATGTGTACCGCGACCTGTCGGACGGCGAGCTGGACGAGTTCGCGACCTTTGCCGAGTCCAACGAAGGCAAGGCCTATTACAAGGCGGCGCTGGCAGCCGTTCGCGCGGGATTGGCGGTCGGGCAGACGGTCAAATGACGTTGGTAGGACCGGCTTCAGCCGGGAAGGTGACTGTTGGCACACCCTCCATCCTCCGGTGTGACGACTCAGGCCTTCCCGGCTAAAGCCGGTCCTGCATTCGTTCTGTCAGCCGGCAAGCCGGCCTTGGAGCCCTACCCCATCCGCTGGGTCAGAAACTCAAAAAACCGCGCGCGCAGCTCCGGTGACTCGTTGACCAGATGGTGACGCGCTTCGGGCAACATGAAGATCTGCGGCTCGGCGAACTTGTCCTTGAGCACCGGCAGATTGTGTTTCCAGTCCACTGTCATGTCTGACTCGCCCTGCACGATCAGCGGGCTGCGGCGGCTGCGCGGCGCGCGTTCGATGCGCTCGATCCATTTCGCCAGCGCGCCCACCCACACCGTTGGCAAGCGTCGCGGCTGCAACGGGTCCGCGAGCAGAAAGGGCAGAAAGGTCGGGGCGTTTGAGTTTTCGCTGAAGCGCCGGTCGATGGCTTTGACGAAGCCGCGCAGCAGGTAATAGCTGAGTTTCGACAAGGCCCAGCCACGCGGTCTCACCAGCGGCGCCAGCAGGATGATCTGACCCTGCGCCGGGCTGGCGTCGCCATGATGAAGCAAGTGGTCGATGACAATCGCGCCGCCAGTGCTTTGCCCGCACAAGTGCCACGGCTTGGGCAGCGTGAGGCGCTCGGCTTCGACAAACAGCCGATCCAGCACCGCCTGATACTCCGCGAAGTCGGTAATGCTCGCCCGCGCCCCACTGGACAGTCCATGGCCCGGCAAGTCGCAGGCAATCACCGCCAGCCCAAGCCCCAACGCCCAGTCGATGACGTGACGGTACAGCCCGACGTGATCGTAAAAGCCGTGCATCAGCACCAGCGTCCCGACCGGCTGATCAGGCATCCACATCTGCGCGACGATGTCGTAGCCGCCCACTTCAACGCGCCCGATCCGGCTACTGGTCGCGCCATTGGGCCCGAGCGCATTCAAACCGTAGAAACGCTGATAAGCCTGGGCCTCTTCAGATGGCGCCTGCAACGTGCTCAGCGGCAAGAGCTCAGCACGCAAATGGTCGGGGTCGAACGTGTCGGACATCGGAATTCCAGATGGGGGAGTGTAGGAAGCGGCCGCACGGAAGTGTCATCTGTCCGCAGCGGCGTGGCAAGTTGCGCCACTTAAATCCATGGGCGCTCCGTCTACCCAGTCGCGAGACAAATCTGTAGCCTGCAAAACCTTCCCGATTCTCATTTGAGCCCCCGGATGAAACGCAGCCTTTACGTCGTCGTCGCAGTGTTGGTGCTCATCGGGGGCGCAGGCGCGTGGTACATCCACGGCAAGCAGCCGGTCCGCGATGGCGAGATGAGCCTCACCGGGCTGCAGGCCCCGGTCACCGTGCGTTACGACGAGCGGGGCGTGCCGCATATTCGCGCCGACAATCAGGACGATCTGTACCGCGCGCTGGGCTACGTCCACGCTCAGGACCGCCTGTTCCAGATGGAAATCCTGCGCAGGCTGGCGCGCGGGGAGCTCGCTGAAGTCCTTGGCCCCAAGCTGGTCAACACCGACAAGCTGTTCCGCAGCCTGCGCATCCGCGAACACGCCGATGCCTACGTCGCGCGCCAGGATAAAAACACGCCGGCGTGGAAGGCGCTGCAGGCGTATCTGGACGGCATCAATCAATACCAGGCGACGCATCCCAAACCGATCGAGTTCGACGTGCTGGGCATTCGCGAGCGGCCGTTCACGGCGCAAGACACCCTCAGCGTCGGCGGGTATCTGGCGTACAGCTTCGCGGCCGCTTTTCGCACCGAGCCGTTGATGACCTATGTGCGGGATCAACTGGGCCCGGAATACTTGAAAATCTTCGATCTGGACTGGCAGCCCAAAGGCGCGCTTGGGCAGTCTTCCGGGGGCAATCAAACGCCTGCGCTGACCGGCAACGACTGGGAAGGCCTCAATGACCTGGCGCTGCTCAGCCAGCAGGCACTGGAGAGAGCCGGCCTGCCGCAGTTCGAGGGTAGCAATGCCTGGGCGGTCTCCGGCAGCCGCACCCAGAGTGGCAAACCGCTGCTGGCGGGTGATCCGCACATTCGTTTCTCGGTACCGGCAGTCTGGTACGAAGCGCAGCTTACGGCGCCGGGCTTTGAGCTATACGGGCATTTTCAGGCGCTCAACCCCTTCGCCCTGCTCGGCCACAACCTGGACTTCGGCTGGAGCCTGACCATGTTCCAGAACGATGATCTGGACCTGATCGCCGAGAAAACCAACCCCGACAATCCCGATCAAGTCTGGTATCACGGCGCCTGGGTGGACATGACCTCCCGCACCGAACAGATCGAGGTCAAGGGCGAATCTCCCGTCATCCTGACCCTGCGGCAGTCACCCCACGGCCCGATCGTCAACGACGCGATGGGTGGCAATGGGGCGCAACAGCCGAGCGATACGCCGATTGCGATGTGGTGGTCGTTTCTCGAGTCGGACAACCCGATCCTCCAGGGCTTCTATGAAGCCAACCGCGCCGACACGCTGGACAAGATGCGCAGCGCCGCCGAGAAGATCCAGTCGCCGGGCCTGAACATCGTTTACGCCAATGCCAGGGGCGATATCGGCTGGTGGGCTGCGGCGCAACTGCCGAAGCGGCCTGCGGGGGTGAATCCGACGTTCATTCTCGACGGCGCCTCAGAGCAGGCTGACAAGAATGGCTTCTACCCTTTCAGCGCAAACCCGCAGGAAGAGAACCCGACACGGGGTTATATCGTCTCGGCGAACTTCCAGCCGGTGTCGCCTACGGGGATGGAGATTCCGGGCTATTACAATCTCCCCGAACGCGGTCGTCAGCTGAATAACCAACTGAGCAACGACAAGGTGAAATGGAATCTGGAGAACAGCAAAGCGCTGCAGCTCGGCACCCGGACGGATTACGCCGCACAGATGCTTACGCCGTTGATTCCGGTGCTGCGCCGGGTGGTGAGCGAGCCGGAGGAGCACGACTTGCTGGAGCGCATGGCGGCGTGGAACGGTGACTACTCAGTGGATTCGGTGGGGGCGACGCTGTTCAATCAGTTCCTGTTCAACCTGACCGATGAGGCTTTCCATGACGAGCTGAGCGACGGGCTGTTCACCACGCTGCTGTCGACCCGCCTCATTGACCTGGCGCTGCCGCGACTGGCGGCCGACGCGAATTCGCCGTGGTGGAACAATCGCCACTCTCGAGAGCCCGAGAGCCGCGACAACACGGTGAAGGTCGCCTGGCATGCCGCGGTCTCGCATTTGAAATCGCTGTACGGGCAGAACCCGGATGAATGGACGTGGGGCAAGGCGCACACGCTGACCCACGAACATCCGCTGGGCAAACAGCCGCCGCTGGACATGCTGTTCAATGTCGGGCCGTTCGCGGCGCCCGGTACCCATGAGGTGCCGAACAACCTGTCAGCGAGCCTGGGCCCCGCGCCGTGGCCGGTGACGTACGGGCCATCGACGCGCCGCCTCATCGACTTCGCCGACCCGGCCCATGCTCTGGGCATTAACCCGGTGGGCCAGAGCGGCGTGCTGTTCGACCAGCACTACGCCGATCAGGCGCAACGCTACGTCAACGGCGAGTACGTGCCGGAGCGGTTCAGTGAAGGGGATGTGGCGGGCAACAGCAAGGAAGTATTGAAGCTGGTGCCAGGGCGATAACCCATGAGACCTGTAGACCCGACTGGAGCCCCACTAACAGCATCGCGTGCATCCAGCGAGACCGGCTGGAACGCCAACTTGTGGGACCGGCTTTAGCCGGGAAGGCGTTGGGCGTTACGCTGCAAATCTATAGCGCACTCACCGGCCTGTTCCCGGCTGAAGCCGGTCCCACTAACAGCATCGCGTGCATCCAGCGAGACCGGCTTGCAGTGGTCTAATTTCCCCGGACACCTCGATAAGTGGAAAATACATTTATCGAGGTGTCTTTCATGACTAGAAAACGCAACAGGTTTGACGACAGCTACAAATTGGAAGTCGTAAAGATGGTCAAGGATCAGGGGCTGACCGTGCCCCAGGTTTGCCTGGACCAGAATCTCGGTGAGACGGCCGTGCGACGGTGGATCCGCCAATACGACGCTGAACAGTTGGGCCAGGCCGGGATAGGAAATCCGCTGACGGCCGAGCAGAAGCGCATTCGGCAGCTGGAGCAGGAAAACCGGCAGCTCAAAACGGACAACGACATCCTAAAAAAGGCTACCGCCTTCTTTGCCCGCGAACTGAAGTGACGTATCGGCTGGTTCGGCAGCTGCAACAGAAGGCTTATTCGGTGGCGCATGTCTGTCGTCTGCTGAACGTCAGTCGATCAGGGTTTTATGAGGCCCGTAGGCGTGCTCAAGCACCTGCTCCGCTAAGTTGTCCCGTTGTCGCGCAGCTTAAAGCATCGTTTGCGGCCAGTAACGGCTGCTCCGGCAGCCGCTCATTAAGCAAGGCTTTGCGGGCAGAGGGCATGCACGTAGGTCGCTATAAAGTCCGCCGCATGATGCGAGCCAACGGTTTACGCTCAGTCTGGAAGCGCAAGTTTGTGCACACGACTGACAGCAAACATAACTTGCCAATCGCCGAGAATGTGTTGAACCGTCAGTTTGAAATGCAGGCTGCGAACACCGCTTGGGTAGCCGACATTACCTACATACAAACCCGCAGCGGCTGGCTCTACCTGGCCGTCGTGCTGGACTTGTTCTCGCGCAAGATCGTGGGTTGGGCGATGGCCCCCAGCATGCCTGCAGAGCTGGTGTGCAGCGCAATGCAGATGGCCATAGCGCAGCGCCGACCGCCACCGGGCCTGATCGCCCACTCCGATCGCGGCAGCCAATATGCGAGCGCAATCTACAGATCGCTGCTGGCCAGGCACGGCATGCAGCAAAGCATGAGCCGTAAGGGCAACTGCTGGGACAATGCGGTGATGGAACGCTTCTTCCTGAGCCTGAAAATGGAGCGGGTATGGCGGCGCAATTACGCCAACCATGGCGAAGCGATACGCGACATCACTCAATACATCGTTGGGTATTACAACAACGAGCGGCTGCACTCAAAACTGGGGTATCTGCCACCGACCGTTTACGAACGGACGATGGCCTTGAAACAACCTATCGAGGTGTCCGGAATTAGTTGACCACTACAGCTGGAACGCCAACTTGTAGGACCGGCTTTAACCGGGAAGGCGTTGGGCGTTACGCCGCAAATCTATAGCGCACTCACCGGCCTCTTCCCGGCTAAAGCCGGTCCTACTAACAGCATCGCGTGCATCCGGTGAGACCGGCTGGAACGCCTACTTGTGGGACCGGCTTTAGCCGGGAAGGCGTTGGGCATTACGCTGCAAATCTATAGCGCACTCACCGGCCTCTTCCCGGCTGAAGCCGGTCCCACTAACAGCATCGCGTGCATCCAGCGAGGCCGGCTGGAACGCCAGCTTGTGGGACCGGCTTTAGCCGGGAAGGCATTGGGCGTTACGCTGCAAATCTATAGCGAACACACCGGCCTCTTCCCGGCTGAAGCCGGTCCTACTATCAAACCGACTCGACCACCTTCGCACGGCGTATGTCCGGCTGTTTCCAGCCGTCTGCGGCGGCTTCTTCGATGGCTTGCTGGATCGCGCGTTTGCGGTTGTTTTCCGCGCGGCGGCTGAAGAACCAGACTAGGAAGGTGGCAATCGACACCGCCAGCAGAATCAAGCTGGCAATCGCGTTGATCTCAGGCTTCACGCCCAGGCGCACTGCCGAGAACACTTCCATCGGCAGGGTTGTCGAGCCCGGGCCGGAGACGAAGCTCGCCAGCACCAGGTCGTCCAGCGACAGCGCGAAGGACATCATCGCCCCGGCTGCCAGCGATGGCGCGATCATCGGAATGGTGATCAAAAAGAACACCTTCCATGGCCGTGCACCCAGGTCCATTGCCGCTTCTTCGATGGACATGTCCAGCTCACGCAGACGCGCCGACACCACCACCGCCACATACGCCGCACAGAACGTCGTGTGAGCGATCCAGATGGTGACGATGCCACGCTCCTCGGGCCAGCCGAGCAACTGCGCCATCGCCACGAACAGCAGCAACAGCGACAGACCGGTAATCACTTCCGGCATCACCAGTGGCGCGGTGACCAGGCCGCCAAAGAACGTCTTGCCCTTGAATCGGGTGATGCGCGTCAGCACGAACGCCGCCATGGTGCCCAGCGCCACGGCAGCGATTGACGTGTAGAGGGCGATTTCCAGCGAGCGCATGACCGCGCTCATCAATTGCGTGTTGTCGAGCAGCCCGACATACCACTTCACCGACCAGCCACCCCAGACCGTTACCAGCTTGGAGGCGTTGAACGAGTAGATCACCAGAATGACCATGGGCGCGTAGATGAAGATCAGGCCCAGCACCAACATCAGGTTCGAGAATCGGAAGCCTCTCATGCCTTGCCCTCCAGCTCTTTGGCCTGACTGCGGTTGAACAGAATGATCGGGACGATGAGGATCAACAGCATCACCACCGCCAGCGACGACGCTACCGGCCAGTCACGGTTGTTGAAGAATTCCTGCCACAGCACTTTACCGATCATCAGCGTCTCGGGGCCGCCCAGCAGTTCGGGGATGACGAACTCGCCCACCACCGGAATGAACACCAACATGCAGCCGGCGATGATCCCGTTCTTGGACAGCGGCACAGTGATTTTCCAGAAGCTGTTGAAGGTGCTCGAACCCAGGTCCGATGCGGCTTCCAGCAGACTTTGATCGTGCTTCACCAGATTCGCGTACAGCGGCAGGATCATGAACGGCAGATACGAATACACGACGCCGATGTACACCGCGAGATTGGTGTTCAGGATCTGCAACGGCTCGCTGATCACGCCCAGCCACATCAGGAAAGCGTTGAGCAGGCCGTTGTTGCTGAGGATGCCCATCCATGCGTAGACGCGGATCAGGATCGCGGTCCAGGTCGGCATCATGATCAACAGCAGCAACACCGTCTGTATTTCTTTGCGGGCGATGGAGATGCCGTACGCCATCGGATAGCCGATCAACAAACACAACACCGTGCTGATGAACGCCATCTTCAACGAGCCGAGATACGCCGAGATGTACAGGTCGTCACTGGTCAGCAGCGCGTAGTTGGCGAAGTTGAGCACGATGTCGAGCTTCTGCTCGACGAAGGTGAAGATCTCGGTGTACGGCGGAATCGCCACATCGGCTTCAGCGAAGCTGATCTTGATAACGATCAGAAACGGCAGCGCGAAAAACAGAAACAGCCAAAGGAACGGCACGCCGATAACGGCCTGGCGCCCGGTGGGTTTTATTCGATTGAAAGCCCGTTTTATCTTTCGGATTTTCATGAGCGCAACACCACGCCGCTGTCGTCTTCCCACCAGACGAAGACTTCGTCGTCCCAGGTCGGCCGTGTGCCTTGGCGCTCGGCGTTGGCGACAAACGACTGCACCAGCTTGCCCGACGGCAGCTTCACATAGAACACCGAGTGACCGCCCAGATAGGCGATGTCGTGCACCTTGCCCCGGGACCAGTTGTGCTCGAACGACGGCTGTTCGGTGGTCACCAGCAGCTTTTCAGGGCGCAGCGCGTAGGTAATGCGCTTGTCTTCCACCGACGTGGTGACGCCGTGGCCGACATAGATCTTGCGCTCCAGCTCAGGGCTGCTGATCAGGGCGTGGCCTTCCATGTCTTCGATGACTTCACCGTCGAACAGGTTGACGTTACCGATGAACTCGCACACCAGGCGGCTGGTCGGCGTTTCGTAGATATCAATTGGGCTGCCGATCTGCGCGATCCAGCCCAAGTGCATGATCGCGATGCGCTCGGCCATGGTCATGGCCTCTTCCTGGTCGTGGGTCACCATCACGCAGGTCACGCCGACGCGCTCGATGATTTCCACCAATTCCAGCTGCATCTGCGAACGCAGTTTTTTGTCCAGCGCGCCCATGGGCTCGTCGAGTAGCAGCAGTTTCGGCTTCTTCGCCAGCGAACGCGCCAGTGCCACACGCTGACGCTGACCGCCGGACAACTGATGCGGCTTGCGCTTGGCGTACTGGGTCATCTGCACCAGCTTTAGCATCTCGGCCACGCGGGCCTCGACTTCGGCCTTGGGCAGCTTGTCCTGCTTGAGGCCGAAGGCGATATTGTCCGCCACGGTCATATGCGGAAACAACGCGTAGGACTGGAACATCATGTTGATCGGACGTTCGTACGGCGGCATGTCGGTGATGTCGACGCCGTCGAGGTAAATGCGCCCTTCGGTCGGGCGTTCGAAGCCGGCAAGCATGCGCAGCAGGGTCGATTTCCCCGAGCCGGAGCCGCCGAGCAGGGCAAAAATTTCACCCTTGTTGATCTGCAGAGACACGTCGTCCACAGCAATCGTCTCATCGAACTTCTTCGTGACCCGATCGATTTTGACCAGCACCTGTTTCGGTTGCTGACCACCCTCAAGGGATTTCTTGTAGGCGCCGGAGGCAACTGCCATGGGTGAAACTCCCAACTGTTTTTGCGCCCGGCCAATGGGGTCGGGCGCCAAGGTCTTTATTTACCGGTTTTGATCTTCGTCCAGCTGCGCGTCATGATGCGCTGGATCTTGGGCGGCAGCTCGGAGTTGACGTACAGGCGCGCCTGTATGTCCTTCGAAGGATAAACCGCCTCGTCGTTGCGAATGTCCTGATCCATCAAAGCGCCCGAAGCCGGGTTCGGGTTGGCGTAACCCACCTGGTCACTGACCTTGGCGATCACGTCGGGTTTGAGGATGTAGTTGATAAACGCGTGAGCGGCCTTCACGTCCGGCGCATCCGAAGGAATGGCGAGCATGTCGAACCACAGGTTGCCGCCCTCTTTCGGGATCGAGTAGGCAATCTTGACGCCCTTGCCGGCTTCTGCGGCACGGGCCTTGGCCTGGAAGACGTCACCGGAGAAACCGGCCGCGATGCAGATGTCGCCGTTGGCCAGGTCAGTGATGTACTTGGACGAGTTGAAATAGGTCACGTACGGGCGGACCTTGAGCAGCTTGGCTTCGGCCGCCTTGTAGTCTTTCTCGTCGGTGCTGTTCGGATTCATCCCCATGTAGTTGAGGACTGCGGGCAGCATCTCGTCAGCCGAGTCGAGGAACGCGACGCCACATTTCTGCAGCTTCTTGATGTTCTCGGGCTCGAACAGCGTGGCCCAGGAATCGATGGTGTCGACGCCCAGCACTTCCTTGATCTTGTCGACGTTGTAGCCGATGCCGTTGGTGCCCCACAGGTACGGCACGGCGTACTGGTTGCCCGGGTCGTTCTTCTCCAGGCGCTTGAGCAGTTCCGGGTCGAGGTTGGCGTAGTTGGGCAGCTGCGATTTGTCGAGCTTCTGAAACGCCCCGGCCTTGATCTGTTTGCCGAGGAAGTGATTGGACGGCACAACCACGTCATACCCGGTGTGGCCCGCCAGCAGCTTGCCTTCCAGGGTTTCGTTGGAGTCGAAGACGTCGTACTTGGTCTTGATCCCGGTGCTGGACGTGAAGTCCTCCAGCGTTGTGGTGCCGATGTAATCGGACCAGTTATAAATGCGAACGGTGGAATCCGCGTAGGCACCGGCAGCGAGCGTAAGCCCGGCCCCGAGTAGCAAGCCTTTTGAAAATAAAGAAATAGACACGTGTGCAGTCCTTTTTTAGTAGGTGGGCCTGTTGCCCGTACCGATGACAGTGACGACTGCCTGTGACACATCCGGCGCGCAACTTACCTTCGATAAACCCTTCTCGCAAAAAAACTTTTTGTGACGCGGGTGTCATGACGGCTGACGCAAAACCTGTAGGCGTGAGCTTGCTCGCGATTGCGGTGTGTCAGGCCTGCATTCATTTGAAGCAGTCAGCATTTGCGAGCAAGCTCGCTCCCACGGGTGCGCCGTACAGGACGGCGCACCCGGTCAGGCTTATTTACCCGATTTGATGTTGGTCCAGCTGCGGGTCATCAGGCGTTGAGTCGCCGCCGGCAAGTCGGCGATCGCGTACAACTTGG
The DNA here is from genome assembly GCF_014841665.1 of Pseudomonas sp. CFBP 8772. NCBI lineage: Bacteria > Pseudomonadati > Pseudomonadota > Gammaproteobacteria > Pseudomonadales > Pseudomonadaceae > Pseudomonas > Pseudomonas sp. CFBP 8772. The sequence goes on along the minus strand of NZ_JACYUI010000002.1, from coordinate 512,963 downwards.
CCAGAACGTCCGCTGGCGGGTATACGCCCGGGTCAGACGTGATGTCCTTGTCGACGAACTCGGTGGCCGCCTTGTTGCCGTTCGGGAAGTGAACGGAGTTGGTGATTTCAGCCATTACCTTCGGTTGCAGGATGAAGTTCATGAACTTGTAGGCGCCTTCGACGTTTTCGGCATCTTTCGGGATGGCGACCATGTCGTAGAAGCTGCCTGCACCTTCTTTCGGAATGTTGTAGCTGACTTTGACCTTGCCACCCGCTTCTTCAGCGCGCGCCTTGGCCTGGTAGATGTCACCCGAGTAACCCACGGCGACGCAGATGTTGCCGTTGGCCAGGTCCGAGATGTACTTGGACGAGTGGAAGTAGGTGATCGAAGGACGAATCTTCTTGAACAGATCCTCGGCCTTCTGCAGGTCTTCCTTCTTCTGACTGTCGGTCGGCAGGCCCAGGTAATGCAGCGCCACTGGCAGCATTTCGGTTGGCGAGTCGAGGAAGCTGATCCCGCAGCCTTTCAGCTTGGCAGCGTTTTCCGGCTTGAACAGCAGGTCCCACGAGTTGACCGGTGCATCAGCGCCCAGGGCGGCTTTGACCTTTTCAGCGTTATAGCCGATGCCGATCGAGCCCCACATGTACGGGAATGCGTGCTTGTTGTCCGGGTCGCTGATCGACACAGCTTTCAACAAGGCAGGGTCGAGGTTTTTGTAATTTGGCAGCTTGGACTTGTCCAGCTCCTGGTAGACGCCGGCCTTGATCTGCTTGGCCAGGAAGTTGTTCGACGGTACGACGATGTCGTAACCCGACTTACCGGCCAGCAACTTGGCTTCCAGGGTCTCGTTGCTGTCAAACACGTCGTACACCACTTTGATGCCCGACTCTTTCTCGAAATCGGCGATGGTGTTGGGTGCGATGTAATCGGACCAGTTATAGACGTGCAGGACTTTGTCATCGGCGTGTGCAGCGGCGGCCACTGCGCCCATGAGGGACAAGGCCAGGAGGGTTTTGCCAAATTTCTTCATTCGTACGGCTCCAGTGTTTTTTATGTAAGCGGCGTCTAGACGGCGGACAGTCTGGCAATTTCCCGATAAAAATTCAGCCCTGCAATGACTCAAGCGTCAGGTCCAGGCACTTGCGCGCCTTTTCAATCAGCTCGTCGATCTCGGCGGAGGTAATCACCAACGGCGGCGAGATGATCATGGTGTCGCCCACGGCCCGCATGATCAGGCCATTGTTGAAGCAAAAAGTGCGGCAAATCATGCCTGCTCCTTTGCCGACATAGCGCTCCCGAGTGGACTTGTCTTTCACCAGTTCGATAGCGCCCAGCATGCCGACGCCCCGCACCTCACCCACCAGCGGGTGATCGCTCAGCTCGCGCAGACGCTTTTGCAAATAGGGTGCCGTTTGAGACTTCACCCGTTCGACGATCTTTTCTTCACTCAGAATGCGAATGTTCTCCAGCCCCACGGCTGCTGCCACCGGGTGACCGGAGTAGGTGAAACCGTGGTTGAAGTCGCCGCCCTCGTTCAGCACCTTGACCACTTCGTCGCGCACGATGACGCCACCCATGGGGATGTAGCCGGAGGTCAGGCCCTTGGCAATGGTCATGAGGTCAGGCTTGAGGTCGTAGAAGTCGCTGCCGAACCATTCGCCGGTGCGGCCAAAGCCACAGATGACTTCGTCGGCCACAAAGAGGATGTCGTATTTGGCCAGGATCTCTTTGATCTTCGGCCAGTAGGTGTCGGGCGGAACGATGACTCCGCCGGCGCCCTGAATCGGCTCGGCGATAAATGCGCCGACATTGTCCACGCCCAGTTCGAGAATCTTCTTCTCCAGCTGTTCGGCCGCCCAGACGCCGAACTCGTCGGGGGTCATGTCGCCGCCTTCACCGAACCAGTAAGGCTGCGGAATGTGCACGATGCCCGGAATCGGCAAATCGCCCTGCTCGTGCATGTAGGTCATGCCGCCCAGGCTCGCGCCGGCGACGGTCGAGCCGTGGTAACCGTTGACGCGGCTGATGATGACCTTCTTGCTCGGCTGGCCCTTGATCGCCCAGTAGTGACGCACCAGACGCAGCACCGTGTCGTTGCCTTCGGAGCCTGAACCGGTGAAGAACACGTGGTTCATGCCCTCGGGGGCAATGTCGGAAATGGCCTTGGCCAGTTGCAGTGCCGGCGGGTGAGCGGTCTGGAAGAACAGGTTGTAATAGGGCAGTTCGCGCATCTGCTTGCTGGCAGCATCCGCCAGTTCTTCGCGACCGTACCCGATAGCAACACACCAGAGCCCGGCCATGCCGTCGAGGATCTTGTTGCCTTCGCTGTCCCAGAGGTAAACGCCCTTGGCGTTGGTGATGATGCGCGGGCCTTTCTCTTTCAACTGCTTGAAATCGCTGAACGGCGCCAGGTGATGATCACTGCTGAGGGCTTGCCATTCGCGGGTTTGCGGGTTGTTGGAACTCATGAATCACTCCATTGTGGTATCGCGTGTGGAGCGCCGTCGACTCACTGGGAGTCCGGCGACGCCCCGGGACGTCAGACGGCAAAGAGCAGGAATTCCCGCTCCCACGAACTGATCACACGCTTGAAGTTCTCGTGCTCGGCGCGCTTGACCGCGACATAGCCGGTGATGAATTTCTTGCCGAGGTACTTCTCGACCGTCTTGCTGTTTTCCATGCGCTCCAGCGCGTCTTCGATGGTCAACGGCAAGCGCAGGTTGCGGCGTTCGTAACCACGACCGACCACGGGAGCACTGGGGTTGAGGCCCTCGACCATGCCGATGAAACCGCACAACAGGCTGGCGGCGATGGCCAGATACGGATTGGCATCGGCGCCGGGCAGACGGTTTTCCACGCGACGGTTCTGCGGGCCGGCATCGGGCACACGCAGGCCAACGGTGCGGTTTTCTTCGCCCCACTCCACGTTTACCGGCGCAGAGGTGTCCGGCAGGAAGCGGCGGAACGAGTTCACATTGGGCGCGAACAGCGGCAACAGCTCGGGGATCAACTTCTGCAGGCCACCGATGTGCTGCAGGAACAGCTGACTCATCGTGCCGTCTTCATTGGAGAAGATGTTTTTGCCGGTCTCGATGTCGATGATGCTCTGGTGCAAGTGCATGGCGCTGCCGGGCTCGCCGGTCATGGGCTTGGCCATGAAGGTCGCGGCCACATCGTGCTTGAGGGCGGCTTCGCGCATGGTGCGTTTGAACACCAGAATCTGGTCCGCCAGAGACAGCGCGTCGCCGTGACGGAAGTTGATCTCCATCTGCGCCGTGCCGTCTTCGTGGATCAGCGTGTCCAGGTCGAGGTTCTGCAGTTCGCACCAGTCGTAGACGTCTTCGAACAGCGGGTCGAATTCGTTGGCGGCCTCGATCGAGAACGACTGACGACCGGTTTCCGGACGACCCGAGCGACCCACCGGTGGCTGCAGCGGGTAGTCGGGGTCGTCGCTGCGCTTGGTCAGATAGAACTCCATCTCCGGCGCCACGATCGGCTGCCAGCCTTGGTCGGCATAGAGTTTGAGCACTTTCTTGAGGACGTTGCGCGGGGACAGCTCGATGGGGTTGCCTTGCTTGTCGTAGGTGTCGTGAATCACCTGCGCAGTCGGCTCGATGGCCCAGGGCACCAGAAACACCGCGCTCTGGTCAGGACGGCAAAACATGTCGATGTCTGCGGGGTCCAGCAATTCGTAGTAGATGTCGTCTTCGACGTAATCGCCCGTCACGGTCTGGAGCAATACGCTTTCCGGCAAGCGCATGCCCTTCTCGGCAATGAACTTGTTGGTCGGTGAAATCTTGCCCCGTGTGATACCGGTGAGGTCGGCGATCATGCACTCGACTTCGGTAATCCTGTGTTCTTTCAACCAATCGGTGAGCTGGTCGAGGTTGGTACTCATAAATACCTCAGGGTTTTAATTCCTGGTCGCCGTCATGGCGGTCAGGCGTTCTTTGAAGCGCTGGCGTCAGGGTGTCGCATGTTGAATTCAGGCATCGCCACATGCCTGGAAGACTCAAAGATAGTCGTGCTTGTGCAAAACGCGCGGTCGCGGATGCCGCAGACAGCCTGGGCCGGGTCAGTCAGCCGAAGCAAAAGACGCGCCCGGTGGAATGGGGGCGTGGATAAAGAGTAAGGTGTCGAGGTGCCACGCAGAGACATGCGCAGCGCCCGCCGCGCTGGCTGGACCGCTACACTGAAAGCGTGTGAAGTGAAAAGCCGGTGCCCGAATGGCTGAATGCAGGCGGTAAGGCCGATCAGCGGAAGGCGAAGCATGGGACCCCCGGTATTATTGCTGTTATGGGTTGCAATCGAGCTTAGCGTTGTTCATTTTTTTCCACAACACGCCCGTAAAAAATAAAACACGCCCTGCTCAAACCCGCAGTTTGCATCACGTTGAGTGCCTCCCATTTGCCCTAAAGTGCGGCGAAAATGGCTTTTTGGCGCCCTTTTAGGGCAAATCAGGGCTCCCTTGACTTCGTCTGGCCTTTCGGATTGACTGAAACCCGTAATGCTCGATGATTGATATTTTCAACAACAAAGGTGTTGCATCATGTCGGTACCCCCGCGTGCCGTTCAGCTCAACGAAGCGAACGCGTTCCTTAAGGAACATCCTGAGGTTCTATACGTTGACCTTCTGATTGCAGATATGAATGGAGTGGTGCGCGGCAAGCGCATCGAACGCACCAGCCTTCATAAGGTTTACGAGAAAGGCATCAACCTCCCAGCTTCCCTATTCGCACTGGATATCAACGGCTCGACGGTGGAAAGCACCGGTCTGGGTTTGGACATCGGTGACGCTGACCGAATCTGCTATCCAATTCCCGACACTCTCTGCAATGAGCCCTGGCAGAAGCGTCCTACCGCACAACTTCTGATGACCATGCACGAGCTGGAAGGCACGCCCTTCTTTGCCGATCCGCGCGAAGTGCTGCGCCAGGTTGTCAGCAAGTTCGACGAGATGGGCCTGACCATCTGCGCTGCATTCGAGCTTGAGTTCTACCTGATCGATCAGGAAAACGTGAACGGCCGCCCGCAACCGCCGCGCTCGCCTATTTCCGGCAAACGTCCGCACTCGACACAGGTTTACCTGATCGACGATCTGGACGAGTACGTCGACTGCCTCCAGGACATTCTGGAAGGTGCGAAAGAGCAAGGCATCCCTGCCGACGCGATCGTCAAGGAAAGTGCTCCGGCGCAGTTCGAAGTGAACCTGCACCACACCGCCGACGCGCTGAAAGCCTGTGATTATGCGGTGCTGCTCAAGCGCCTGATCAAGAACATCGCCTACGACCATGAGATGGACACCACCTTCATGGCCAAGCCTTACCCAGGCCAGGCAGGCAACGGTTTGCACGTGCACATTTCGATCCTTGATCGTGATGGCAAAAACATCTTCACCAGTGAGGATCCCGAGCAGAACGCCGCATTGCGTCATGCGATCGGCGGTGTGCTCGAGACCCTACCCGCGCAGATGGCGTTCCTGTGCCCGAACGTCAATTCGTACCGCCGGTTTGGTGCTCAATTCTACGTTCCGAACTCGCCGTGCTGGGGTCTGGACAACCGGACCGTGGCCGTGCGCGTACCGACCGGTACCGCCGATTCGGTCCGTATTGAACACCGGGTTGCCGGTGCGGATGCCAACCCGTATCTGCTGATGGCATCGGTGCTGGCAGGCATTCACCATGGCCTGACCAACCAGATCGAGCCCGGCCCGCCCGTGGAAGGCAACTCCTACGAGCAGAACGAGCAAAGCCTGCCGAACAACCTGCGTGATGCACTGCGCGAGCTGGACGACAGCGAAGTCATGGCCAAGTACATCGATCCGAAGTACATCGATATCTTCGTTGCGTGCAAGGAAAGTGAGCTGGAGGAGTTCGAGCACTCCATCTCTGACCTCGAGTACAACTGGTATCTGCACACGGTTTGATGGCTGCACGGGTTAAGAAAACGCCACCTTTTCGAGAGAATCGGTGGCGTTTTTCATTCATGAGCTGCGCGGACACCCTGTGGGACCGGCTTCAGCCGGGAAGGCAATCTCCCGGCTGCCACTGTAGAATGCCGTCGGCCCCGACCGAGAGAGCACTGATGACCCGCCTTGCCCCGCCCCGCAAACCTCGTGCACGCAGTCAGGCGCGGATCGACTCGATCCTCGATGCCGCACGTGCGCTGCTGGCCTCGGACGGCGTGGCGAGCCTCTCCATCTACAGCGTCGCCGAGCGCGCCGAGATCCCGCCCTCTTCCGTGTATCACTTCTTCGCCAGCGTTCCCGCGCTGCTCGAAGCGCTGACGGCCGATGTCCACGAAGCGTTTCGCGAAAGCCTGCAGCAGCCCATCGATCATGATCGGTTGAATCAGTGGCGCGATCTGTCGCACGTGGTGGAATCGCGCATGCTCGCGATCTACAGCGACGACGCCGCCGCGCGGCAGTTGATCCTCGCCCAGCACGGTCTGACCGAAGTCACCCAGGCGGATCGTCAGCACGACATTGAACTGGGCAACCTCATGCATGAGCTGTTCGCCCGGCATTTTCAACTGCCGACGCTGCCCGATGATGTCGAAGTGTTTGCCCTGGCGCTGGAACTTGCGGATCGGGTGTACGCGCGCTCGGTGCAACTGCACAACGCGATTACCCCACGCATGGCCGAGGAAGGATTGCGGGTGTTTGATGCGTATCTGGGTTTGTACCTGCCGCCGTATTTGCCGAAGCGCTCAACAGAGCAATAACGTGCATCCATTGAGCGCTGCGTAGGAGCGCGCTTGCGATTCAGCACCGATCACAGCTTGGCGATCGACACCTCGGTGGACTTCACGAAGGCGATCACTTCGCTGCCGACCACCAGTTCCAGCTCTTTCACGGAGCGGGTGGTGATGACGGAAGTGACGACGCCCGAAGCGGTTTGCACGTCGATCTCGGACAGCACGTCGCCGGTGACGATTTCCTTGATGGTGCCTTTGAACTGGTTACGCACGTTGATGGCTTTGATAGTCATGGTAAGGCTTCCTTTGTGAGATCAGTTCCGGGGGCGTGATTGCCTCTGGAGTTAGTTGGCCCAACGCAATTGCGTGGGCAGCGGTGAAGTCGGTTCGGGGTCGGGCGGGTTGCCGGGCAGCGACAACACGCGGTTGAGCACTTCGGTTTCCAGCGCGGCCAGTCGGTAAGAGCCACGCGCCCTTGGACGGGCCAGATCAACCTGTAAATCAAGACCGATGCGGCCTTCTTCGATCAGCAAGACCCGGTCGGCAATGGCCACCGCTTCGCTGACGTCGTGGGTGACCAGCAATACGGTGAAGCCGTGTTTCTTCCACAGGTTTTCGATCAGCTGCTGCATCTCGATTCGGGTCAGGGCATCCAGCGCACCAAGGGGCTCGTCGAGCAGCAACAAGCGCGGCTGGTGAATCAGCGCGCGGGCCAGCGCCACACGTTGTTTTTGCCCACCCGATAACGCCGACGGCCATTCATTGGCGCGCTCCGCCAAACCCACTGCCTCCAGCGCTTCCAGTGCTTTGCCGCGCCAGTCGCCGGTGAGGCCAAGGCCGACGTTGTCGATGATCTTTTTCCAGGGCAGCAAGCGCGCCTCTTGGAACATCAGTCGCGTGTCTTCCCGCGCATCCGACAGCGAGCCGTTACCGGCCAGCAATTGGCCGCTCGATGGCTGATCGAGGCCCGCCAGCAGGCGCAGCAAGGTGCTCTTGCCGCAACCGCTTCGGCCCACGACGGCGACGAACTGCCCGGCCGGGATGTGCAGATCGATGTCTTTCAATACCTCCCGCGAGCCGAAGGTCTTCTTGAGCTTGCGGACCTGCAAGGGAATCCCGCGCAACAGGTTTGCCGGTTGTTGGAGATTGCTCATTGCGCGCCACCTTTAGCCACTTGATACGCCGGGTGCCAACGCAGGCAGACCCGTTCCAGACCACGCGCCGCGAGGTCTGCCAGTTTGCCGAGGACGGCGTAAAGCACGATTGCCAGCACTACGACGTCGGTCTGTAGAAACTCCCGAGCATTCATCGCCAGATACCCGATGCCGGAGCTGGCCGAGATGGTTTCCGCAACGATCAGCGTCAACCACATGAAGCCCAGCGCAAACCGCACGCCGACCAGAATCGAAGGCATCGCGCCCGGCAGAATCACATGGCGGAACAGCCCGAAGCCGCTCAAACCGTAGCTGCGGGACATTTCCACCAGCGCCGGGTCGATGTTGCGAATGCCGTGATACGTGTTCAGGTAAATCGGAAACAGCGTGCCCAGCGCCACCAGAAATATCTTGGCGGTCTCATCGATGCCGAACCACAGGATGACCAGCGGAATCAGCGCCAGATGGGGCACGTTGCGGATCATCTGCACAGAGCTGTCGAGCAGGCGCTCGCCCCATTTCGACAGCCCGGTGATGAAGCCGAGCGCCAAACCAATCCCGCCGCCGATGGCAAAGCCGATACCGGCACGCCAGCCACTGATCGCCAGATGGGTCCAGATTTCGCCGCTGCGTACCAACGTAACGCCGGCCTCAATCACAGCGCTAGGCGCCGGCAGAATGCGGGTTGACAGCCAGCCCGCGCTGACCGCCAGTTGCCATATCGCCAACAGCAGGACCGGTAGCAACCAGGGCGCCAGTCTGTGGGTGATTCTTTCCACGCTCATGGAGTTGTCTCCTTCCAATGCCGGGCTTACTGCGCTTTCGCGACAGCAGCGGGTGGCGTCCAGATCACATCAGCAATGCGCAAAGGTTTAGGGATCAGCTTGAGCTGGTAGAAGGTGTCGGCGATTTTCTGTTGCGCAGCGACGGTTTCAGGCGTGATGAACAACGCCCCATAGCCCTGACGCTTCACCGACAGGCGGGTGATGTCTTCTTGCAGGCCGAGCAGCGGCGCGACCTGCTTGGTGACCTCTTCCGGGTTGGCCTTGGACCATTCGCCGACAGCGCGCACTTCTTCCACCAGGGTCTGGATCACCTTGGGGTGCTGCTGCGCATAGGGTTTGGTCGCCAGGTAGAACTGGTTGTTGTCGACGATGCCTTTGCCGTCGCGCAGGGTTCTCGCCTGCAATTGCTGTTCGGCGGCGGCCTGGTACGGATCCCAGATCACCCAGGCATCGACGCTGCCACGCTCGTAAGCGGCACGGGCATCGGCGGGCGGCAGGAAAACGGTCTGGATATCGGTGTACTTCAAGCCGGCTTCTTCCAGCGCGCGCACCAGCAGGTAATGCACGTTCGAGCCCTTATTGAGAGCGACTTTCTTGCCCTTGAGGTCTTTGACCGAAGAGATCGGCGAATCCTTGGGCACCAGAATCGCTTCGCTGGTCGGCGCCGGCGGTTCGGAGGCGACATACAGCAGATCAGCGCCAGCGGCTTGGGCAAACACGGGCGGGGTTTCGCCCGTGACACCGAAGTCGATCGAGCCCACGTTCAGGCCTTCAAGCAACTGCGGGCCACCGGGAAATTCGGTCCACTGGACTTGCACGCCTTGATCGGCGAGTTTTTTCTCGAGCGAGCCTTTGGCCTTGAGCAGCACCAGCGTGCCGTATTTCTGGTAACCGATGCGCAAGGTATCGGCCTGGGCCTGAGTAACGACGCCGAAAGAAACCGCCGCAGCAAACAGAGCGACCAGGCCTCGACGCAAAATAACGGTGCCCATGGCACGCTCCTTTGGTGTGTAGCTAAGAGGTGGCACCTGCTCGTCCGATGGCGGACCAGTAAGGCAGAAAGGGATTCATGGCCGGCAATCTCGCCAGAACGGAGAGACCATAACAGGGGATTGTTATTCTCTAAAATCATATTTATTCATTTGGTTAGCACCAAAAGGAATATATAGATTGCTAAGTTCTTCGGTAATACGCGATCCCGTGGGAGCGAGCTTGCTCGCGAAGACTGACCTTCATTCTCCAGAGAAAGTGGCTGCATGCCCCGGCCCCGTCGTGAGCAAGCTCACTCCCACATAGGTGGGAATTCCTTCGTGGATGGCGTTTACAGCATAAAAAAAGGACCGATAAATCGGCCCTCATTTAGTGCTCAAAGCGGGTGTATCAGCGATTCGGCTGTGGCGTCAGGCGCAGGTACGGCGTAACGGCTGTATAGCCTTTGGGGAAACGCTCCTTGATCTCCGCTTCGTCCTTGATCGACGGCACGATCACGACGTCTTCACCGTCCTTCCAGTTTGCCGGCGTGGCGACTTTGTAGTTGTCAGTCAGCTGCAGCGAATCGATCACCCGCAGGATCTCGTGAAAATTGCGCCCGGTGCTGGCAGGGTAGGTGATGGTCAGGCGGACCTTCTTGTTCGGGTCGATCACGAACAGCGAGCGCACGGTCAGGGTTTCGCTGGCATTCGGGTGAATCAGGTCATAGAGCTCGGAAACTTTGCGATCTTCGTCCGCCAGTATCGGGAAATTCACAAGGGTGTTCTGTGTGGTGTTGATGTCACCGATCCACTTGGTGTGGGATTCGGCCGAGTCAACGGACAGGGCAATCGCCTTGACGTTGCGCTTGTCGAATTCGTCTTTGAGTTTTGCGGTGAAGCCAAGCTCGGTGGTGCAGACAGGCGTGAAGTCGGCGGGGTGCGAAAACAGTACCGCCCATTTGCCGTCCAGCCATTCGTGAAACCTGATCGGTCCTTCGCTGGAGTTCTGTTCGAAGTCGGGTGCGATGTCGCCGAGTTTAAGGCCCATTGAGTCGTGCTCCTTGGATAATGAGTTATCAATCACTGTGCATCCCAGCATCTGAAAACAAAAGGAACGATTGGTGCTGGATAACATTATTTCGGGCATAAAAAAGCCCCGCCGAAGCGGGGCTCTTTTCAACACATCACGCTTATTTGAAGGCGTAGGTGTAGTTGAAGATCAGACGAGTCTGGTCGGTGTCTTGCTGGCTGGCGTAGAGGTCGGAGTCAGAACGCAGGTTGGCGCGACGCAGAGTCACACCAAAGCCTTTCATAGGACCGTCCTGGAACACGTAGTCTACGCGCATGTCACGTTCCCACTCGGAGCCACGGCCCAGCGATGCGTTCTGCAGACGAATCTGATCGCCATACAGATAAGCAATGGCAGCTTTCAGACCAGGAACGCCCAGGCGTGCGAAGTCGTACGAGTATTGACCGAACTTGGTCTGCTCACCGGCACGGGTGAAGTTGGTGATCATGCTGTCGGTGAACAGGTAAACGCTGTTACCGCCTTCACCTTCGTTACGACCGTTGGAGAGGTTATTACGGGTGACGTTGCCGTTGCTCATGATCGGCATGCCGCCGTCATCGCTCACAGACTGGTAACCTAACAGGAATGCGTTGCCACCCAGGGTATAGGTGAACATGGCAGTCCAGGTGTCGTTATCAACTTCGCCCTGACCATCTTTGCTGTAGCCGTTGGCGAAGCGGTAACCGCTGTTGACTTCCTGGTGGGCGTTTTTGCCATCAGAAGTGCTGTGGAAGTAACGCAGGTCAGTCTTGAACGATTGGTCTTCCGCGATCGGCAGAATGTGCACCAGGCCCAGGAAGTGCTGCTTGTAGTAGTCTTCCAGGTTCGCGTAGTAGTACTGAACAGTCAGGTCTTTGGTGACTTTGTAGTCGCCGCCAGCGAACTGGAAGTTGTTCGAACCTTTGTAGCCACCGGCCAGGGACATGTCAGCGTAGTTGCTGGATGCACGACCTGCTGCCTGAGTCAGCTTACCGGCAGTCAGTGTCAGACCGTCGAGTTCCTTGGAAGTAACGATGCCACCCTGGAAGGTCTGCGGCAGCAGACGACCGTCGTTCGATACAAGGATCGGCAGGTTAGGCTGCAGAGCGTTACCCACTTTCAGCTCGGTCTTGGACAGTTTGACCTTGGCGTTGGCGCCAGCGCGAGCCCAGTCAGCCACCGGCGTACCGTCGGAAGAAGTCGGGGAAACAGTGTTCGCCGTGCTGCCGTTAGGGTTGCGGTTATCGATACCGCCACCCAGGTTGATGCCGTACATGCCTTGAACGTCAAGACCAAAACCAACAGTGCCCGGTGTGTAGCCCGAGATGAAGTTGAACAGGAAACCCTGGGCGGTCTGACGCTGATCCTGCGCTTTACCGGTAGCCGGGTTCTCGCGCGGATCTTGTTCGAAATAAAGGGTACGGGAACTGAGTGTCGCTTTGCTGTCATCCAGGAAACCAGCTGCACCAGCCTGAGTAGCCAAGACACCTGCGTATACGGCCAAGGCCAGGGTGGACTTCTTCATTGTGTATCGCTCCTCATGAATCTAATTTTTGTAGTTCCCGGGCCCGAGCGTAAGGCTCAAAGCCGAGGATGCGCGATTAGCGCCGGACCTGACTCGGCGAGTCAATGGCCCCAAGACTAATTGACTAGACCGCGTTACAGCTGGCTGCAAGGTAAGGTAAATCCTTTAAACCCAAAAAGACTTGTTAGACCTGCTTTTATGCCAAGCAGTTATATGTCACAAGCCGTTTCAGCCGTCCGTTGCGGAGTGTATCGGCCCGAATCCCTAATTCCCAAAACATATTTCGGTGCCGTTCGTCAGATCGATACGTTTAGTGCTGTCGTACAACCGGAACTTGACCGGCAAGTCACGGTCCGCCTGCGAAACTGGGTGAGAACTGCCTTCCTAACTTACTGAAAACAATCAGATTTCATGTGCAGTAGACGCAAACATTGCAGTTGTCACCCTGCTGTCCGTCACTTTTCCGCTGACGCCGCAGAAAAATGGATAAAGCGCGTCATTCAGCCCGCTCATTCACCCATTGCGCTGATCAGCCGTCTAAATCTGCTCACAAGACGACCACACATCCCCGCAGCACATCCTTAAACAGGCGTCGCGATCGTATTTACAAATTGTGACGATTCGATGACCTCCCATCCCAGCAGGCGCTTTCTCAAGGACTCCATGCGGGGGAAGACACCTACCCGTATGGAAATAAACGCTAAGCACATTCCAAAAGGTTATTTATTTCGAGTTTCTTAGATCATTTACGCTCTGCGCCATTCGAAGGCGGTGTGCCTTGCCACGGAGCGTCACCATGAAACTGCTCAAGCCCCTACGCGTCCTCGCGGCCTTATCGCTCGCCGGCTCGGCGCTGTTCGTTCAGGCCGCCGACTTTACCGTCGCCTACCAGACCACCGTGGACCCGGCAAAGGTCGCCCAGGCCGATGGCGCCTATGAAAAGGCGACGGGCTCAAAGATTTCATGGCGTAAATTCGATAACGGGGCGGACGTGATCACCGCGATCGCGTCGGGTGACGTACAGATCGGCTATCTCGGCTCCAGCCCTCTCACTGCGGCGGCCACGCGAAAAGTACCCGTGGAGACGTTCCTGATTGCCACCCAGATCGGCGCTGCCGAGGCGCTGGTTGCGCGTAATGGCTCCGGCATCAACAGCCCACAGGATTTGATCGGCAAGAAGATCGCCGTGCCGTTCGTATCGACCGGCCACTACAGCCTGCTCGCCGCCCTGAAGCACTGGAAGATCGACCCGGCAAAAGTGACCATTCTCAACCTCGCCCCACCGGCCATTGCGGCGGCGTGGAAACGCGGTGACATCGACGCCACTTACGTCTGGGACCCGGCACTCGGCGTCGCCAAGGAGACAGGCAAAGTGCTGATCACGTCGGGCGAGCTGGCGAAGGTCGGCGCGCCGACCTTTGATGCGTGGATCGTGCGCAAAGACTTCGCCGACAAGCATCCTGAGGTCGTCAAAGCCTTCGCCAAAACCACCCTGGACGCCTACGCCGCCTACCGCAAGGATCCAGCGGCCTGGCTGGTCAACGCGAGCAACGTCGACAAACTGGTGAAGCTGTCCGGCGCCAAACCGGGCGACATCCCCGGCCTGTTGCAGGGCAACGTCTACCCACTGGCGGCCGATCAGGTCAGTGAGCTGGGCGCGCCAACCACCGACGCGATCACCAAGACCGCCGCGTTTCTCAAGGAGCAGGGCAAGGTCGACGCCGTGCTGGCCGATTACAGCCCTTATGTGAGCGCGAAGTTCGTCACCCCGTAAGCGCAAGCGTCCACCCGATACCGCGCCGGCTTCGACAGCCATGGTCGTTCATGCACATCTATCAGAAGCGGAGTCCATGCCATGGCCCTGTTACAACTGGAGCGCATCAGCGCACAGTATCCCGGTGCGGCCTCGCCGGTGCTGTCGGATATTTCCCTGACCCTCGGACCGCAGCAACTGCTGGTTGCCCTGGGCCCATCCGGCAGCGGCAAGACTTCGTTGCTGAACCTGATTGCCGGGTTCGTCGCGCCCAGCGCAGGCCGCATTACCCTCGATGGCGTGCCGGTGAGCGGGCCGAGCGCCGAGCGTGGCGTCGTGTTTCAGGATGACGCTCTGCTGCCTTGGCAGGATGTACTGGCCAACGTCGCATTCGGGCTGGAGCTGGCGGGCATCGCCCGTGAAAAACGCGAGGCCAAAGCGCGCGATATGCTGGCGCTGGTCGATCTCGCCGGCTTCGAGAAGCGGCGTATCTGGGAATTGTCAGGCGGGCAGAAGCAACGTGTGGGCCTCGCCCGCGCATTGGCGGCCGACCCACGTGTGCTGCTGATGGACGAGCCTTTCGGCGCGCTGGACGCCTTTACCCGTGAACAGATGCAAGAGCTGCTGCTGCAGGTCTGGCAACGCAGCGCCAAGCCGGTCTTCCTTATCACCCACGACATTGAGGAAGCGGTGTTCCTGTCGACCGATCTGATTCTGCTTGCGCCCAACCCCGGTCACATCGTCGAGCACCTGAAGCTCGACTTCGGTCAGCGTTACAGCGCAGGTGAATCGGCCCGCGCCATCAAGTCCGACCCTCGCTTCATCGAAACCCGCGAGCACGTGTTGGCACGGGTATTTTCCCAGCGGCAGAGCGTTCGGGAGCAACGGGCATGAGTCTTTATCAATCGCCGGAGCCGGCGCTCACCCGCGCGCCGGCAAACACCGCACGCCATCAGCCCTCTTCTTTTTATCTGAGCACGCGCACCATCAGCGCCCTTACCCTCGCCGTCCTGCTGGGCGGCTGGTGGGTGATCACAGCCCTTGAGTGGGTCGAACCGCTGTTTCTGCCGCCGCCCGCCGCTGTGCTGGAAAAAGCCTGGTTGCTGATGACCAAGGGCTATATGGACTCCACGCTCTGGCAGCACTTGGGCGCGAGTTTGCAGCGCATCGGCCTGGCGCTTTTCTTCGCCGTGCTGACGGCCATCCCCATCGGCATCGCCATTGGTCACAACCGAATCGCGCGAGGCATTTTCGACCCGCTGATCGAGTTCTATCGTCCGGTGCCGCCGCTGGCCTACCTGCCGTTGATCGTGATCTGGTGCGGCATTGGCGAATTCTCCAAAGTCCTGCTGATTTATCTGGCGATCTTCGCGCCGATCGCCATTGCCACCGCCACCGGTGTGCGCACGGTCGACAGCGCAAAACTGCGCGCGGCTCAATCCTTGGGTGCCACCCGCTGGCAGCTCATTCGCTACGTCATTCTACCCAGCGCCCTGCCCGACATCCTCACCGGCGTGCGCATCGGCCTCGGCGTGGGGTGGTCGACGCTGGTGGCTGCCGAGCTGATCGCCGCCACCAGTGGCCTGGGTTTCATGGTCCAGTCAGCCGCGCAATTTCTGGTGACCGACGTGGTAGTGCTGGGGATTCTGGTCATCGCGCTGATCGCTTTCGCGCTGGAAATGGGCCTGCGCGCGCTGCAACGCAAGCTCGTGCCCTGGCATGGCCAGAACCACTGAATCGACAACCTTATGACTGACTACGCCGACACCTCGGCGCCGAACACACGAGCACACTCGAGACCATCATGAGCATCGACATCCACCCGCTCAGCCCGGCACTGGGCGCACAGATCAGCGGCGTTGACCTCAGCCGCGACCTGACCGGCGAACAACGCAACGCTATCGAACAGGCGCTGCTTGATCATCAGGTGCTGTTCTTCCGCGACCAGCCGATCACGCCGCAGCAGCAAGCGCGCTTCGCCGCCAACTTTGGTGACCTGCACATTCATCCGATCTACCCGAACGTGCCGGAACAGCCTGAAGTGCTGATTCTCGACACCGCGGTCACCGACGTGCGCGACAACGCCATCTGGCACACCGATGTCACCTTTCTGCCAACGCCTGCGCTGGGTGCGGTGCTCAGCGCCAAGCAGGTGCCGGCTTACGGTGGAGATACATTGTGGGCGAGCGGCATCGCCGCGTTCGAAGCGCTGTCCGGGCCGATGCAGACCTTGCTCGACGACTTGACCGCGACCCATGACTTCACCCGGTCATTTCCGCTGGAGCGTTTTGGCAACACGGCTGAAGACCTCGCGCGCTGGGAGGAGACGCGCCGTAAGAACCCGCCGCTGTCGCACCCGGTCATTCGCACGCACCCGGTCAGCGGTCGCAAAGCGTTGTTCGTGAACGACGGTTTCACCACCCGGATCAATGAACTGGAAGCTGCTGAAAGCGAGGCGATTCTGAAGTTGCTGTTCGCCCATGGGACGCGCCCGGAGTTCACCCTGCGCTGGCGCTGGCAGGCAAACGACGTGGCCATGTGGGACAACCGCGTGACCCAGCATTACGCGGTGGACGATTACCGCCCGCAGCGCCGTGTGATGCACCGTGCGACGATCCTGGGTGATGCGCCGTTCTGATAAAAGGCCGGCAGATGCGCTGATGCTTTTAGTGGGACCGGCTTCAGCCGGGAAGAGGCCGGTGAGTGCGCTATAGATTTGCGGCTGATTTAGGGCGTGCATCACTTTGGTCACTCGACACGGGTAAATGCGCGAATAGCGTGCAAAAACGCTCATCAAACGTCCAACTCCGAAAGCCGATTCGAACCTTAGCTCGATGCAGGCATTGAAAAGGCACGGTCTCCAAGGCCCTAAACCCGACGCCTGCGGGACATTACGAATATTCCTACAGACTTTTCTCAAAACTGGCACGCAGGCTGCAATAGGTTATACATCACCAGTTTTGGGGACCTTGGTACAGGCAGGCCGGGGATTCCCCTCTTTTATTCCTCTCGGAGACTGACCTCCAGTCTCCAGCGCCCGTCCTGGGTTGCACCGCGCCAGTCGCCGTGCAGAGGACGGGCAGCCAGCAGGTTCAGCAACAATCCCTTATCGCTTCGTTGCACCCTCCAGCGCACGTCTTTGCCGTTGAGCTTCAGTTCGCCCTTCTGCGGCTGACCCTGGGCGTTGAACAGCAACGCCACCGCGCCATCGATGTGTTCACCGTGGAGCTGCGGCTCGCGGTTGAACCACACGGCAACGCCGCTGGGTAACACTTCGATGCTTTGCAGCTGAATGGGGTCCGGGGTCGTCACGCGGCCGATCATCAGCCCGACCATGACGCCGACGATCGCCACCGAGCCCAGAAACTTGGGCCACAGCTTCGGTCTGGGGTCTTCTTCAGGGGTAGAATGCATCCCGTCCTTTCGTTCGGAGCCGTGCATGTTTCACGTGATCCTTTTTCAACCAGAAATTCCGCCGAATACCGGCAACATCATCAGGCTCTGCGCCAACAGCGGCTGCAGCCTGCATTTGATCGAGCCGCTGGGCTTCGAGCTGGATGACAAGCGCCTGCGTCGAGCCGGCCTTGATTACCACGAATACGCCACGCTGCATCGTCACGCCGACCTGCCGAGCTGCCTTGAAAGCATCGGCCATCCGCGGTTGTTCGCTTTTACCACAAAGGGCTCACGGGTTTTCCACGATGCGCAATTTGAGGAGGGTGATGCCTTTCTCTTCGGCCCGGAAAGCCGAGGCCTGCCACCGGAGGTGCTGGATCCGCTGTCGAGCGATCAACGCCTGCGCCTGCCGATGCGCGAAGGCTGCCGCAGTCTGAATCTGTCGAATACTGTCGCGGTTGCGGTGTATGAGGGCTGGCGGCAGTTGGGGTTCAAGTAGCCGTTACGCGCCGAAAGTCATACGCCGCCCACAAAAAAGCGCCCATCACAGGCGCTTTTTCATTGCAGCGACAACGCTTACTGAACGGTAGGCGTTGGCGTTTCGCCGCTTTCCTGCATGCGTTGCAGTTCTTGCGCGTACAGGGCGTCGAAGTTCACCGGGGCCAGCATCAGCGCAGGGAACGAGCCACGGACAACCAGGCTGTCGATGGTTTCGCGAGCGTACGGGAAAAGGATGTTCGGGCAGAACGCGCCCAGGGTGTGGCTCATCGAGCTGGCATCCAGGCCCTTGATCAGGAAGATACCGGCTTGCTGCACTTCAGCGATGAAGGCGATTTCTTCGCCATTCTTCACTTCGACCGACAGGGTCAGCACGACTTCGTAGAAGTCATTTTCCAACTGCTTCTGGCGGGTGTTCAGGTCCAGGCTGACGCTCGGGGTCCATTCCTGACGGAAGATCGCCGGGCTTTTTGGCGCTTCGAACGACAGGTCGCGAACATAGATGCGCTGCAGGGAAAACTGCGGTGCTTCTTCTTCGTTGGAAATGGCGCCGTTATTCGGTTGATCAGTCATCTCAAATCCTTACATTGAGGTCTTGTAGGCTTCCGGGCTGTGCGACGAACCATCGCTTCCACATCCCGGCTCGAATTCAGGCGCTCAGCAGCTTATCCAGCTTGCCGGCGCGCTCCAGGGCGAACAGGTCGTCGCAACCGCCCACATGGACCGAGCCGATCCAGATCTGCGGAACCGAGGTACGCCCGGATTTTTTGGTCATTTCAGCGCGAATCTGTGGCTTGCCGTCGACCTTGATCTCTTGGAAGCCGACGCCCTTGCCCGCCAGCAGCGACTTGGCGCGGGAGCAATATGGGCAGTAATCGCTGGAGTAGACGACGACGTCGGTCATGTCACTTCACCAACGGCAGGTTGTCGCCGCGCCATGATGAGACACCACCGGACAGCTTGGCGGCGTTGAAGCCCGCTTTCAGCAGCTCACGGGCGGTGTGGCCGGCGTGCTGGCCAGCGGCATCAACGATAATGAGTGTTTTAGGCTTGAATTTCTCCAGCTCCGCGGTGCGGGTCAGGATTTTGTCCTGAGGGAAATTCACGGCACCGACGATGTGGCCAGCCGTGAAGTCTTTCTTGGCGCGCACGTCGATAACAACGGCTTCATCGCGGTTGACCATGGCGGTCAGTTCACCGGTGCTCAGGCTGCGGCCACCTTTGCTAAGCTCCGTTGCGATCAGCAGGCCCAGCAGGATGACGAAAGCACCCGTCAGCAAATAGTGGTTCGTGGCAAATTCAATCAGGTGAGCAACCATCATCAGGTTCCAGGGCGTTAAAATGTCGGCCAGTATACACAGCCCCCAAGGTGGGCCAAAGCCCGTACGGCAGTCACTCCGTTTAGCTTGTCGCTGATTTGAACTTGTCCCTAAACTGTCGATCTTTTTTCTACTTCACCTATTAGCCAAGAGTGGGATTCATGACTACCACGCCTAAACCTTTGGTTCTGATCATCCTGGACGGCTTCGGTCACAGCGACAGCCACCACGGCAATGCGGTCTACGCAGCGAAGATGCCGGTCTTCGATCGCCTGTACCAGACCATGCCAAACGGCTTGATCTCCGGGTCCGGCATGGATGTCGGTCTGCCTGACGGGCAGATGGGCAACTCCGAAGTCGGCCACATGAACCTGGGCGCCGGCCGAGTGGTGTATCAGGACTTCACCCGCGTGACCAAAGCGATCCGCGACGGTGAGTTCTTCGAAAATCCCGCCATCTGCAAAGCCGTCGATCAGGCCGTGGGCGCTGGCAAGGCCGTGCACATCCTCGGCCTGTTGTCCGACGGCGGCGTTCACAGCCATGAAGATCACCTGGTGGCGATGGTTGAACTGGCTGCCCAGCGCGGCGCAGACAAGATCTACCTGCACGCCTTCCTCGATGGGCGCGACACGCCACCGCGCAGCGCCCATCAATACCTCGCCACCATGGAAGCCGCTTACGCGCGCCTGGGCAAAGGTCGCACCGCCACGATCATCGGCCGTTATTTCGCCATGGACCGCGACAATCGCTGGGACCGTGTCGAGTCGGCCTACAACCTGATTGTTGACGGCACGTCGGAATTCCACGCCGACACCGCCAAGGCCGCGCTGGACGCTGCTTATGAGCGCGGCGAAAACGACGAATTCGTCAAAGCCACCCGCATTGGTGCGCCGGTGACAGTGGAGGACGGCGACGCGGTGGTGTTCATGAACTTCCGCTCCGACCGTGCCCGCGAATTGACCCGCGTGTTCGTCGAAGACGATTTTGCAGACTTCGCCCGTCGTCGTCAGGCCAGACTGGCCGGCTTCGTGACGCTGACCAAGTACGCCGCCAACATCGACGCACCCGCGGCGTTCGAAAAAGCCGGCCTGCACAACGTGCTCGGCGAATACCTCTCGAACAACGGCAAGACGCAGCTGCGCATCGCCGAAACCGAGAAGTACGCCCACGTGACGTTCTTTTTCTCGGGCGGCCGTGAAGAACCCTTCCCCGGCGAAGAACGCATCCTGATCCCGTCCCCGAAAGTCGCGACCTACGACCTGCAGCCGGAAATGAGCGCGCCGGAAGTCACCGACCGAATCGTCGACGCCATCGAGCATCAGCGTTACGACGTGATCGTCGTCAACTACGCCAACGGCGACATGGTCGGCCACAGCGGGATCATGGAAGCAGCGGTCAAGGCAGTCGAATGCCTGGACGTCTGCGTCGGCCGCATCACCCAGGCGCTGGAAAAAGTCGGCGGCGAAGCGCTGATCACGGCCGACCACGGCAACGTCGAACAGATGACCAACGAGGAGACCCACCAGCCTCACACTGCTCACACCACTGAGCCGGTGCCTTTCGTTTATGTCGGCAAGCGTGACCTGAAGGTGCGCGAAGGCGGCGTGTTGGCCGACGTGGCACCGACCATGCTGATGCTGCTCGGCATGGAAATCCCGCAAGAGATGACCGGCACCCCGATTCTGGTCGCCAAGTAAGCCTCTTGAACTGGCCCGCCAGTCGCTGGCGGGCCGGTTTTGTATGAAATGTCTGACGGCCACGTCGTCCGAGCGTTTTTTTTGCAGCCACCGCCGGGCATACTAGGCCCGTCTTTACTCCTGGTATCGCCCAACCTCATGCTTCGCGCCCTGATCACCCTCGCCTTGATTTGTCTGCTCAATCCGGCCTTCGCCGACGATGATCGCGCACAAACGCAGAAACAGCTGGATGCCACGCGTCAGGACATCACCGAACTGAAGAAAGCGCTGGGCCAGTTGCAAGAAGAAAAGTCCGGGGTCCAGAAAGACCTGCGCTCCACTGAAACCGAGATGGGCAAGCTGGAAAAGCAGGTGGAGGCCCTGCAAAAGGAACTAAAAAAGAGTGAAAGCGAGCTGCAACGGCTCGACCAGGAGAAAAAAAAACTCCAGAGCGCACGCGTTGAACAACAACGATTGATCGCCATCCAGGCCCGCGCTGCTTATCAGAGCGGCCGCCAGGAATACCTCAAACTGCTGCTCAATCAGCAGAACCCCGAAAAATTTGCCCGCACCCTCACCTATTACGATTACCTGAGCAAGGCACGCCTGGAGCAGTTGCGCAGCTTCAACGAAACCCTGCGCCAGCTGGCCGGCGTCGAGAAAGACATCGACCTGCAGCAAGCGCAGCTTCTGGTGCAGAAGAGTTCGCTGGATGACCAGAAAGCCCAGCTCGACACCGTCCGCCAGGAACGTCAGGTGGCGCTGGCCAAGCTGAATCAGGATTACAAAGCCCGCGACCAGAAGCTGCAGTCGCGGCAGCAGGATCAGGCCGACCTGACCAAGGTCCTCAAGACCATTGAAGAAACCCTTGCCCGTCAGGCCCGCGAAGCCGAAGAGGCGCGTCAGAAAGCGCTGTTGGCGCAGCAAGAAGCCGAGAAACGGCAACGCGAGCAAGAAGCGCTGGCGAAAAACCGCGCGAAAGACGACGCGAAGGACGACAGCGATGTGGCCCCTCGGCGCCCGACCAAGGCGCCCGGCGCGATGGTTTCCAGTGCCGGTCAGTCTTACGGCGGCGCTTTTGAGCAAGCAAGGGGAAAACTTCCTTGGCCCGTCGATGGTCGATTGTTGGCGCGATTCGGCGAAAGCCGTGGCGATGACGAGCGCACCAAGTGGGACGGTGTGTTGATCAGTGCGGCTGCAGGCAGCCAGGTCCGCGCGGTGCACGGTGGTCGGGTGGTCTTCGCCGACTGGTTGCGCGGCGCCGGGCTTCTGGTCATCCTCGACCACGGCAATGGTTATTTGAGTCTGTACGGTCACAACCAGAGCCTGTTGAAAGAGGCCGGTGACGTCGTAAAAGCCGGAGAAGCGATCTCCACTGTCGGTAACAGTGGTGGCGGTCAGGACACTCCGGCGTTGTATTTCGCTATTCGTCAGCAGGGTCGCCCCAGTGATCCGGCCCAATGGTGTCGCACTCAAGGATAAGTCGACACCTCACTCAGGAGTTCGTAAGACATGCTGTTTTCGTCCCGCCTCACCTCGCTGGCCCTGACTATCGCCGTGGTTATCGGCGCTCCTCTGGCCCAGGCTGCCGGCGCCACCCCGGCTGCTGTGCCTGCCGCCACTGCGCCCGCCAACGCCGCGAATATCAAGGCGCCGCTGCCGCTCGACGAGCTGCGCACTTTCGCCGAGGTCATGGACCGGATCAAAGCGGCTTACGTCGAGCCCGTTGATGACAAGACTCTGCTGGAAAACGCCATCAAGGGCATGCTCAGCAACCTCGACCCGCACTCCGCTTATCTGGGCCCGGAAGACTTCCAGGAGCTGCAGGAAAGCACCAGCGGCGAGTTCGGCGGGCTGGGTATCGAAGTGGGCGTCGAAGACGGCTTTGTAAAAGTCGTCTCCCCCATCGATGACACCCCTGCGTCCAAGGCTGGTATCGAGGCTGGAGACTTGATCGTGAAGATCAACGGCACGCCGACCCAGGGCCAGACGATGCAGGAAGCCGTGGACAAGATGCGCGGCAAGCTGGGCGAGAAAATCACCCTCACGCTGGTGCGTGACGGCGGCAATCCGTTCGACGTGACACTGGCGCGCGCCACCATCCAGGTCAAAAGCGTGAAAGCGCAGATGCTGGAGCCGGGTTACGGCTATATCCGCATCACCCAGTTCCAGGTCAAAACGGGTGAAGAAGTCGGCAAGGCACTGGCCAAGCTGCGCAAAGACAACGGCAAGAAGATGAGCGGCCTGATCCTCGACCTGCGCAACAACCCGGGCGGTGTGTTGCAGGCGGCAGTTGAAGTGGCTGACCACTTCCTGACCAAGGGCCTGATCGTCTACACCAAAGGCCGCATCGCCAATTCCGAACTGCGCTTCTCGGCAGACCCGGCCGACGCCAGCGAGGGCGTGCCTCTGGTTGTGCTGATCAACGGCGGCAGCGCCTCGGCGTCTGAAATCGTCGCCGGCGCGTTGCAAGACCAGAAGCGCGGCATCCTGATGGGTACCGATACGTTCGGCAAAGGCTCGGTGCAGACCGTTCTGCCGCTGGCCAACGACCGTGCGCTGAAGATCACCACCGCGCTGTATTACACGCCTAACGGTCGGTCGATTCAGGCACAGGGGATCAACCCGGACATCGAAGTCAAACGCGCCAAGCTCACCGCCGAAGCCGATGGCGACAACTACAAAGAGGCCGATCTGCTCGGCCACCTGGGCAACGGCAACGGCGGCGCAGACAAGCCGACCACCAAGGCGAAGGCTGGCAAGGCGCGTCCGCAGGACGATGACTACCAGATGAACCAGGCCCTCAGCTTGCTAAAGGGTTTGAGTGTCACGCGCGGCAACTGAGATGCGCGTCTGGTTGACCGGGCTGATCTGCGCCCTTGCCTTCACAACGGGTGCTGCACATGCAGCGCCCGCCGAATACTCAGCGACCGTCGGCAAAGCGCCGAAGGTCGCCTATCTCAGTTTGATCATCGACGATCTCGGACAGAACCCTGATCGGGACAGCCGCGCGCTGGCCCTTCCCGGCCCCGTGACGCTGGCAATCATGCCCGACACGCCCCACGCCACCGAGTTTGCCCGTCAGGCGCACAAGGCTGGCAAGACCGTCATGCTGCACATGCCCATGGACCCCGCGACTGGGCCGTACGCCTGGCATCCCGAACTGCCACTCCCCGAACTCGAATCGCGTCTGAACGCCGCGCTGCTGAAAGTCCCTTTTGCCGCTGGCATCAACAACCACATGGGCAGCCGCATGACGGCAGAGCCGGTGGCCATGGGCTGGCTGGTGGGCGAATTGCAGCGCCGCCATTTGTTTCTGGTCGACAGCCGCACCAGCGCCAAAACCGTTGCCGCTGCCGAGGCGCAGAAGATCGGTCTCGCCAGCGTGTCCCGCGACGTCTTCCTGGACGACGAGCGCACCGCAGAGGCCATTAGCGGCCAGCTCCAGACGGCGATCAAACTGGCGCACAAGCAGGGCTCGGCCGTGATGATCGGCCACCCCTATCCAGTGACGCTCGATGTGCTCGAGCGCGAGCTGCCCAAGCTTAAATCCCAAGCTATAGAGCTGATCGAGATCCGCCACATGGTCACTGAGCGCGGAAATGAGGCGATGGCCGGCCATGGCAAGAACGGGCGTTATCGCTAGGCCGAAGGCGCTTCGCCAGAGGTGCTGGCAGTCCTTAGAGATATTCGGCGAAAATCGAATCGACCACGCCTTCCTTGCGCAGCTGATCCAGCGCACGTTGCAGCCGCTGGACTACTGCATCCGGGGTGTCTTTATTCAATGCCAGGAACAGTTCGGCGCTGTTGAAACGCAGCACGGTTTTCAATCCCGTGATGCCCTCTTGCCGGGCCAGGTAGCGCCCCGCCGGATCGCCGGTGGCCCACAGGTCGAGCTGACCGTCGACCAGCTTCCGGGCGTTATCCTTGTCGCTGAGCACCGTGATCGGCTTCATGCCCTGACGCGCAAGCTCCATCGCAATGGCGTCGCCCTTGTAGGCGCCGATTCGATAAGACCGCGCGGCTTCAAGCGTGCTCAGCTGGATTGGGCTGTCAGCCCGCGCCAGCAGAATCCAGTCGTCCGGGCCGATCGGTCCGACCCACTTGAAGAGCTTTTCGCGCTCGGGCAATCGCGCGGTCACGAACACGCCGTAGCCGGGATTTTCCATCGCCAGTTTGTAGATGCGATCCCAGGGGAAACGCAGGGTCAGGTTGTAGCCGATACCGGCGCGCTTGAAGGTCTCGCGCACCACCTCGACGGCGATGCCCTTGATGTTGCTTTCCTGGGCGAAGTTTTTCCCGTCCGTGGCCATGTTGTAAGGCGGGAAGTTCTCTGTCAGCAGGACAAACGAGGTGTCCGCCCGCGTGCTTCCGCCAGCAGAGCCGTTCAGCTCTTCTGCATGAATCACTGCGCTTGCAACACAACCGAACAGCGCAAAAAGAAAAGCTGAAATTCTCAGCATTTGACTCATCTCTATCCATGACTTCGCACAGGGTGCAGGCCCTCCGCACCGTTGTCCAGAGCCTTCGGCCGGCAGCCGTGCTTTGTCGCTGAAGCCATAAATATGTATGTGACCCGAGCGCATTTTATCTGACTACCTGACGGCCTCTTTCCAACGGCCCGCACCAGACGCGGGCGCCAACAGACCAGACAGGTATTCAATGAAAAATCTCACACATACTGTGTGCAGCGTCGCGCTCATCAGCCTCATGGGCGCAGGCGTTACCCAGGCAAACGATTATGGCCAGGGACTGGAGAATGACTCGGCGGCCATCCCTCTCGATAACGCGCAAAACCGTCACGCCCCATGGAGGGCGGTAGGCCGTCTGCAACCCAGCAAAGAGAGGCCCGACATCCATTGCAGCGCGTCCTTGATTGATTCACGCAACGGCAGTCCGGTTGCATCAGGGCCTGCTTACATCCTCACCAGTGGCCATTGCGTGAGTCAGGACGCCATGAATATCTCGAGCGACATCCCTTTGGATGGCCATATCGATTTCGATTACTTCCTGGGCAACCTGCAAAACACCATGCGTTCCCGGTTGAAAAGACTGGTGCGAGCGACCACCCGTGGTGCAGACCTGGCCATTATCGAGTTGGACACATCGCTGCAGTCGCTGCTCGACAAAGGCATCGAGCCACTGAGCATCAGTACCCATGCACCTGGCAACGGCGTGAATCTGGTGATCGTCGGCGTCCCTTCAGGCCACGAAGACGCACCTGCATTACGCCTGTCGGCATGCCCACTGGAAGGTAGCGCGGACCTGCTGGAGGATGTGTATGTCTTCCGCGGATTTCATAAACATCGCTGCCAGGGTGTGGCGCCGGGAAGTTCGGGGAGCCCCGTGCTGGACCGGGTTTCCAATCAGATCGTTGGCGTACTCAGCACGTCCACGAAGGGCGTCAAAGAGGAAAATCGCTGCCAGCCGAACGCGCCCTGCGAGATCAACAACGGGCAACCGGTGCTATCCCCAGACACCTCTTATTCCAGCCCGGCGCTGGGCCTCAAGACCTGCTTCAGCCAAGGCGTATTCAACCCGCTGGACATTGAATGCACGTTGCAATCGACGCTCAAGATGACATTGGGGGCGAGCTACTCGCCAAACCCCTATAGCCGGGTAACCCTCGACGATCAGGGCCGTACCGTTTTGCCCACGTGGTCGTGGCCGTTCTCGCTGGACACCCCTCTCTACCGCTACAAAGCCGTTCGCACGCCGACGGAATGTGAAAGCCCGCATCACTACAGCAACGCCCAGGGCGCCACGCAGGCGTTGATCGATGATCGCGTAGGCCCGGAGGCCGGCCTGTATTTTCTGTGCATCATCGGTGTGGACTCCCCTGACCAGCGACCCGCGCAAGAGATGATGAACAAGCCGGTGATTGTGGCAAAGGAAATCGCGCCGCCGGGTCCGACCCGAATGCCGGAACTGACCATCGAGCGCATGGCCGATGGCGGCTACAAAGTGATGCCGTACTACTCCAACCCGACGCTTTGGGTGTACACGTTCAAATCCGGCCCGGCTGACACGGTGCAGTGCGATGACCCGCAGGGATACAGACCTGAATTCGACGAGGTGATGATCATCGAGGCGACACCATCACCGATGAAGCTGTGCTCCAAGGCCTACGACATGGCCAGTCAGGCATCGTCGCCGCGCACCGATCTATTGCTGCCCTGATCGGAGAGTCGCCGGGTAAGCTGGATCGAGGAAGTGGCGCTGGCTGACCAGGCTATGGTCAGCCAGCGCATCAGGGTCAGCGAACCACAATCCCTTGCCTGGCCATGAACGCCTTGGCTTCTGGCACGGTGTATTCGCCGAAGTGGAAAATGCTCGCTGCCAGCACCGCGCTGGCATGACCTTCCAGCACGCCATCTGCCAGATGCTGCAGATTGCCGACGCCACCGGAAGCAATGACCGGGATGCCGAGGGCATCGCTGATCGCCCGGGTCACGCCCAGGTCGAAGCCGCTCTTCATGCCGTCCTGGTCCATGCTGGTCAGCAGGATTTCGCCGGCACCGAGGTCTTCCATCCTCTTCGCCCACATCACCGCGTCCAAGCCGGTCGGCTTGCGACCGCCGTGAGTGAAGATTTCCCAGCGTGGGGTTTCGCCGGGCAGCGAAACCTTCTTGGCGTCGATGGCCACGACGATGCACTGCGAGCCGAACCGCGCAGCGGCTTCACCGACGAACTCGGGGTTGAACACCGCAGCGGTATTGATCGAGACCTTGTCGGCACCGGCGTTGAGCAGGTTTCGAATATCCTGCACGGTGCGCACGCCGCCACCCACGGTCAGCGGGATGAACACCTGACTGGCCATGCGCTCGACGGTGTGCAGCGTGGTGTCGCGACCGTCGACGCTAGCGGTGATGTCGAGGAAGGTAATCTCATCGGCACCCTGCTCGTCATAACGCCGGGCGATCTCGACCGGATCACCGGCGTCGCGGATGTTCTCGAACTTCACGCCCTTGACCACGCGGCCGTTATCGACGTCCAGGCAAGGGATGATGCGTTTGGCGAGGGCCATGGTTAGTCCTTAAGTAACAAGCTTCAAGCTTTAGGCTGCAAGTAGAAGCGGATCGAGGTCAGCTTGCAGCTTGAAGCTTACTGCTCGGAGCTGACTGCGTAGCTGTCACAAAACGCCTGAGCCTCGGCCACATCCAGCGTGCCTTCATAGATCGCACGGCCTGTGATTGCGCCGATGATGCCCGGTGCTTTTGCGTCGAGCAGCGCCTTGATGTCGCCCAGGTTATGAATGCCGCCCGAAGCGATCACCGGAATGCGGGTCGCGGCAGCCAGCGCGGCGGTGAACGGGACGTTGCAGCCCTGCATCATGCCGTCTTTGGCGATGTCGGTATAAACGATGGCCGAGACGCCGTCTGCTTCAAAGCGCTTGGCCAGGTCGATCACCTGCACGGTGCTGACTTCAGCCCAGCCGTCGGTGGCGACGAAGCCGTCTTTGGCATCCAGGCCCACGATCACTTTGCCCGGGAACGCGCGGCAGGCTTCGGCGACGAAGTCAGGGTCCTTGACCGCCTTGGTACCGATGATCACGTAACTTACGCCGGCTTTGACGTAGTGCTCGATGGTGTCCAGCGAGCGGATACCGCCGCCGATCTGGATCGGCAGGTTCGGGTAACGGCGGGCAATCGCGGTCACGACATCACCATTGACCGGCTGGCCTTCGAATGCGCCGTTCAGGTCAACCAGGTGCAAGCGACGGCAACCGCCTTCGACCCACTTGGCAGCCATGCTCACCGGATCATCGGAGAACACCGTGGAATCTTCCATCCGACCCTGGCGCAGACGTACACATGCGCCGTCTTTAAGGTCGATCGCGGGAATAATGAGCATCAGCTTTTCCTTCGTCTAAAAGCCGCGAACCGCACGCCATAAGCTGCAAGTCGCATCTCTACTAATTCTTGCAGCTTGAGGCTTGACGCTTCTAGCTGCTCTTCTCCAACGCCCACAAGTCGCTTTCGATGCTTTCGAAACGCTCCTTGAGGTGCGTCTGAACATCGAAGATCGCCCGGTTGTAGTAATGCGGTGCGATCTCGCGGGTGAACAATTCCAGAATTTCAGCCGCCTCGAACGAACCCAGGTCCAACTCGAAACGGTCTTCCATGAACCGCTTGATCGTGTGGCACGCCTCGCTCTCCTGCTCGGGAGTGAGGGTCAGGATCGGCGGCTTGGTCTTCTTGCTCATTACCGGCTGCCGTCCCACGCCGCGAAGTTCTGCAGTAACTGCAGGCCATGGGTATGGCTCTTCTCGGGGTGGAATTGCACGGCGAAACGTGAGCCATCGGCCAAGGCGGCGGCGAAGTCATGACCATAATGGCCACGTCCGACAATCTGCTGCGGGTTGGGCGATTCGATGTAGTAACTGTGTACGAAATAGAACCGCGCCATGTCCGGAATGTTGGCCCAGAGCGGATGATCCACGGCCTGCGCCACCTCGTTCCAGCCCATGTGCGGGACTTTCAGATGCTGGCCGTCTTCGTGAAGATCCTTGCCGAAAAAGCGCACCTGACCGGGCAATACGCCGATGCAATCGACGCCGCCACTCTCTTCGCTGCGCTCCATCAGCGCCTGCATGCCCACGCAGATGCCGAGAAACGGACGGTCCTGACTGACTTCACGCACCAGGGCATCGAAGCCCAGGCGGCGGATTTCAGCCATGCAGTCACGAATCGCGCCGACCCCGGGGAACACGACACGGTCGGCTTCACGGATGACGTCGGCGTTGCTGGTGATCAGCACGCGACCGGCGCCAACGTGCTCCAGCGCCTTGGCCACCGAGTGCAGATTGCCCATGCCATAGTCGATAACAGCGACGGTCTGCATTACAGCACGCCTTTGGTCGACGGCATCTGGCCAGCCATGCGGTCATCAAGCTCCACTGCCATGCGCAATGCACGGCCGAACGCCTTGAAGACGGTTTCGATCTGGTGGTGGGTGTTGTGGCCGCGCAGGTTGTCGATGTGCAGCGTGACATTGGCGTGGTTGACGAAGCCCTGGAAAAACTCCTGGAACAGGTCCACATCAAAGCCGCCGACGGTGGCGCGGGTGTACGGGACGTGCATCTGCAGGCCAGGCCGACCGGAGAAGTCGATGACCACGCGCGACAGCGCTTCATCCAGCGGGACGTAGGCGTGGCCGTAGCGACGGATGCCCTTTTTGTCGCCGATGGCTTTGCTGAACGCCTGACCCAGCGTGATGCCGACATCTTCCACGGTGTGGTGATCGTCGATATGCAGGTCGCCTTTGCATTCGATGTCCAGATCGATGAGCCCGTGACGGGCGATCTGGTCGAGCATGTGTTCAAGAAAAGGAACGCCGATATCAAATCGGGACTTTCCGGTGCCATCCAGGTTGATCGAGGCTTTGATCTGGGTTTCCAGGGTGTCGCGCTCGACGAACACCATACGTTCGGCCATCACCAGCTCCGCTAAATCATTGGGCGAAAAGGCGGCCATTATAGGCGTGTGGCGGGGAAACAGAAACATGAAGCGAGCGATGCCGGACCGAGGGAAATGCCGGCCGCATGCGATAGACATGTGTGTACAAGCAAATACATTCAGGCAAAAAAATGTGGGAGCGAGCTTGCTCGCGAATAGGCCCTGACGTTCGACATCTCTGTCGACTGTTAGACCGTCTTCGCGAGCAAGGTGGATCGCCACCCCGGTCGCGCCCACAGGTTTCAGGTCAGCCTGATACATCTCAGGCTGCCTCGATCAGCTTTAGTGAAACAACACCGCAGTCTTCTGCAGAGTGATCCACACGCCCCACGCCAACGGAATGCCAACTGCCAGCCAGGCCAGAATCGCCAGTGGCTTGGTGCTTGGATCGGCTTTCCATTCCAGCGAAGTGCTGTGATCGGCACCGACATCGTGACCGAAAGCTTGCTCAGCCTTCAACTGCTCGTCAGTCATGAAGTACTTGTCGGCCACCGGACGCACCAGCAGGTTGCAGATGAAGCCCAATACCAGCAGACCCGCGAGGATGTACAGGGTGATGTCGTAAGCATCGGCGCGTGCAACGCCGTGGCTCAGCTGATACTCACGCAGGTAGTTCACCAGCACCGGACCGAGCACGCCAGCGGCAGCCCAGGCGGTCAGCAGACGACCATGGATCGCGCCGACCATTTGCGTACCGAACAGGTCGGCCAGGTACGCCGGAACGGTTGCGAAACCACCGCCGTACATCGACAGCACGACGCAGAACGCCGCCACGAACAGCGCAACGCTGCCCAGGTGACCCAGTGTCGGTACCGATGCGTAGAGCAAAAAGCCCAGGGCAAAGAACACGAAGTAGGTGGCTTTACGGCCGATGTAGTCCGAGAACGATGCCCAGAAGAAACGTCCGCCGATGTTGAACAGGCTCAGCAGACCGGTGAAGCCCGCTGCGATGGCCGCGATGGCCGCCAGTTGCGAGGCATCCAACTGCCCGAAAGGCTGATCGTTGCCCAGCAGTTTGCCGCCGAACACTTCCTGCAGCAGGGGCGAAGCCATGCCCAGGATGCCGATACCTGCCGAAACGTTCAGGCACAGCACCAGCCAGACCAGACGGAACTGCGGGGTCTTCCACGCAACGCTGACGTGCACGTGACGGTTGGTGATCATCGCGCTGTTGGCTTTCTTCGCAGGAGCGGTCCAGCCTTCAGGTTTCCAGCCGGTCGGCGGAACGCGATAGGACAGTGCACCGCCGATCATGAAGACGAAGTAAATCACCGCCATCACCGCGAAGCTCTGCCAGACACCGACGCTGTCAGGCGTGGCGAAGTGGCTCATCAGTGCGGTTGCCAGCGGAGCGCCAACCATCGCGCCACCGCCGAAACCCATGATCGCCATGCCGGTCGCCATGCCGCGCTTGTCCGGGAACCACTTGATCAGCGTCGAGACCGGCGAGATATAACCCAGGCCCAGACCGATACCGCCGATCACGCCCGAGCCGATCCACATCAGCCAGATCTGGTGCGTATAAACGCCCAGCGCCGAGATCAGCAGACCACCACACCAGCACAGTGCCGATACAACACCGGCCTTGCGCGGGCCTGCGTGTTCCAGCCAGCCGCCCCAGATCGCTGCGGAGCAACCCAGGAAAATGAAGAACAGGGTATAGATCCAGCCGAGCATGGAAATCGGCCAATCACAGCTGGACGAAATGACTTGCTCGAAGAAACCCATGTCAGCCGGGCAGGCGACAGCGGTCTTGATGCCGATTGCCTTGGACAGCGGCAGCCAGAACACCGAGAAGCCATAGGCCATGCCGATACACAAGTGGATTGCCAATGCAGCTGGCGGAACCAGCCAACGGTTGAAACCGCGCTTGGCGATAATGCGCTCTTTGGACAAGAACGCAGGCTGAGCGGCAGTACCGCCCAGAGCAGTGCTCGTAGTCATCTTATTGTTGCCCCCAATTTATAGTTGTATCCCGCAAGAACAGCGACATAGCCCCACCACCACTCTTAAAGCACGCAGGCCTCGGTGGTTTATCGGCAGGACATCTCTTTACGTGACAATTCGACGCAGCACGGCTGGCGAATGGCGCGAGATTACCATTTGCGGCCTAAAAGAAAGCATTCTGCTACTACCTTTTTAGTGCCGTCTGTCACTGTGCAGGTCGCCGCCAACTCGATCGGCAACGTCTATGGCGATCCAAAACCCGGTGCTTGCGTGAGAACGCTATACTCGCGGGCTAAATTTTGAACGACTCGACACAAGGACTCGCCCATGAAAGCGTTCGGCAAAATCCTGGGGCTCACCCTTCTCGGGCTGTTGCTGATCATCGTGGCTCTTGGCTTTGCCCTGACCCACTTTTTTGATCCCAACGACTACAAAGACGAGATTCGAAAACTGGTTCGCGATCGCGCCCATGTCGAGCTGACGCTCAATGGCGACATCGGCTGGAGCCTGTTTCCATGGCTTGGCCTGGAGCTGCACGACGCCAGCGTTGCCACCTTGAGCGAGCCGACCAAACCCTTCGCCGACTTGCAGATGCTCGGGCTGTCCGTGCGCGTGCTGCCGCTGCTGCGCAAAGAAGTTCAGATGAGCGACGTGCGCGTCGAGGGCCTGAATCTGACGCTGACCCGCGATGAAAACGGCCACGGCAACTGGGAAGACATCGGCAAAGTGCCCGCCACCGCGGCCAATCCAGCCCAGCCCCCCGCCACGCCGGATGCGCCAACTGATACCGCGTCGGCCAAGCCCGACAAGCCGTGGCAGCCGCTCAAGCTGGACATCGACAGCCTGACCGTGAACAACGCGCGGATCGATTTCAACGATATTCCCAAGGCCCGGCAGTTCACCGCCGAGAGCATTCAGCTGAGCACCGGCCCGATCCACAACGCGACCGATATCCCGCTGAAACTGACCGCATTCCTCAGCACCAATCACCCCGTCGTGCGCACCAAAACCGAACTGACGGGCAAGCTGCGCTTTGATCGCGCCCTCAAGCGTTATCAGCTCGACGACATGCGTTTCTCGGGTGATGTGACGGGCGATCCACTTCAGGGCAAGACGCTGACGTTCTCGGCCCAGGGCCAGTTGCTGGCAGACATGTCCGCCAACGTCGCGGAATGGACCAACCTGAAGCTGTCCGCCAACCAGCTGCGCGCCATCGGCGAGCTGCATGTGCGTGACCTGGACAAGACCCCGCAGCTCACGGGGGGCATTTCGATTGCGCAGTTCAACCTGCGCGACTTCCTCGACAACATCGGCCAGCCTGCGCCGACCCTTGGTGACGGCAGCCTGAACAAACTGGAACTGGTCACCCGCATCGCGGCGACGCCGAACAGCGTGGCGCTGGACGACCTCACGGTGAAACTCGACGACAGCACCATCAGCGGCCACATCGCCGTGGAGGACTTCGCCAAGCAATCCCTGCGCCTGCAACTCAAGGCCGACACGTTCGACGCCGACCGCTATCGCAAGCCAGAAGGCGAGCAGGCGAAGAGCGCGGGCGCCGCTCGCAGAGCCGAAGTTCAGGGCGCCGAGGCCGAAGCCATGGTGGCCTCAGGCACCTCGCCTCTGCCGAATCAGCCGACCCAAGGCGCCTGGAGCGACGCGAAGCTGCTGCCGCTTGAGCGCCTGCGCAAACTGGATGTCGACGCCGATCTGAGCTTCGGCAAACTGACCCTGGAGAAACTGCCGATCCAGAATGCGGCGCTGAAAACCTCGGCGCTCGATGGCGTGATAACTGTCAACAGCCTGCGCGGCGATCTGTACAACGGTAATTTCGAGGTCAAGGGCAATCTCGACGCGCGTCCCGAGGTGCCGTTGGCCAGCGTGCAGACCCGTATCGCCAAAGTGCCGGTGGAACACTTCATTCAGAGCCAGGGCACCACGCCGCCTCTGCGCGGCCTGCTCAACCTCAACAGCGATGTGACCGCCAAAGGCAACAGCGAGAAGGCGCTGGTCGAGAGCCTCAACGGTACTGCCAGTTTTGCGCTGAACGACGGCGTGCTGGTCAACGCTAACCTCGAGCAGCAGCTCTGCCGCGGCATCTCGACGCTCAACCGCAAGAGCTTGAGCGGCGAGCCGCGTGGCAAGGACACGCCCTTCCAGCAGTTGAATGGCAATCTGGTGTTCCGCAACGGCGTGGCCAGCAACCCGGACCTGAAAGTCCGTACCCCGGGCCTGACCGTCAACGGCGATGGCGACATCGACCTGCGCGTCATGGGCATGAACTATCGCGTCGGGGTGATCATCGAAGGCGA
This sequence comes from Pseudomonas sp. CFBP 8772, assembly GCF_014841665.1. NCBI lineage: Bacteria > Pseudomonadati > Pseudomonadota > Gammaproteobacteria > Pseudomonadales > Pseudomonadaceae > Pseudomonas > Pseudomonas sp. CFBP 8772. The sequence continues at coordinate 478,443 of NZ_JACYUI010000002.1, read as the reverse complement.
CAAGAGCGACATGCCGGACCCTGCCTGCGAAGTGAACCCGCGCTTTGTCGGCATCGAATGGCCGGTGCTCTGCCGTGGCCCGCTGGAAATGGGCGCGAAGGCCTGTCGTCTGGATAACGACGGCCTGGGCAAGGTCGCTGCAAAGCTGGCAGGCGACCGGATTGGCGACAAGATCGATGAAAAGCTGGGGGACAAGGTCAGTCCCGAGCTTAAGGACGCGATCAAGGGATTGTTCAAGCGTTAAGCCTGACTAACAGGCGCCGCGCAGTTAAGTGGTGGGAGTGAGCACACTCCCACATTCATTTTGACTGGCCGCCGACAGCGCGGCGTCTGGCTGCGGATATAGCAACCCAACTTCTTTGATCACCGGAACCCTTGATGCAACCCGAGCAGTTCTCCTCCGCCGTTCTCGACTGGTACGACCGCCACGGCCGTCACGACCTCCCCTGGCAACACGACATCACCCCGTACCGCGTGTGGGTGTCGGAAATCATGCTGCAGCAAACCCAGGTCAGCACCGTGCTTGGCTATTTCGACACGTTCATGGAAGCGCTGCCTACCGTGCAGGCTCTGGCCGACGCGCCGGAAGATGAGGTCCTGCATCTGTGGACCGGGCTGGGTTACTACACCCGCGCGCGCAACCTGCAGAAGGCCGCGAAAATCGTGGTGGCCGAGCACGGCGGAGAATTCCCCCGCGACGTGGAAAAGCTCGTCGAGCTGCCGGGTATCGGCCTCTCAACGGCCGGCGCGATTGCCAGCATCAGCATGGGCCTGCGCGCGCCGATCCTTGATGGCAACGTCAAGCGCGTACTCGCCCGCTTCACCGCCCAGGAAGGCTATCCCGGCGAGCCCAAAGTGGCGAAGCAGATGTGGACCACGGCCGAGCGCTACACGCCGCACAGCCGGGTCAATCACTACACCCAGGCGATGATGGATCTGGGTGCCACGCTCTGCACCCGGACCAAACCCAGCTGCCTGCTCTGCCCCCTCGAGCGTGGCTGCGAAGCCCACATGCTGGGCCAGGAAACCCGTTATCCAATTCCTAAGCCGCGCAAGGTCGTGCCGCAAAAGCGCACCTTGATGCCGATCTTTGCCAACGGCGAAGGCGCGATTCTGCTGTATCGCCGCCCTTCGACCGGGCTGTGGGGCGGGCTATGGAGCTTGCCGGAACTGGACGACTTCAACGACATGCAGCATCTGGCCAACCAGCACGCCCTTGAGCTGGGCGAGCATCAAGCCTTGCCGGGCCTGATCCACACGTTCAGCCACTTTCAGCTAAGCATCGAACCCTGGCTGGTCCGGGTCCGCGCGTCCGCCCATCACGTGGCCGAGGACGACTGGCTCTGGTATAACCTCGCCACCCCGCCGCGCCTGGGCCTTGCCGCCCCGGTGAAGAAACTGCTGAAAAACGCAGCCGACGTATTGAATGCAGGAGAGTCCTCATGACCCGCACCGTGATGTGCCGCAAATACAAAGAAGAATTGCCTGGCCTGGACCGTCCGCCGTATCCGGGCGCCAAAGGTGAAGACATCTACAACCATGTCTCGCAGAAAGCCTGGGGCGACTGGCAGAAACACCAGACCCTGCTGATCAACGAGCGTCGTCTGAACATGATGAACGCCGAAGATCGCAAATTCCTGCAGACCGAGATGGACAAATACCTGTCCGGCGAGGAATACGCCAAGGCCGACGGCTATGTTCCCCCTGCCGAATAACCCTTCGCAGACAGTGTTCGTCGTAAGCGGAGGAAATAATTCAGATTTTTTTCGACACCCCGCTTGACGACCTCCTGAAAAACACGTTTAATGCGCCCCGTTGCCCAGATAGCTCAGTCGGTAGAGCAGGGGATTGAAAATCCCCGTGTCGGCGGTTCGATTCCGTCTCTGGGCACCACCTTTCGTTTTCAGGTGATGCCAAGCACACCTGAAAACACACAAGAAGCCCGCCTCGTGCGGGCTTTTTGTTGTCTGTGGTTACCCACCATCCTTAATAAAATAAGCCCAAACAGATGTGCGCAGATTCGTAAGTAGACCAAGTTCGGTCTATAAATTTACTCACACACGCCGGGAATGCACCAGCGCAGCATGCAGGGGGCCAGCTCCCACTTTCCGATGCCACCATCCGCACTGCCAAAACAATTGACAAGCTCTACCGGCTGACCGATGCCAGCAGCCTCTGCCTCGAAGTCGCCCCCTCCTCCGGCTCAAAGCCGGCTTCGGAAGTAGCGGGGGTCAACCGCAAGTGTCCCGGGACTTAGTGCAAACGTTGGTGTCGTTGCGGGAATGCTTAAAGAAGCCTTGCCGATTCAACAGAAAGCAGCTGATCTGCTTGCATCGCCCCGTCCCTGAAACCTCCTCAAGCCCTATGTTGCGGCGCGCACAGCCGCGGCGCAACACGCACATGGCCTAGCCCATACGAGCAGAACAGGCAGTGCATGCCCTGCAACTGGGGCACCCAGGTAGCTGGCCCTATTTGTAAGCATTCTCCTACGACACCTATCGGGAAAAAGGATCAGAAGGAGTCTATTTTTTGCGCTACAGTCTCCCGGTCGATTTAGGTTTCCGGATAAGCGGCCGCTGCTGGGATGGTTAAAGATTGACTTATGGCTGCCGATAAACATAATCGCGAGCCTCAGATTCACCGCCGCAATTCACGCAACATAGGAGGTCCCAATGTCGATGAAAACAGCAGCTCAAGGAATGATCGTTGCTGCGTTTGCGTTGATCGGGGATTACTCGACTGTTGCCACTCCGCAGTATCAGATGCCTCCGTTCGAGGTTTCTGCCAAACAAAATCGCCTCAACCAGCTGCGTAAAGAGCTTGCTGAGCTGAACTCTGGCTGGATGGATCTAGACCGGATTTATAGCGAAGCCTTGCAGGTCACGCTGAAGCGCGGGATATTCGAAGACGAGAAATTCCTACGAAATAGCCAGCTTCTTAGCGCGATTCGTGTGCTTGAATCTGGCCTTAGGGATGCGGTCGTGCCCGTGGAGCTGTCTGCTGACCACCTATCTCTGCGTCGCACGGTTGCCAAAACCCGCAATCGTTTGGCCACGCTCGACACCTACTACCGCCAGTTCTTCATGATTCCTGAAGAATTTGAAAGCGCGGCCGATTCCAAGGCGCTTAGGGCGCTGGCCGACCACACCACTCGCAGAATTCAGGAACTCGCCTAAGGCACGAAATGGAGGTCGAGGTAGAGTTTCATAAAGGGACCTTTGCTGAGTTCTTTGAGCCTGTAGAGCTGAAGCACGCACGGTTGTCGGAAATCCTAAAAACAGAATTCACTGAATACGTACGGTCGGGGCGCATGCGCACACCCAGCATATTTGGTCGTGACGCCCCCTATACGCAGCCTCCTCAAGCTCTTCAGGCTTGCCTGATGCACATCCATATCAAGATCCCACCCGCCAGATTCCCCCAAGGCGTTGCGCAGCATGATAGGTGCTGTCCTCGAAACCGACCCGGCGAGGATGCAGCACTTGTGTACGTTCCAGGCGAGCTTGAGGAGCACAGATTTCTGTTGCTTGCCTTTCTATGGCCTGATGCCCATGGTAGGGCTCGCGATCGGAATACCATGAAATACTTGGCACGCTTGGCGCGTGACTGGCGGGACAAAAACTAATAAGAAGCCTCACATCGCCCTGAAAGTCGTTTTAAAGGCGGACCATTCGAATCCAAGGCGTGAGCTGAATACCGAAGACGGCTGCTGCAGAGCACTCGGGACAATCCATCCGCGCTTTGTATACGCGACCTATGGATGGCGGTTCGACCCCGTCTCTGGGCACCATAAATACCGAAAAACCCCTGCATCGAAAGATTCAGGGGTTTTTTATTGGGCGCAATTTATTAACATCGCAGGCTTGAGCTAACCAAGGAAGCTTCGTGATGGCATCCGTCAGCAAGCAACAAAAACGAGCCAAGCGCGCCAAGACCAAAGCCAAAGAGCAGCGTGTCGCTCGCCAGCATCCGCAGACTCCCAACCCGATCGTCCCGGATTACTTCATGCCTGATTTCGTCTCGGACGACGACGCAGCGCTGCTGGACGACGATACCCTGCTGAAGAATTTCGTAGAGCCGGACATCCTTGAAACCATGGACGAAGAAGAGCGGGAGGCGATGGCGGCGGTGATAAGAGGCGAGTCCGACGAGATGTCGATCACTGAGGACGAAATGCTGATAGCGGAGGTGTATCACTCCCCTGCGCCGGAGCCTTCTCAGGAGCAACGCCTCGCGCATTACGAAGTGCTCAAGCTTGCCGAGCAGCAAGGGTTCCTCGATCTGCTCGATGCCTTTGCCAGAGGTCCCATAGCCGCCCACGCTTTCTACGACATCGACTTCGACGACTACCTCGACGTGCTGGTGAACACGCTTGGCGCTTACTTGATGTGGGCCCACGGACTGGATGAGGCTACCGTCAGGGCGCGCATTCACGACGATGACTTCTACGAGGCCTTCCGCGCGATTCTCGACGAGATCGAGATGGAATCCACGATGGAGATGCTGGGGATCGACCGCAACAAGCACGACGAACCGGCGCAAGACTGAATACAATACGCGCCCGATGATCCTGGGCCATGCGAATGGCTGCACCGCACAAGGAACCGCCGTAATGGCCTCCCCCGACAAACAGCAAAAACGCGCCCAGCGTGCAAAGGCCAAAGCCAAGCAGAACCGTTCCGGCAAGGCCCGGCCGAGCGTTATTCACCCTGTGCTCAACCATGCCTTCGTCAACGAGCCTTTCGATGACGTCGAGATCGACCTGAGCACGTTTGATTTCAAAGACATCGAAGAAAACGGTTTCGACCCTGCGGATTTCGACGACCTGTTCGAAGCAATGAAGCAGGCCGAATCAGTCAGCTTGCTGGCGCTGTGCGTGGTCTTCCTGCAATACCCGGTGCTGGAGCTGGTGATTGCCGAAGAAGACGAAGAGCCGGCGACCGACTTCATGATGGGCCTGCTGATCACCTACCGCGGGCTGTTCCACGATGAAGATGAAGACTCGGCCGTTGAATGGATCGGCAGCGACGCCTTCCAGACTGCCTACAACGAAGCGTCCGTGATTCTGCAGAAAAAGAACGCGAAAGGTGCAGGCGGGCGTTCTTAAAACGTTTTTTGATTTACATGACCCCGGTCAAAACGGTAGCTTTGCGCCATTACGAGAATGCAACTCCTTCTCAACTAAAGGCTGGCCGTTTTGACACCTCTAAACACCGCTTTGCCGGCACCGACGTCAGGCGAAACGAGCATTTACTCCCGAACCCGAATTTTCCTGCATTGGCTGTCCGCGGCCGTCATCCTGTGGGCGACATTCAGCGGCTTCGGCGTGGCATTGCTCGACCAGAGCGACCCGTTTCGGCAATGGGTCGAGTCGTTTAATCCCCAACTGACCAGCCTGTTTATTCCGTTCTTTGCCTGGCGTTTGTGGCTGGCGGTGAAAGCCCCTGCGCGGCCCTCCGCTAAAAACGTCCAGGCGCGACTGGCCAGCGCTGCGCACAAAGCGATCTACGGGGCAGTAGCCGGCGTGTTGATTACCGGGGTGCTGATGATGAGCCACCCGGTCATGCTGCTGGCGCTGGTGCCGCTGCCACAGCTCATCCATTCAAAAATCGCGCTGCTGGAGCTGCATCAGTTGCATCACGTCCTGTGCGCGGCATTGGCAGGGTTGGTGGCGCTGCATCTGGCCGCAGTGGTGCTGCATCAAGTGCGGGGGAAATCGGTGCTGCGCAGGATGCGCTGAGACACTGACCCCCACCGCGACCCGATCATCGGGACGAAAAAAAACCGCCATCATCCCTGATAGCGGCTTCTCGACAGCGGTCGGTCACAACCGACTCACTGCTCCATCAATTCAGCACAACCTTGCCTGCCTTCCCCGCTTTGCGACGGCTCGACACGATCAGGCCAGCAGCCACGACCATCAGGCTCAGCAGCCCGGTGGCAATGATCTCCATGCGGTGGCCTTCCTGGAACAGCATGATGGTCAGCACGGCGACGATGAACACGATCACTGCCCAGGTCAGGCCGGGGAACAGCCACATGCGGAAGTCGACGGCCTGGCCTTCTGCTTCACGCTTGCGGCGCATACGCAGCTGAGACACGGCGATGACCAGATACACCAGCAGTGCGATGGCGCCCGAGCTTGCGAGCAGGAAGTCGAACACCGCCGCAGGTGCGACGTAGTTGGCGAACACGGCAGCAAACGCAGCGCCGGTCGACAGGAGCACCGCCCAGTAAGGCGTGCCGGCTTTGGTGGTGCGCTGGGAAACAGCAGGGGCGTCGCCACGTTTGCCGAGGGAAAAGAGCATGCGTGAAGCCGTGTACAGCGCCGAGTTCAGGCAACTGGTCACGGCGACCAGCACGACGATGTCGACGATCAGCTTGGCGTTTGGAATGCCCATCAGATCGAGCACGGTCTGGTACGAACCCACTTCAGCCAGACGGCTGTCGTTCCAAGGCACCAGCGAAACGACGAGGAAGATCGAAAGCAGATAGAACAGGCAGATCCGCCAGATCACCGAGTTGGTGGCCTTGGTGATTTGCTGGCCGGGATTCTTCGATTCTGCCGCCGCGATGGTGACAATCTCCGTCCCCATAAACGAGAACATGGTGGTCAGCATCGCCGCCAGCACCGCCCCCATGCCGTTAGGCAGGAAACCCTGCGTGTCATACAAATGACTGACGCCGCTGACCTGGCTGTTCGGCAGAAGTCCCATCACCGCCGCAATGCCGAGCACCACAAAGCCGATGATCGCGAGCACTTTGATCAGCGCGAACCAGAACTCGAACTCTCCGTAGTTCTTCACGCTGAAGAGGTTGGTCGCGGTAAGCAGCAGGGTGATCACTAACGTGAACGCCCAGATCGCCACGTTCGGGAACCACGCGTGCAGGATGGTCGCGGCGGCGTTGGCTTCCAGCGGGATGACCAGCACCCAGAACCACCAGTACAACCAGCCGATGGTGAAGCCGGCCCAGTGCCCGATCGCGCGGTCGGCGTAGGTCGAAAAAGAACCGGTGTCCGGCGAAGCGACGGCCATTTCCGCCAGCATGCGCATCACCAGCACCACCAGCGTACCCGCGGCGCCGTAGGCCAGAAGCACAGCCGGCCCGGCTTCGGCAATCGCGTGGCCGGAGCCGACGAAGAGGCCAGCGCCGATGACGCCCGCGATGGACAGCATGGTGATGTGCCGCGGTTTGAGCCCTTGTTCAAGGTTTGAAGCGTTGGGTGTACTGCTCATGGAACCAACCTTAGAAGGATTTCTGTACGGATCAGGACGCGTGGCGGCTCTTCGTAAAGAGAACACAACAGCTCTGTTATTTATTTTTTACGCAAGAATTACGCCAGGATGTTTCAGATACGACGTCGCAGCGGGATACGCGCGCTCCAGACCATTTACGCAAGTCCATGAATGCAATAGCAATTCGCCAGTCGCGTAGGAAACGTTACCTGGAGCAACAGGAGGGTGACGATTAGCCGCACCGAAAATACACACTCAAGATGAAATAGCACCAAATAAGCGCACATTAACGGCCGTCAATCCCCGCAATGGCCGGAACACCCTTCCCCACGGCGGTTAAAGCTGGCACCATCGCGCCCTTTTTGCGCAACGGCGTTCTGCGCCGGCGCTCATCAAGCTCATCCTCAAAAGGCCTCGCGCAGCATGGCTGCTGCCGCCGCCAGGTTGCGTCCACTCGACAACCCGATGAGCCCACCGAATACACGAGGACTGAACATGGCCGAGGCCACGCCCGCCCTGGAAATCCGCAATCTGCACAAGCGCTACGGCGAACTCGACGTGCTCAAGGGCATCTCGCTGAGTGCGCGCGATGGCGACGTGATCTCGATTCTGGGTTCCTCCGGCTCAGGCAAGTCGACGCTGCTGCGCTGCATTAATCTGCTGGAGAACCCGCATCAGGGGCAGATTCTCGTGGCAGGCGAAGAGCTCAAGCTCAAAGCCACCCGCAAAGGTGAACTGATCGCTGCCGACAACCGTCAGATCAACCGCCTGCGCAGCGAGATCGGCTTTGTCTTTCAGAATTTCAATCTCTGGCCGCACATGACCGTCCTCGATAACATCACCGAGGCGCCGCGCCGCGTGCTGGGGCAGAGCAAGGCCGAGGCCACCGAAGTTGCCGAAGCATTGCTGGCCAAAGTGGGAATCGCCGACAAGCGTCATGCGTATCCGGCACAGTTGTCGGGCGGTCAGCAGCAACGTGCCGCGATTGCGCGCACGCTGGCGATGCAGCCCAAGGTCATTCTGTTCGATGAGCCCACGTCTGCCCTCGATCCCGAGATGGTGCAGGAAGTGCTTAGTGTTATTCGTGGCCTGGCCGACGAAGGCCGGACCATGCTGATGGTGACCCACGAAATGAATTTCGCCCGGCAGGTGTCCAGCGAAGTGATCTTCCTGCACCAAGGGCTGATAGAAGAACAAGGTTCGCCAGACCAGGTCTTCGATGACCCGCAGTCGGCGCGCTGCAAACAATTCATGTCCAGCAATCGCTAACGGAGCAACATCGATGCAGACCCTGAGAAACATTCTGTTGGCCGCTGCCGCCACCCTGGCCATGGCCTCCAGCGCCTTTGCTGCCGACACCCTGAAAATGGGCATCGAGGGCGCCTATCCGCCGTTCAACAACAAAGACGCCAGCGGTCAGGTGGTGGGCTTTGACGTGGAGATCGGCAACGCCCTGTGCGCCAAGATGAAAGTGACCTGTGAGACCGTCACCTCCGATTGGGACGGCATCATTCCAGCCCTGAATGCGCAGAAGTTCGACTTCCTGATCTCGTCGATGTCGATCACCGAAGAACGCAAGCAGGCCGTGGATTTCACCATTCCGTACTACTCCAACAAACTGCAATTTGTCGCGCCTAAGACTACGAACCTCAGCGGCGACCTGGCCGCCATCAAGGAAACGTTGAAGGGCAAGACCATCGGCGCCCAACGCGCGACCCTGTCCGGGACGTGGCTGGAAGACAACTGGGGCGACGACGTGACCGTCAAGCTGTACGACTCCCAGGAAAACGCCTTCCTCGACCTGGCGTCGGGCCGCCTCGACGCACTGCTCGGCGACAAATACGCGAGCTACGAGTGGCTGAAAGGCAAGGAAGGCCAGAGCTTCGAGTTCAAAGGTGATGCGCTTCCGGTTGACGACAAGATCGGCATCGCGGTGCGCAAAGACGACCCGCTGCGCGACAAGCTGAGCGAAGCCTTGAAAGAAATCATCGCCGACGGCACCTACAAGAAGATCAACGACAAGTACTTCCCGTTCAGCATCCTCTGACCTGCCTGACCATCGCCGCCGTTTACCCGCGCAGACGGCGGCGTCTGTCCTCTAGACAAACAACGCCATGAACTTCGATCTCTATGGATTCGGCCCGCCCCTGGCCGCCGGCATGCTGATGACCCTCCAACTTGCGCTGTCGGCCCTGTGCCTGGGGCTGGTCCTCGGCCTGCTCGGGGCGCTGGCGAAAACTTCGCCGAATCGAGCCCTGCAGTGGCTCGGCGGCACGTATTCCACGCTGGTCCGCGGCATCCCTGAATTGCTGTGGGTGTTGCTGATCTACTTCGGCACGGTCAGCTCGATGCGGGCGATCGGCAAGCTGTTCGATATTCCGAACCTGTCGCTCAGTGCGTTCGCAGCTGGCGTCATTGCGCTAGGCCTGTGCTTCGGCGCGTACGCCACCGAGGTGTTTCGCGGCGCCATGCTGTCGATCCCGAAAGGTCATCGCGAGGCGGGGCTGGCGCTGGGCATGTCCCGCTCACGCATCTTCTTCAAGCTGGTGATGCCGCAGATGTGGCGCATTGCGCTGCCGGGGCTCGGCAACCTATTCATGATCCTGATGAAGGACACGGCGCTGGTCTCGGTCATCGGGCTTGAAGAGGTCATGCGTCACGCGCAGATCGCCGTCACGTCCACCAAGCAGCCTTTCACCTTCTATATGGTCGCGGCGCTGATGTATCTGTGCATGACCGCGCTGTCGATGATAGGCCTGGCGTGGCTGGAGAAACGCGCGTCGGTGGGCTTTGCGAGGAGCGCGTCATGAGCTGGGAATTCGTCCTCAAATGGCTGCCGAAACTGCTGCACGGCGCCACCGTCACGCTGGAACTGGTCGCCGTCGCGGTGATTGCCGGCCTCATCCTCGCCATTCCGCTGGGCATCGCCCGCGCTTCGCGTAACGCCTATGTCCGGGCGCTGCCCTACGCTTACATCTTCTTCTTTCGTGGCACACCGCTGCTGGTCCAGCTGTTTCTGGTCTATTACGGCCTGGCGCAATTCGACGCCGTCACCAAGGGTCCGCTGTGGCCTTACCTGCGCGATCCGTTCTTCTGCGCGGCGCTGACCATGACGCTGCACACCACCGCCTACATCGCGGAGATACTGCGCGGCGCCATTCAGGCCGTGCCGCCCGGTGAAATCGAAGCGGCCCGCGCACTGGGCATGTCCAGAGGCAAAGCGCTGCTGTACATCATCCTGCCCCGCGCCGCACGCATCGGCCTCCCCGCCTACAGCAACGAAGTCATTCTGATGCTCAAGGCCAGCGCACTGGCGAGCACCGTGACCCTGCTCGACATCACCGGCATGGCCCGCACCATCAACGCGCGAACCTACATGCCGGAGCAGACCTTCCTCATCGCCGGGTTGATCTATCTGGTGATGTCGTTCGTGCTGGTGCAAGGCTTCAAGCTACTTGAGCGCTATCTGCGAGTGGATGCCAGCCAAGGGCGCTGAGGATCGCCGCGCGCTCCCGCAGAGAACACGGTCCAGGTGGGAGCGAGCTTGCTCGCGAAAGCGGTATTTCAGCCGCCGAAGATTGCCGAGCCTGATAAACGCGCTCAGGCACTGATTCACCGTATGCTGCACATCACCGCTCAACTGCCATAACCCAATGCCACTCACACCCGCGCAACTCCAATCCCGATTCGCCGCGCTTGATGCCTTCCTCCTGGAGCATCAGGCCCTGTGGCGCCCACGACCTTTCACCCATCGCCACCTGCCGTGGGAGTCCCAGCACCCTGAGCTGTCACGCTGGCTGCGACAACGTTCGCTCGAAGAGGCAGAAGCGGCGCACAACCACCCCGAACAACTCAGTGCGCCGCAGCCCTTTGCTCAGCTAGCTTTACAGTCGAGGGCGTTAAGCGAGATCGACCCGCTGCCTCCCGTCAGCCTGGAGCCCGTGTCATCGCGCATGAGCGTCGACGTGCCCGGGCGCAAGTGGCAACAGATCGAAGCCTTCGCCAGCCGTTTAAGCTTTCAGCGACAGCCAACCCACTGGCTGGACTGGTGCTCGGGCAAAGGCCATCTGGGTCGGCGCCTCGCCCATGGCGGCCAAGCGCTCACCTGCCTGGAATACGATGCGCACCTGGTTGAATCGGGAAGGCAACTCAGCGACAAACTGGGCATCACCGCAAACCATCTGCATCAAGACGTCATGGCCGACGATGCAGCCGGGCGCCTCGAAGCCCATCACACGTCCGTCGCCCTCCACGCCTGCGGCGACCTTCATGTGCGCCTCATGCACCTCGCCAGCGACGCGCGCTGCCAACAACTGGCCATCGCACCCTGCTGCTACAACCGCATCGCCGGCGAGCACTACGTGCCCATCTCCGAGCAGGGCAAAGCGTCCGCGCTTACGCTCTCCATCGACGACCTCGGCCTGCCCCTCAGCGAAACCGTCACTGCTGGCGCCCGCGTGCGCCGCCAGCGCGACATCTCCATGGCCCGACGCCTCGCCTTCGACCTGCTGCAGCGAGAGCTGCGCGGCATCGACGACTATCTGCCAACGCCATCGCTCCCCAGCGCCTGGCTAGACAAACCCTTCGCCGACTACTGCCGCGACCTCGCCGAGCTCAAGCAACTGCCCTCCCCCGGCATTCAGGACTGGACCGCCCTTGAAGCCGCGGGCTGGGCGCGTCTGGCCGAAGTGCGCAACCTCGAATTGCTGCGCAACCTCTTCCGCCGGCCGCTGGAAATGTGGCTCATCCTCGACCGCGCGCTTTATCTGACTGAGTGCGGGTACGACGTACGTATCGGCACCTTCTGCGACAGCCAAGTCACTCCGCGGAATCTGCTCATTCTCGCAGAACGGCCGTGAGCTTTTTTTGACGCGCGCGCCTGTGGATAAGTCTGTTGATGGAATCCCAGCGAACGCCCGGAAATCCTGCTTTGGGAGGGATGTAACCATTTGTTCATTTTTTAGGCAGCATAAAATTGGCGCTAAAACAGTAGCTTGCGAACGATTGAGAATGGTTCCTGAATCTGACCGATCGTCGCCTTCGGTTTGTGCGGATTGTGAATAACGGTAATCACCTTCCGGCATAAGGGCCGCGAAAAAACTGAAATTAGGGCTTTACTCGCCAGATCAAATCCCTATAATCAGCGCCCACAACGCCGGTATAGCTCAGTTGGTAGAGCAACTGACTTGTAATCAGTAGGTCCCGGGTTCGACTCCTGGTGCCGGCACCATACAAATCAAGGGCTTGCAGCGATGCAGGCCCTTGTTGTTTGCGCAATACGTAACAAGCGACGTAACAACGGTGCGGAACGACTTGGGGTATGGCTATGGAGTGGCTAAAAACTTTTTCCACCGATTATGCGAATGCGGTAACTGCCGCTATTGCCCTGATCGCGCTTGTACTTGCGAGCGTCACTCTTTTTTACCTTCGACGTGAGTATCGGGCGAAGTACCGCCCTTATGTCGTACCCGTCGTGGCCGTTGAGCAGCTTGATCGCGGCGAGGGTGAGATTATCTATAGCGTGTCCGTCCGCCCGTTGAACGTGGGCCCGCACCCATGCTTTGTGATGATGACCGCTACACAGCTTCAGATCGGTGATGAGACCTATGACACACCTAGCCAGAAAGGCTGGGCGTTAATTGGGCAAAGCGGTGCTGCGTACACATTCCCGGTAGGCCATGTAAACCAAATCGGCATCCAAGGCGTTCGCGAGGGTCGATATCGCTGTAACAGGATCGAGGTCCGGTTCCAACTGCACCTTAAGTCTGTCGATGACACTCACAAGCAGAGTCAGCAGTTCATCTTTGAAATAATCGCTCAGGACCCACCGGTGGCAGTGATCCGATCTGAGTGGGTCAGCGATGTGTAAGCCGGCGCTACGGAGCAGTTGGATGAAGCTTCATGAGAGCGAGCAGTTACGCGGACAAGGCTCTGACAACCCCTCCCCCTAAGCGATTTCCCAATTTATGTTCACCCCCGGGAAACTGGTTAGTTAAGGCAGGTTTTGTCTGCCGCCTCTGGAAGCCACGGATTTAAAGGGCTATAGAGTTTCGACAAGGGTTAGCTTTATAGACAGGATAGGTTAGAAACTAACCTTTTCTAGCTGTTAGAAACCAGTAATAAAATATCCTTATAAATCAACGACCTAACCACTACCCCTCATTTCTCCTAACCCTATTCTAACCTCGCAAAATAAGCGTTTACCCCCCGTGGTCATTGGGTTTGGTCTCCCGCGCAGTGCCTCAAATAAAAACTAACCCTTTTCCCGTGGCTGAACCTAGAAACAGCCCTCAGAGATCGCGCCTACAGGGCGTTCGAAAATAGGGGGGCGTGCAGGGATCTGCAGGGTTTTCTCAGCTTCAACTCGCGCAGGAGAGGCCCGGCGCGGGCTGTGGGGAGAGGTCTGCAGGTGCGCAGAAAACTAGACCTATTTAGCCCGCAGGCGTGGCGGGGGGACGACGGCGCGCGCCAAGTGGGAACTGGGGAGCGCAGGTCGGTGCAGTGGTTCGGTGTAGGCAAAGGCGGATACCGGCAGCGGCCGACGGCAAGCAGCTCACTCCCAGGACGTGATGGAACGCCACATGCTTATGCGGCTTAACGCTGCGGGCTACCGTATTCGCCGGCTAGGCGAGCGTCTACATCAGCCCATAGCCCTACGATCCAACCTCTCCTCGCAGACCAAGCGGCAGCCCTGTGTGGATTGATGCTCCGCACCGGGAAAATGGGGCTCTCTGCGCAGTCCAACGGGACCCGCTAAATTCGCCGTGATCGCGGATCGAACCGATGCGAAGGCTGGCTCGCCTCCCATCCCACTCAGCTGTAATTGCATGATCCTCAGCCGCCCAAGGCGCGATGCCTGCTCAAGGCACTTCGAGTGCTGCCCTGCCCTGCTCATTCCAAGTCAGTCAACTGCGAGGCTTTCTGAAAAAAGTAGATCCCAAGCGCTCGGCTCTGGCAGTATGCAAGCTTTATGAACACGATCAAACACGTTCTTCCTCATATCCATAATCAACGTTCAAAGGGAGCCTCATATGGCACAGTGGACGGCGAAAGCAGACCCTACTAAAGACTTTTTTATAGATATGATCACTCGAGATATCGGACTAGACGAGTGCATATTCGATCTTTTGGACAATAGTATCGACGGGGCGTCCAGGCATGCTCAGCGGCATGATCGCTCTAACTTATCTGGATATTTCGTCGACGTTCAATTGTCAGACTCTGAATTTGCAATAAAAGATAATTGTGGCGGTATGTCTTTGGTTGACGCTACAGAGTATGCATTTCATTTTGGCCGACGCTCTACTGCGCCGAAAGATGCGGAGAATTCCATCGGCCTTTATGGCATAGGAATGAAGAGGGCAATATTCAAAATCGGTAGACAAATTCAGATAAAAAGCGCAACTACCGATACTCCTGACGAAGCATTTGTGATGACGATTGACGTAGCGGCGTGGGCCGCCAAAAAAGAGTGGGAATTTCCACTCGAACACTTTGAGCCAGAAGGCTTTGTAGGTACTGAAATTATAGTAAGCGAGTTAAGGCCAGCCACATCTTCCGAATTTTCAGACCAGATTTTTATTAACAACATGCGGAAAGATGTAGGAAAATATTATTCTTTTTTCTTGCAGAGCGGCTTCGAGATAAAGATCAATGGAGTCTCTGTCAAGCAGCATGTTTATGGTGTCCGTGACGGCGAGGATATATCCCCTTACGTTCACGAATATGTGGACGCTGAAACCGGTGTACAGGTGCGCATCATTTCAGGGGTGGCAGGCACACCGCCCGAAGATTCGGGGGACCCGTCCACCCTTACGAAAGACACCGAAAGCTGGGGCTGGTATGTGGTATGCAATGATCGGGTCGTATTGGCCGGAGATAAGACTGAAAAAACAATCTGGGGCGACGGCTTTCCGACTTGGCACCCGCAATACAACGGTTTCATGGGGCTAATTTTCTTTTCATCTGAAAACCCTGGGGAGTTGCCTTGGACTACAACCAAGCGACAAATTGACGAAACCTTGCCTGTATTTAGAAGAGCAACATCCTTCATGCGGGATGCAACACGAAAGTACCTTGATTACACCAATACTCGAAAGGCAAATTTAGAACAGGCCAAGTCCGCGGAGTCGAGTGCTGCGATAAAACCTATCGCGCAAATCGAGGCTCGCTCAGCCGCACCTGCGTTAATGAAACTCCCTACTTTTGACACCGCGCCAAAGATCAGAATGGGTACTATATCCTACCAGCAGCCTTTAACGTTACTGAACAAAGTTGCGCAGTCTTTTGGCAATAGCCAAATGAGCTACAAGCAAATCGGTCAAAAAACTTTTGAATATTACTTAGAAAATGAGGTCGGCGAGTAATGGCCTCATTTGAAGCAATCAATTACTCTCTGCGGCCTAACAAATGCGTAGAAAGGAAGATTATATTTGAAACACTGGTTGGCCTTTCTAGTACCTTTGATTTCTCCCAATACCAGTACCTAGGCATGGGGTCAATGTGGTTCGTGGACTTCGTTATGGCTCACAAACAACTAGGTATCGAAAAACTGGTCTCTTTCGAGCTCGCAGAGTATTCGCCAAGGGCTACTTTCAATCGTCCTTACAAGAATATCAAGGTCTTCGCGGGCCCCGCAGCCGAAGGCATCGAAGAAACTGACTGGTCTAAACCCTCTATTGTATGGCTTGACTATGACTGCGGCCCGGAGAATTCAGCTGTATTTGACGACAGTGCGACGGTGGCTTCAAAAATCTCCTCTGGCTCGATACTCATGGTTACCGTAAATGCGCATCTGGGCAGAATTCCTGGCCAAGACTCGGAAGGAAACACACTTAACAGGCATGAAGGTTTAAAGCTCATATTGAAAGATGCAGCACCAAGCTCTGAAGAATTCAAACATATAAATCAGAAAAACTACCATAACGTGTTAGCTACATGCCTTACACGGCATATCGAACGTGCTCATAGGCGTTCAGGGCGCGGTGGGAAGTTCGTATCCTTCCTGAATTATTACTACAAGGATAATGCTCCAATGATTACCATTGGAGGAATGTTTGTTGATGAAGAGTCAGACACGAAGCTTCGTGAAAACAGATGCTTTTTGAACTCCGAATACATTGGCCCAGCTCTTTATCCTATACAAGTGCCCCCTTTGACACACCGCGAGCGAATATCGCTAGATGCCCTTCTACCTTCAATTGAGCAACTTACCGAAGATGACGTCCTGAATAGGTTAGGCTTCAGGCTCGACCAAAGCCAGCTTGATGACTATTCTAAATTCTATAAACTTTACCCTTCATACGGCGAGGTAACTTTATGACCGTTTCGTTTTTGCATAAAAATCGTATATAATGCATGTTTGACATAAATCGGGTGATGGGTTTGAGCAGGCCAACCTTCGTTGACTTATTCAGTGGGTGCGGAGGTTTTGGCCTTGGAGCTGAACTAGCGGGCTTCAAGAATATAGCGTCAATCGACATCGACCCCAATTTGCAGCATTCATACAAGTTGAACTTCCCCAATGCCCAAGTCCATTTGGCAGACATCTCCACCTTGGACTCCAATTTTTGGGAATTTGCCATTGGTAATATTCGGCCTGACTTAGTGATTGGAGGTCCTCCATGCCAAGGTTTCAGCCGCATTGGATTGAGGAAACCGGAAGATCCTAGAAATAGTCTAATTACCCATTTTTTCAACCAAATTCTTTTACTAAAACCAAAGTTGTTTGTAATGGAAAATGTTGAAGGAATCTTAGATCGGCAGAACAGGCCTATATTAGATGATGCGCTAAGTTTGGTAAGCGGAGGATATAATATCCTCGGGCCTTTCAAATTGAACGCTCTGGATTGTGGGGCAGCCACATCACGAAAACGAGTTATCGTGATCGGGTATCGGGACGAGATCTCTCTAACACCAGTTCATCACCGCCTCATTGCCCCCTCCGTCCCGGCGGTGACGGTCATGGAAGCCATAGGAGATCTACCTTCACCTAGCAATTCCATCATATGTAGGGAAGCGCACTACGACTGGTGGGCATATGAAGCTGAAAGGCATTCGAGTAAATACGCCCGAAGTCTAAAGAAAGCTGCGGTAAACGTTGGAGCGGAACTTTCGGCTCGAATGCTCAGCGCAGGGCTCGTCACGGGGTTGATGCGAACTAAGCACACCGAAGCAGTCGTGTCTCGATTCGCCGATACCGCTCCCGGCTCGATTGAGCAGACTAGCCGCTACCCCAAGCTGTCTTGGGAGGGGCACTGCCCAACTCTAAGAGCTGGTACTGGGAGCGATAAAGGAAGCTTTCAGGCAATGAGACCTATCCATCCAGAGGAGCCTCGCGTCATCACGGTCAGAGAAGCCGCCCGTTTACAAGGCTTTCCAGACTGGTTTCTATTTCACCCCACGATTTGGCACTCATTTAGGATGATAGGTAATAGCGTGTCGCCAATGATGTCTAGGTATGTCCTCGGGCTGCTGTGGGAGTGCTTTGATTTGGAGGTAGCCGCTTAGAGTTAACGTACGCTAACGTGACGCGCTTTCATCCAACCACGTATCAGCATCAAAGGCAGCGATACACTGGGTATTCCAAGTTCATAGACCTGTTTCAAGGGTACAACGCGAATGGCTGGAATCGCACCACCTCTTCGCCCAGCCAATCGTTGATCTGCTGCAGGCGGGCCTGAACAGGTTCGAGCTCGTTCATGGCCCAGATCTGGGCGGCTTCCTTGATTGAGCCGAAGCCACCAGCGTTCTGCGGGACGATGCCCATGAGTTGCGGCGGGATACGCAGCGCGGCCAGCATGTCGTCGCGGCTGATGTTTTTGATCGAGGCGAACTCGTCCTTTGCCGCGACTTCGCTGACGGGAATCAGCTGAATGCCGTCCTTCTTGCCGCCAGGCGCGTACATGAACAGATTGCGGAAGTTGCCCGGCCCTTTTGCGGCCTTCAGCGCGCTGCGCAGCGCCGCAACGTCTGTTTCGTTCTGGGCCGTGTCGGTCATGTACATGATGAAACCGGCGTGACTGCCGTTGTTGTAATACTTGCGCCGGAACAGCGTGGCGGACTCGTTCAGCAACGCGCTTTGCAGCGCCGGGAGCCACTCCGGAAGACCATAGATTTCCTGATTGATATCGGCTTCACGCTGATGAAAAACGGTCCCCTTCTTGAACTCGTGTTCATCGCTCCACCCACGAACCTGGTAATAGGTGTCCAGTTCAACGCCGCGCCGCATGTACTTGCCCAAGGCAGGCTGCAAGCCGAGCGTGCTTCGCATCATGCTGTCGCGCTTTTCGAGATAGCCGTTGCCGCACCAAAGGAAGTCCAGGGCGAACTGTTCGAACGTTTGCCGCGTGAGCAGCTTGTGAGGGATGAAAGTACGAGCCAGCATGTTCCGTTTGAAGTTCAGCCCCGACTGCAGGAACACGCTGGCCCTGGACGACTTCGCAAGACCATCAAGGGACATCGGCGGCTCGTACCATCGCCCGTTGAGCCAGCACTCCAGGTAATCCAGTATTCCCCGCTCATCAAGCACGGGCGTGGGGTCGCCGAAAGTGAACGCCTCCATCTTGCCGCCGGCCGCAGGCAGCAGATCCCCCTCGATCGGGGGCTGGGTAACGGCGCTGGTTTGCGTGTTTCTGCTGCGGCGGTTGCTCATCAGTAAATCTCCATGAAGCCAGTATTCGTTGAGGTCTGGCCCTCAAGCGGTTCGTTCTGCAGTGCGTGGAAGAGCGCCCAGGCGAGATCCGCGTGTCCGGTCTCGTCGGTGCGGCCTGCGGTATAGGTGAATTGCCGGCCGCTGGCCGTGATGGTCTTGCGGATCGCCATCAACGACTGCGCCATGTCGGTCCAGCCGGCGTCGAATTCGAGGCGACCCTTGTGAATCACGTCGTATGCCTTGAGCACCAGGCGCGTTTTCACCTCGGGCGAGTAGCTGAACGTGGTGACGTTCGGAAAGAATTGGCGCACCAGTTGGGCCACGCCCGAGCCCATGCCGGTAATGTCGACGCCGATGTAGGTGACCCAGTACCGCAGGGTGACCTGCCGGATCGCTTCGGCCTGCGCCGCGAAATCCATTCCCCGGAACTGATGGCGCTCGAGCACGCGGAATTTACCGCCGGGCACAAGCGGCGGGGCAACAACGATCAGGCCGGAGCTGTCGCCTGTTTCCGCCGGGTCATAGCCCACCCAAACCTGCCGATCGGCAAACGGCCGCGACGCGAATGGCTTGTAGTCCTCGGACCACTCGACCCAACTGTCGACCATGCACGGCTGCAGGACGTTGAGCGGGAAGATGCTGGCCCCATCGTCGACGAACTGACACATGAGCAGATTCGCGAACGCATCTGCGTTGTATTCGAGCCGCAGCTCTTCCAGGTCGAAGAGATCGCAGCCGCGCTGTTCGGCGTCCAGGATGGTGACGATCTGACGCCAGATCCGGTCCTCGCAAAGCCTGCCCTGCTGCAGCGCGTCGTGGGAAACGTCCAGATTGAGCCGCTGCGCCGCCGGCTTGCCTTTGTTGAACCGCTCACCGGTCCAGAACGTGTACGCCTCATGCGCCATGCTCGATGGCGTTGAAAAGTAGGTGCGTCGGTACTGTTTCTGCATCGCCATGCCGCTGGCGACCTTGTTCAGTTCGCTGAACTTGAACGTCCAGAAGAATTCGTCAAAGTAGAAATTACCGTGATAACCCTGAGCGGTTCGGGCGTTCGTGCCGAGGAAATGCAGCTCGGCGCCGTTCGCAAGAATGATCGGATCGCCAGTCAGTTCAACGCCACACACTTCACGCGCAAACCCTTGAATGTAAGCCTTGAAGATGTGCGCCTGGTTTTTCGAAGCCGACAGGAATATCTGGTTGCGGCCAGTGACCAGGGCGTCAATGAACGCCTCACGGGCAAAGTAGTAAGTCGCGCCGATCTGCCGGCTTTTGAGGATTGCCCTGGTGCGCTGATTGCTCGCCCGGTACCAGTCCAATTGATAGCCAAAACAGCCGTCCTTGAACGCCTCGGTCAGCTGCTCGATCTGCTCCTCGCTGAACTCGTTGCGCGCCGCCTTCTTCTTCGGTCCCTCGTTACGCTTCGCCAGATTCGGATTGAGATCAGTGTCGGTACCGCCCGCCTTGTACCGCTGGATGCGAGCCTGCCGTTCCAGCTGACGATGGAGCAGGTCAATTTCCTTGAAGTCCCCGCCGGTCTTTCCGTCTTTCAGGATCAACTGCACCAGGCGCGCTTCGAGAGCCCCGCCGATCCGCTCGATGTTGTCAGCCCGGTCCCACTCGTCGCGCGTCTTCCAGGCGTGAACGGTCTTTTCTTTCTCACCCAACATTTCGGCGATCGCGCAGATCCGCAGGCCGGTCCAGTAAAGGAATTTGGCCTGACGGCGGTTATCGCGGATGGGAGTGGCTTCGGTTGTCGTCATGGCGGCGATGCTGACGCCACGCGCGTGTGAAGGCGTAGTGACGGGCCGTGTAGCGCCCCGGATTACAACTGGCGCCGATTGCTCATAAAAGCGCCAATGTCGACGATGCACCTCAACGCAACTGCACCCGCAGCAACGCTTTGAGGACCCGCTCGATGAGTAAGAAATTTCGATCCAAATGGTTTCGCGTCGCCGTAGAAGGCGCGACCACCGACGGCCGCCAGATTGAGCGCCAGTGGCTGGTCGACGCTGCCGAGACCTATAGCCCGAACACCTACGCAGCACGCGTCTGGATGGAGCACTACCGCAGTGTTCTGCCTGACAGCCCGTTCCGTGCTTACGGCGACGTGCTGGCCGCGAAGACTGAAGAAGTCGACGTCAATGGCGTGAAGAAGCTGGCCCTGTTCGTCCAGATCGAACCGACGGCGGACCTGATCGCCATGAACAAGGCGCGTCAGAAGCTGTACACCAGCATCGAGATCGCGCCGAAGTTTGCAGATACTGGTCGCGCTTACCTGGACGGGTTGGCCGTCACCGACTCGCCGGCGAGCCTGGGCACTGAAATGCTGACGTTCAGCGCGCAGAACCCGGACGCATCCCCGCTCAAGGCACGCAAGAACAAGCCGGACAACCTGTTTTCCGAGCTGCTGGAAGCGAAGCTCGAATTCGACGAGATCGAAGAGACCCCCGGCAGATTCGAAGAGCTGTTCTCACGCATCGCCGAACTGCTCGGCGCGACCAAAGAAAAAGACAAGCCGGTCGAGATCGAGAAGCCCGAAACCGACGACGGAAAGTTTTCGAAGCTGAACGACGCCGTGGGTGCGCTTGCCGGCCACGCTGCCGAGCAAGCCAGGCTGTTTACCTCGATCGAGGAATCCCACAGTTCTCTGCAGGGCAATTTCGACAAGCTCAGCACCGACTTCAACGACCTGATCAAGCGCCTGGGCGAGACCCAGGACCACAGCCAGACGAGCCGTCCACCCGTAGTCGGCGGCGACGGCGCTGTGCTGACTGCCTACTGATCGAACCGCTCACCCAAAGGTTTACCTGGAGAACACCATGCGTAACGAAACACGACTTGCCTTCAACGGCTTCAGCAAGCAGGTGGCACTGCTCAACGCCGTCGCCTCGGCGGCTGAGAAATTCACTGTCACTCCGACGGTGCAACAAACCCTCGAAACCGCCATCCAGGAATCGAGCGATTTCCTGAAACAGATCAACGTCATCGGCGTCGATGAGCAGGAAGGTGAAGCGATCCTGCTGGGCGTGGGTTCAACGATTGCTGGCCGTACCGATACCTCGGTCAAAGCTCGCGATCCGCGCAGCGTTGGCGCGCTGAAGACCGACACCTACAGCTGCAAGAAGACCGACTTCGACACCTACGTGAAGTACCAACTGCTCGATGCCTGGGCAAAGTTCAAGGATTTCCAGGCACGCCTGTCGGGCGCGATCGTCGGGCAGCAAGCACTCGACCGCATCATGATCGGTTTTAACGGGAAAACCGTTGCCGCCGACACCGACCGCGCCGCCCATCCATTGCTGGAAGACGTAAACATCGGCTGGCTTGAGAAGTACCGCACCAAAGCACCGGAGCGTGTTCTGAGCAGCGGCAAAGTTGCCGGCAAGATCACGATTGGCCCGAACGGCGACTACAAAACCCTCGATGGTTTGGTGTACGACGCGATCCAGTTGCTGGACCCGTGGCACCGCAAGCGTCCCGATCTGGTCGTTTTGGTCGACCGCAACCTCCTGCACTCCAAGTTCCTGGCGAACATCGAAGGCGCAGCAGACAACGAGAACGAGCTGGCTGCGGCCCGCATCCTTGCGAACGGCACCCTGGGCGGTCTGCCCTACGTTGATGCCCCGTTCTTCATTGACGGCGGTGTGTTCGTGACCACCCTCAAGAACCTGTCGATCTACTTCCAGATCGGCGCCCGTCGCCGCATGACCCGCGAAGAACCGGAGCGCGATCGCATCGCGGACTACCAGTCGTCGAACGAGGCTTACGTCGTCGAAGACTTCGGCCTGGGCGCTCTCGTCGAACACATCGAAGAGGCCAAGTGACCATGGGCCTTTCTCTCGCTCAACGTCACCGGCTGCAGGCGCTTGCGTCACAGGAAGCCGCTGCTGCTACGCCGTTGGTATCGATGGCGGGCGGAACGGCCTACGAAATGCAGCTGGCCCAGCTTCTCCAGGATCGTCTGCGCCTCAAGCAGATCCAGTCGAATGAAGGGAAAGCCTCGCTGAAGTTGCAGCTTCTGCCGGCCTATATCCCCTACGTCGACGGTGTGTTGTCTGCCGGCAACGGCGCCCAGGACGAAGTGCTGACGACGATCATGATCTGGCGCGTGGACGCCTCGGATTATGCCGGCGCGCTCCAAATTGCAGCGTATGTGTTGCAGCACAACCTGCTCATGCCTGACCGGTTCGAACGCACCACCGGCTGCCTGATTGCTGAAGAAATCGCGGAAGCGGCTTTGAAAGCACAGAAGACCAACGGGACGTTCGACCTCGCCATCTTGCACCGCGCAATGGAGTTGACCGCAGACCACGACATGCCCGACGAGGCCAGGGCGAAGCTGTACCTCGCAACCGGCCGCGCCACTGTGGCAGGTCTGGACGCGGATAACCCCGGCCAACCCGGTCAGGTAATGGCCGGCATTGAGCTGCTCAAACGTGCCATAGAGCTGAACAGCAGCTGCGGTGGCAAAAAAGACCTGGAAGGCGCCGAGCGCCTTCAGAAAAAGATTGCTCCCCCACCAGGGAGCTGACCGAGCGTACCCCGCAACCCCGGCGGCCCGAGGCTGATCAGCAGGTTCTCTCCTTTCCTTGCTGCGACGCCTCGGCCACCGCCGACTTAGGGCAGAAACATGAGCGGATTCATTGCCACTGGCACGAACACTACTGCCCCGTACCCCATCACGAACGACGGATTCTGGCCGGACATCGATGGCGCCCATGTGCGCGCATCTTTAAGGATCGATGGCAGCGTTACCGACGCGCGTCTTGAGGTAGCGATTGTCAACGCGCTGATTCAAGTCAACGGCGAGTTGAGCGCAGTCAAGAAAGGCTACAAAGCCGAAGGACACGACACGCTGGAAGCGGTACCAGCGGACGAGATCAAGGGCATCAGCCTGCTCGTCCACCTCTATCGCCGATCCATCTATTGCAGTGCCGGCGCCGAACTCACCGAGCGGTACCGCAGCTATGACACCTCGACCGAGGGCAACAAAAACGCTGACGAACTGACGCCGTCAGTCGACGAATACCGCCGCGATGCCCGGTTCGCGATTCGCGATCTGCTGGGTGTTCCGCACTCGACAGTGGAGCTCATCTGATGGCGACGATCGTGTATGCCCAACAGCACGACACCGTCGACGCGCTCTGCTGGCGGGTGTATGGCCGCACTACCGGCGTCACAGAGGCGGTGCTAAACGCAAACCCCGGCCTAGCGGATCTGGGCGCCGTCTTGCCACACGGCACGGCGGTAATCCTGCCGGACGTAGCCCCCCAGGCTCAGGTGCTGCAAATGGTGAATCTATGGGACTGATTCATCACACCACCTTCACGGATGACCTTCCCATTCCACCCTCAGATAGCGGATCAAAGCGCATGCCTGACAAACCGGATTCATGGGCCTGGTTCGCTGCCTGGCTCCAACAAAACTGGCCTGCGTTTTACGCAGGTGGACTGGCCGCCGTGATCGCGGCCCTACGCATCATGTACGGCGGCGGCACATGGCGACGGGTTCTGCTGGAGGCTCCTTTGTGCGGGCTGCTGGCCCTTTCGGCGAGCCACGGCCTGTCGCTGTTGGGCATCCCCACGACGACCGGTCCGTTCTTCGGTGGGGTGATCGGCCTGCTGGGCGTTGAAACCACGCGTGCCATTGCCAAATCTTTACTCAATCGCAAGGTGGAACAAGTATGAGCGTCTTACGTCACGGGAATCGCGGCCACGAAGTCCGCGTATTACAGCAACGCCTGAACCTTAAAGGCGCCGGGCTTAATCCTGACGGCATCTACGGCGATAGCACAGAGGCCGCGGTTCGCGATTACCAGCGCAAAGTTGGCCTGGTAATCGACGGTATAGCGGGCCAGAAGACGGTCATCGCCTTGTCCGGCAACAATTGCTCAAACCTCCTGCAGCACGCCTCCCTGGTGAGCGCGGCAGCGAGACTGGGCGTCGACCTCGCCGTAGTGATGGCTGTGAACGAAGTTGAAAGCCAGGGTAGCGGCTTCCTGGATAACGGCAAGCCGAAGATCCTATTCGAGCGCCATATCATGTACCGCCAGCTCGAAACCCCACGCACGCAGGAAGACGACGCAGCGGCGCTGAAAAAACATGCTGACCAACTAGCTGCCTCCCAGCCCAACCTGGTTAATCCCAAGGCCGGCGGGTATGCCGGCGGATCCGCCGAGCATCAGCGCCTGGCGAACGCGCGTTTGATCGACGACGTATGCGCGTTGGAATCGGCCAGTTGGGGCGCCTTCCAGGTGATGGGCTACCACGCGGTGCGGCTCGGCTACGGCAGCGTCCAGGACTTTGCGTCGCGCATGTCCATGAACGAAAACGAACAGTTCGAAGCCTTCGTGCGTTTCGTTGAAGCGGACGCGGGCCTGCTGAAGTCGTTGAAGGGCAAAAAGTGGGCTGCGTTCGCCAAGGAATACAACGGCCCGGACTACGCCCGGAATCTGTACGACACCAAGCTCGAACGCGCTTATCAGCGTCACGCTCTCGGTTGCCCAGTGCCGGAGGCCGCATGATCGATCGTCACCAAATCCGCAAGCTGAGCCCCGTCGACGGCGATATCTTCACGCTGCCGGCAAATACCCCCTTTGAACTCGCCCAGCACCTCGGTGAAGCGATCACGATCGCCAAGCCCGGCATCAAGGCCATCGTGATCTGTGCCGACCTTCGCCAGGCCGATGTGGCCGTGATGAATGCCGCCGGCTGGTACCGGAAATGAGCACGCTGCGCCAGGCGCTGTACGGGCTGGCGTTGCTCTGCGCTTTGGGGTTGTTGCTCTGGGCCCAGTCCGAGCGGATCGAGATCGCAGACAAAAACGTCGAGCTGGCCCAAGGCGCCACAACCGCCGCGCTCGGCAGGGCCACCCGTAGCGAAGCTGTGGCCGCCCAGATGACCGGCGCGCTGGTTGCAGAGCGAAAGGCGCAAGCGGCGCTGCGCCTCCTGCAGAACGACCTTCGCAAAGCGCTCTCAGATCGAAAGCAGACAATTGAGGACTTGAAACGTGAGAACGAAGAGCTTCGGCTATGGGCTGATCAGCCTCTCCCTGACGCTGCTCGCCGGCTGCGCGACCGCCCCGCCATCACCGGAGCCGCTGCTTATCGAGACTGGTTGTCCGGCCGTCGTGCCGTGCGTCCTGCCGGCGACGCGACCGCTCAGTAACGGCGCGCTTCTGGACGACCAGGACGCGATCGAGACGGCATGGGCTGACTGTGCGGCGCAAGTCGATACCGTCTATCAGCATCAGCTGGAACAGGCTCGGAAACCATGAACAAGCACGAATCACTGCGCGCGCACCTGCTCGCGGCCGTTCCGGATCTGGCGCAGAATCCTGACCGGCTGATGATCTTCATCGACAACGGGAAAATCCGCAGTACCGCCGCGTTTGGTCTGTCCTTCGAATACATCTACACGCTCAATCTGATTCTGACCGACTACGCAGGCCACCCCGATGCCGTCGCCATCCCTCTGCTGGCGTGGGTCCTGGTCAATCAGCGAGATCTGATGGAAAACGTCGATCGCAGCAAGGATTCGATCGTTTTCGAGGCGGATGTCCTGGACAACAGCAAGGTCGACCTGTCGATCAAACTGCCGCTAACCGAGCGGGTAATCGTCAAACGCCAGGACGATGGAACCCTGCAGGTCAGTCATCCGCCCGAGCCCGTCGTTGCCGACGATCCGTTCGACCTCGAAAACCTCGATCTCTTCACATCAGACGGGGTGTTCATCACGCGCTGGAACCGCCCATGAGCCAGGACCTTCGCGCCCTGGAACAATGGGCCAGCGTACTGCTGGCGAAATTAAGCGATGCCGAGCGCCGAAAACTGCTCGGCACGATGGCCCGTGATCTGCGGCGCAGCCAGCAGAAGCGGGTGACAGCCCAGTGCAATCCGGACGGTAGTTCGTTCGTGCCTCGTAAGCCAAAGGATCTGCGCGGAAAGAAGGGGCGCGTCAAAACGAAGATGTTCACCAAGCTTAAAACCGCGCGCTACCTGCGCACGGAAAACAACGCCGGCGGCTTCTCGATCGGCTTTGTCGGTCGCGTTGGACGGATCGCACGAATCCACCAGTACGGACTGCGCGACCGGCCGGCCAAAGGTCAAGCAGACGTGCAGTACGACACCCGAGAACTGCTGGGTTTCTCCGGTGAAGAGCTGGAAACGATCCGGAATTCGCTGATCGATCACCTCGCCGGCTAACGCCGCCTTGTAGCCCCCCCTCCTACACCGTCCCGGTGATGCGGCACGCACGCGCGAGCCGCACCATCTGCGTCATGGACTCCCTCACTGATGTAATTCGACGCCTAGAAAACCTGATCCGCGCCGGCACCATTGCCGCGATCGATCCGGCGATCCCTCGTTGCCAAGTAAAAACCGGGGGCCTGCTCACGGACTGGTTGCCGTTCTACACGCTGCGTGCCGGCGAGGACAGTGACTGGGATCCGCCAAGCATCAATGAGCAGTGCCTGGTGCTTTCGCTCTCCGGCAATCCAGCCCATGGCTTTGTTATCGCCGGCTTCAACAGCGACCTCTTCCCTTCGCCTGATCAGAGCCTCACCCGCCGTCGCCGCCGGTACCGCGACGGCGCGACCGTGGATTACGACACCGAAACCCACACCCTGACCGCAACGCTGCCAGACGGCGGCAAGGCGGTGCTGGTTGCGCCCGGCGGCGTACACATCACGGGCGACGTAGTGATCGAGGGCCTTGTGACTGTCAGCCAGGACGTCGTTGCGGGGCCGTTGGGAATCAGCCTGGTCAACCACCGAACGGCGGGCGTGAAGCGCGGCAACGAAGTTTCGGATGGGCCCATCCCATGATCGGCATGAACAGCAAAAACGGTAAGACGTTGACCGGCAGCGCGCATCTTGCTCAATCCATCAGCGACATTCTGAGCACGCCGCTGGGCACGCGAATCATGCGCCGGGACTACGGCAGCCAGCTGGCTGACCTCGTCGACTGGCCGTTGAACAACGCAACCAAGCTACAGGCGTATGCCGCCGTCGCGATCGCGTTGATGCGCTGGGAACCTCGCATTCGGCTGAGCCGGGTGCAGTTGTCACTCGGCGAGCAGCCCGGGCAAGCAATCCTCGACATCGAAGGCGCTGTGGTCGACACCAACGAACCTCTCAGCCTCCGCGTACCCCTGAGCCTGGGAGCGTCTGCATGAACACCTTTACTCCTATCGATCTGACCCTGCTGCCCGACCCGGACGTGGTCGAGCGCATTGATTACGAAGAGATCCTGGCCGAGCGCAAAGCATATGCCGTCACCCTCTGGCCGGCCGATCAGCAGGCGGAAGTCGCGGCAACCCTGGCCCTTGAGTCGGAGCCACTCACAAAGTTGCTTCAGGAGAATGCCTACCGCGAGACGCTGTGGCGTCAGCGGGTCAACGAAGCGGCACTTGGCACCATGCTCGCCAAGGCCAAAGGCAAAGATCTGGAACAGGCGGCGGCGAACATGGACGTCGAGCGACTCACCGTGGCGCCGGCTGACCCGAGCACGATTCCTCCGACCCCCGCTGTGATGGAATCGGATGACAGCCTGCGCGAGCGAGCGCAGATGGCATGGGAAGGTCTATCAACGGCAGGCCCGAAAAACAGCTACATCCTGCATGCCCGCAGCGCTGACGGTCGTATCGCAGACGCCACCGCCGAGAGCCCCTCCCCGGCCGTTGCAGTGGTGACAGTGCAGGCGCTCCTGGGCGACGGCTCCGTCGACCAGGCCGTGCTCGATATCGTCTATGCCTACCTGAGCGATGAAGACCGGCGCCCGGTGGCTGATCGGCTGACCGTCCAATCCGCCGAGGTGTTGCAGTACGGCGTCGACGCGACGCTATATCTCGCTACCAATGGTCCCGAAGGCGAGCCGATCCGCGCTGCAGCCCAGCAAAAGCTCTCGGGGTTCGTCACCCAGCGTCGCCGCTTGGGGGTTGAGATTTCGGAATCCGCAGTCCATGCGGCGCTGCATGTTGAGGGCGTCCGCAAGGTCGTCCTGCACAACTGGACAGACATCAAGCCGACGCCATACCAGGCGGCCTATTGCACCAGCGTCAGCGTCGTGGTCGGTACCGAACTATGACGCCCCTCTTACCGCCCAACGCCCGATCGCTGGAGCAGCTGGCCGCCTCGGCATTGCAGCAGATCGAGCGCGTCCCGATCCCTATCCGTGACCTATCCAACCCTGATCGGTGCCCACTTGCACTGCTGCCCTACCTCGCGTGGGCATTTTCGGTCGATCGATGGGACGAGCGCTGGCCGGAGGCGATTAAGCGCAAGGTCATCAAGTCTTCGTACTTCGTGCATTCCCGCAAAGGAACGATCGGCGCGTTGCGCCGGGTCGTGGAACCGCTGGGTTACCTGCTCGATGTCCAGGAGTGGTGGCAGCTCATGCCCGAGGGCGTCCCAGGCACGTTCCAGCTGAAAGTCGGCGTTCTGGACACGGGCATCACTGACGAGATGTACCAGGAGCTGAGCGCGCTGATCGAAGACGCCAAGCCCCTCACCCGCCATTTGATCGGGCTGGCTATCAGCCTCGAAACCAACGGCCGCACCTATCTGAGCGCCTCTATCAGCGAGGGCGATGTAATTGACGTTCACCCACCGCAACAGCGAGACATCGATGTCTCGGGTGTGATCGGCCGGGGTGGGCGCGAAACCACTATTGACACCCTGGACGTGTATTCATGACTGACCAAACCTCGCAGTTCTTTGCCATCCTCACGAATATCGGCGTCGCAAAGCAGGCCAACGCAGACGCGCTCGGCATCGCCTGGAAGATCACCCAGATGGGGGTGGGTGACGCCAACGGCACGGATCCGCAACCTGATGCCAAGCAGAAGTCGCTGATCCGGGAATGGCGCCGCGCGCCGCTCAATGAGCTCAAGCAAGACCCAAGCAACCCGGCCATCATCATCGCCGAGCAGGTCATCCCTGCAGAGATTGGCGGCAACTGGATCCGCGAGATCGGCCTATATGATGCTGACGGCGACCTGGTGGCCGTAGCGAACTGCGCGCCTTCTTATAAGCCAACGCTTGCGCAGGGATCCGGCCGCACACAAGTGGTCCGCATGAACCTGATTGTCAGTAACACGGCCAGCGTCGAGTTGAAGATCGACCCAAGCGTGGTACTCGCCACGCGGGAATTCGTCTTGAGCGAGCTCGCCAAGCAGGACTTCAAGAGTTCGGTGATGGCGTGCGCCCCGGGTAGCATCGTGCTGAGCGGACTGCAGACCATCGACGGCGTGGCCGTACCGGCAGGCAAGCGCGTTTTGGCTCCCTTTCAGACCGCCGCCAAGGATCGCGGGATCTGGGTTACCTCGGCGAATGCATGGGCCCGTGCAACGGATGCAGACACCAATGACGACGTGACGCCAGGTATGCTGGTTTTGGTTGAGCAAGGCACGCTGTACGGCGACAGCGCCTGGCAATTGGTCACTGACGCACCGATTACCCTGGGCGTGACCGCGCTGACGTTTGAGATGGCATGGGGCCGGACCGGCGTTGCCCCGGGCGAATACCGCAGCGTCACGGTCGACAATTACGGGCGCGTTCTGGCGGCCCACAACCCGACGACTGTGGCCGGCTACGGTCTGACGGATGTCTACACCAAGACGCAGATCGACAGCGCGCTACAGGCCAAGGCGAACACGGCCAGCCCGACTTTCACCGGTATTGCGAAGGCCCCGACGCCGGCGGTATCGAACAACAGCGATCAGATCGCGACGACGGCGTTCGTTCAGGCCATGTTCACCTCGCTGGTCGGCGCGGCGCCGGAGACGCTGAACCAGATCAACGAAATCGCGGCGGCGATGGGGAATGATCCGAACTTTGCAGCCACGGTGATGACCGCGATGGCCAAGCTGGCGCCGCTGCTGTCTCCGGTGCTTACTGGTGATCCGAAGGCACCGACCCCGGCGCTGGGCGACAACGACACCAGCATTGCCACGACCGCATTTGTGCAGGCTGCTTTGCGCGCTTTCGGCATCGGCTCGGCGGACAACGGAACCGGCAACACGCTGGACTTTAACCAGGCGCCCTGGGGCTCGTTCATCAAGGCCGAAGGCGTCGAGTCGGACGCAGCACTATACAACCGGCCGGTAACCGGTGCGGCGGGTAATGCGCCGGTTTGCTTCGACGTGCTGACGTTCGGTCTGGCGGGGCGAACTACCCAGCACGCCACGCAACTGTTTGCCCCGGGCGGTCGCGGCCGGACGTTTACTCGCGTGCAGCACGACTCGACGTGGTTTCCGTGGCGCGAAATCGCCATGACCGATTCGCCGGCGCTTCTCGGTGCGCCGACGGCCCCGACGGTTCCGTTCAATACGGAAAATGCCCAGCTGGCGAACATGCAGGCCCTTGGCGATGCGAAGCAAGGCTGGCGAGGCGTGGGCATTGGCTACACCGCGTCGGCGGTGCTTAACCCTACTTCCGTTGGGCGCTGGCATCGGGTGACGGTGGCAGGCGTTACGCTAACGCTGCCGTCCAAGTCAGAAGTGGAGGCGGGCAAGGCGCTGGCTATTCACAACGCCTCGGCCGGTAATATAACGATCAAGGCAACCGGGACGGAGGTTATTGCGATTCCCGGGGGCGGTTCCTCGATGACGCTGGCGCCCAACGAGTGGGTGCAGTTTGCGTACAACTCCGACGCCATTTACTTACCGGGCGGTCGCGGAAAGCTGGTTGAGACCGCTGCGATTGATTCGCCGGTGTTTATCGGTGATCCGAGAGCACCGACCGCGCCCGTGGGTGACAGCGACACCACGATTGCCACGACAGCGTTTGTACAGATGGCGCTCGCGGCTTTCGGTGTCGGGACGTGGACCGGCCCGCTCTCAGCCGACTTGAACACGACCATACTGGGAGGGTTCTTTCGTACCAACAGTGCAACGGCAAACTCGCCGCTTACCGGGAACATGTCGGGAATCGTGATTCCCTACAACAACGGCGGTTGCATGCAGATCGCGGCGCTGCTGTCGAGTAATACGGCCATGGCAAGGATCTACTTCAGGACTCAATCGTCCGGGGCATGGTCGGCGTGGAAAGAGTTCGGGGTTACCGATAGTCCTGTGTTGCTTGGGAATCCAACAGGCCCAACCCCGGCGCCCGGTGACAGCAGCAAGTCGCTGGCCACTACTGAGTTTGTCCGCAGCGCTGCGGGCGACATGGTGGGCATGGTGGGCATGTTTGCCATGCCTACACCGCCAGACGGATGGCTCAAGCGAAACGGGGCGGCAGTATCGCGCACCACCTACGCGGCTCTGTTCGCAAGAATCGGCACGCTTTGGGGCGCAGGCGATGGGTCGACGACCTTTAACCTGCCCGATGCTCGCGGCTACTTCGACCGTGCATGGGATGACGCGCGGGGCATCGACCCGAACCGCGCCTTTGCTACCAATCAGGCCACGCAGAACCAAAGCCACGGGCACAGCGGCACCGCCTTGAGTGCTGGGGCGCACACCCATAACACGACGTTTGTCAGAGAAATGATCTACGCACCTGACGCGGGTTCCGGCAACGCCGTTTTGGGTGACCAGCTGGGCGATGGGTATCAATACATGACGTCAGATTCGGCGGGCGCGCACACGCATACGTTGAGCATTGCCGCCTCTGGTGGCAATGAGTCACGGCCGCCTAACCAAGCGTATCTGGCGTGCATCAAGTTCTGATTAACAGCGAGTGGAAATTCAAATGACCGAAGGTAAAGAGAGCCTGATGCCGCCTGCAGTTGAGGCGCCTGTAGGACGTTGGTGGGAGCAAGACGGCGTTTTCGCCCCCACCGTCTGCCACGTATCGCCGTTGACTGGCGAATTTATGGGAATGGGCGTTGCCGATCCGAGCCCATTAGAACCAGGTGTATGGCTCATGCCGGCGCATACATACCAGGGCGACGCGCCAATCGTGTTCCCAGGGTGTGCGGCGGTCCGAGGCGACGCTGATGGCATGTGGCATCAAGTGCCCGACTATCGAGGCAAAACCGTTTACGACAAAGACACTCGGGCCGCGAGCAAGCATCAAGAGCTCGGCGAGCTCCCGGAACTCTTCACGCTTTCTGCGCCCTCCTCTGACTTCGATGTCTGGCAAGGTGGGCAATGGGTGCTCGATGTCGCAGCCAAAAATGCGGCGTTGACGAATCTGGCTGGATTGAAGAAAGCGCTGCTAGCTCAGTGTGCCGGCAGCGTGATTTCGACCCTGCAATACGCGGTGGACAAGGGCATCGCCGACGAAGCAGAGATAGAGCTGCTGGATGCTTGGCGAACGTACACCGTTACATTGGGCCGAGTCGCACCAGGGCCCGATGTCGTGTGGCCCGTCAGTCCGGATGACCCTGCAACCGTCGCATTCCTCCAATCGCGCGGCTACGACGACGTCGCCGTTTAACCGTATGGGCTTGCAACTCGCCTTGTGAGCCCTTTCCCTACAAGCCCCCCCGCTACATTCCTCGACGCGCGCGCGTCAACCTGCGCTCTACCGCCATCAACGCGCAGGATCCCCCATGCCATCCGATTATCATCACGGCGTCCGAGTCGTCGAAATCAACGAGGGCTCACGCCCTGTACGCACAGTCGCCACCGCCGTGATCGGCATGGTCTGCACCGCCGAAGACGCGGATGCGGCGACCTTCCCGCTCAATAAGCCCGTGCTTCTGACTGACGTGCTGACCGCCAGCGGCAAAGCCGGCGGGAAAGGCACTCTTGCACGAAGCCTGGATGCGATCGCCGATCAGTCCAGCCCTGTCACTGTCGTCGTGCGTGTCGCCGAGGGCGCAGACGCCGCCGCCACCAGCTCCAATGTGATCGGCGGCGTGAATGCCAATGGTCAGTACACAGGTTTGAAAGCGCTCCTGGCCGCAGAGGCCCAGTTGGGCGTTCGTCCCCGCATTTTGGGTGTTCCTGGTCTGGACAGCCTCCCGGTGGCTACCGAGCTGGTCGCTATCGCTCAGAAGCTTCGCGGGTTTGCGTACGCCAATGCCTGGAACTGCGAAACAGTCTCTGAGGCCATCGCCTACCGCGAGAACTTCGGCGCCCGCGAGCTGATGACCATCTGGCCCGACTTCATCAACTTCGACACCGCGCTGAACGCCGACGCTACCGCATCTGCCGTAGCGCGCGCATTGGGCCTGCGAGCGAAGATCGATCAGCAAGTGGGCTGGCACAAGACCATCTCCAACATCGCGGTCAATGGCGTCGCCGGTTTGAGCAAGGACGTGTACTGGGACTTGCAGAGCCCCGACACCGATGCAGGGCTGCTGAACGCCGCTGACGTGACCACGCTGATTCGCCGCGACGGCTTCCGCTTCTGGGGCTCGCGCACCTGCAGCGACGATCCGCTGTTCGCCTTCGAGAATTACACGCGAACCGCCCAGGTACTGGCCGACACGATGGCCGAGAACCACTTCTGGGCCGTGGACAAGCCGATGCACCCGAGCCTGGTGCGCGACATCGTTGAAGGCATCAACGCCGCATTCCGTGACCTGGTGCGCCAGGGGTATCTGATCGGCGGCGAGTGCTGGTACGACGAGGCCGCAAACGACAAGGACACCCTCAAGGCCGGCAAGCTCTTCCTGGACTACGACTACACGCCCGTACCGCCGCTGGAGAACTTGGGCCTGCGTCAGCGCATCACCGATCGGTACCTGGTCGACTTCGCCAGCCGCGTAAACGGCTGATCCCTTATTGAATAGCGCGGCCACGGCCGCGCCTGCAGGAGAGCGCCACTATGGCTCTGCCCAAAAAGCTCAAGAACATGAACCTGTACAACGACGGCGTCAGCTACGTCGGCCAGTGCAAGACCGTCACCCTGCCGAAGCTGGGCCGCAAGCTGGAAGCCTGGCGCGGCGGCGGTATGGATGGCCCGGTGAAGGTCGACCTCGGCCACAGCGACGACGGTATCTCGATGGAATGGACGCTCGGCGGCTGGGACCTCACCGCACTGCGCCAATACGGCGCCGTATCTGTCAGCGGCGTCCAGTTGCGATGGGCTGGATCGGTCCAGCGGGACGATGACGAGCAGGTATCTGCTGTGGAAGTGGTTGTTCGCGGCCGGCATGAAGAGATCGACATGGGCGACTCGGAAGGCGGCGAAGACACCGAGCACAAATTCAACACCGCCTGCAGCTACTACAAGCTGACGATCGACGGAAACGTCGAGGTGGAAATCGACCTGCTCAACTTCATTTTCGTCGTCAACGGCGAGGACAGGCTCGCCGCACACCGAAAGGCGATCGGCCTGTAAGCACGCCTTAACGCGCCGGCTCTCCCGGCGCTTCACCCTCCTTAACGAGTACCAATTATGACCACCACCGAGACCGCCAACGAAATCACCGCCGTCGAGCCGAACCCGAACACCATCATTCTGGACAGCCCGATCAAGCGCGGATCGTCCGAGATCAACGAGGTCACTCTTCGCAAACCCATGGCAGGCGAACTGCGCGGGGTGACGCTGACTGACCTTCTGCAAATGGACGTCCTGGCCCTGCGCAAAGTACTGCCGCGCATCACGAACCCGACCTTGACCGAACACGAAATCGGCCAAATGGATCCTGCCGACCTGGTGCAGCTGGCGAGCCTGGTAACTGGTTTTTTGTTGCCGAAGTCGGCGAAGGCGGATGCGTCCCTCGTTGCGTAGATGACGCAATGGCGGACATCGCCGTGATTTTCCACTGGGGACCAGCGGCGATGGATCCGCTGTCCCTGACCGAGCTGATGGACTGGCGCGAACGCGCCCGCGTGCGAAGTGGGGCTAAGGATGAGTGACAAGCTGCGGCTGGAAGTACTGCTGTCGGCGATCGACAAGGTAACTGGCCCCCTGAAACAGATCAGCGCCGGGAGTACTTCCACTTCGCGCGCGCTCAAAGCGGCCCGGGACCAGCTCAGAGAGCTGAACGCCCAACAGTCCAATATCTCCACCTACACACGTCAGAAGGAGGCCGTTCGGCAGTCCTCCGAAGAGCTCGCCAAGGCGCAGAACAGATTGCGCGCGCTGCGCGAGCAGCTGCAGGGCATGGACGCGCCCACCGCCGCCTTCCAGAAATCGTTCGTCAACGCGAGCAGCGCTGTCGAAAAGCTGACCAACAAACATAGTGCCCAGCGATCCGAGCTGCAGCGGCTTATCCCGCTGATGCGATCGACGGGCGCTGACACCCGCAACCTCGGAGCCACCGAGCGCCGTCTAAAGAGCGAGATCGAGGCGGCGAACATCGCCATCCAATCGCAGAAAGACCGGCTATCCGCGCTCGCCAAGCAGCAGGAGCGCGTGTCACGAGCACAGAAGAACTATTCCAAGGGCAAGGAATTAGCCGGCAACGCGGCCGTGGCGGGCGCGAGTGCGGGCGCAGTCGGCGCCGCCGCTGGCATGCCAATTCTGAGCATGGTCAAAAACTACGCCTCCTACGAAGACGCCATGGCAGGCGTCGCGAAGCAAGTCAGCGGCGCCCGGGATGACAATGGGCAACTGACAGCGACCTATTACGAAATGGGCGCGGCCATCAAGAAGATGTCCGAGACCATCCCCATGGCGACGACCGATATCGCCGCCCTGGTGGAAGGGGGCGCCAGGATGGGCGTCGAAGGTAAAGACAATCTGCTCGAGTTCGCGCGCGTGGCGGCGACAGCGGCAACTGCCTTCGAATTGCCGGCCGAGCAAGTTGGCGAAAACCTTGCGCGAATTGCCCAGCTTTACCATCTGCCGATCAAGAACGTCAGCCAGTTGGGTGATGCGATCAACTACCTCGACGACAACGCCATGTCCAAGGGCAAAGACATCATCGACGTGATGCAGCGCACTGCAGGCGTCACGGCCTCGGTCGGGATGTCGTTCAAGGATGCGGCGGCGCTGGGCTCCACGTTTCTGACACTGGGGGCATCGTCAGAGATCGCAGCAACTGCAACGAACGCCATGATTCGCGAGCTGGCTATCGCCACCCAGCAGCCCAAGCGCTTCGTCAAAGGTCTGCAGGCGATCGGGCTGGAAGCGAAATCCGTCCAGGACGGCATGACCAAAGACGCCACCGGCACGATTCAAAAGGTGCTGGAGGCAGTCAATAAGCTGCCGAAAAACAAGCAGCTGGGGGTCATGACTCAACTGTTCGGTAAAGAATACGGGGACGATGCCGCCAAGCTCGCGTCGAACCTGGGCGAATATAAGCGCCAGCTCGATCTAGTGAATGGCGCAAAAGCCGCGCCTAAACGCGACGGCTCGATGCAGCGCGAGGGCGACATTCGGGCCGACCTGCTTTCAGCTCGCTGGCAGATGGCACAAAACCGCATGTTCAACCTGAGCAGCGCGCTCGGCGCCACCTTGCGGCCGGCACTGATCGAGCTGGTCAACGGTTTGAACGGTGTCATGGCGCGCCTCACGGCCTGGGCAGACGCCAACCCTGGCCTAGTACTGGGTATTCTGAAAGTTGTCGCCGGCATCGCCGCTCTGTCGATCGGATTCAGCTCTGTCGCGCTCGCCCTGGCGACCACGCTCGGCCCTTTCCTGGCGGTGCGCTACGGTTTGTCGCTGATTGGGATCAAGCTGCCGTCGCTCATTGGGATGATGATTAACCTGGGGTCAAAGGTGCTGCCATTTGTGGGGCAGGCTTTCATGTGGCTCGGCCGGCTGTTTTTGACCAACCCGATCGGCCTGGCCATCTCCGCGATCGCACTCGCGGCATACCTGATCTATGCCAACTGGGACAAGGTGAAAACCTACTTCGCAAGCGCCTGGGAGGAAATCAAACAGGGCTTCAGCGGGGGCATCGGAAGCATCCTGAAGACGATCGCAAATTTCAGCCCGATCGGCCTGATCTATCAGGCGTTCGCGGCGGTGATGAGCTACATGGGTGTTGAGCTGCCCAACCGGTTCACTGAATTCGGCGGAATGATCATGACCGGCCTAGTCAACGGCATCCGGAACGCCATGGGCAGCGTGAAGACAGCTATTTCCGATGCCGGTACCGAAACGATCAGTTGGTTCAAGGAAAAGCTCGGGATTCACAGCCCGTCGCGGGTGTTTGCCGAGCTCGGTGGCTTCACCATGGCCGGTCTTGCACAGGGGCTGACTCAGACACAGAGCGGCCCGCTCGAGGCGGTTGCGACCATTGCAAAGCGCGTCGCTCAAGCCGGCACTATCACGATCGGCACCAACGTGACGCCACCTGCAGCACTGCCAAGGGCGCCGGTGCTTCCTGCTGTTTCAGGGGCTCCTGCCCCGGGTAAATCGCAGGGGCTACTGTCCAGCATCACCGACGCGGGGAAGACGATGGCGAACGCCGGGCTGAGTGCGATCACAGCGCTGTCGTCTGCCGCGTCGCAAGCCGGCCTATCTAACACGCCTGCCAGCATGGTACTGAGCGTGGTGTCGACCTTGGGCAAGAGCTTGGCGCAACTGGGTGGGACGCCGAATCAAGCTGCACCCGCCCAAACGATGCTGCCGGTCCAGGGCGCGCCAGAGAGTGCGGCCGGAACGCCGCTGATCCAACCCCAGCCGAGCCTGTGGGCGACACAACCCATCCAGAAACCCCGCGACGGAGCTGCTGTAACGCAGGCCCCGGCCGCACCTAAAACGTCGCCCGACATGCTCGGGGTGCTTGTAGGCATTGGGAAGCGAGTCGCGCAGGTCGGGCAAATCGCGATCGGGATGGCCGGAGCAGGTCGCCCGGCCGGCGCGGCCCCTTCCGAGGCACCTGAAGGCTTTGGAGTGCTCGATGCAATCAGCGTGATGGGCAAGAACTTGACTCAAGCAGGAGCCATCGCAGTGGGAATGACCGCAGCGCCGGCATCCATTGCCGTCGACAGCCGGCCACCTATCGCCTCAGTCGCGCCACAGCCGGTCGTGCAATCGGCCCCGGACCATATCGAAATCAACATTCACGCAGCCCCGGGAATGGATGCGGCCGCAATCGCCCGAGCGGTTTCTGCCGAGCTGGATAAACGTCAAAACGCAAAGCGGGCTCGGGCACGTAGTTCGCTGTATGACCAGGAGTAAACGACCATGATGATGGCCCTCGGCATGTTCATCTTCAGCCTTGAAACGTTGGTGTACCAGGAGCTGCAGCGGCAAACGGAATGGCGGCACGGATCCACCTCCCGCATCGGCACCAATCCGGCACGTCAGTTTCTCGGACGCGGCGACGATTCGATCACGCTTCCCGGCGTTCTCCTGCCGGCACTCGCTGGCACGCCGTTGAGCGTCGACACGCTGCGTTACATGGCCGACACCGGCAAGGCTTACCCGTTGGTCGAGGGGACCGGCCGCATTCTCGGCATCTGGGTGATCGAAAGCATCAACGAGACGCGCACGCTGTTCTTCCAGGACGGCGCAGCGCGTCGAATTGAATTCACTATCGCGTTGAAGCGCATCGACGACGGCCGCGTTGATTTGCTCGGCTCTGCCGTAAGCAGCGCGGGCAACATTTTGAAGGCCGTCCTGTGATCGATGAGGCTATTGACCAAGTCGACCGCTACTTGGACAGCGCGCAGAAATCCATGCGCGAGGCCAAGGCTTATCCCCGCCCTATCTGCCGTCTGATGGTCGACGGCCGCGATATTACGGCGGCGGTAGAAAAGCGCCTGGTCAGTATTGAGCTCACTGACAACCGCGGACTCGAGGCGGACCAGCTGGACGTGACGCTTTCCGACCATGACGGCCTACTAGTGATCCCGCCCAAGGGTGCCACGCTTCGAGTCTGGCTCGGGTGGAGTGATACCGGGCTGGTCGATAAGGGAACGTTTACGGTCGATGAAACTGAACACAGCGGCGCTCCGGATCAATTGAGCATCCGAGCGAGGAGCGTCGACCTGCGCGCGGGGCTCAAGGTCAAGCGTGAGCGTAGCTGGCACCGTCAGACGATAGGCGCAGTAATCACAGCGATCGCAGGGACTTACGGGCTCGCACCAGTCATTAGCGCGGTGTTGAACGTCATCGAGCTGGTGCACCTCGACCAGGCGAATGAATCGGATGCGAATTTGCTGACGCGTCTGGGCCAGGAGTACGACGCAATCGCGACGGTCAAGGCTGACAGATTGCTGTTCCTGCCGATCGGCAAGGCGACCAACGCGAGCGGGTTGAATTTGCCACACGTCACACTCACGCGGCTCGATGGTGATCAGCACCGCTTCCTGCAGGCGGACCGTGACAGCTACACCGGCGTGCGGGCCTTCTACTACGACGTCAACAGCGCCGAGAAAAAAAGCGCCATTTCCGGTGGCGGGGAGAACATCAAGGATCTGAGGCACTCTTTCACGGATCGAAAAAGTGCCCTCGTGGCGGCGCGTGCGGAGTGGAACAGACTGCAGCGCGGGGCTGCGACTCTGAGCTATACGCTCGCCCACGGCCGACCCGATCTTGCGCCGGAACTCACATACACGCTGACAGGAATCAAGCAGGAAATTGCCGACATCATTTGGCTCGGCGGCAATGTGAAGCACAGTTTCACCTCGGACGCCTTCACCACCAGTCTGGAGCTGGAATCGCAATTGCCCGATGGGGATGAGGTTGCCGAGCTAGCGGAGGATGGCAAAAGCTACACGGGCATCATTGCCTGGTACCGGGAATCTAAGACCGCGAAACAGCACACTGTCACGGCAGGCGACCAGGCGCAGCCACGACGGCTAACGCACCTGTACGAAAGCAAGGCGACGGCGAAGCGGGCAGTTGAAAGGGAATATAAACGGCTGCAGGCAAAAAACAGTGCGCCTACTGCCGGAGCTCCGGCGTGAGCAGCCGGAGCGCGGTTGCGCAACGGGGGCCTATTTCGTCCGGGCCAGCATTTCTGCCAGGCGCTGCAGGTGCGCCTGATCGGTTTCCGACATCAGTCGGTACCGCTGGAGCAACAAATACTCCAGTTGGGTCAACTTCAAGTCGGGACAATCGTTGTTTCGAGCATCCTGCTCAAGCTTCTCCAAAACGCCTCGATCCAACATGCTCAATACTCCTGGGAAACGGAAAGCATCAACAGTTTCGCAGGATTCTAAATAGCCCAAAGTCGCTACTTTCAGCGATTGGCGATGGATGCAGTTATCGGTCAGTTGTGGGATGTCTATTCGGGTTCAGTTGCAGGATTGACGCGCCCGGTATTCATTTCTGCAAGGCCGGTTACAACGCGTCGGGCCACGGCCTGATCCGCAGGACTCAACGAGCGGATAGAGCAAATCAGCTCGGCCTCAATCCCCGATTGGGCTTCGACGGCATGGTCGCGTCTTCCGAAAAGCACGTACATCACATCGACCCCAACTTTCGCGATAGCCAACAAATACGCCGTGTCCGGGTTCTGTCGGCCGCGCTCATAGTTGCCCTGGGAGTTGCGTTTAACCCCTCCAACGTCAGCCAGCTCGTTCTGGTTTATGCCAAGCCGGTCGCGCTCTTCCCGGAGCCGCTCGCCCAAAGTTTTTTCCAAGGAATCTCCAGACACACAAATATTTGGCATTCGCCACTTTACACACACAATTTCTTGGTCATAATGATGGCACACACAACACGATTGAACACACATGAACACTATGCCCGTCCTCCTAACAGCCGAGCAAGCCCGCGCAGAACTTGACCGAAATGGGGTAACGATCGCCGAGTTCTGCCGGAAACATGCTCTGAACAAAAGTTTGGTCAGCGATCTATTGAACGGTCGGAAAAAAGGCGTTCGAGGCGAGGCACGACGAGCAGCTGTGCTCCTGCGTATCAAAGACGGCGTGATATCAAACTAATTGCAGTTCTGCCGGTGAGAAACCAGAAGATGAAACGCACCGTTCTAGAAACCCGCCGCCAAGTCGTCAGCGCAGTGATCTGTGCTTACCCGGGCGGGCGTGACTGCGCAGCACCGCGACTCGGTATGTCGGTCAAGAAGTTTGATAACCACGCTTATGAAAATGCCGGCAGTCGCCCGTTGACGGACGAGCAGATCTGCCTT
The DNA here is from genome assembly GCF_014841665.1 of Pseudomonas sp. CFBP 8772. NCBI lineage: Bacteria > Pseudomonadati > Pseudomonadota > Gammaproteobacteria > Pseudomonadales > Pseudomonadaceae > Pseudomonas > Pseudomonas sp. CFBP 8772. The sequence continues at coordinate 436,661 of NZ_JACYUI010000002.1, read as the reverse complement.
CTGGAAGCACAGACCGGGACCACCCACCTGCCGGACTTCGTCTGCGGCCTGTACGGCGGGGTTTTCGTCCCCGTTGCCGAGGCAGGTCAGCTGGACAACCTTGATCTATATGCACGCTCGATCAACACCTCAATCAAGCGTGGTTTGGTCGACGCCATCATTGCCAAGGCCCTCGAAGATGGGGTCATCAACGATAGCGAAGTGCAGGAGATCCTAACCGCGCACCGCGCGCATGTTGCGGCCAGCCATGAAGAGATCACCGCCGTGATCGTTTTGCACCGGGAACGCCCGGGCACGTAGGAACCGAAGTAGGCGCAGGAAGCGCCGCCAATTCTCGGCGTCAGCCGAAGGCCGCAACTAGCGGCGGGGAGAACAAGTGAGCACGTACAAATTGGTATGTCCGCATTGCCATGGGCGGATGCGGATCCGCACAAGCGAAGGTACGCATATTTTTCTGCGCATCACTTACATGCAGTGCACCAACGAGGCATGTAGCTGGTCAGTTCGGGCTCAGTTTGAGATGACTCACGAAATGAGCCCCTCCGGTATACCAAACCCATCGGTTCGCCTGCCTGTCGCGCCGGTCGCGATGCGCCGGCATGCGATGAAAAAGGATGGCGAGCAACAGATGGATCTACTGGGATTGGAGACGGCTTGATGAAAATCTTACTGAAAGCGCAGAACCCTGAACTGGAGTACCGCTCGACGATGCAGAGCGCTGCCCTGTGCTTCATGCAGCGTCACCAGGGCGAACACCTGGACAATGACCACCAGCTCTTCGTCCGGGCTGTGACCTATCTGCAGACCTCTCTCGAAGTGCCCCTTTATCTCGCAGAAACGCTCGCGGCCCTTGCCTACAGCGAGCTGTGCTCCACTGGCGATCAGCGCCGGCTGGACCTCGCCAACAGCAGCGAATCCGTGGCGGTGCTCACTGACCCCACCAGCGGCAATGCATACGCCATCCCCGTCGCTCATATCTTCGAGCAATTGATCGACTTGCCCGGGCAGCGACAGACACCCCCGACCATCTGAACAAATAGCACGACCCAGAGCGTGTGGGTTTGGGCGAATTGCGCCCGAAATCAGGGATACAGCCATGAGCACAGCACTTTCGATCCGGATGAACCTGAGCAAGAACCTTGCAGAAGCCCTGCAGCACGAGCTGCGAGAGCGGCTGCGCCTCGGAATTCAAGAGCACTGGTATTCGGATGAGTTTCGGCGCGTCCCTGACGGTCTGCGCTCCGGCGCGATCCTTTCCGCTTACCCGGCCCTGGCAGCACAAAAAACCACTCTCGGCGCCTTACAGGCCGCCATAAGTAAGCAGGCTTGACGATGGAAGACGTAATCCGGGCTGACGTATTGACCCGACTCGAAAATGACTACGGGCTGAAGCATCGTGCCGGCACGGATTTCATGCGCGGCGGTGTATGCCCGGCATGCGGCAAAAAAGAGCTCTACTCCAGCTTCGTGAACCCGTGGTTCATCAAGTGCGGCCGGGAAAGCAAGTGCGGTCAGCAGTGGCACGTTAAAGAGCTGTACGACGACATTTTCGACGACTGGAGCAAACGGGCGCCGGCAACTGATGATCAGCCCACTGCCACGGCTCGCGCCTACCTGGAGTTCGCTCGCGGGTTCAAGATGAACCTGGTCGCAGGCCTGTTCACTCAGGAGAGCTACTTTGATCGGGATTTGGAGATCGGATCGGCAACCGTGCGCTTCCCTCTGGAGCGCGGCGGTTATTGGGAGCGCCTGATCGACCGACCTCACCGGTTCGGAAAGAAGAAGGCTCGGTTCAAGCCAAAGGAATCGTACAGGGGCTATTGGTGGTGTTCACCTCACGTCGACCTCTCCAACACCCGCGAGCTCTGGATTGTCGAGGGGATCTTTGACGCCATTGCCCTGCAGCACAACGATATCGACGCTGTCGCCGCGATGTCGTCCAACGCCTTCCCGGAAGCTTCGCTCAAGGCGCTGATCACGCTACGGGCTGGCAGTCTCCCAAGGCTCGTATGGGCGCTGGACAATGAACCAGGCGCGCACAAGTACACGCGCAAATGGGTGGCAATGGCCCGTGCGATGGGGTTTGAGTGTACTGCCGCGCAGATCCCGCAACGTGATGCGCGAAAGGTGGACTGGAACGATCTGCATCAGCGCTGGGCGTTTATCGACGACGAAGCCGAACGGCAAAAGCGGTTGGATGGCGACATCGCCGAAGCGCGTCACCACGGCGCCCTGCTGATCGCGGAGAGTGCTTCGGAAAAAGCGCTGCTGATGTACGACTGGCGCGAGCGGGAGGAATTTCACTTTGGCTTCGAGTCCCGTCTGTACTGGTGGAAGCTGGACATCAGTAAGTTCAACAGCGCCATGCAAGCGCTGGAGACGAGCGAAAACCACGAAGAGCAGCAGCTGAACAACAAGGCAATGCGAGAGAAGGCGCTGCGCATGTCCGGCTGCGTGGTCGAGATCGCCAACTGCTACCCGCAGGCCCTGTATTTCCAACGCAACGAGATCACCGACGAGTCCTGGTACTTCTTCCGAGTCGACTTCCCCCACGACGGCGTGTCGGTAAAGAACACGTTCACCGGCGGCCAGGTCGCGGCCGCGAGCGAATTCAAGAAGCGCCTTCTGGGCATGGCTGCAGGCGCCGTGTTCACTGGCAGCGGTCAGCAGCTCGACAAGATCATGAAGGACCAGCTATTTGCGATCAAAACGGTCCAGACGATCGACTTCGTTGGCTACAGCAAAGAGTACGCCTGCTATGTCTATGGAGACATGGCGATCAAGGATGGTCAGGTCGTGGCTGTCAACGACGAGGAGTTCTTCGAGTTCGGAAAACTGCGACTCAAGACTTTGCAAAAGGCGGTGCCGGTCCGTATTCAGCGCGATCCAAAGGAATACAGCGATGAATGGGCAAAGCTGCTTTGGACGTGCTTCGGCGCTCAGGGCGTGGTCGCGCTGACGTTCTGGTTCGGATCACTGTTCGCCGAGCAGATCCGGGCTCGTTACCAGTCGTTCCCTTTTCTGGAAGCAACGGGCGAAGCCGGCGCCGGTAAAACCACGCTGCTTAACCTGCTGTGGAAATTGCTTGGCCGGTCTGGCTATGAGGGTTTCGACCCCTCCAAATCGACCAAGGCCGGCAGGAGCCGGTTGATGGGTCAAGTTTCCGGGATGCCGGTGGTACTGCTGGAATCTGACCGAAGCGGCGATGACAAATCACACGCCAAGAACTTCGAATGGGACGAGCTGAAGGATTACTTCGGCGGCGGCACATTGGCGACCAAAGGCGTCAAGACGGCCGGTAACGAAACCTACGAGCCGCCGTTCCGGGGCACGATCGCGATCAGCCAGAACGCTCCGGTTGTAGCGTCCGAAGCCATCATGACGCGGATCGTTAAGCTTCATTTCGTCCGCCCAGCTGTCACTCCGGCAAGCCGCGAGGCTGCTGACAAGCTCACAGCGCTGGACGGCAACAAGCTCAGCCATTTCCTGCTGCAGGCGGTCAAGCGTGAAGGCGATGTCATGTCCACCCTTGCGGACAAGATCCCGGCTCACGAAGCCCGTCTGCGCCGGCTGCATACCCATTGCGTCAGCTGCGATACGGCGTACACGCCTGATAGCGAAAAGTCTGCGTGCCAGAAGTGCGGCAACCAGTTGCGCGGATACATTCGGGTCGAGCGGATCGTAAAGAACCACGCACAGCTTCTCGGCCTGGTTGACTGCATTCGTTCGCTGGTCCCACTGACTGACGCACAAATCACCGCGACACAACGCTGCATCGTCGGCATGGCGATCGAGCGCCAGAGCTCAATCAGCGCAGACCACCCGGTAGTAGCCGAATTCTGGGAGGTTTACGACTACCTGCAGAGCCTGGATGCCGAAGGCCCAGTGGTAAACCACAGCAAAAAAGACAACGTCATCGCCATCAACCTCAACGAGTTCGTCGAGCGCGCCGCCGAGCATCGCCAGAAGCTGGCCGACGTCAGCGAGCTGCGCGATCGCCTCAAGGAATCCCGCCGGCACAAATTTCTGGAATCGAATAAGTCGGTGGACAGCAAAGTCCGGGCTCACCACGCCATGCGACATAACAACACGATCACCAAATCACCGATCGTCAAGTGCTGGATTTTTCAGGCGTAGGGCTGCAACCCACGTCGAACAGCCCTGAAAGGAGAGAACCATGCAAATTCAAGTCGTCGCCGGCACGGCGCACGCGCAACAAAGCCGCGTTACCGAGCTGCTCGACGAACTGGGTAATGACCAGCGCAAAACCGTCCAGGCGGAAGCCTATGGTCCCAGCGGACTCGTCGACATTCTGGAGGTCCGTGGCGCCGATGGTCAGCGAGAGATCCTGGTGCTCAATTGCACGCGGCGGCAAATTGAATCGGTGCTGGATTGGCAGTCATGCGAGGAAGACAACGACCAGTTTTTAGACCTGGTGCTGCACCTGGTGCGATTGCCAGACAGCGACCTGTGACGCCGGCTGCAACCGGCAACCCCTGAAAGGAGAGGACCATGCGAAACACCGAACCACTTGAACAAGCCGCACGCGGCGCCCTACTGGGACATTTGTTGGGCGCAGTACTTACTGTGACGCTGATCGCAATTGTCGCGGTGCAGGTTCCGGATCTGATGATCTGGATCCTTCGCTAGAAATCAAAATGAAGTCGGTGCCATGGGGCTGCAACCCCATGGCACCTACCACCCCTGAAAGGAGAGAACCATGCAAGCTCAAACCCTCAACGGCAGCGCGGCCGAGGCTACCATGAACACGATTGTGGATGGACATACGTTCAAGCTGAGCGAGGTGCTTGATGCCTAAGCAAGCCACTGCCCGCCAACGACCAACGATGGCGAGCCACCGACTCGATCTGCCGAGCATTTGCGACATTTGCGGTAGAGCTCGATCGACTCACACCCATCAAAGCTGCAGCCGCATTAGGCAAAAAAGAAAAGAGGATGAATGGACGGAGCTGATGGCTGAGAAGGTTGCTGCGAGATTGGCCCGAGGCAGACGCTATTCCCGGTAGGCTTTCCTCCAGAAGATCGCTCACTTTTTTCTAACAACTATGCCCCGGCACACTGACTACACTGACCGGGGCATAAGAGATCCTAAGGCAACCATGTCGAGCAATGTCTTGATATTCGAAGACCTGCAGCGCATTACCGGATATCAGCGCCGGTCTGACGTTGAACGGTCACTCATTGAGCAGGGCGTCCGCCTGTTTCGAGGCCGTACCGGCCCGTGGACAACTCTGGACCTTATCAATCAAGCAGCTGGGCTGACCCCAGCATCGAACGAACGGTACGAACCCGACATTTTATGAAGCGAGCGAGGAAGCGGAAGCACAATCCGAACATCCCTGCCCACGTCGATCAGGCCGCCCTTCCGGCGGCCATTTTCTTCGACCAGCGCGGCAACGGAGTTTGGTACACCCTCCACAGGGACGAAACCGGCAAACAGCGGCGCCGCAATGTGGCGCCTGCAGACGTGTCTCTGGCAGAACTACATCGGATCATGGATGAAGCGTCGAACGTCGACAGAGGCACACTCCGTTACGTCTGTGAGAAGTTTCACGAAAGCGATCGCTATAAGAAACTCAAGCCAAAGACGCACGACGACTACTGCTACTCCCGAGACGTACTGCTGAACATTCCCACCAAATTGGGCAAGCCGCTGGGCGACCTCGCTGTGAAGAAGTTTACCGCCGCCCTGGTGCAACGCATCGTCGATCGGCTTGCAGACGAGGGCACCCCTTCAAAAGCCGCGCATGCCCTCCGATATCTGCGCCGGGTTCTGCAGTGGGGGCGCAACCGAGGTTATCTAGAAATCAATCCAGCGCTGGGCATCGAGGCGCCGATCGAACGCAAACAGCGCCGGCTGCCGACACAAAGCGTCATGGACGATCTGATCGATCGGGCAACAGCTCGCGGCCGGCTCGCGCGCAACGAACCCGGTGGCTGTCCGGAATATCTACCGATCGTGATGGAGCTGGCGTATCTGTGCAGGCTTCGAGGTATCGAGGTCGTCACCCTCACAGACGCCAATGAGCTGGAAGAAGGGATTTTGACAAACAGGCGCAAGGGCAGCAGGGACAACATCGTTCGTTGGACGCCGCGCCTGCGGGCCGTGTGGGACAGTGCAAAGGCGTACCGATCACGCACCTGGGAAAAACGCAGAACACCTATTCCGATAGCACCAGATAGAAGACACATCATCGTCGCGAGCCATGGCGGTACTCTGCGCAAGTCGAGTCTTGATACCGCCTGGCAGCGTTTCATCACACTGGCACTCAAGGACGACGTGATCACGCCCGAGCAGCGTTTCGCGTTGCACGACTTGAAGCGAAGGGGCATCACAGACACCGCTGGCAACCGAGCGGGCAAGCAGGAGGCCAGTGGTCACCGTGACCCGAAGATGATGGACATCTACGACCACAGCCTGCCCGTGGTTTCACCTTCTGCGGACTAATTGATAATAGGGAGCAAGGCATGAACTTTGTGGAGTGTTATTTAGAAGGCGCGGTAAAGCCGAACGACATCGGCTGGTATGTCGAAGCCTGGCATGCGGGGCTTGGCGGCGCGGGCATGCAGCTGCACGAGTATTTGGGCTTTTCATGGGAAGAGTATGTGTTGTGGTCCACAACTCCATCAGCGCTTCAATCAATCCTCAACGCCCGCACCGGGACAGTTGACGCGTAACCCTCCCCTTCGGATCAGGGGCCCACTCATCGCGGCCCCACACACTGAGCAATCCTCGCGTAACAAGCGCACCTGGGCCCGCGTATTTAGCGGGTTTCGGCGCATCAGCACGTAACAAGGAATCACGTAACCTATTGATTCTATTGTTTGAACCACCTTCCTTGTAATCAGTAGGTCCCGGGTTCGACTCCTGGTGCCGGCACCAGATTTAGCAAAAGGCTCACCGAAAGGTGGGCCTTTTTTGTTTGTGCCAAATGCCACACCGCCAATCCCCGTAGGAGCGCGCTTGCCCGCGAAAGCGCCCTCCGCCGCACTACCGCCCTACCTCCCCGCCCAACCCCCACAAAAAGTCCGAAATCCCGTAGGACGCTTCTGAAATTAAGCGATATCCTCCCGACCGCTTGAACGTGTCTGATCCGGCGACTACCTTCCCGGGTGTCGTTGCAAACAACGACCGGGTTTAGTCGCCCGAACACGTCAGGCGCGTAACGCCCCATAACCTGAGCCGCTGTCATCGACACCGGTTCTGTCCTTTTATGGTGGCTGTACGAGGGGCACCTTCGGGTGCGCCGGGTGCCTGACTTCCCGGTCGACTAACCCGCGTACAGCCGCCACCTATTCGTTTAGTCGCGAACGGCGTCGGTCTCATCAAGTCAGGAGAGACACCATGATTAGATCCACCCCTCACCCACCCGAAACACCCGCCCTACAATCAACCTGCACCAACGCCAACCTCGGCAACCTGAGCCTGTTCTCGGTCAAGCCCGGCGTCAGAGTTGAGGACGCATTGCTCACCGCCTCCGAATACCTCGCCTGCGCCGCAGCCACCGCCTACGAAGTCGCAGATAACTGCACGCTGGAATTCCGCCCGTTGGCGCGCTCGGTGGTGCATCAGCTTGATGCAGCGCGGGCATTAATTGAGGTGTCGATCGCCAAGGTGGGCGGTTCGTCTTTGTAGCTGCCCTGCTGCGATCTATTCGCATAGGCATTTCCTTGCGCCAACCTGCGCCCGTCTCTTTCTCCCGGAAAGAGACGGGCGCTCCTACCGCTGCTGCAGCCCAACGCGTACAAGGCTTTGCGGCATTTCCCTCGTGACAATCGGCGTGACAAATACTGAATTCACCAGCAACAGCGATGCAGATGATGGTGCCGCAGCCCAGGGAATGGATTGCACCTGACTGACAGTCAGGCATGCCCCGGTCATCGCAGTGCTGCTTTTACCTGGCTCAGGATCTCGCGGCGTTGGATTCGTCAGCCGATGCAGCCTCCACCCGCCCACTTCCTCGGAAATGTTCAGGAGACCAGATCATGAGATGCCCAAGCTACCGGTCGTAAAGAGCCGCCAGTCCCGCATTAGTGGACAACCCTCACAGGTCGCAGGGGCCTTGATCCCTGATAACACTCAACATTCGTGGCGGGATGACGTGAGGAAGGTTTGAACGTTTTGGCTTCGAGAGGAGTTCGATCATGGCACTGGTGGGCAGACGAAATGGGCGCAATTTGGCTATGGGCGACAACTGAGTTACGCCGGACCGCAGGCGCTAAAAGATCTATTTGGCGACGGGCATTACGGAACGGTCAAGGCGCGCAGTGATCGCTGGCAGGCATTTGTACGCTGGTGTCGGTCGGAGGATGGGCCCGGGTTTAACGATGCGCGGCAGATTGATCGGCAGACCTTGTTGGACTACGCCGGACATCTACGTCAGCAACGTTGAACAAGGTGAGTTCGCCATCGCCACCGCGCAAAACCGATTGTCTAGCGTGAACAGGACCATGGCGGCGCTTAGCGGTGATCAGTATGCTGTTCCTGGTGGGCGTTCTGACCGGATCGCATTCCACCCGCAAGCGTCATCTTCGTCAGGCGAAGGCCATCCAAGAAGCAATTGCTGAGCGTTGGCAACGCGACAATCCCTGGGCTTGGCAGCGAAAGCATCTCCTATGGTTCCTGGATCACTACCTGAACAAACATGCAGGAGCAACGTGCTATTACTACGTTTTAACCATGCAACTGATCACCGTACGCCTAGGAAAACCTTGGCAGTTCAAATGTCACAGCAAGGTCAGCATCTTGCTGCAAAAACGAACAAAAAAATGGTTGGGTACCCAGTATCGGACTCCATCTGAGACTAGATCGCTCCGCGAATGCCGATTCTGCAGTTGTAGTGGCATAATGTTGGGATTGCGCCAAGCACCATGTGCTTAGACATGGTAGGTTCGTACTACAGCGCTGCTCTTGCAAAAAAGGAGTCGAAGATGCCATTGAAGGTACGTTTTTTAAAGGCGCTGCATGGCGATGCGATTTTCATCACTGCTATAGATGAAGATGGAGTCTCGACCATTCTTATTGATGGGGGCCCCCCCTCAGCTTTCACACCTCGGGAAGTAGGTGACCATCGTGATGGCGCACTAAGGAAAATGCTTGATGAGCTCGCAGGTAACGGCGGGCAAATAGATTTGCTCATCATGACCCATGTTGATGAAGATCATATTGGTGGCCTCATAAAAGGCTTCGAGCCCCCCCATCACCTACGAAATCTTACTAGATCAGTAGTTTTTAATTCAGGCCAGCTCATTCATGAACACTTTAAATTAGCTGACGTAAGCCAGAATGTATTACGCGGCAACTTTAGCGGGTCTTCACTAACGAGCATCAAGCAAGGGATAACATTCGAAAAGCTGATTACAGATGCTGGAATATGGAAAAGAGAACTGTTCTTACAGTCAATGGAGCACGATCTAAAAAATGTTAAAATTCGTTTTTTATCACCAGATGAAGCAGGCATAAAGCGATTACTAATAAAATGGGAAAAAGAACAGACATCACCATTTACTTCAAAACACAACACAGACTATAAACAAACATACGAACAACTATTAAATAATGATACATTTATTGAAGACAATTCAATACACAATAATAGCTCAATAAGTTGCATTATAGAATTCCAAAGCAAAATAATTTTGTTATTAGGTGACGCCCCACCGAGTAAAATATTAGATGGACTGCGATCATTTAACTATTCAAAATCCAATCCCATCACCGCTGATCTCGTGAAATTATCTCATCATGGCAGCAAAGCGAATACTAGCCCAGAACTATTAGACCTTATAAATTGTGACCATTACGTAGTAAGCACGGATGGTTCTCGACACGGCTTACCAAACAAGCTTACCTTTGCACGCATTCACCATCACAATCCAAACGCCACAATTTACTTCAATTATCCCGAAATAATTAAAACCATCTATACACAACAAGAAATAGAAAAACTAGAAGGTAAACTAAAGGGTTTGAACGGGGATTTTTGTCTTGGCTGACTTTTCAGAAAAAATGCGTGACCATACAGTACGTGTGAATGGCGGAAGCGGGGTAGTCATCCAGCCCTCGAACGATCGTTATACATACATACTCACAGCAAAACATGTGATAGAGACTGCCGAAGATAGTGGCGAGCATTTTGATGTTGGCCAGATAACTGTTACAACATACAACGAATTAGAAATCGAGCTATCCAACAGAATTGTAGACCCTGATAATGATATTGCGATTCTCAAGACCAGAGAAAAAATACCGTCAAGTTTACTCAGGTGTATAGACGAGATTGACCGGGATCAAATAGTACATGTATGTGGCTATCCAGAAACCCGAGAAGACCAAGTTGGCGAAAGGCAGCTCAACGAATTTCGTGGAGTCACTGGAAAAATTAGACCCGATCACTTTGTTGTCACTCTTGAAAACAAACCAGGTCACGATCAGATAGTTGGTGTTTCAGGGGGAGGTGTATTTAGAGATTTAGAAATTGATATTTTTCTTTGCGGCATAGAGTCAAAAGTCGAAGGTAACTCTACCCGTGAGTTTCATGGGAAAATAGAATGTATCCCGCTGGAAGCAATAGATCGGCTCTTGGAAAAAAATGATGACTATGAGCCAATTCTTGCCCCTCACTTACACTCATTTTCCAACATAATAAGTAGGACATTTCAATTCCGAGGCATTTCAACACCGACCGGGGCTGATTTTTTAAAAAGTATATTACACGACTTTGCTGCAGAGCTTGATCGACAAGATCTCCCCACGCCGAAAGATATACACGAGCGTTATAAAGAACAACTGCTCATCCGCAACTCACCTAGTGAACATGCTCTTGAAGTCATGCTTTGGATAGGTTATCTAGAGCTAATTATTATAGCGGCACTAATTGATGAAGTAAAAACAGTAGATTTTGGCTATCTCGAAAAAAACTCATCCCAGCGACGCTTCCTGTTCAAAGCAACAAAAGAAAATTGGATGTGGTTATTAAGAGATATCTACACCTCTGACCTAAGAGGGTTACAGCCTGGAGGTATCATCATTGTAAGCACGGCAGATTCAGAGGGAATGTACACCCCACCTCCAGAGGCGCTAGATCAAGTTATCGCGGATATTGGGAAAGTCTACCCTACTGAAACCAGGATAGACTCTCCGATGATAAACCCCGTGACGGAGTTTAAACTTTATCATTGGGCCGGCCTTCACCACGAATGCGTGACTTTAAATCAAAGTTTTTATGTTAAAGGCAACCAATTCTCTGAAGAACATAATGCCGCTTGCTTGTTGAAAGAACTCAAGGAGCACTATAGTGATTTTATCAGAAAGCAGTAAAAATATTAACTTCCTTACCGAATCATTCCCAGAACTAGACTTCAAACTTTTCGATACTAAAACCACAGACTCAATCAATTGTTTTGTCTGCAGTGGGAATACGAATGTCACGTTATTGAAGTATTGGAGCCAGATTACAAGCTGCATAGCAACAGAGTTCCAAGCAAAATTAAACAACAAGTATCTAGCTTGGAATATTTACCTTGTATTTCTTTGCACAGAAACCATTGATAAGACCTTAAAATATAAGATTGAGAATGACAAATTCTCGTTGCGAAAACTGGTTATTGACATTCCCCACATCCAAAACGACATTGACAAACTACTCAACAACGAAATACTTGGTAATGATTTAGAGTTAATAAATCAAAAAGACATACTAGAAGCAAATGCAGAACATAAAAAAAGCGAGCTCCAAATAATTATTGAGTCTCTTGATGAAATACCTCCCGGTTCTAAAGACGACGTAGCCTCCCAACGCTTATTGCAACTAGACAAGCTTGTCTCATTGGTGAACCACGATGAAGATTAAAAATGTTGAAATTGTCGGATTTAGAGCATATGCCGACGAAGGAGATGGCAATTTCAATTTTTCTACAAAAAACGTAGAAGCAGCCAACTTCGTTTCGATCTACGCCCCCAATGGATTTGGCAAGAGTTCATTGTACGATGCTATCGAATGGGCCATCACTAATAATATAGGGAGATACATTCGCGACGGCCTCAGATCTAATAATGACAGTACCTCGTTGTATCTGAATACTGCAGAAAGCGGCCAGAGTATCCTTCGGAATAGATATATCAGTGAAGATGCTCCGTCTTACGTAAAAATCAATGTAACAGGGAATGGAAAATTTGAGCGTGATGTAAGAAAAGCTGCACTGGGTCGACGTGACTATGCTTTTAAACCCGAAAACACTGATGAAAGCACAAAGCACCTCACGGATATATTCTTGTCACAAGACGCTATTGATGCCTTTTTAAAGGAGGAAAAGCCGGAAGTAAGATATGAGAAATTCGTTAAGCATTTTGGAGGCAATGATGAAAAGTATCGAGCCAAATTAAATGCGTTACGAAAAACATGCAACGCCCAGATCAAAAAACTGACTACCGACTCTGTTGACCTTAAGGCAGTAATTGAGGAGCCAATAGAGGAAAAGGCTATTGAGTTAGTAAACAACACTATAGACTCACTGAATGAATTAGGCGAAAACTTCGATAAAATTTTGCCAATCTATGACTCCACCTTGGAGCTCGACTACAAAAATAGAATTACGAAAAGAACACTAGAAATATCAGAAAAAATAGATAAACACAAACGCATACTAGAAGTGATAAACTCATGCTTAACAGGCCTGCCTGATTATTACAGAGCAAAAAATTCAACTAACAGTGCCTCACAAAGACTTCAGGCCCTTCAACAAAATAATATATTACTTAATGAGCAAATCAGGCTTCAGTCTACATTACCTGAGCTTCGTACAAAGCTCAGCCAGATAGGTGAACTGCTCAGCAAACATGATTCAGCAGCATCCCAACTCGATCAATACATCGTTGAAACAACAGCCTTGGAGAAACACAGACATAATGAGAGCGCACTTTTAGCTGATCGTAATGTGCAAGAAGCGAACAGTAATCGACTGAAAGCTCAACAGCAGGAAATACAATCAGCTAAACTGGCAATCGAAAATCGTCTGGCAGAAATTACCAGGCTTGAATTAGCTGTCAACCCTATACATGAGCAGATAATACTTACTCAGAGGGACATTAACGACCATACTGTACAACTCGACCTCTCTATTAAACGGCTTAATGGCAGCATAGCAGCGAGAGATGCATTCGAAACAGAGATTAATCGAATAAATTCAATTCCAGAAGATAGAAATATTCTTTACTCTTCTGATTTAGCCACCCTAGGTGCACCACAAACATTTCCAAGTGAACTTTCTCAGGCACTCAGCAACATCGAATCCTACCAAACACAAATCACCTCACATGAAAAAAGTTTAGCTCGCATAGCAGCGGATACGGAAACATTAGAAAAACTTATTAGCCTTGCCTCTGAGTTAATAGGGATCGAACATTCAGATAAATGTCCTGTTTGCAGCCATAAACATGAGTCTTATGAAGCGCTATCGCAAAAAATCCTGAATAACAGTAAATTTTCTTATCAACAACAGTCGATCATCAAAGCAAAAAATGAGGTCGAACGTAAACTTCAGGAAAATGAAAGCTACCTGACTCAAGCCTTCAAATATATTAACGAACTAAAGGCCAAAAAAATAGCAGCCCTGAGATCGGAACTGGGTAGAGTGCAAGATGAATGCCTCAACCACACGAATCAGCAGCAACTTCTGAAGCTGACAATAGAATCATTAACCGCTCAACTTCAAGAACTCAGAGCAAAATTATTATTCCTCGACAAAGAAGAGTTTCTACAGCGCTGTCGTGAAGACTCCGCGCAACTTACGCAAAAAGATGTCGAGCTAAACTCTCAAAACAAAGCAAACGAATTAAAAGCGACTGAGATATTAGTTGCACTTCAAAAAGTGCGAGAGGATATTGAATGGGTATCAGCCACAATAGCCCACCTTTCAAAATCGCCGTCGATACAAACTGTAGGCACCTACCTACAACAGCATGCAGTCGCAAGAAACGAAGAGCATGCTTTCTTTAGTGATAGGTCTCGAAAACTAAAATCTCAAGCAGTCGAGCTTTCGGAAAAAATCGTCAATGAAAATCAAAATTTAGAAAAAATAACCAAAACCATTGGCGAGTCAACGGGGATATTTGAGCAAAATCAACTTTCAACTATGCTTGATGCCATGACTGTTGAGCTGAACAAAAGCGAAGAAACCATTATACCGCTTACATCCAATTTACGGCTTCTTGATCTTAACTCTGAAATCTCAGAGTCATTATTAAAGGCGAGCCTGGTTGAACTTGAACAGTCGAGCCTTAACACCCTTGAAGCTCAACGAAAACTTGCATCTTTTATAGAAGTTTTCTCTGGCCAATTAGAAAATATACTACCAGCAATTAATAAATCGAACGCCCGAAAAGAATTAGCATCAATTCTAGATCAACTAAACAGCTACTCAGTCCTAAATATTAAACTTGGCGAAGAATTTGTAAACGTCGAAGGCCGTTTAAAAAAAACGAATAGATAGCTTCTTTTATACGGAACTAATAAACCGTATTTATCTAAAAATTGATCCACACCCTTCGTTTAAAATTGTAAAATTCGAATGCATATTCCCTGACGACAAACCCAGACTAGAAGTATATCTAGAAGAGGAAGATGGCAAAAGAGTTGCGCCTAATCTGTATTTCAGCGCAGCGCAGTTAAACATACTTAGCTTAAGTATCTTCCTCGCTCGGGCGCTTCATGTACAACACGAGGGAAAGCCCGTTGAAACCATTCTTATAGATGACCCAATTCACTCCATGGATTCAATCAACGTTCTATCCACCATCGATTTACTTCGTAATATAGCCGTTCGCTTTGACCGACAGATCATTCTTTCTACTCATGACGAAAATTTTTTCGAGTTGCTTAAAATCAAACTTCCTTCGGAAACTTACGAATCTAAGTTCATAAAGCTTGAGTCTTTCGGAAAAGTCGAAAAGACTTAGTCCGACGGTATACCCAAGAGTGGTTTTTCGTATCTATACATGCTGAGGGGCTAGTAATTCTAGCCCCCTTTATCTTCAGGTAGCTCTTGACCTTAGACTTATCAATGAGCGTTACAGTTTCATAAGGTAATAAGGGTAGTTTAGAGGTAGTAATCTATACTTTATTATACAAATACTAGTACTAATAGAACGTTATTAATGAGTTCGACTCCTGGTGCCACCAGATTCAGCAAAAAAGCCCACCGAAAGTTGGGCCTTGTTTTTTTGGGCTTTTCAGAGTGGAAGTTGCGGCACGAATTTACCAACTCAAAAGCCTCAGCCATCCCGGCACTGCCCCTGATTGTCCCGACCTCAATCCACAGGCATCATCGTGGTTCGACATAAGGACGCGTCTCCATGGCCAACCCCACCCTCCACCTCCTGTGCGGAAAGATCGCCTCCGGGAAATCCACCCTAGCGAACTCCTTAAAAGCCGACCAAGCAGCGATCCTGCTGACCGAAGACCATTGGCTCTCAAGGCTCTACCCAGACCAGATCCACTCGGTCGCAGACTACGTAACGCTCTCAAGAAGACTGCGAGATGTCGTAGGCCCCTTGGTCATCGACATCCTAAACGCCGGCATCAATGTGGTGCTTGATTTCCCCGCAAACACTCCTGCAGACCGCCACTGGTTACGCGATCTGGCTGACACCGCCCAGGCCTCGCACAGCCTTCACTTCATCGACGTCGACGACGACACTTGCCGAGCCCGGCTGCACCTCAGAAACAAGCGCGGTGAACACGACTTCGCAGCAACCGACGCTGAATTCGATTTGATCACCAGCTACTTCCAAGCCCCAGATAAAGAAGAAGGGCTCAACGTAGTCATTCACCAGGATCGCTCTTAAACGGCTGCCACCCTGAGCGAACCAAACCGTCGGCTTCAAACGGCGCCCTAAGATTCAGAGCGCCCCCTCCCCCATCCCGCCCCCATCGAGTAACGTATACCCATCCAACGGGCCCTCGCGTCTGCGTCAGGACAGCGACCCGTCATCAGAAACACGACAGAAGGCCCAACCGTGCACAAAGTCCGATTGATCAAGTACGTCTGGACCCACCAGACCCCGGAGATTTCGTCTGAATGGTCCAAGCTGCTCTACGAAGTGGAGCTGCCGTTCGTCCCTTTCCATGGCTTGAACATTCAGTTGCCGATGCAGCGCGTCTGGCGCATTCGGGATGTTGAGTGGAACGTCGAGGAGCAGACCTTTCGGTGCCATATCGAAGATCAATTCATGAACTTGCTGGATGTGGATGACTCGTACGAAGACTGGATCGAGATGTTGGTGGAGTGTGGCTGGGAGATGAGCGGTCGCTACACCAATGAGCACAACAAGACCTGAGTCGCCGCCACCTGAGTATGTTCTCTGCAGTAGACGCAGGACGCGCACTGCGACCGGCAGAAATGAAGATCGATGCCAGACTGGATAACAAACCTGGCACAAGGGCTGTCCTGGCGCCTTATTTCCCCTGAGCATAACTGCCATGAAATGGATTTCCTGTTGTACCCGTTATGCGGCCAGCGCGCTGTTGGCGTGCTCGTCAGCGGCATTTGCGCTGCCGGTCGTTGACGTGTACGTGGCCGAAGCGCCGCCGCTGACCATGGTCAGTCAAGGCGACCATCACGGGATCGCGGGCGACATCACCCTGCAGGCCATGGCGATGGCCGGGTATTCCGCCCACCTGCTGTCGCCGCCGTGGCCGCGGGCGCAGCGGGATGTGGAGCTTGGCACCAACAAGCTCATCGCGCCGCTGACCCGCACGCAAAGTCGCGAAGACAGCTTCATCTGGATCGCGCCGGTGATGACAATGGACCGGGCGTTTTTCAGCCTTGATCGTCACGTCGAGACGTTTGAGGATGCGCGCAAGGCCTTCAAGATGATCGCCGTGGGCAGTGGCTCGGCGCAGGAGACGCGTCTACGTGAGGAAGGTTTTTCAGCCGCGCAGATTTATCCGCTGAAGATTGGCGAGAACCCGGCGCTGATGCTGCTCAAGGGCCGGGTGGACGCGTGGTTCAACGGCGTGCCGGAAACGCTTTATATCTGGAAGCAGATCAGTGATCGCCCGCTGATGATGAGCCGGGCATTGATGACTGCCGATTTGTATCTGGCGTGCTCGAAAGACTGCGACCCCCAGATGGTCGAGAAGCTGAAAACCGCGATCGAGACGCTGCGGTCAAACGGCTCGATCAAACGCGTCCAGCATGACTACCTCAAAGGGCTACCCGTCCAGTAATCCGGCAGCCCCTGCCCCAAGATTCGGGCTTGCCTGTCACGGCAGCAGAATGACCTTGTCGGCGCCGCCCTGATTCACTTCCGCATAACGCGCCAGGCCTTCTTCCAACGGCGACTCAATCAGCCCGGTTGGCAGCGGCAAGGTGCCGTCGTCGAACTGTTTGCCAAACTGCTCCAGCATCCGTGCGCAGGCTTCGACGCCATACAGCAGCGAGTTGATCCCCACCACCGAACCGCCCTTGCGGTAAAGCGCCAGCGCAGGCAGTTGCACGTGGCCGTCCACCGGCGCGGCGATGATTGCGATGCGACCGAACTGGGCCAGCGCAGGCACAGAAGCCGGCAGCCAGAAGCCCGTGGTGTCGAAGATCACGTCGGCGCCGCCTGGAAAAACAGCGTTCACTTGAGCACCCAGGTCTTCCGGCTTGTTGAGCTGGATCGCGTTGAAGCCTTGCTCTTGCAGCACTTTCAGCTGATCAGGTTTACGCACCGCTGCCAGCACCTGTGCACCACGCACTTTCGCCAGCGCGATGGCGGCGCTTCCCACTGCGCCATTGGCGCCGATGACCAGCAACCGGGTGCCGGCCTGCACGAGGCTGCGCTCAAGCGCGTCCCAGGCGGTGGTGTACGGGACGCCCAGACTGGCGGCCTGAGTAAAGCTCAGCGAGGCAGGCTTGATCGCCACGCCTTTGGCCGGCAGCGTGATGTAGCCGGCGTGGGAGCCGTCGCGGACAAAGCCGATTTCCTTGCCGGTGCCCCATACTTCCTTGCCGATCAGTTCCTGCGGGCCTTCCACGACCACGCCCGCGAAGTCACGCCCCGGAATGCGTGGCATCGTGGTGTAGGGGAAGCGGCCCAGGACGTTTTTGACGTCGCTGGGGTTCAGGCCCGCTGCTTTTATCTGCACCAGAACTTCGCCGGCCGCCGGGACTGGCGTGGGCAGATCGACGACTTCCAGCGCAGCCAGGTCGCCGGTGCGGAAGAATTGCAGTGCTTTCATGATGGGTTCATCCAGAGTGAGGAAAGGGGGTCGTCGGTTCAGGAGGCCAGATGGGAGAAGAACTGCTTGCCCACCGGCCACAGCCATTCACCGGCCTGCATGCCAAGCAAGCCAACCACTGCGAGCAGAGGCGCGACGGCGTTAAGCGATGACCAGAGTGTAAGGGGGGCCGGCAAGGTCTACCGGCCAAGAGCTTCTGAATTTCGGACAGTATCGGCGCAGGCGTTAGTGAGATGGATCAACCACCGGGTACTGAGAAGGCGCCATGCCCAGTTCGCGGCGAAACATGTCGCTGAAGCTGCTCGGCGAATACCCCATTGAACGAGCGATGGCGTTGACCGGCACGCCCTGGATGATCTCCGCCACCGAGGTCGCCAGTTGCACCTGCCGCCGCCATTCGGCGAAGCCCATGCCAAGCACCGCCTGAAACAGCCGGGACAACGTTCGCACGCTGGCGCCGGCGTTTTCTGCGTGCTGCTCGAATGACACGTCGATGGACGGCTCGATCATCACCGCCTGACAAACGCTCATCAGCCTGCGGTCGCTGTCATCGGGCATCGGCACTCTCAGCAGCGAACGCCGGGCGCGTTTGAGTTCGAGCAACGCCAGATTAACGACGGCCTCGTAGTAGTCCGATTCCTTGTCCTGCTCGGCCACAAGGCCGACGATCAACTCGCGCAGCAATCGGCCGACTTCCAGTACCTGAACGGTGGCGTCGAGGGTTCGGGCGAGCGCCGGCCGCAGGTAGATGTTGCGCATTTCCAGATCCGACACCACGCGAATCCCATGGGGCACGCCGGGCGGCAACCAGACCGCGCGCTGCGGCGGCACGACCAGCGCTTCGTTGGGCGTCTCCACCCACATCACCCCCGACATCGCATACAACACCTGCCCCCACTCGTGCTCATGGGGCTCGATGTACAACCCGCGGGGATACGTCCGTGACAGAGGCTGCACAGGGACGGCGGTGTTGGAGAGGTCGGGCGGCGCGGCGATTGCCATGGTGAAACCGGCTGGAGTGGGATACGGCGATGGTAGCGGGAGAGCGGGCAGGATCGCCAGTTCAGTGAACCCTCATACCCGAACGCCCCGATCTTGCGACCGGGGCGTCTGGGTGAAGCCGTCAGTTCTTCAGCCGTTCGACATCAAAACACGTTGATCGGGTAATCGACGAAGATCCGCGTTTCGTTACCGCCGACGTTGTACTGGTCCACATCGTTGGAGACGCGCAGGAACGAGTTGCGCAGGCGTACCGAGAGGTCTTTGACCGGGCCGCTCTGGACCACGTAGGTCAACTGGCTGAACAGTTCGCGCTCTTCGCCACGCCCACGGTCGCTGCCGTCGTCGATGTTGTCGCCGCGCACGTAGGCCACGCGGTAGCTGAGGCCTGGCGTCACGACGGTGCCCAGGTTCACGCCATAGCCCAGTTGCCACGAACGCTCGTCCTTGCCGTTGAAGTCCGACCAGTAGGAGTTCGCCAGGTAGATGGTGTTGCCGCCATCGCCGGTGCCGCCTGCGTTGCGGTAGCCGCCGTAGGTGTAACCGGTCTCGCCGGTGCTGCGCTGATGCGCGAGGGTGAATGAGTGGATGCCCACCGCCCAGGTCGCCGCCAGGCTCCAGATCTTGTTGTCGCGGGCGTCGTCGACGGCGAAGTCTTTGTCCAGCTTGGTCTTGTAGCCGTTGAAGTCGAAGGTCAGTGACTGATCTTTCGGCATCGCCCAGACGTAGTTCAGGTTCACGTACTGCTTTTTCAGCACGTCTTCGTCGTCGGAGGCGTAAAACGCGGCGCTGAGGGCCTCGGTGAATTTATAGCTGCCGCCGTACACGTTGATGCTCTTCAGATCACCGCTGTCGCGGCCTTCGGCGCTCTTGCGGGCCTCGGCGGTGAAGCGGCCGGCCACCAGCGTGAGGCCCTTGATCTCTTTGGAGGTGATCATGGTGCCGGTGTAGGACTCAGGCAGCAGGCGCGAGCCGTCGTACGTCAGCACGGGCAGCTCGGGCATCATGTCGCCGTACTTCAGTTCGGTATTGGACACCCGGAATTTGACCGCACCGCCGAAACGCGACAGGTCGTCCGCCGCATTGCCGCTGTCGCCCTGCTTGAAGAAGTCGATACCGCCTGCGCCGCTCTTGCCCTTGCCACCGTCCAGACGCGCTGCGTAGAGGCCGAAAGCATCAACGCCGACGCCCACCAAGCCTTGGGTGAAACCGGATGTGTAGCCGGCCATGAACGCCTGCCCCCATTCCGAGCGGTCCTGTGGTCCGTTTTTGTAATCGCGATTGATGTAGGCGTTACGCAGGTTGATCTTCAGGCTGCTGTCTTCAACAAATCCTTTGGAATCTGCCTGACCGTCCGCCATGGCGTGAGTGGCGGCGAGAATGCTCAGGGCGAGCAGGCCGATACGCTGTTTCATCTTGTTGTCCTTGTGAGCGGATTAATCGCGCGCTGTGGCAAATGCCCGGTGTGGGCAATTGCGTCTTCCGGCTCTGAAACAGTCCCGGAAGCCCGCACGAAATCATCACAGTGGAGGACTGATGCACGTACATGGCGCTAGGCCACAGGCGGTGGAGGCGCGAATGCTATCCCCCGTCTGCGGAAGGTGTCAATTTGATGGGAGTCAAACGGAGCCTCTGCAGTGCCTGATGCCGCCCTTCGTCAGCTGTGGAGCACGCCCAGCAGCGCTTCGATTTCCGCGTCATTGATCAACCCGCTGGGGTATCGCCTGGACAGCATCTTGCGAAAATCACCGCGTTGTTTCAGCGCCTGCAGCTCTTGCATGCGCACCAGCGGGATCCGGGTCGTCCGTAACCAGTCCGCCATCATCTGCCGTGCTTCACTGCTCGCAGAAAAACCTCGAGCCACTCGCAACTCATGACCTGCGTTCATAAGGACAACCTCTTATGTCGTGGACTGCGAAATCTACGGAGCTTTTGTTACAGACGGACGACCCCGCAAGGGCATTTACGCGCTGCTGGGACCCCGTCTTCCTACGACCGGCTTGAAACCGTCCAGCCATAAAAAAGCCCATCGTCTGATGGGCTTGATAACAGCAAGAAGCGAACCAACTCAGCTGCGGTGGGGCGCCGGCTGCTGCTGCGTCAGGCAGTGAATGTTGCCTCCACCCAGCAACATTTCGCGGCCCGGGACCATGACCACCTCGTGTTCAGGGAACAGCTGCTGGAGAATCTGGCGCGCCGTGTCATCCATCGGATCGTCGAAACACGGGGCAATGATGCCGCCATTGACGATCAGGAAATTCACGTACGAACCGGCCAGACGCACCGATGGGTTGCGCTCCTGACTGCCGTGCACCTGATCCACCCCCGCGCACTCTTCTTCGGTGGCAAACAGCGGGCCCGGGATCGGCATCTTGTGCACGACGAACGGGCGTCCCTTGGCGTCGCGGGCGTTTTCCAGCACCGCCATGGCCGCCTGGCAACGCGGGAAATTGGGGTCTTTCGGATCATCTGTCCAGGCGAGTAACACTTCACCGGGACGCACGTAGCAGCAGAAGTTATCCACATGCCCGTCGGTCTCGTCGTTGTACAGACCGTCCGGCAGCCAGATGATCTTCTCGACCGACAGGTGATCGCGCAGCACGGCTTCGATGTCTTCGCGCGACAGATGCGGGTTGCGATTGCGATTGAGCAGGCATTCTTCGGTGGTGATCAGCGTGCCCTCGCCATCGACGTGGATCGAGCCGCCTTCCAGCACGAAACCTTCAGTGACGTAGCGGGGGCAGCGCTCGATTTCCAACACTTTGCTGGCGACCTGTTCATCCAGGTTCCACGGCGCGTACAGCCCGCCGTCGAAACCGCCCCAGGCATTGAAGCCCCAATTGACTCCACGGACCTCGCCCGCGTCGTTGATGACGAAGGTCGGCCCGCTGTCACGCACCCAGGCGTCGTTGCTGCTGATCTCGACGACGCGAATGTTGGGCACATTCAGGCGGGCGCGGGCGTTGTCGTACTGTGCAGCCGAGACGCCGACGCTGACAGGCTCAAACCGGGCGATGGCCTTGGCCACAGCAACATGATCGTTCTGCACCGGCTTGCCGCCCAGACGCCAGTTGTCAGGGCGCTCGGGCCAGATCATCCAGGTTTGCGTCTGCGGCGCCCACTCGGCAGGCATATAGAAACCATCGGCGCGGGGGGTGCTGTTGAGAGTGGTCACAGTAATCAGAACTCCATGAAACGACGAGGGCGTCTGCGGCAAAAGAAGACAGACGTTATAGACGATAAAAATCGGATTTAAAAACACTAATCAAGCAATCGGGGCATATCCGGGCATCTAAAGCCGATATATATCGGAATAAAGTCCAATCGTGACGGATAAGAGCCCACTCAGCTCTTCAGTTCGCTCAGCACCTTCGACACGCTGTCGACAAAGAAGTCCACGCTTAGCCGGGTGGTGACCATGGGCGGCTTGATCTTGAGAACATTCAGATAATCCCCCGTAGGTTGCATGAAGATCCCCAGCTCACGGAGACGATCACACAGGTAGGTCGTTTCCTCGGTTGCAGGCTCCAGCGTCTCTCGATTGCGGACCAGTTCAAGCCCAAGATAGAACCCCGAACCATGGACGGCCCCGGCCAGCGGATGTTTGTCGATCAGCGCCAGCAGGCGTTCCTTGAAATAGCCGCCAACCACTTGGGCGTTTTCCCACAGCTTTTCTTCTTCCATGACGTCGAGTACCGCCATGCCGATGCGGCAACTCACCGGGCTGCCACCGGACGACGAAAAGAAATAGCCCTCAGCCTCCAGCGCTTCAGCGATTTCGCGACGGGTGATAACGGCGCCGAGGGGATGACCGTTGCCCATGCCTTTGGCCATCGTAATGATATCCGGCACTACGCCCTGCTCTTCGAAGCCCCAGAAGGAGTGACCGAGACGGCCATACCCCACCTGCACTTCATCGGCGATGCACACGCCGCCCTGGGCGCGGACTTTGTCGTAGCCCTGCTGCAAATAGCCCGGCGGCAGCGAGATTCCGCCGGCGTTGCCGTACACCGGTTCACAGATGAAACCCGCCACTTGCCGCCCCTGCTCGGCCAGCGCAGTCAGATGCGCGTCCACGCTGCGCAGGTAGAACGGTGTGCTGTCCGCGCCACGAAACTCACCGCGATACGTGTTGGGCGCAACCACGGGATGCACCCAATCCGGGCGCGTGCTCAGCGCTTGCGGGTTGTCGGCGATGGACGTCGAAATGGCATCGGTCGCCACCGACCAGCCGTGATAAGCCTCCAGCACGCTCAAGACATCGCGCCCGCCGCTGTAGGCCCAGGCCAGACGAATCGCCAGGTCATTCGCCTCGGTGCCGCTGTTCACCAGAAACACCCGATCCATCCCGGCGGGCGCCAGCTTCAGCAGGCGCTCTGAAAACTCGGCGATCGCCGCGTAATGAAAGCGTGAGTTGGTATTGAGCAGCGACCACTGCCGCGCGGCGACTTGGGCCATGCGTGGATGACCATGACCGAGCACCGCGACGTTGTTGAGCATGTCCAGGTAAGAGCGGCCTTGCATGTCGATCAGGTGGTTGCGCCAGCCGCGCTCGATCTGCGGCGGGGCCTGGTAATAATGCTTTTGTGAACGGGCGAAGCTGGCATCCCGGCGGGCGAGCAGCGCAGCTGAATCTGCCAACGTCGGGGCATCGCAATCGAAACCCAGCAGCCCTTTGGGTGACGGACACAGCGCACGCCAGGCTGCGGCTCGCGAAGGCGTGGTGAACAGCGGCGGGCTCACGTCCGGCTCCGAACACAGCTGCACGATCAACGCGCCGCCGCCCTGCCCGATCACGTCGCCCGCGCCGAACTCGACACCGGCGTCAAAATCAGAGCGCACGCCCCACAGACGCAGGTTCACTTCAGCGCCCACCAACTGCAACGCGCCGTCGGCCGTGTGACGCAGGCTGCCGGCAAATGGCGCATGAACAGCGGTGCCGTGGGGGATCTGCAATTCGGTATGCAGCGCGAAGGTGTCCGGTTCTTTTGCACTGTCCGGCAGCGTGCGGGACAGCCGGTATTCGCCATAGCGACTGGCGGCCAGACCATGTTCGGCCGCCTCTTTCAGCAGTTGCTCGTCGATGCCGCTTTGTTCCCAGTTGCCCGCGACGAAATGCTCGCTGAGCACACCCAGATCGACCAAAGCAAAACCCTGCCCGCTCAAGCTCGGCAACAGCGGCGAGAACGGCTCGGCCTCTTTGTCCGCTTCCCATTCACCCACCGCGTCGAGAATCGCCGCTTCCATTAACGCAATCGGCACGGAGGTGGCGACGTCGAAGATGTTCCACTCGCTGGCCAGATTGGCCTGGATGTAAGCATTGTCCGGTTCAATGCTCGCCTGTTGCTCGCTGCTCAAGACCAGTACGGCCGAGCGCGCAACGATCAATGGCCACAGCGCCAGCAGTTCCTCGCTTTGAAGCGGGTTGATCTGGTGATAGGCCTTAATGGCGGGGAGGATGAAAAACGGATCGCCCTCGGCATGGTGCAGCAGCGCGGCGCAGGTCACCGAGAGGTCAGCGATGCGCCACGTGCGCACCAGATCACCAAAGTCGATCAGCCCTTGAAGCTGCCACTGGCGATGGGCATCTCTCGCCCAGACCACGTTGTACTCGGTGATGTCCATGTGAATGGCCTGCACCGGCAGCGACGCCACCAGCGGCAGCAAATAGGCCTGGGCCTGCTCGGCGGCCTCGGCGATACAGGCGCGCTTGTCGGCATCGGCGATGACCGGGAGCAGGTGCTCGATCAACGCGAAAGCGTGACGCGGGTCCCACTGCAACACACGGTCCAGGCCTGGGTGCTCGAACCCGGCCAGCGCCGCGTCGACACGGGCACAGAGCTGCGCCAATCCGGTCACGATGTGCCGGTTCAGATGCGCGACGTGAGCCAGTGACTGCCCGTCGATAAACTCCAGAACGCGCAGGTGCACGGCATTGCCGTTGTGCTCGACGGACAGCAAGTCCTCACCCTTCAGCGCCGGCATCACTGCCGGAACGCGCATTTGCGGCGCAGCGCCCAGATGCCGCAACGCTGCATGTTGCGCCGCAAGTTCGGTGGCTGAGTAAGCACCGTGGCAGATCTTCAGGACGAAACGTCGCCCGTCACCGCCGTCCAGCAGGAAGTTTCGGTCTTGATGGCTGCCCAATGCCTTCAACGTCCCCGACAGCCCGTAACACGTCGTCAGCCATTCGGCGGCCTGCGCGGCGTCGACGTCCGGGCATGGCAGGCTGGAGCGACGAATCAAAGTGTCGAGCGACATGGGGGGAGTCCTGAGAGATAGAGGCACACTGACAATATCGCCAGTTGCGCGACCGTTAATCAACCCCGCGACCTGCGCCAGTCAAGAAATGGCTTATGAGACCGATACATAGGCCAGGCGTTAAACTCGTGCAACACCTGCGGCGGTTTAATGGCGCTAATTACGATGGGCCATCAATTAATATCATCGCTCGTCGGTGGATTGCTTCTTGCGCCAGTCAGCAAGGCCCCACAAGCTATGCTCCATCGTCCTACGCCTTTATCGTCTTACGTCTTTCCAGGGAAGAAGGTTTATCCATGCGAATACTTGTTACCGGTGGCGCCGGCTTCATCGGCTCTGCGCTGATCCGTCATCTGATCAACAACACCGATCACGACGTTCTCAATTTCGACAAGCTGACCTACGCCGGCAATCTTGAGTCGCTGCAGGGCATCGCCACGAACACTCGGTATGAGTTCGTGCAACAGGACATCGTTGATCAGGCCGCCGTGAGTAAAGTCCTCGCGCGCTTCAAGCCTGACGCGATCATGCACCTGGCGGCTGAATCCCACGTCGACCGCTCGATTGACGGCCCGTCGGAGTTCATCCAGACCAACATCGTCGGCACCTACAGCCTGCTGGAAGCGACCCGCAGCTACTGGCTGACTTTGCCCGACGCCGAGCGCGCCGCCTTCCGCTTTCACCACATCTCCACTGATGAAGTGTATGGCGACCTGCACGGCGTGGACGACCTGTTCACCGAAACCACGCCCTACGCGCCAAGCTCGCCGTACTCGGCCAGCAAAGCGGCGTCGGACCATCTGGTTCGTGCCTGGCAGCGTACCTACGGGCTGCCGGTGGTTGTCACCAACTGCTCGAACAACTACGGCCCGTTCCATTTCCCCGAGAAGCTCATCCCGCTGGTGATTCTCAACGCCCTGGCCGGGAAGCCGCTGCCGGTGTACGGCAACGGCCTGCAAGTGCGTGACTGGCTGTTCGTCGAAGATCACGCCCGCGCACTGCTCAAAGTGGTAACCGAGGGCAAGGTCGGCGAGACCTACAACATTGGCGGCCACAACGAACAAAAGAACATCGACGTCGTGCGCGGCATCTGCGCGCTGCTCGAAGAGCTGGCGCCGGAACAGCGCAAAGGCGTGGCGAACTACGCGGACCTGATCACCTACGTGACCGACCGCCCCGGCCATGACATGCGCTACGCCATCGACGCCAGCAAAATCGAACGCGAACTGGGCTGGACACCGGAAGAGACATTCGAATCCGGCCTGCGCAAAACCGTGCAGTGGTATCTCGACAACCTTGAATGGTGCCGCAACGTGCAAGACGGCAGTTATCAGGGCGAACGCCTGGGCACCAACGTGAAGGAACTGATTGCATGACTAAAGGAATTGTTCTGGCCGGCGGCTCTGGCACGCGCCTGCACCCGATCACCCTCGGGGTCTCCAAACAGCTGTTGCCGATCTACGACAAGCCGATGATCTATTACCCGATCTCGGTGCTGATGCTGGCCGGGATCAAAGACATACTGGTCATCTCGACGCCGCTGGACCTGCCGCAATACAAGGCGCTGCTGGGTGACGGCAGTCAGTTCGGCGTGCGCTTTCATTACGAGGAGCAGCCCAAGCCGGACGGCCTCGCGCAGGCATTCCTGATTGGCGAAGAGTTCATCGGCGATGACTCGGTGTGCCTGATTCTGGGCGACAACATCTTCCACGGTCAGCACTTCAGCGAGCAGCTCAAGCGTGCGGCGGACAACACCGCTGGCGCGACCGTGTTTGGCTACTGGGTCAAGGATCCGGAGCGTTTCGGCGTGATCGATTTCGATGAGCACGGCCACGCGCTGTCCATCGAAGAGAAGCCCAAGGCGCCTAAATCGAGCTACGCCGTGACGGGCTTGTACTTCTACGACAACGAAGTCATTCAGATCGCCAAGGACGTCAAGCCGTCCCCGCGCGGCGAGCTGGAGATCACCGACGTCAACAACGCCTACCTCAAGCGCGGCGACCTGCGCGTCGAGCGCTTTGGCCGCGGCTTCGCCTGGCTCGACACGGGTACCCATGACAGCCTGCTGGACGCATCGCAGTACGTGCAAACCATCGAGCATCGTCAGGGCCTGAAAGTCGCGTGCCTGGAAGAAATCGCTTTCCAGAACGGCTGGATTGACCGCGCTCACCTGTTGAACAGGGCTGACTATTTCGGCAAGACCGGCTACGGTCAGTACCTGTTCAAGATCGCAGGGGAAAGTCAGTGAAAGTGGTTGCCAGCAAGTTGCCTGAAGTCCTCATCATCGAACCCAAAGTGTTCGGCGATGAGCGTGGCTTCTTCTACGAAAGTTTCAACGCCCGGGCCTTCGCCGAGGCCACCGGCGTCGCCGATCAGTTCGTGCAGGACAATCACTCGCGCTCGCAAAAAGGCGTCCTGCGCGGGCTGCATTACCAGATCGAAAACCCGCAGGGCAAACTGGTGCGCGTGACCACTGGCCGCGTGCTGGACATCGCCGTCGACATCCGTCGCAGCTCGCCGCAGTTCGGCCAGTGGTTCGGTCTGGAGCTGTCTGCCGAGAACGCTCGTCAGCTGTGGATTCCCAAGGGTTTCGCCCACGGCTTCGTGGTGTTGAGCGACTATGCCGAGTTCCTCTACAAGACCACCGACTACTACACGCCGTCGGCCGAGCGCTGCATTCGCTGGGACGATCCTGAGCTGGGCATCGACTGGGGCTTGAGCGAAGCGCCTCAACTGTCGGCCAAGGATCAGGTCGGCAAGCTCTTGAAAGACGCGGACCTGTTTCCGTGAGCGGGCCGCTGCGGATTCTGATCAGCGGGCAACAGGGCCAGGTGTCCCAGGCGCTGCAGCAACGCCTGCAGAACATGGGCGAGCTGATCGTGCTGGGTCGCGATCAGCTGGATTTGAGTCAGCCGGAATCCATCCGCCCGGTGGTTCGCGACATCAAGCCTGACCTGATCATCAACGCTGCCGCACACACGGCGGTGGATCAGGCCGAAAGCGAGCCGGACCTGGCCTTCGCCATTAACGCGACGTCTCCCGGTGTGTTTGCTGAAGAAGCCGCCGCGCTAGGCATTCCGCTGGTTCACTATTCCACCGATTACGTGTTCGACGGCAGCAAGGCCGGCGCGTGGGTTGAATCGGACGCGCCTAACCCGCTGGGCGTCTACGGCAGCAGCAAGCTGGCGGGCGAGCGGGCCATCGCCGCAGCCGGCGGGCAGCACCTGATTTTGCGCACGAGCTGGGTGTATTCCCTGACCGGGCGCAACTTTCTGCTGACCATGCAGCGCTTGCTCCAAGACCGCGAGAAGCTGTCGATTGTTGCCGACCAGATCGGCGCACCCACCTGGGCCGGCACCATCGCCGCCAGCACCGGCGCGCTGATTGAACGCTGGCGTGATGGGGCGCCGGGCGCCTGGGGTGTTTATCACCTGACCGCCAGCGGCGAGACGTCCTGGTTCGGGTTCGCTGAAGCGATCGGTCAGCAATTGATCAACAGCGGCAAACCCTGCGCAGTACTTGAGCCGATCGCTTCAAGCGCGTACCCGACGCCGGCCGCACGTCCGCTCAATTCACGCCTGGATTGCAGCCTGTTGCAGCGCGAGTGGGGTGTCAGCCAGCCCGACTGGCACGATGCGTTGCTGGAGTGCTTAGCGCAGCAGCGGTAGGCATAATGGGCCGACTCGATGTTGAGCGGCTGCGGAATACTGATTCATCCGCAGCCGCCCTGCATCGCAACGCACCCACCGGCGATTCCATGATCAGCACTAACGCCCTTCCCCGCCGTCCTCGCTGGCGCAGCCTTGCCTTGCTGGCGCTGATCCTCGCCCCGCTGCTGTGGCCGCTCGAACGCCTGGCCGAACACTATTACCGCAATGAGCTGCTGAGCCAGAATCGCCAGACCCTCGACCTGTACGTTGCCAACCTGCTGGGCACGTTGCACCGCTACGAAGTGCTGCCGCAGATTCTCGGCGACCTGCCCGGGCTGCGCGCCATGCTGGCGAACCCGCAGGACAAACAGGCCCAGGCCCAGGCGAACGTGCTGCTGATGAACACCGCCAGCCAGACCGGCGCGGAGGTGATCTACCTGATGGCGCCCAATGGCGAGACCCTCGCTGCGTCGAACTGGGACAAACGCGACAGCTTCGTCGGCCGCAACTTCGCCTTCCGCCCGTATTTCAGCAACGCCATGGCCGGCAACCTCGGCCGCTTTTTCGGTTTGGGCACGACCTCGGCCAAACGCGGCTACTTCTTCGCCGCCGCCGTGCGCGACGGCGATACCGTGATTGGCGTGCTGGTGGTCAAGGTCGATCTGGACCTCACTGAAACGTTGTGGGGCAAGACGCCAGAGCAGTTGCTCGTCACCGACCACAACGGCGTGGTGATCCTCACCTCCAACCCCAACTGGCGTTTCCGCGCCACGCGCCCGCTCAGCGAGGAAGAAAAGCAGGCCATCGTCGCCATTCAGCCCTACCCGACCCGCGATCCGCGCCCGCTGCAGCTGGATGAAAACGGCTGGCTGACGCAAACCCAGCAGATCGACGAAACCGGCTGGAGCGTTAACATCCTCGCGCCCAAGGTGCTCCTGTCGAGGCCTGTTCGAACCGTCGTGGCGATTGGCGGCGCGGCGTTGCTGGTCTTGATGTTGCTGCTGGGGCTAATGATGCAGAGGCGCAGGCATTATCTGGATCGCATCAACTTCGAGGCCAAGGCGCGCCGTGAACTGGAAGTGCGAGTCGCCGAGCGGACCTGTGACCTGGAAGGCGTCAACCAGCGACTGCGCCAGGAAGTGCTCGAACGCGAGCAGGCGCAGCAAGAACTGTTTCGCGCCCAGGACGAACTGGTTCAGGCCGGCAAGCTGTCGGCGCTGGGCACGATGTCGGCGAGCATCAGCCATGAACTCAACCAGCCGCTGGCGGCCATTCGCAGCTACGCCGAAAACGCTGAAGTGCTGCTCGATCACCAGCGCACCGAAGACGCGCGCGGTAACCTCAAGCTGATCAGCGAACTCACCGGGCGCATGGCGTCGATCATTGCGCACCTGCGCGCCTTCGCCCGCCGCGACCGGCATGCGCCCG
The DNA here is from genome assembly GCF_014841665.1 of Pseudomonas sp. CFBP 8772. Taxonomy (NCBI): domain Bacteria; kingdom Pseudomonadati; phylum Pseudomonadota; class Gammaproteobacteria; order Pseudomonadales; family Pseudomonadaceae; genus Pseudomonas; species Pseudomonas sp. CFBP 8772. Next base: position 406,078 of record NZ_JACYUI010000002.1, on the reverse strand, counting down.
AAAGCGTGGCGTTGCAACCGGCGCTGGACGATGCACTGGCCCTGCTTGCCAAGCGACGGCGAGCGATGGAAGTGGAACTGATTCGTGACCTGCCCGCCGCCACCTTGTGGGTGCAGGCCGGCGAGACGCGCCTGCGTCAGGTGCTGGGCAATCTGCTGGCGAACGCGCTGGACGCACTGACCGAGAAAGGCCCGCCGCGCAAATTGTGGATCAGCGCCGAGTACAACGCCGAGGGTGTCAATCTGTTCATCCGTGACAACGGCCCGGGCTTTTCACAAGAGGCACTGGAGCACGCCCGCGAGCCGTTCTTCACCACCAAGACACGCACACAGGGACTCGGCCTGGGCCTGGCGATCTGCGATACGCTGATGCGCGCCCTGGGTGGCGAGCTGCTGTTCGCCAATCACCCGGAAGGCGGCGCGCTGCTGACGTTGCGGATGCGCACCGGCGCCTCGGGCGTCAACCTTCAACCGTCTGAGGACTTATCTGCATGAGCACCGACGCCATCGACAGCCGCATTCAGGTGGTGCTGATCGACGACGACCCGCACCTGCGCCAGGCGCTGAGCCAGACGCTGGACCTCGCCGGCCTGAAAATCCTGCCGCTGAGCGACGCCAAAGGGCTGCAAGCGCGCTTCGAGCGCGACTGGCCGGGCGTCATCGTCAGCGACATTCGCATGCCGGGGATTGACGGCCTCGAACTGCTCCACCAGCTGCACGCCCAGGATCCTGAGCTGCCGGTGCTACTGATCACCGGCCACGGCGACGTACCGCTGGCAGTGCAGGCCATGCGCGCGGGTGCTTACGATTTTCTGGAAAAACCCTTCGCCAGCGACGCACTGCTCGACAGCGTGCGGCGGGCTCTGGCGCTGCGCCGGCTGGTGCTGGACAACCGCAGCCTGCGCCTTGAGCTCAGCGATCGTCAGCAACTGAGCACGCGACTGGTGGGGTTGTCTGCCCCCATTCAGCGCCTGCGCGATCAGATCGGGGCGCTGGCCGCGACCAAGGCCGACGTGTTGATTCTCGGTGAAACCGGTGCCGGCAAGGAAGTGGTCGCCCGCGCCCTTCACGATTTGTCCAATCGCAGAAACGGTCCGTTCGTGGCGATCAACGCAGGGGCGCTGGCCGAGTCGGTGGTGGAAAGCGAGCTGTTCGGCCACGAGTCGGGGGCTTTTACCGGCGCGCAAAAGCGGCGCATCGGCAAGTTCGAATTCGCCAACGGCGGCACGCTGTTTCTGGATGAAATCGAAAGCATGAGCATGGACGTTCAGGTCAAGCTGCTGCGCTTGCTGCAAGAGCGCGTGGTCGAGCGCCTGGGCGGGAATCAGCAGATCCCGTTGGACATCCGGGTGATCGCGGCGACCAAGGAGGACCTGCGTCAGGCCGCGGATCAAGGGCGTTTCCGGCCCGACTTGTATTACCGCCTTAACGTCGCCCCATTGCGCATTCCGCCGCTGCGCGAGCGTGGCGAAGATGCACTGGTGCTGTTCCAGCATTTCGCCGACACCGCCAGTTTGCGCCACGGCCTGCCACGCCATGAACTGCAGCCTGGGCATCGTGCGCTGCTGCTGCGCCACACCTGGCCGGGCAACGTTCGTGAACTGCAGAACGCCGCCGAGCGTTTCGCTTTGGGCCTTGAGCTGGAACTGGAAGGCGAGGCGCAGCCAGATCTGGTGGCGTCCAATGGCGGGCTGAGCGAGCAGGTCGAGGCGTTCGAGCGAGCATTGATCGCCGCCGAATTGACCCGCCCGCACACCTCGGTCCGTAGCCTCGCCGAAGCGTTGGGCCTGCCACGCAAAACCCTGCACGACAAACTGCGCAAGCACGGGCTGACCTTCAACGGCGCGGGGTCCGACGACAATGACTGACCTGCATCGCTTGTCTGCTGAAGACCTGGAAGCGGTGCTGCACCGGGACATTCCCCTCACCCGGGAGATGGGCATCAAGGTGCTGGGCTGGCAAGACCATCAACTCCGTCTGCACCTGCCGTTGGCGCCCAACGTCAATCACAAGAACACCTTGTTCGGCGGCAGCCTGTATTGCGGCGCGGTACTGGCAGGATGGGGCTGGTTGTATTTGCGGCTCAAAGAAGCCGGGATCGACGACGGGCACATCGTGATCCAGGACGGCCAGATCAGTTATCCCCTGCCGGTCACCCGCGACGGAGTTGCCGTTTGTGACGCACCGGATGAAGCGAGCTGGGAGAAATTCCTCAAGCTCTACCAACGCCGCGGCCGCGCACGACTGGCGCTGCACACCCGGATCGTGGCGGAAGATTCAGAAGAAACAGCAGTGGAATTCGTCGGGCAGTTCGTGCTGCATCGCTGAACACACGCTCCTACGAGGGAACCGAAAGCTTCAGGTCAGCGCCAGCGCCAGCAACGCGTCGCGCCACGTGGCTTCCCCCGGTAGCGCCAGGAAGTACGAATTCAGCAGTGTCTCCCGCGCTGGATATTCGAACGTCGTGCCGTCCAGGTTCAATACCACGCCGCCCGCGCCTTCCACGACACCTTGGGCCGCAGCCGTGTCCCACTGAGAGGTGGGCGCCAGACGCGGGTAGCAATCGGCAGCCCCTTCGGCCAACAGGCAAAACTTCAGCGAGCTGCCGATATTGGCCAGCTCCAATTCACCCACCACTTCCGACAAACCGGCCAGCAACTTCTGTTGCTCGGGGCTTGAGTGACGCCGGCTGGCGACCACGGTGAACGCTTCCCCCGCGCCCGGCTCATTGCGCACGCTGATCGGCGCCAGGTGCTGCGAATCGTCACTGCGCCACGCGCCCAGCCCGGCGCCACCGAAATAGCAGCGGTTGTTGGTCGGCATCGACACCACGCCAAACACCACGCGACCGTTCTCGATCAGCGCCACGTTGACGGTGAACTCTTCACTGCCGGCAATGAATTCCTTGGTGCCATCCAGCGGGTCCACCAGCCACCAGCGCTGCCACTGACTGCGCTCGCTCAACGGAATATTCGCGTCCTCTTCGGACAGAATAGGAATGCTCGGACCCAGCGCCTTGAGCCCCGCCACCAACAGCTCATGGGCGGCCAGATCAGCAGCCGTTACCGGCGAGTCGTCCGACTTGACCGCGACCTCCACGCCTGCGCGCCAGAACGGCAGAATAACTTCCCCAGCCTGGCGGCAAAGCTCGATGACGGGGACAAGCAGCGGGTGCGGCAATGGCGCGAATGTCGGGTTCATGGCAGGAAATCCCCACGCTCGGCCAGCAGGTCGCGGGCAAGGTACAACGCAGCCAGCGCGCGCCCCTCAGTGAACTGCGGGTTCTGAACCAGAGCGGCAAGCTCGCGCAGATTGACCTTGTCCACACGCATCGGCTCAGGCTCGTCGCCGGGCAGCGTTTCTTCATACAAATCGGTGGCCAGCACGACCTGGATTTTCTGGCTCATGTAGCCCGGCGAAAGCGACAGTTCGGTCAGGTGCACCAAGGTCCGCGCGCCATAACCGGCTTCTTCCTTGAGCTCGCGATTGGCTGCGGCCAGCACGTCCTCGCCCGGCTCGATCAAGCCCTTGGGCAGCGACAGCTCGTACTGGTCAGTGCCGCCGCAGTATTCCTCGATCAGCACGGCGTGATCGGCGTCGAGCATGGCCACGATCATTACCGCGCCATAACCGCTGCCGCTGCCGACCAACCGCTCGTAGGTGCGCTCGACGCCGTTGGAAAAGCGCAGCTGCACTTCTTCAACGCGGAACAGGCGGCTGCTCGCGACGATTTCGCGAGAGAGGACGGTAGGTTTCTGCTGCATGACGAGCTCCTTGGCGTAGTCGGGTTACTATACCGTGGCTTTTGCGGATGTCTTCGCCGCAAACCCACGCGACCCCTCCAACGCCGAGAGACCTGCATGCCTTCTTTGCCCTGGCGCGATATCGACACCGTTCTGCTGGATATGGACGGCACCCTGCTCGACCTGCATTTCGACAATCACTTCTGGCTGGAGCATCTGCCCAGGCGCTACGCCGAAGTGCACGGGGTCAGCCTGGCAATGGCGCAGCTGGAGCTGATGCCGCTCTTCGAAAAAAACGCCGGCACCCTCAACTGGTACTGCACCGACTTCTGGAGTTCGGAGTTGAACCTGCCGGTGAAAGACCTGAAAGTCGAGATCGCCCACCTCATCGCCTTGCGCCCCGATGCCGAGACGTTTCTGGCCGCCATCAAGCAGGCCGGCAAACGGGTGATCATGATTACCAACGCTCACCGTGACTCGCTGTCGCTGAAGATGGAAAGACTGGAACTGGCGCCCTACTTCGAACGTTTAATCAGCTCCCACGACTATGGCTATCCCAAGGAACACCCGCAGTTCTGGGATGCGCTGCAGGACGACATCAAGTTTGACCCGGCGCGCAGCCTGTTCATCGACGACACCTTGCCGATCTTGCGCAGCGCTGGGCGATACGGGATCGGCCACTTGCTGGCCGTGCGCGAACCGGACAGCCGCAAAGGGCCCAAAGACACCGAAGAATTCGAAGCCGTTGAGGATTATCGGGCGTTGATGAAGGGGTTATAAGCGCAAAACGCAGCAGGAGCACGCTTACCCGCTTAACTCGCACACCCCACCCAAACATGGGTCGGGATGTCCGAATGTCGCCGGTAAGGGCGCTCCTGCAAGAGTCGGCGTACGGTCAGTAAGACCGCCGCGTTACTCAGGAATACGCAGAGACTGACCTGGGTAGATCTTGTTTACGTCCTTCAGCATCGGCTTGTTGGCGTCGAAGATCTTCTGATACTTGTTGGCATCGCCATACACGCGCAACGAGATGGCGCTGAGGGTATCGCCCTTCTGCACAGTGACCAACGTCGCAGCAACCACAGCAGGCGCCCCAGCCGCGATGGTCAGTTGATCATCAACACTGCCAACACCGGCGATGTTACCGGCAGCCAGCACGATCTTCTCTTTCTCTTCCTGACTGGCGACTTCGCCCGTCAAGGTGATCTTGTCGCCGTCGACCGTCGCATGTACGTTGGGATTGCCCAGCCCGACAGACTCGATGTGCTTTTTCAGCTCTTCGCTGGCGTTGGCGTTTCCTGGGGTGAGCAGGTCGATAAGCTTCTCACCGGCTTCCTTCACAAAACTGAACAGACTCATGGGTTTCTCCTTGGTGACGTCGTAGTGTCGTTGTGGTTTCCCGCGCAACATCTGTTCCGCTGACATTGCCCGACAAACCTCCGACCCGTGGCCGGGTCTCAAGGTTTCAAGCCATTGGACGTTCGGTCGCGATAGACTTCGCCGGGCCAGCCTGTGCCTCAAGGAATGAAGATGGACATTAAACAGCTGAAATTTCTGATCGCCCTCGACGAAACCCGTCACTTCGGGCAAGCGGCTGCGCGTTGCCATATCACGCAACCGACACTGTCGATGCGTCTGCGCAGCCTCGAAGAAGAGCTGGACCTGCCGCTGGTCAATCGTGGCCAACGTTTCGAAGGATTCACCGCCCCGGGCGAACGCGTCCTGGCCTGGGCGCGCACGGTGCTGGCGGCCTACGACGGTTTGCAGGCTGAAGCGGCCGCCTGTCGCGGGAATCTGGTTGGCACATTACGGCTGGGCGTGGTGCCGCTGTCGAATTTCGATCCATTGCCCTTGCTGCAACGTCTGCATTCTCTGCACCCGAGCATGCGCTTTGAGCTTTCATCGCTGAGCTCCGAGCAGATCCTCGATCAACTCGCCAGCAACCGCCTGGACCTCGGGGTTTCGTACCTCGACCGACTCGACTCCGAGCGCTTCGACTCATTGGAACTGGCCGAAACCCGCATGGGGGTGATGTACGACCAGCGTTATTTCAGTTTTACCGAAGCGACATCGAGCTGGGAAAGCCTGACCGAACTGCCCCTTGGGCTGCTCACCAGTGGCATGCATTTTCGGCAATCCATCGATCACAACTTTCACAGCCGCGGCCTTCATCCGCAGCCGATCATCCAGACCGATGCGGTCCATCAGCTGCTGCAAGCGGTGCATGGCGGGTTCTGCTGCGCGATCATGCCGCTGGACGGCGGCCTTGAATCACTGACCGAGCACCTCCGACTGCAGCCGATTGAAGAGGCACAAACCCTGGCGCGGCTCGGCTTGATCATGCGTCGCTCGGCACCGCGGTCGGCACTGGCTGAAGCCTGCCTGGCGCTTTACCACACGATGATGGAGGCGTCTTGATCGACATCATCTATCGGTGCATCAGTACTAGCGATTAGACGTAATCCGACCGGAGGCCTAGGCTTAAGCCTAATCAATCTGCCGGTCACCCCCGATGCACGCCAAGCACATGGATATCACGGCGCCCGCACAACAATTGCCCGCGCCCGCCGCAAGCCAGTCCTACAGCTATACGAACCTCGAACACGATGTCAGCGAGCCCAATGTGCTTGCCGAGGAAGTCGCGTTGGCGATTGCCTATAACGGCATCAGCCAGGCGGTCATGCTGGTCACGCCCACTGACCTGGAAGATTTCATCGTCGGCTTCAGCGTCGGCAGCGGTCTCATCGAATCACCGGATGAGATCTACGACATCAAGCTCGGTGGCTGCGGCTCTGCGCAGACCGCAGAAGTCGAAATCGCCAGCCGCGCCTTCTGGAACCTCAAGACCCAACGTCGGCAACTGGCCGGCACCAGCGGTTGCGGCCTCTGTGGCGTCGAAGCCGTCGAGCAGGCATTGCCCGAGCTCAACGTGCTGCCCGGCGCGCCCCTTCCCCCCGCCGAATGGCTGAAAGGTCTGCGCGAGCGTATGGGCCAATTTCAGCCGTTGGGCGAACACTGCGGCGCGGTCCATGCGGCGATGTTTATGGACGCTCGAGGCGAAATTCTTTTAGGTCGTGAAGACATCGGCCGACATAACGCTCTGGACAAGCTGATCGGCGCGCTGATTCGTCAGGACATCCCGACCACGGGCGGTCTGGCCATCGTCACCAGCCGCTGCAGTCTGGAGCTCATTCAAAAAGTATTACGTGCCGGCATTCAGACCCTCGTCAGCCTGTCATCGCCCACCGGCCTGGCGCTGCAATGGGCTCGCCGCCACAACCTAAACCTCATTCATCTGCCTAAACACAGTGCGCCGCGGGTTTACAGTCCTGCGTTGGAGAATCAAGCGTGAGCATGCATAAAGAAGCCGACAAGGTATCGACCCCCCGCTACAAGCCCTACAAAGGCCCGGCCGGCGGATGGGGCGCATTGATCAGCGTCGCCCACTTCTGGCTGACCAGCGACAACGCCCTGAAGAACATCCGCACGATGCTCAAGACCAACCAGAACGGCGGCTTCGACTGCCCGGGTTGCGCGTGGGGTGATTCGCCGGAAAGCGGCATGGTCAAGTTCTGCGAGAACGGCGCCAAGGCAGTGAACTGGGAAGCGACCAAGCGCCGCGTCGATGCGTCCTTCTTCGCCCGCTACAGCGTCAGCTCGCTGCTTGAGCAAAGTGATTACTGGCTGGAATATCAGGGCCGTCTGACCGAGCCAATGGTCTACGACGCCCAGACCGATCGCTACAAGCCGATTGCCTGGGACGACGCCTTTGCGCTGATTGCCAAGCACCTGAACAATCTGCCGAACCCGAACATGGCCGAGTTCTACACCTCGGGCCGTGCCAGCAACGAAGCGGCGTATCTGTATCAGCTGTTCGTGCGTGCCTTCGGCACCAACAACTTCCCCGACTGCTCGAACATGTGCCATGAAGCGAGCGGCGTTGCTTTGTCGCAAAGCGTGGGCGTGGGCAAAGGCACCGTAACGTTTGATGACTTCGAGCACGCGGATGCGATTTTCGTCCTCGGTCAGAACCCGGGCACCAACCACCCGCGCATGCTGGAACCGCTGCGTGAAGCGGTCAAACGCGGCGCGCAAGTGGTGTGCGTCAACCCGCTGAAAGAGCGCGGTCTGGAGCGTTTCCAGCACCCTCAGCACCCGCTGGAAATGCTCAGCAACGGCTCCGAGCCGACCAACACGGCGTATTTCCGTCCGGCACTGGGCGGCGACATGGCCCTGCTGCGCGGCATGGCCAAGTTCCTGCTGCAGTGGGAACGCGAAGCCCAGGCGAACAACGAGCCATCGGTGTTCGATCACACCTTCCTCAACGAACACACCAATGGCGTGCTGGAATACCTCGCTGCCATTGACGACACCTCGTGGGAATTCATCGTCGAGCAATCGGGTCTGCCACTGACCGACATCGAACTCGCCGCGCGGATGTATGCCAAAGGCAAAAACGTGATCATGTGCTGGGCGATGGGCATCACTCAGCATCGCCATTCGGTGCCGACCATCCAGGAAGTCTCCAACCTGATGCTGCTGCGCGGCAACATCGGTCGGCCAGGCGCAGGCCTGTGCCCGGTGCGCGGTCACAGTAACGTGCAGGGCGACCGCACGATGGGCATCAACGAACGTCCGCCGGCGTTTTTCCTCGATGCGCTGGAGAAACGTTTCCAGTTTAAAGTGCCGCGTGAAAACGGCCATAACGTCGTCGAAGCGATTCACGCGATGCTCGAAGGCCGCGCGAAAGTCTTCATCGGTCTGGGCGGCAACTTCGCTCAAGCCACCCCGGACAGCCCGCGCACTTTCGAAGCCCTGAGCAACTGCGACCTGACCGTCCAGATCAGCACCAAGCTCAACCGCAGCCACCTGGCCCACGGCAAGGAAGCGCTGATTCTGCCGTGCTTCGGCCGTACCGACATCGACATCCAGGCCGAAGGCCCGCAAGCGGTAACGGTTGAAGATTCGTTCAGCATGGTCCACGCGTCCAACGGTCAGCTGAAGCCGCTGTCGCCGCAGATGCGTTCCGAGCCTGCGATCCTGGCGGGCATTGCCAACGCAACACTGGGCAAGCAGCCGGTGGACTGGCTGTGGCTGGTGGCGGACTACAGCCGCATTCGCGACCTGATCGCCGACACCATTCCGTCATTCCAGAACTTCAACGAGAAGATCAAAAACCCGGGCGGCTTCTACCTGGGCAACGCCGCAGGCTCCCGTCGCTGGAACACGCCGAGTGCGCGGGCCAACTTCAAGGCGAACGTATTGCCGAGCGACCTGGTGCATGAAAGCATTCGCGGGACAGGCATCGTGCCGGACCTGATCATGCAATCGATGCGTTCTCACGATCAGTACAACACCACCATCTATGGCCTGGACGACCGTTACCGCGGCGTGAAAGGTCAGCGTGACGTGATGTTCGTGAACGAGGCCGACATCATTCGTCTGGGCTTCGTACCCGGTCAGAAAGTCGACATCGTGTCGATCTGGGGCGATGCCATCGAACGTCGCGTGAAGGGCTTCACACTGCTGCCGTTCGACATTCCGGCCGGCCAGGCTGCAGCGTATTACCCGGAAGTGAACCCGCTGGTACCGCTGGAAAGCGTGGGCGACGGCAGCAGCACGCCGACGTCCAAGTTCGTGGCGATCAAGCTGGAACGGCATACGGAGACAGCGCGGATTATTTGATCCTGAGCTGAAGAACCTTGTAGGAGCACGCTTGCCCGCGAAGACCTGCTTTCAGCCTCCGGAGAAAAAGGCTGAAGGTCCCGGCCCCTTCGTGAGCAAGCTCACTCCCACAGGTTCCTTGCGGCGATAGCAGGATATATCGCCACAAAAAAAAGGCCCGAATCGCGAGATTCGGGCCTTTATCAAGTAGCGTATGACTCACCAATACGACTTCGGTTCCCAAGCCAAAACAATAAGTTAGCGTTTTGTATACAGGTCGTGTTATTCGTCGGATTTAGATTGTGACATTTTCTTCATGATCGCAGGATCGCGGCGTCATCCCTATGAGCATCCATACATGAAGTATTCCTCGATTCTGTTGTTATCGTTCTCACTGGTCAGCGGTTTTGCCTCAGCAGGCGATAACGTGACGGCCGGCGTGGGCGGCGCATTGGGTGGGGTACTCGGCTCCGTCGTTGGCCAACAGGTCGGCGGCAGCACAGGTTCGGCAATCGGAGCCGGCCTTGGCGGCGCGGCTGGTGGCGCAGTGGGCGCAAACCGCCGGAACCGTACCGAAGCCGCCATAGGCGGCGGCCTGGGTGCTGCTGGCGGCAACGTAGTCGGTCGCAGCGTCGGTGGCAGCACCGGCAGTCTGATTGGCGCAGCAGCAGGCGGCGGCGCGGGCGGCGCACTCGGCAACTACATGGGCGACGAAAGCCGCCGTGACGATGACCGAGGCCGTGGCTACCGTGGCGATCGCCGCGACTACAAACACGGTCGCGGCCACGCGCACGGTCATCGCAAACACCATCGTGACTGATGCCGTCGAGCCCGACTCGCGCACCTGACCCGATGAACACCGGCCGCCCATAAAGCGGCCGGTATCATTTTCAGACCACCAAACGCTCAAGCGCCTGCCGCAACGCCGCAGGGATCGGCACCGGCTGATTGGATGCCCGATCCACGAATACATGCACGAAGCGTCCTGCCGCCCGCGCCTCGTCTTCCCCCGCCTTGAACACCGCCAGCTCATATTGCACCGAGCTGTTGCCCAGCTTGCCAACCCGTAGCCCGACCTCGATCGGCTCCGGATAGGCAATCGACGCAAAGTAATCGCACGACGAACTCACCACAAAACCCAGCGCTTCACCGTCATGGATATCCAGTCCGCCCTGTTCGATCAGGTAGGTATTCACCGCGCTGTCAAAGAAGCTGTAGTACGTGACGTTGTTGATGTGGCCGTACACATCGTTGTCGTGCCAACGCGTCACGATTGGCTGGAAGTGGCGATAGTCGGCGCGCTGCGGGGTGTCGTTCATGGGGTTCCCTCCGGTTTGTCTGCTGTGCTTCCTGGTTGATGAAATCCGTGACCGCTATTGAATCTGGCGCTGAATCCATTCCCGCACGTCCGCATACGGGTAAGCCTCCAGCGCCGCGAAACCGCCGATGTTCCGGGCCTTGAGCCGGGTAAACATCGGCACGCTAATCCCACACAGAAACCGCGTCAGGCACTCCGCGCCCGGCTCATGCCCTCGGGCCTCGAGGTGCTTGCCGACGAACTCGCTGCATAGATCCGCGAAGTCCTGCTCGCTCAACGGCGTCAAGGCTGGCGGCTCGGGGAGCACCGCCACATGCCCCTCACACACCGAGCAGTGGCCGCAATGCGCGGGCGCACGGTCGTCGCCAAAGTATTGAGCCAGACGATGACTGAGGCACTGCTGGCTGGCAAACAGCTCGAGCATGGCGTGGATGCGCGCGACCTCGGTTTTTTCGTGGTGGACGAAGTAGTCATGCAACTCTTCGCTCAGGGCCTGGGCGTCGAAGTCGGCGGCGATCAGGCTGAAGACCTCGGTCATCTGCTTGCTTTCGAGTTCGATCCAGCCCTTCTCCTGAAAGAAATCCAGCGCCGTTACCACGCGCCCGCGCTCGGCCTGATACTGCTGGTACATGGCGTCGAAGTTGACGGTTGCCCACGTCCGCGCCCGGCTTGACGTCTCGGTCAGCGCCTGCACGAATTCGCGTCGTTCGCCTTGAAAGCGCTGCACCAGCACCTGCGGTTCAATCAGGTATTTGAAGCGGTATTCCGCGAAGTACGAATAACGCGGCGCAATGATCCCGCGCAGCTCCAGTTGCACCAACAGCGTTTTGAGCGGCAGTTGACGGATATTGCTGAGGTCCGACAAGGGCGCCAGCAGAAACTCCCACTGACTGTCGTTACGCGCGCCCTGCAGATCTTCCAGCACCAGCCGGATGCCTTCCTGCTCCGGTGTGTCGCCGTACACGAAGTTCTCCAGCACGTTCAGGCTGTCGCGATTGGCCAGCACCAGACACTCCGACGTCGCCCCGTCCCGGCCCGCACGACCGATCTCCTGGCTGTAGTTCTCGATGGATTTGGGCAAATCGAAATGCACGACGTTGCGGATGTCACTCTTGTCGATGCCCATCCCGAAAGCGATGGTGGCGACGATGCAGTTCAGACGCCCGTCCATGAACTGCCGCTGGATCGACTCGCGCTTATCGTGGGGCAGACCGGCATGGTAGGCGTACGCCGGGATGCCGTTCTGCGACAGGTGAGCCGCCACGAACTCGGCGGTCTTCTGCAGCGTAACGTAGACAATGCTCGGCTGACCGGCCCGTTCGCCAAGCCACTCCACCAGACGCCGGCGCTTGTCCCGGCCTGCAACCGGCTCGACCCGCAGCGTGAGGTTGGGCCGGTAGAAACCCGTTGTCACCACATCGTCCAGGGCGATGCCGAACTTGCTCTGCATGTCACTGATGACTTGGGGCGTCGCTGTCGCTGTCAGGAGCAGCGCCTGGGGGATATTGAACTCGCGCTGGTAGTCAGGGAGCTTCAGATAATCAGGCCGGAAGTTGTGGCCCCACTCGGAAATGCAGTGGGCCTCGTCCACTACAAGCAGCGAAATCGGCACCTGAGTGATGAAATGCCGGAAGCGCTCGTTCTTCAGGCGCTCGACGGAGATCATCAGGATTTTCAACTCGCCGGAGCGCGCCCTGGCCATGACGTCGGCGACGTCATCACGACTTTGCGCGGAGTCGATGCTCGCCGCCGCAATGCCGTGTCGCTGAAGGAAAGCCAGTTGGTCCTGAATCAGCGCCAACAGCGGTGATACCACCAGCGTCAGATGCGGCAGCAGCAATGCCGGCAGCTGGTAGCAGAGGGATTTACCGGACCCCGTGGGAAAGATCGCTGCGGCGGAGCGCCCTGCCAACACGGCACTGATGGCGGCCTCTTGTCCGGCGCGAAACTGCCGATAACCGAAAACCTGCTCAAGGGTTTGATGCATGTGCTGCCACTCCTTTGACCGTCGCAAGGGCGTGAACCATAGCGCGGTGGGTCCGGGCGCAATACACCTAAACCATTACAGAAATATCGGACAGGATACAGCGCGGACAAATACCGCGCGCCATGCTGGCAAAACGTCATGCCGAGGATTAATCTCGCGCGACGCGTATTCAAGCGCTGTACGTCAGCCACCCCGATTGACTGCAAACCGGTCGACAACACACGATTCGCCAAGGAGAGGCAATGCAATCCACGCCACAGCCCGAGGATGACGGGCTTACCATGCAACGGCTGGCCCCCGGCCAATTCGACGTTGTGCTCGGCTCGCATCCTGCCCGGCGAGCTGCCGCATCCGGCAACGGCAACTGGCCGCTGAGTAGCGTTCTGATCTGCCTCGCGCTGCTGATCGCGATTATCTTTCTGATCACGCAAATGTTTCGCACGCCCAAGCCTGCAGCAACGGTCATTCCTGCGCCGCCCATCGCAGAGGTGGTCAGTGAGACTGACCCAGAGCCCGTCGCTCAGGTGCGCAACGTCGAACAAGTGGTTTATATCGCCCCCAAAGTTGAAGTCTCCCAACCCGCCACGGCGCGGCCGCTCGACGCCTGCCTGAAAGACGGCAACGTGATCGACCGGGATGTCATCAATTGCCGCTTCGGTGAAGCTCAGGCCAACGACTCCCAAGCCACTCGACCCCAAGGCATGGTTTCAGATCGTTACATGGCGACCTACAAGGCCGCCGCCGCCAAACCCAAAACCGAGCCCGCGCGGCGCTATGAAGTAGCAGGTGTGTTCATCCGTGAAATAGACGGGCGAAATCGCTATGAAGCCCGCTATCGCATTTCCAACAACCATATTGAAACCAGCAGTGTCTGCATGAACTTCCTGGCCGACAGTGTCGAACACCGTGAATGCCGTCGCGCCGCCGTACCCTACTTCAAAGACATGTGCAGCGACTGGAGCAAACGCGTCACCAAAGATAAGAGCGACAAGAACAAACTGGCGCAAGAGCAGTACTGCACAGCGGCCCGGGATTATTCAGCGTGATGGAAAAACAATTTACGTCACCAGATAGTCATTAGCGCTCCACTGAACATGAAGTAACAACAACAGCGGACGCGTCCACAATCAGTCTTCTAACCTCGTGATTCCTATCCAACAACGAGGTTATAAACATGACAACTTTTACAATTTTCTTTTGCGGCACGGGCTCGACTAAATACGACCATCTGCACAAGAACTACTGGAACGGTGAGCTGGTCGCGACGCTGGCCAATAACATCGACGGTCACGAGTTCGCCGAGTGGATCGTCATTGACGGGCCGGGTAGCGGCAATATGCAGGCCGATGAGCTGTTCACCGAACCCAAAGCATTCGGGTGGACTGGCCCCGCTTTCGGCAAAGGCTGGCACGAGAATGTGCAGCATGCCGTCAACATCATTCAGGGCAAATTCGACTGGCAAAGAACCAAGCTGTCGGAAGCCGATTACCAGCGCCTCAAGCGAGCCGATGTGCCTATTCCCGACGCCCAGGCGCACGGCTCGTGGTTCTGGCGGCAGTACGACTACGGCAATCGCATCAGCCCGCAGGAACTCCAGCAACAGCTGATCAAGAACCTGAGAAAAGGCGGCTTGATCCCAAAGCAAATCAATCTGGTGGGCTGGAGTCGTGGCGGCGTCAGTTGTCACATGCTCGCCAATGCGCTGCTGGCTAATCCGGCCACGCGTCATATACCGGTCAACATATTTGCGGTGGACCCGGTGCCCGGCCCCTTTAATTATCAGCTTGAAAAAGTTTCTCTCGGCAGCAACGTCAAAGAATATGTGGCGTTCTACGCCCGCGACGAACGCTCTAAAGGATTTTCCTGCATCATTCCTAAAACAGCTCCCAAGACCAAAGTCAGCATCTATCCCATGGCCGGACGTCACGCGACGCTGGTGGGTAACGCGTCGCTCTCGGGAGCGAGTGGGCCAGGTGACCTGACAGAGCCTGGTAAGTTGGTGCGGCATTACGCCGAAGTGTGTCTGACCCGATGGGGAACGAAGTTACAAAGAAAACTCAACTTGTCGGCCATCGACATTGGCAAACTGCACCAAAGTATCGTTATGCATGAAGCCAAGTTCATCAAGATGCGAAGCCACTCATACACTGTTTTGGTTGAAGACCACAAAACAGAGCGGTATGTCAGTTATGCCGACAAGGGAACCGGTTTCAGCATGGTAGCGGGAACGCCGTTTAAACCTGCGGAAGGACTGGCGGCGAACCTCGCGAAAGGAGCCAGCGCGTACAAAGATATCTCTTGAGGTTCGATCCACAGCCATAACGCGTCCCGCCGTTCAGGTTTCTGACTGCACGGATCAACGCCAACGCCCTCCTGGCTGAGCGCTGCGCTGGCGAAAAAGAATTCCCCAAGAAACCGCCCCCACTGAGGGCGGTTTCTTCGTTCCGTTTTTTGTCATCGCCTCATTGACCCGCCGGCGCATTCTGCGGTCATAGGAGGCTAGAGTCAGAGACAACCGCAGCGATTACGGACGGAACAACATGCCTCAAGCAGCCCCGCGAACCCATACACGCCTGCTACCGCTGTTACTCGCAGTCACCGCCGCTCTTCTTTCGGGCTGCGGCGATGAAGCCAAGACAGCCGGGACGGCGACCGCAAGTGCGTCGACCCTTCAGAAGAGCATGATTGTCGACGTCAGTGGCGCGCTCAACCTGCACTACGAGGCAAAAGGCGATCAAGTAGCCGTTGGCTTCCTGCCCGGCAAACTGCCCGGCTCCAACTGGCTGACACTCAGCGCGGATCAGGAAGCCGAAGGCGACCGCAATGAGGTGAGCATCGGCCCTATCCTCGGGTTCTCTTTCGACAACCCTGATCAAGAGAAGAAAGCGATCATGTTTCAGGGTGGCCGCGTCGAAGTGGCCCACGATGAAAACAGCGCGTCCTACGACACCGGTTCGTACTATCAGTATTTCGACACGGACAAGGGTGGGGGCAACAGCAACGTCCAGCTCGTCTTCAGCAAAATCGAGAAACTCACCTCCCCCAACAAACTGCTCGACCGCTATCGGTTGATCGGCACGTTCCAGTTCAACGCGGCGCTTTCCCCTGAACAGCCCACCGACGAATGTACTCGGGAAGCCGCTGCGTACGCGGCCGAGCACGGCGAACGCCACCCGGGGTTCGATGCCAAGCTGTGTAATGCGAAGAGCGTTGTGGCGAAGGGCAGCTTCGACATCACCCAGGACTTTCCGGTGACGACGAAGACTGGCGGCTAGCTAGCGCGCAGGTGTAAAAAAACCGCCCCGAAGGGCGGTTTCTTTTTAGCAGGTACCGATCTTACAGCTTCGGGCCCGCTGCCTTGATCGCGTCGCTCACTTCGAACTTCTTGAAGTTCTCGATGAACAGGCCGGCCAGTGCTTTGGCGGCTTCGTCGTACGCCGCTTTGTCAGCCCAGGTGTTGCGCGGGTTGAGCAGTCCGGTTTCGACGCCTGGCACGGAGGTCGGGACGTCCAGGTTGACGGTGTCGAGGTGCTCGGTTTCTGCACCGATCAACGCGCCGCTCTGAATGGCCGCGATGACGCCACGGGTGGTCGGAATGTTGAAGCGTTTGCCAACACCGTAGCCGCCGCCGGTCCAGCCGGTGTTGACCAGGTAGACCTTGGAGCCGAAACCGCGGATGCGCTTGATCAGCAGCTCTGCGTATTCGCCCGCCGGACGCGGGAAGAACGGTGCGCCGAAGCAGGTAGAGAACGTCGACTTGATGCCGGCGCCCGAACCCATTTCAGTGGAACCGACCAGTGCGGTGTAACCCGACAGGAAGTGGTAGGCCGCTTGTTCTTCGCTGAGGATCGACACCGGCGGCAGCACGCCAGTCAGGTCGCAGGTCAGGAAGATCACCGCGTTTGGCTCGCCGCCCAGGTTCTTCTCGGAACGCTTTTCAACGTGCTCGAGCGGGTAAGCGGCGCGGCTGTTCTGAGTCAGGCTGCCGTCGGCGTAGTCGGCATGACCGGCTGCGTCCAGCACCACGTTTTCCAGCACGGCGCCGTGCTTGATGGCCTTCCAGATAACCGGCTCGTTCTTCTCGGAGAGGTCGATGCACTTGGCATAGCAACCGCCTTCGATGTTGAAGACAACGCCTTCGCCCCAGCCGTGTTCGTCGTCACCGATCAGGTAACGGGTCTCGTCGGCGGACAGCGTGGTTTTACCGGTGCCGGACAGACCGAAGAACAGTGTCACGTCGCCGTCTTCACCGATATTGGCCGCGCAGTGCATTGGCAGCACATCGGAAGCCGGCAGCAGGAAGTTCTGCACCGAGAACATGGCTTTCTTCATTTCACCGGCGTAACGCATACCGGCAATGAGGACCTTCTTCTGGGCGAAGTTGATGATGACGCAACCGTCGGAGTTGGTGCCGTCACGCTCAGGCACGCACTCGAAGTTAGCCACGTTGAGCACTTGCCATTCTTCACGGCCGGCCGGGTTGTACTGGGCCGGATTGATGAACAGGCAGCGACCGAACAGGTTCTGCCAGGCAGTCTGCGTGGTCATCTTGACCGCAAGGTAGTGATCTTCGGCGGCGCCTACGTGCACGTGGGAAACGAAGTGTTCCTGAGCGTTGTTGAACGCCTCGACACGCGCCCATAGGGCATCGAACTTGTCGGCCGGGAACTTGCGGTTGATCGGCCCCCAGGCGATCGCAGCCTGGGTGGAGGGTTCGTCTACGATGAAGCGGTCGACAGGCGAGCGGCCTGTGCGGTGGCCTGTTTCCACGACGAGTGCGCCAGTATCGGACAGCACGCCTTCTTCGCGTTTGAGGGCTTCTTTAACCAGATCGTCGACACTGAGATCGGTGTGAACGGCGTTATTGGCTTGCGTCATGAGATTCCCCGTCGGCTCGATGGCCGAGTGCTCCAAACGTTTTGTAGTAGAAAAACCAACACTACTACAGCTAAAAAGTGGCCGGATTATGCCAGAAAAGCCCAAAAAAGGTAGGGCCCTCCTGTCAGAACTACATGAAGAAGAGTCAAGCGGGCCGGGCGGAAAGCTTTCAGCGCAGGACCCGCACTACATTAATGGCGGGTATCGGAAGGGGTATCTACCCCGCCCCCTGCAAACAGCTGCGCTACATCCGTTGCATCGAACAGATAGCGCTGATTGCAGAACTGACAGTCGATCTCCACCGCACCGTGATGCTCGATCACCAACTGCTGTGCATCTTCCAGACCAAGACTGACCAACGCATTGCCAGAACGTTCGCGCGAGCAGCTGCAACGGAACACCAGTGGCTGGACGTCGAACATCCGCACGACGTCTTCGTGGAACAGGCGTTTCAACACGGTTTCGTTGGTCAGGCTGAGCAGTTCTTCGGCGGTCAGGGTGTCAACCAGCACATTGACATGCTGCCAGCTGGCTTCACGCTCATCCTGATCTTTCAGCTTCTCAGCCGGCAGTTGTTGCAGCAGCAGCCCACGTGCGCGTTTGCCGTCGGCCTTGATCCAGAAACGCGTCGGCAATTGCTCCGACATCACAAAGTATTCGGACAGGCAGGCCGACAGGTCGACGCCGTCCAGGCCCACGATGCCCTGATAGCGTTTGCCCTGACGCGGGTCGATGGTCATGGTCAGGTCGCCATCGGGCATCAGGTCGAGCAGCGTGGCGTCCGGCTTCACCAAGGCCTCGTCGTAACGCGCAATCCCGCGCAGTTCACGCTCGCTGGAGCACTCGACCATCAGCAACGACACCGGTCCAAGGGACCGAGCCTGTAGAACCAGCAGGCCGTCGAACTTCAGCGTGCCCACCAACAGCGCAGCGGCGGCGAGCATTTCGCCGAGCAACTGAGCCACTGGCTCGGGATACGGGTGCTTGGCAAGGACCTCGGCGTAGCTGCGCTCAAGGGCCACGAGCTCGCCGCGCACGTCGCTCTCGTCAAAGATGAAACGCTGGGTGTAATCGGTATCCGCAAAGTCTGACATAGGAGAAGGTATCTGAATGGATGACAAAATGATGACAAGCGCCTATAAAGCGCGGTTTCGCACCGCTTGGTGCACTGCCATGCCGATGGGGGCATTTTATGGACTATCCCGCATTGTTCCAACCCAAGTGGAACGCCAAAAAATTCCTGCTGTGTAATCTGGTGGCGCTGGGCCTGCTACTGCTGTGGGTGTGGCCCACGGGACACGCGGCTTTCACGCACTTCGACGAAGGCCTGTTTCACTTGCTGAACCGCCCGCTTGAGCAAAACAAGGCGTGGCTGTGGGTCTGGACGATTGCCAGCATGCGACCCTTCGACATCGTCGTCGGCCTGATTCTGCTCACGCTGCTCATAAAGGGCGACTGGGTGTTCAAATCCTTGCAAACGCGTGCCGCGCTGATCGGCTTTGTGCTCACGCTGATCCTGCTGCTGATCATCCGCACGGTGTTTTCCAAAATCATCGACCACAGCGCGCTGCAACATGACAGCGCGTCAGTGATGATCCCCGATGCCATCAAGCTCAGCGACATATTCCCGGAGCTGGAGGACAAGTGGCAGCTCAAGGATCGTTCCAGCCAGAGCTTCCCGGGCGACCACGCTTCGGTGCTGCTGATCTGGGCGATGTTCATGAGCGTCTACAGCCGCACAGTCGGCCAGCGCGTGGTCATCTGGGCCCTGGCGTTTCTGTTCATGATGCCGCGCCTGGTCGCCGGGGCCCATTGGGGTCAGGACGACTACATTGGCGGTGTAATGATCGCATTGCTCGCGCTGGGCTGGAGCTGCTACACCCCGTTCGTGGCCACCGTTACCGGGGTTCTGTTTCGACTGACGGCACCAGTCTTCAACGTGATGGGCCGCCTGCCGCTGCTCAAATGCCTGAGCATCATGAAGCAGGGCTCTCATTTGTAAGCTGCCTGTTGCTACAGAGCAGTCCGGGGTCGATCAATGCGCGATCCCGGAAAGCGGCGAGATCGTCAGTCGTCACCCGAACGAAAATGAAACAATTGCCGACGCTGCTTTTTGGTCGGCCTGCCGTCAGTGGTCACGCCCAGGCTTCCGGCCTTGCGCATCTCGGCGGCTTGCTCGCGTTTGGCGAGGCTCTCCGGGGTTTCGCTGTACAGCAACTGCGCCTCGGGGGCGCCACGGCGGACAATCGACAACGCCTGGACCACAACGGTCCGCTCATCGAAACCCGCTCTGATCTGGAACTCGTCCCCTACCCGCGGCTCTTTCCCCGGCTTGCAACGCTCGCCGCGGCAATGAACCTTACCGCTTTCAATGGCGGCTTTTGCCAGCGCACGCGTCTTGAAGAAACGCGCCGCCCAAAGCCATTTGTCCAGACGGACTTTGTCGTCCTCGTCTGACTTCTGTGTCATCTGAATTCCTCAATCGTGTAATGGTCAGAATCGTACTACGTCACGCCGGGGACGCAGTAACCGCCACCCTCGTTTACACTGCCCACCAGACTAAAGCGCCGGCTTCAGGAGAACGACGTGACAGACTTCCCAACGTCATTGACTGGTGGGTGCCAGGGCTGCAGAGAAAGCTCCGCACTGGATTTCGAATTTGAATTCGCCTATCAGCCCATCGTGGACGTCCGCGACCGCTCGGTATTCGCTCACGAGGCGTTGGTACGAGGCGTCAACGGCGAGGGTGCCCTGTCTGTCCTGAACCAGATCGACGACACCAACCGTTACCGTTTCGATCAATTGTGCCGAACCCGCGCGATTTCAACTGCCGCCCGGCTGGGAATGGACGAATACCTGTCGATCAACTTCCTGCCCAACGCGGTGTATCGCCCCGACCTGTGCATTCGCAGCACCCTTGAAGCGGCCCGCGCCCACAACTTTCCGCTGGACCGGTTGATCTTCGAGACCGTCGAAACCGAGCACGTCTGCAGCAACAGCCACCTGACCAACATTCTTCGGGAGTACCGCCAGTTCGGCTTCAAGACCGCCATCGACGACTTTGGCGCCGGGCACTCCGGACTCACCCTCCTCGCCGACTTTCAGCCTGACCTGATCAAGCTCGACATGGCCCTGGTGCGCAACGTCCATCTGGACCCTGCACGGCAGGCCATCGTGCGCGGCATTGTCACAATGTGTACGGACCTGAACGTTACAGTGATCGCCGAAGGCATCGAAGATGCGGGCGAACGGGACTTCCTCGCCGACTGCAACATTTACCTCATGCAGGGCTACTGGTTCGCCAAGCCTGCATTCCAGGCGCTGGCGCACATCGATGCCGGCGCCTGGCAGAACGTGTAAACGAACGGAACCGATTTGAAAACATTTGACCATCTGACAGTCATCGGCCTGCGCGAATGGGTGGCTTTGCCCCATCTGGGCGTCGCCGGGCTGCGCGCAAAAATCGACACCGGTGCCAGCACTTCCAGCCTGCACGCGACAGAAATAGAGCCGTTCGAACGGGACGGTGAGAAATGGGTGCGCTTCAACGCTCATCTGGGGACGGTGGTGCAGCTGCGTCACCGTCGCTGTGAGGCTCAATTGGTGGCGATGAAAACCATCAAAAGCTCCAACGGCCACGCCCAGGTTCGCTACGTTATTCGTACGACGCTGGCGCTGGGGGACAGGGTCTGGCCGGTGGAATTCACGCTGGCCTGCCGCAAGGCCATGCGCTACCGGCTGCTGCTGGGTTCCAAAGCCCTGATTGACGGCCAGTTGGTGGTCAATCCGGGTGTGACATATATTCAGGACAAGCCGGTGTTCCCGGCTTCAAATCTCTCTGCCACAGGTGCTGCATGAAGATCGCTGTGCTTTCGCGAAACCCGCGTCTGTATTCAACTCGTCGTCTGGTCGAAGCTGGAATCCAGCGCGGCCATGAGGTCGTGGTGGTCGATACCCTGCGCGCCTATATGAACATTGCCAGTCATAAGCCGCAGATCCACTACCGAGGAAAACCCCTGGAAGGCTTTGATGCGGTGATACCCCGCATCGGCGCCTCCGTGACCTTCTACGGCTGCGCCGTGCTGCGTCAGTTTGAAATGATGGGCGTGTTCCCGCTCAACGAATCCGTCGCCATCGCGCGCTCCCGCGACAAGCTGCGCTCGCTGCAGCTGTTGTCACGTCGAGGCATTGGCTTGCCCGTCACCGGCTTCGCCCACTCACCGGATGACATCCCTGACCTGATCCAGATGGTCAACGGCGCGCCTCTGGTAATCAAGGTGCTCGAGGGGACGCAAGGTATTGGCGTGGTGCTGTGCGAAACCGCGACCGCGGCCGAATCCGTGATTGAGGCCTTCATGGGGCTGAAACAGGACATCATGGTGCAGGAGTACATCAAAGAAGCCGGTGGCGCCGATATCCGCTGCTTCGTGGTGGGTGACAAGGTCATTGCGTCGATGAAGCGCCAGGCGAAACCGGGGGAGTTCCGCTCCAACCTGCATCGCGGCGGCACCGCCAGCCTCATCAAGATCACCCCGGAAGAGCGCATGACAGCCATTCGCGCGGCCAAGGTCATGGGCCTGAGTGTGGCAGGCGTCGATATCCTGCGTTCCAACCACGGGCCACTGGTGATGGAGGTGAACTCATCGCCAGGTCTTGAAGGCATTGAAACCACCACCGGCAAGGATGTCGCGGGGATAATCATCGAGTACATCGAGAAAAACGGCGGGCCGCACATGACCCGCACCAAAGGCAAAGGATAACCCCCAAGCCCGTCTCTGCACGGAGGCTATGGTCGCGAGTACCCCACCCGCCCACGGCCTCCAGGCAGAATCACGAACGAATCAATCGGCATCCCGCGGCAGCAACAACCCCAACGGCAGGCGAACTCTGGCCTCCAGCCCGCCTCCCGAACGATTACGCAGCTCGACATTACCGCCGTGCATTGCGGCAATGCGCTTGACGATCGCCAGGCCAAGCCCTGTCCCCTTGCCGCTTCTGGCGCGGTCACCACGGATGAAGGGATTGAAAATACCTTCCAGCTCCGACGGATCGATCCCCATGCCCCTGTCCAGCACACTCAGCACCACGTAGGGCGCGCCGCTGTCGCCGGAAACATAGGCCGCGACTTCAACCCCGTCACCGGCATGGTGCATCGCATTGCCAATGAGGTTGTTGAGCAAACGTTTCATGGAAACCCGTCGCAACGGGAAAGGCGGAATGGACTCCAGGCACAGCCGTACTTGCTCCACCGGGTTGTTGTACGGCGCGACGACTTCATGGACCAGCTCGACCAGATCGACTTCTTCGACCTCTTCATCACGCCCGTCCCGGATGAATGCCAGGAATTGATCGAGGATCGCGTCCATGTCTTCGATGTCGCGAACCATGCCTTCCATGAACTCGTTATTGGTCGGCATCAGCTCAAGGGACAGACGCAGCCGGGTCAGCGGCGTCCGCAAATCGTGAGACACCCCGGCCAGCATCAGTTCGCGCTCCTGCCCGGCCTGCTCCACGTCTTCGGCCATCTGGTTGAACGCGCGGTAGACCTCGGTTATCTCGCTGGGCGTGTCACCCACCGGCAAACGCACGCTGCGGCCCTGGCCCAATTGGCGGGCCGCAAACACCAGGCGCTTGAGCGGCTGATTGAGCTGGCTGACGAAGATCCAGGCCGAGGCCGTCGAGAGTAATCCGATCGCCAGGAACCAGCCCAGCACGCTCCAGATTTTCTGCCCGCGCAACGGATGCGGGTACAGCGGCACTTTCAGCCAGCCATCGCCAAGACTCGGCGCCCTCACCCATAGCGCGGGGGGCGCGTGGACACGCAGGCGCACCTCGGTGTCCGCGCCCAGCTCATCCTGCATCTGCCGTTGGTAGATTTCGGAGTACGGCCAGTGCTGCTCGCCTTCCGGTACACCACCGCCCACCACGCGGATCAGTCCGGCGGCGTCAGCGATGGTCTGCCGGTCACTCTCATCGGCCGCCCAGTAAGCCCGCAAAGTGAGTGCAACGCCGTGGCTGTATTGACGATCGACCAGAACATCCTCGTTCATCAGCAAATAGACGAGGGTCAGCGCCTTCGAAAACAGCACGACAATGAGCACCAGCCACAGGGTGCGGGAGAAAAAACTTTGCGGGAACCAGAGCGGTGTCTTCATAACAGCAGCTACACACTTTGCGGAAGCGAGCCGGGCTCGCGAATTTGCGGAACACATGACACAGCAAAAACCAGTCACGCCAATGGCCGCTTTCGCGAACATCGAGGTGACTGGCTAACGTAGGCGGGCGTGAGACAGGCCCGGCAGGTTACCGTCGAACTTGCTGTTACTGCTTGTTGGCACCGTCTGGCACGAAAACATAACCCACTCCCCAGACCGTCTGAATGTAACGCGGCTTGGCAGCGTCCACTTCAATCAGACGGCGCAGACGGGAGATCTGGACATCGATGGAGCGCTCCAGAGCGTCCCACTCACGGCCCCGAGCCAGGTTCATCAGCTTGTCTCGCGTCAGCGGCTCACGGGCGTGCATGACCAATGCCTTCAACACGGCGAATTCACCGGTCGTGAGCATGTGCACTTCGTCGCCACGCTTGAGCTCGCGGGTGGCGAGGGACAGAGCGTAGTCGCCAAAGGTGACGGTTTCGTCTTCCGTGGCAGGCGCGCCAGGTACGGGTGCGGATTGACGACGCAGCACAGCGCGAACGCGGGCCATCAGTTCGTCAGGGTTGAAAGGTTTTGCGAGGTAGTCATCAGCGCCGAGCTCGAGGCCCTTGATGCGACTGAGCTCGTCGCCCTTGGCGGTGAGCATGATGATAGGGACTTGATTGTTCGCGGCGCGCAGGCGGCGGCAGGCGGACAGCCCGTCTTCGCCCGGCAGCATCAGGTCCAGCACCACGAGGTGAAACACTTCGCGCGCCAGCAGCCGATCCATTTGCTCCACGTTGGGCACAGCCCGGGCGCGGTAGCCCTTGCTGTTGAAAAAGCGTTCTAGCAGGCTGCTCAAGCCCGGGTCATCGTCAACGATGAGGATTTTCTCGCCTTCAGCCGTTTGTGCAGTGCTGCTCATTGGAAGCTCCTTTGATCTCGGCGCGCATTATGGCGTAGCTGCAGTGATGCGCACCGTGTGCATTGTTAGCAGATTTTTCCTGAATCCACATGGGTGCTCTCGTTGAGTCACTTAAGGCTGATTCACGGCGGCTACGCGGGCTGAAACCGGCGTATCGACCGGGCAATCCCCTATTCAAGGCTCACTGGGTATAATGCGCCGCCCTCAAGGTCAGGCAACGCTCGTTCAAGGCGGTTCGCCAGCCGCTGATTTTATGCACACACATTTGCCAGGTGGTTTTATGGACAGTATCAACAGCCGCATCGCCGAGGAACTCGGCGTCCGCCCGCAACAGGTCGAAGCGGCCGTCGCGCTACTGGATGAAGGCTCAACGGTGCCTTTCATCGCTCGTTACCGCAAGGAAGTCACTGGCAGCCTCGATGACACGCAGCTGCGTCATCTGGAAGAGCGCCTGCGCTACCTGCGCGAACTCGACGAGCGCCGCATCAGCATCCTTGCCAGCATCGAAGAGCAAGGCAAGCTGACCCCTGAACTGGCGCGCGACATCAAGCTCGCCGACACCAAGACCCGCCTTGAAGACTTGTATCTGCCGTACAAGCAGAAGCGCCGCACCAAAGGCCAGATCGCGCTGGAAGCCGGCCTGGGCGAGCTGGCCGACGGGATCTTCAACGACCCGACGCTTACTCCCGAAGCCGAAGCCGCGCGATTCGTCGATGCCGAGAAAGGCTTCGCCGACGTCAAGGCCGTGCTCGAAGGCGCCAAATACATTCTGATGGAGCGCTTTGCCGAAGACGCGACGCTGCTGGAGAAGCTGCGCAGCTTCCTCAAGCACGAAGCCGTGATCAGTGCCCGGGTGGTCCCGGGTAAAGAGGAAGAAGGCGCCAAATTCCGCGATTACTTCGAACACGACGAGCCGCTCAAGAGCATGCCGTCGCACCGCGCGCTGGCGATCTTTCGGGGTCGCAACGAGGGCGTGCTGAGCTCGGCGCTGAAAGTCGGGGAAGAATTGCCCGGCACCCTGCACCCCTGCGAAATGATGATCAGCGAGCGCTTCGGCCTGCAGAACCAGAACCGCCCTGCAGACAAGTGGCTGGCCGAAGTCGTGCGCTGGACCTGGAAGGTCAAGCTGTACTCCAGCCTCGAAACCGACCTGCTCGGCGAGCTGCGCGAAGGTGCCGAGACCGAAGCGATCAACGTATTCGCTCACAACCTGCACGACCTGTTGTTGGCCGCGCCAGCAGGACCCCGCGCAACGCTGGGCCTCGACCCGGGCCTGCGCACCGGCTGCAAGGTCGCCGTGGTCGACAGCACCGGCAAACTGCTGGACTACGCCACGGTCTACCCGCACGTACCAAAAAACCAGTGGGATCAGACGATCGCCGTGCTGGCAGCCCTGTGCGCCAAGCATTCCGTTGACCTGATCGCGATCGGCAACGGCACCGCAAGCCGCGAAACCGACAAGCTAGCCGGCGATCTGATCAAAAAGTATCCAGGTCTGAAGATGACCAAAGTCATGGTCTCTGAAGCCGGCGCTTCGGTGTACTCGGCTTCGGAACTCGCTGCCAAGGAATTCCCGGACCTCGACGTTTCGATCCGTGGCGCGGTGTCCATCGCCCGCCGCTTGCAGGACCCGCTTGCCGAACTGGTGAAAATCGACCCGAAATCCATTGGTGTTGGCCAGTACCAGCATGACGTCTCACAACTCAAACTCGCCCGCGGCCTCGACGCGGTGGTAGAAGACTGCGTGAACGCCGTGGGTGTGGATGTGAACACCGCCTCCGTGGCCCTGCTGGCGCGGATTTCCGGCCTGAACACCACGCTGGCGCAGAATATCGTTTCCCACCGCGACCAGAATGGCGCGTTCAAGACCCGTGCGGCGCTGAAGAAAGTCCCGCGCCTGGGCGAGAAAACCTTCGAACAGGCCGCAGGCTTTCTGCGCGTCATGAACGGTGACAACCCGCTGGACTCGTCCGCCGTTCACCCTGAGGCGTACCCCCTGGTGCAGCGCATTGCCGCCCAGACCGATCGCGACATCCGCTCGCTGATCGGCGATGCAGGCTTTCTGAAGCGTCTCGACCCGAAGAAATTCACAGACGAAACCTTCGGCCTGCCGACCGTCACCGACATCCTTCAAGAACTGGAAAAACCGGGCCGCGATCCGCGTCCGGGATTCAAGACCGCTGAGTTTCAGGACGGCGTTGAAGACTTGAAGGACCTTCAGCCGGGCATGATCCTCGAAGGCGTAGTCACCAACGTTACCAACTTTGGTGCGTTCGTTGATATCGGCGTGCATCAGGACGGTTTGGTGCACATCTCTGCGCTTTCGGAGAAATTCATCAAGGACCCTCGCGAAGCGGTCAAAGCCGGCGATGTGGTGAAGGTCAAGGTGATGGAAGTGGACATTCCGCGTAAGCGCGTCGGTCTGTCGATGCGCATGAGCGACACGCCGGGCGAGAAAGTCGACGGCGCTCGCGGTGCCCGTCCTGGTGCGGCGCCGCGCCAGCAGCACAGCAATGCCCCCCGTAAGGAAGCCCCCACCCCGGCGCCGAGCAACAATCCGATGGCGTCGCTGTTCGCCAACGCCAAGCAATTGAAGAAGCGCTGATGGATATCCCTGATGAATTGACTCAGAGCGCCTACTTCAAGACGCTCGGCTGCCGGGTGGTGCAGTTGAATGAAGGTGTCGCCGTCGTGGCCTTGCCGCTGGAGCCGCACCTGCGCAATCGCGGCAATGTCATGCACGGCGGCGCGCTGTTCAGTCTGGTAGACATCACCATGGGGCTGGCCTGCTCCAGCACCCACGGCTTCGACAAGCAAAGTGTCACCGTGGAATGCAAAATCAATTACATGCGTGCTGTGGCCGAGGGTGAAGTCATCTGCACCAGCACCGTGCTGCATGCCGGACGCCGAACCCTGGTGGTCGAAGCCGACGTTCGCCAGAACGACAAGCTGGTTGCCAAAGCGCAGGGCACGTTTGCGATCGTCTAGCTGTCCGATAGCGTTATGAGTTAATTTCGGCACTGTTCAGCAGTGTCGAAATTATCTGATTTCCTTGTAGGAACGATCAGCGACGGGCATCGGCGTTAGGGCCATCGACGAGGCGAAAACGCCAGTTCCTTTCTTCACCCTTGTAGACCGCCATATCGCCCCCATATAGGGCCGACTGACGCGTGAAGGATTCCAACTTGAGCGAACTTCTCAACCGCCGCCTGACTCTGCTTGGCGAGCACTCCAACCTCTCCCTTCTGGAGAAGTGCTTGCACGGCATCGAGCGTGAATGCCTGCGCGTTACGGGCGAAGGCCGTCTGGCACAAACCCCGCACCCTGAAGCCCTCGGCGCGGCGCTGACCAACGAGCAAATCACCACCGATTACTCCGAGTCGCTGCTGGAGTTCATCACTCCCGCCCTGGCCGACCCTGCTCAAACGCTGGAAAGCCTGGATAAAATCCATCGCTTCGCGTACAGCAAACTGGGCAGCGAATACATCTGGAGCCCTTCGATGCCGTGCCCGCTGCCGGCCGAAGCAGATATTCCGATCGCCTATTACGGCACCTCCAACATCGGCAAGCTCAAGTACGTCTACCGTCAGGGCCTTGCCTTGCGTTACGGCAAAACCATGCAGTGCATTGCCGGCATTCACTACAACTTCTCGCTGCCCGAAGCCATCTGGCCCGTGCTCAAGCAAGACGCGAAATTCGAAGGCGATGACCGCGATTTCCAGTCCGAGAGCTATATCGGCCTGATTCGCAACTTCCGTCGTTACAGCTGGCTGCTGATGTACCTGTTCGGCGCGTCGCCGGCGCTGGATGCCAGTTTCCTGCGCGGCCGCTCGCATCAGCTTGAGCAATTTGACGCCGAAACGCTGTATCTGCCGTACGCGACCAGCCTGCGGATGAGCGATCTGGGTTACCAAAGCAACGCCCAGGCGGACCTGACGCCCTGCTACAACGACCTGCTGACGTACACCGATAGCCTGCGCCGCGCGGTGGCAACGCCCTACGCGCCTTACGTCGAAATCGGCACGCACAAGGATGGCGAGTGGATTCAGCTGAACACCAACGTGCTGCAGATCGAGAACGAGTACTACTCGACGATCCGCCCGAAACGCGTCACCTATTCCGGTGAGCGTCCGATTCAGGCGCTCGTCGCGCGCGGGGTGCAGTACGTGGAAGTCCGTTGCCTGGACATCAACCCGTTCCTGCCGGTGGGCATCGACCTTGAGCAATCGCGCTTCATCGATGCGTTCATTCTGTATTGCGCGCTGCACGACAGCCCGCAGCTGGCGAGCAACGAGTGCGGCAACGCCAGCACGAACTTCCTGACCGTGGTCAAGGAAGGTCGCCGTCCCGGCCTGCAACTGAACCGCAACGATACGACGATCGACTTGAAAGTCTGGGCCAACGAGATGCTGGACACGATCAGGCCGATCTGTGAACTGCTCGATGCCAGCCAGGGCACGGATCAGCACGTCAAATCGCTGGACGCTCAGCGCGCGAAAGTGGCGGACGCCTCCCTGACGCCTTCGGCACAGGTGCTGGCGGCCATGACCGAGCACAAGGAAGGCTTCACGGCCTTCTCGCTGCGCCAGTCACAGGTTCACGCTGATCATTTCCGCAGCAATCCGCTGAGCGCAGAGGACCAGACGCATTTTGAGAGCAAGGCGCGTGAGTCCCTGGCTCAGCAAGCGGAGCTGGAACAGACCGAAGAGAAAGTGGATTTCGACACGTTCGTGGGTGCGTATCAGGCGAGCATTCTGGCGATCAGCAACTGACGCCAGACCCGTTGCAAACGGTGGGACGACCGGGGTGGCGCTCCACCTTGCTCGCGAAAGCGGTGTCTCAGGCGAGGGAGATGTATCGTCTGACCTGCCCCTTCGCGAGCAAGCTCGCTCCCACAAGGGTTGTATCGAACCGAAAATGCGCGTCAGGCTTCAGGCCCTGACGCGCTTCGCTTAGATCGCCTTCTCGAAAATCTTCGAATTACGCTGGTAGTTGTACAGTGACGCACGTGCGCTGGGCAGGCGATCGACGCTGCTGGCCTCGAAACCGCGCTCCTGGAACCAGTGCGCCGTACGCGTGGTGAGGACGAACAGGGTTTTCAGACCCAGCGCCCGGGCGCGTTCTTCGATGCGTTCAAGCAGCTCGTCGCCGCGCCCGCCGTGGCGATACTCGGGATTCACTGCCAGACATGCCAACTCACCCGCGTCGGAATCGGCAATCGGGTACAGCGCCGCGCAGGCGATGATCAGGCCTTCGCGCTCAACCACGCTGAACTGCTCGATTTCCCGCTCCAGCACTTCCCGCGACCGACGCACCAGGATGCCCTGCTCTTCCAACGGCGTGATGAGGTCGATGAGCCCGCCGACATCGCCGATCGACGCTTCGCGCACCAGCTCGAACTGCTCCTGGGCCACCAGTGTCCCGCCGCCGGCTCGGGTGAACAGCTCGGAGAGCAGCGCGCCGTCTTCGGCATAGCTGACGATATGGCTGCGCGCCACACCACCGCGACAGGCCTGGGCCGCGGCATCCAGCAGTTCCGCCTGGTAGTTGCTGCCCAGGCGCTGTAGGTGCGCGGGGACCTGTTGTGGACGCAGCTCACGGACCAATCGGCCCTGCTCGTCCAGCAAGCCTGACTCGGCGCCAAACAGCAGCAGCTTTTCCGCCCCCAGATCAATGGCCGCGCGCGTCGCGACGTCTTCGCAGGCCAGGTTGAAGATCTCGCCGGTGGGCGAGTAACCCAGCGGTGAAAGCAACACGATGGAGCGTTCGTCGAGCAGCCGGCTAATACCCTTGCGGTCGATACGGCGCACTTCGCCGGTGTGCTGGAAATCGACGCCCTCGAGGACGCCGATCGGGCGCGCCGTGACGAAGTTGCCACCGGTCACGCGCAACCGCGAGCCCTGCATCGGCGAAGCGGCCATGTCCATCGACAAACGCGCCTCGATGGCAATTCGCAGGGCGCCGACGGCGTCGATCACGCATTCAAGGGTGGCGAAATCAGTCACGCGCATGTCGTGATGGAAATGCGGCGTCAGGCCACGGGCCTGCAAGCGGCTTTCGATCTGCGGGCGGGAGCCGTAAACCAGCACGAGGCGCACGCCGAGGCTGTGCAGCAACACGAGGTCGTGGACGATATTGCCGAAGTTCGGGTGCGCCACGCCATCGCCCGGAAGCATAACGACGAAGGTGCAATCCCGGTGGGCATTGATGTAGGGAGACGCGTGGCGGAGCCAATTGACGTAATCGGGCATATCCGAAAGGAGCCTGTAGTGGATGGACGAAGGGGTGGAAGCACTCAAGACGGCATGAGCGTTATCGTCGGAACAGGCATCGCAACACGCGTACTCTCCTTTTCGGGTAATTCTCAGACAGGCCCTGACTCAACCAGCACGTGGGCGCATTCAAGGGCACTCAAGGGGTAGCCAGGCAGTAATTTTCGATCAATTGACGTAACAGACGCACTGTAGGCTGCAAACGTGACATTTCAAGATACTCACCGGGCTGGTGCGCACAGGCAATATCCCCGGGCCCCATCACGATGGTTTCACAACCAAGGCGCTGAAGATAAGGCGCTTCGGTGCCAAATGCCACTGCTTCGGCCGCATGACCGGTCAGACGCTCCGCGATTCGCACCAGTTCCGCATCGGCCCGTTCTTCAAAGGGAGACACCTCCGAAAACAGCGGCGCGTAGTCGATCTGTACTTGGTGCAGTTCGGCGACGGGCTGCAGTTTCTGCCGGATCGCGGCGCGCAGCACCTCGGGGTCCATCCCCGGCAGCGGGCGCAGGTCGAACTCCAGCGAGCATTGCCCGCAGATGCGGTTCGGGTTGTCGCCGCCATGGATGCAACCGAAGTTCAGGGTGGGTTGAGGCACGCTGAACTGCGGATTGCGGTATTGCTCCTGCCACTGTCGGCGTAGGCCTTTCAGTTCGCCAATGGCGTCGTACATGGCTTCCAGGGCGCTACGCCCCAGGCTCGGGTCAGAGGAGTGACCGCTGCGGCCGAGAATCTCGATGCGCTCCATCATCACGCCTTTGTGCAGGCGGACCGGCTTGAGGCGAGTCGGCTCGCCAATAACCGCCGCGCGGCCGAGCACGCCGCCCGCCGCAGCCAATGCCTTGGCACCAGCCATGGAGCTTTCTTCATCGCAGGTCGCGAGGATGATCAGCGGCTGTTTGAACGGCTGATCGAGCAGCGGCTGAAGCGCCTCAATGGCCAACGCGAAGAAGCCCTTCATGTCGCAGCTGCCCAGTCCTACCCAATTGCCGTCGACTTCGGTCAGTTTCAGCGGATCGGTCTTCCACAGCGCATCGTCGTAAGGGACCGTATCGCTGTGGCCCGCGAGCACCAACCCGCCGGGGCCGGTGCCATACGTTGCCAGCAGATTGAATTTGCCAGGGCTCACGTGCTGGATGTCGCAGGCAAAACCCAGATCGCCCAGCCAACCTGCCAGCAGATCAATGACGGCGCGATTGGACTGGTCGAGCGCGGGCTGCGTACAGCTCACAGACGGCGCGGCGATCAGGGCGGCGAACTGGTCTTTCATGGACGGCAACGGCATAGGCGACTCCGGTAATGGGGTACGACACGCCGGCCATCATAGGTCGATTGGCCCGCATGAATAAACTGTCACGGTTGATGTCCTGTACACTGCACGGCCCACGCAGCTGTGTCGATTCCGGCTGCGACCCCGTTATCAGCGATAGAGCGTTTGGATTCTCCGGCCATGCAGAAAGAAACCGAAATCAAACTCCGCGTCAGCCGCGAAACCCTCATAGCCCTGCGCGAGC
The DNA here is from genome assembly GCF_014841665.1 of Pseudomonas sp. CFBP 8772. Lineage (NCBI taxonomy): Bacteria > Pseudomonadati > Pseudomonadota > Gammaproteobacteria > Pseudomonadales > Pseudomonadaceae > Pseudomonas > Pseudomonas sp. CFBP 8772. Next base: position 373,638 of record NZ_JACYUI010000002.1, on the reverse strand, counting down.
ACCCGTTGCTGAAGAAGCGCAACAAGAGCGGCTGGGAGCGGTTGGAGCTGTTCAATCAGTACTTCGACACCCCCGAGCGCGAGCTGGCCCATGCCAAGGTTGCGCTGCGCCTGCGCCGCGACGGCGACGCAATCATTCAGACCCTCAAGACCCGCGGCCAGAGCGTGGCGGGCCTGTCCGAGCGTAACGAATACAACTGGGATGTACCCAAAGCCAAATTGGACCTGAAGAAGCTCGACGGCGAATGCTGGCCCGAGCAACTGGCAGATCTGGACAAGAAAACCATCAAGCCGGTGTTCACCACTGATTTCGTCCGCGAGAAAGCGGAAATCGCCTGGGGCCGTGGCAAGACCAAGGTGGTGATCGAAGCGGCGCTGGACCTGGGCAAGGTCGTCGCCGGCAAGCAGCAGGAAGAAATCTGCGAGCTGGAGCTTGAACTGCGCGAAGGCGACCCTGCTGCGCTGCTGGAATTGGCTGCAGAGCTGGCCGAGAAGCTGCCGCTGATGCCCTGCGATATCAGCAAGGCCGAACGTGGCTATCGCCTGTTCGACGCCAGCAGCTACTCGATCAAGTTGCCGTCACCCGAGCTGCATGGCGAACTCTCCGTAGACGACGCGTTCAGCGCCATCGCCTGGTTCCTGCTCGGCAGCAGCCAGCGTCTGGCCGAGCAGTACCGTTTCAACGGTCACTGGAGCCTGTTGCAGGAATGGGTCGAAGTGCTCGCTGAATTGCGCGCTCTGGCCGGCAGCCTCGGTCAGGCCGCTCCGCGCGCCACGACCCATGACCTGCGCGCCGCGCTGGACGCTTTGCTGGAAGACTGGCGCACGCTGGTGCTGGCTGGCCAGGAAGACGGCGACGTACGCGCCGCCGCCCATGAGCAGTTCATCGAAGAATTGCAGGACACTCGCTGGGGTCTGTTCTCGCTGACCACCTCGCGCTGGTTGATGGCGCACAGCTGGACGGTGGAGCGCAACAACCGTGGCAATCGTCAGGGCCACGCGATGCTCAGCAGCTGGGTACCGCGTTTCCTGTGTGACGAAGCCACCGCGCTGAACCTGCCGCGCTACCAGCAGCAGCCGGAAGATCTGGCCGAGCAACTGCCACGCATCGAACGCCTTCAGGTCTGGCTGCATTACGCCCGCCAGGCCCTCGACCTGCCTGAGCTGGATCGCTTGTACGGCGAGTTGAACAAGCTAGAGCAACTGGCGCACCTGGACATCACCGACGAAATCCTCGATGCCCGCGTCCAGCAAACCATCACCGTGCTGCAAAGCCGGGCGTGGAAGACATTGTTGAAATTGTAAGGCGCTGGCAGTAGGACCGGCTGACGCTGTTTTGGTAGGACCGGCTTCAGCCGGGAAGAGGCCAGTGGCCGCACCTTAATTTTTGTGGTGTGTCCACCGGCGCCTTCCCGGCTGAAGCCAGTCCCACTAAAGGCACGCGGCGTGTCAGTAGGACTGGCTTTAGCTGGGAAGTGGCCAGTAACAGCACCCTCAATTTTTGCAGTGTGCCTACCGACGCCTTCCCGGCTAAAGCCAGTCCTACGAAAGGCATGCGTGTGTCAGTAGGACCGGCTTCAGCCGGAAAGTGGCCAGTGGCCGCCCCTCAGTTTTTGCAGTGTGCCTACCTACGCTTTCCCGGCTAAAGCCAGTCCTACGAAAGGCACGCGGTGTGTCAGTAGGACCGGCTTTAGCCGGGAAGAGGCCAGTAACAGCACCCTCAATTTTTGCAGTGTGCCTACCTACGCTTTCCCGGCTAAAGCCAGTCCTACGAAAGGCATGCGTGTGTCAGTAGGACCGGCTTCAGCCGGGAAGTGGCCAGTGGCCGCCCCTCAATTTTTGTGGTGTGCCTACCTACGCCTTCCCGGCTGAAGCCGGTCCCACTAAAGGCAAGCGGTCCTACGAAAGGCATGCGTTGTGTCAGTAGGACCAGCTTCAGCCGGGAAGAGGCACCCTATCGGCCAATCGGCAAGCTCGTCGTCGATTTGATCTCAGACAGCGCCACTGTCGAGTTCACTTCCTGAATGCCCGGTACCAGCGAGAGCTTTTCGAAGAAGAATCGCTCATACGCCTCGATATCCGGCGTGACGATGCGCAGCAAAAAGTCCACCGACCCCATCAGCACATAACACTCCAGCACTTCGGGAAAGCCACGGATCGCTTCGGTGAATTCAGTGAAATTGGACCGACCGTGGGCGTTGAGCTTTACCTCTGCAAAAATCTGCGTATTCAGGCCAATCTTCTTGCGATCCAGCAGCGTCACCTGCCGCCGGATCACGCCCTCCTCCTTGAGCCGCTGGATCCGCCGCCAACAAGGAGACTGCGACAGGCCGACCTGCTCGGCAATCTGCGCGCTGGACAGCGACGCATCCTCCTGCAGCAGCGCCAGAATCTTCCGGTCGTAGGCATCCAGCTCGATTTGCATAGTCAATTCCTGAAAGCAGTCCAGTGCACATAAACAAGTCCCATATAGCCTAATACAGCGCATCTTCGATCAGAAATTTCTTTTCCCGCGTGTAAAACTTTCTGCCAATCAACGTCATTGCAACGACGAGGTCGTCAGGAGATTCCCATGCCGCATTTCGAACCCGCCAGCCCCGCCCCCTTTCGCCACGATGCCTGGTCTGTCGGCAACGCTCACTGCCTGTCGCGCTATCAAATCCTTGCCGAGGCAGAAGCTGACGTACTCTGCCGGCTGCTCAACCTGTTCGCGATGCAGTACCTGATCCCCCAACAGGTCAGCGTGCTGCAGCAGGACGGCATGCTGATGGTGAATGTCGAGGTGGGCGGCATGACGTGGCACCGCGCTCAGGTGATTGGCGAAAAAATGCGCAACCTGATCAGTGTTTGCTCGGTCGAACTTGAACCCATGGGTGATTTGCACGTCGTAACCGAGGTTGTCTCACTTGCCGCCAGTTGAGCGCACCGAAAATATTGGCAACGCTTCGCTACCGGCAGGGCGTCACAACTGGCACGCTTGGGACTACTCTTGCTCATCACCGAAGTAAGCCGTCTCGTCCGAAGGAGCCCGCATGTCCGTCCTCGCCTCATCATCTCAGGACCGCTGGCTGGATCTGAACGAAGTATTGCGTGACCTCGTCGCGCAGGGATACCTCGACCAGGACAACGCCGAATATGCGCTCACGCTGCGCCGAGCCGCGCAGAATCTCCACGCCCACCCACTCGAACTCATCGCCACCCAGCAGTTCGATAACCACAAGCGGCCCGGCAAAAAACTCGACCTCGAGACCCTCACTGCCTGGCTGGCTGAGCAAGCCGGCCAGCCGTATCTGCGCATCGATCCGCTGAAGATCAACGTCGCCGCCGTCACGCCGTTGATGTCCTACGCCTTCGCCCAGCGCCACAAGATTCTCGCGGTGGATGTCGATCGCGACGCGGTGACCATCGCCAGCGCCCAACCGTACGTGAGTGCGTGGGAAGCCGATCTGACCCACGTACTGAAGATGCCGATCAAGCGCGTCGTCGCCAATCCCGTCGACGTGCAGAAACTGGCCGTGGAGTTTTACCGGCTGGCGAAATCGGTCAGCGGCGCGAGTGCCAGCGATCAGAAAATCAGCAACATGGGTAACTTCGAACAGCTGCTCAAGCTCGGCGCCAGCGATCAGGAGCCGGACGCCAACGACGCGCACATCGTCAATATCGTCGACTGGTTGTTCCAGTACGCCTACCAGCAGCGGGCGAGCGATATTCACATCGAGCCCCGCCGCGACGCCGGTACTGTCCGCTTCCGCATCGACGGCGTGCTGCACAACGTGTATCAATTCCCGCCGCAAGTGGCGATGGCCGTCACCAGCCGCCTGAAAAGCCTGGGCCGCATGAACGTGGCCGAGAAGCGCAAGCCGCAGGACGGCCGGGTGAAGACCAAAACGCCTGACGGTGGCGAGGTGGAGCTGCGGCTGTCGACGCTGCCCACGGCCTTCGGCGAAAAGATGGTCATGCGGATTTTTGACCCGGAAGTGCTGCTCAAGGACTTCGACCAGCTCGGATTCTCCGGCGATGACCTGCGTCGCTGGGAGGGCATGACCCGACAGCCCAACGGCATCATTCTGGTGACCGGCCCGACCGGTTCCGGCAAGACCACCACGCTGTACACAACGCTGAAGATGCTGGCGACGTCGGAGGTGAACCTCTGCACCATCGAGGACCCGATCGAGATGGTGGAGCCGGCATTCAATCAGATGCAGGTGCAGCACAACATCGACCTGACCTTTGCCAGTGGTGTCCGCGCGCTGATGCGGCAAGACCCGGACATCATCATGATCGGCGAGATTCGCGACCTGGAGACCGCAGAAATGGCGATCCAGGCGGCGCTGACCGGTCACTTGGTGCTGTCGACGCTGCACACCAACGACGCGCCCAGCGCCATCAGCCGTCTGCTGGAGCTGGGCGTGCCGCATTATCTGCTCAAGGCGACGATCCTCGGCGTGATGGCGCAACGTCTGGTGCGGACGCTGTGCCCGCACTGCAAGGCGCCGATCGAAATGGATGAGGTCGACTGGCAAACCCTGACGCGGCCTTGGCAGGCGCCCGTGCCAAGCGGCGCGCACCGGGCAGTGGGTTGCGCGGAGTGCCGCGACACGGGTTATCGCGGGCGTGCGGGGGTGTACGAGATCATGCTGATGTCCGACGCCGTGAAGTCGCTGATCACGGCGGACCTGGACCTGACGGCGTTGCGTCGCCAGGGCTTCAAGGACGGCATGCGCAGCCTGCGGTTGTCCGGCGCGCAAAAGGTCGCGGCAGGGCTGACGACGGTCGAAGAGGTGCTGCGTGTGACACCGCAGAGCGAGCAGCGTTAGTTACTGGTCCGGCACCCCGAAATCCAGCACGACTTTCATCGCTTGCTGCTTGTCCCCGGCCAGCTCGAACGCCTGGACCGCGTCGTGAAACGCGAGGGTGTGGGAGATCACTGGCGTGACGTCGATGACTTTGCGATTGAGCAAGTCCACCGCCTGGGCGAATTCGGGGTGGAAGCGAAAGGTGCCGCGCAGGTCGATTTCCTTGCCCACCACCAGATTCAGCGGAATCGCCACATCGCCACCGAGCCCGACCGTCACCACAATCCCGCGCGGGCGCATGCAGGTCAGGCCATCGCGCAAGGCGTGGGCGCTGCCGGAGGCCTCGAACATCACGTCGAAATAACCCTTGTCGGCGGTATAGCGCGCCAGTGCTTCGGGCTCGTCGCGCAGGTTGTGGGTTTCGCTGGCGCCCATGCGCCGCGCGCATGCCAGCGCGCTGTCGCTCAGGTCTGCGGCAATGATCTGCAACGCACCCGCCGCGCGCAGGCTGCCGATCAGTAAGTTGCCGATCGGGCCGCAGCCGGTCACCAGCACGCGCTTGCCGAACACGCCGCCGGCGCGCTGGATCGCGTGAAGCCCGACCGACAAAGGCTCGGCCAGTGCGCCTTCAGCCAGCGTAGTGGTCGGCGCCAGCACATGAGCCTGGCTTGACTCGATCACCAAGTGCTCGCGAAACGCGCCCTGAATGTGCGGAAACGGCATCGCGCTGCCGTAAAAACGCATGTTCAGGCAATGGTTGGGCAGGCCTTCGTGACAGTATTTGCAGTCTCCGCACGGCCGTGACGGTGACACGGAGATCCGTTGCCCGACGCTGAAAGCACTCTGCGCGTCGCCGACCTCCTCGATAACCGCCGAGATTTCATGGCCGAGGACCATCGGCTCTTTCAGCCGAACCGCGCCGAAACCGCCGTGCTGGTAGTAGTGAAGGTCCGAGCCGCAGATACCGCCGCGAGCAACGCGAACCCGCAACTGGCCGGCAGAAAGCGGCAATGCTTCGTTGCCGGGCTCGACACGCAGGTCTTTCGCGGCATGGCAGACAATCGCTTGCATGGTCATTCTCCGGATTACAGCGATGCCGTGATGGCACCGTCGACGTAAAGGATGTGGCCGTTGACGAAGCTGGCCGCGTCAGAAGCCAGAAACACCGCCGCGCCTGCCAGTTCAGACACTTCGCCCCAACGGCGGCTCGGCGTCCGCTGCACCAGCCAGTCGCTGAATTCGGCGTTGGCCACCAGCGCAGCGTTCAGTTCGGTCTTGAAGTAGCCCGGCCCGATTCCGTTGACGTTGAGGCCGAACGGGCCCCAGTCGATCGCCATGCCCTTGGTCAGCATCTTCAGCGCGCCCTTGCTTGCCGTGTACGGCGCAATACCCGGGCGGCCCATCTCGCTCTGCACCGAACAGATGTTGATGATGCGCCCGCGCCCACGGGGGATCATGCAGCGCGCGACCGCTTGACCGACGAAGAACGCGCTGTCGAGGTTGGTGCGCATCAGCTCGTGCCAGTCCGCTTCGGCGAACTCCGCCAGCGGCCCGCGCCGCTGGATGCCCGCGTTGTTGACCAGGATTTCCAGCGGCCCGACGCGCGCCTCGATGTCCTGAACCGCAGCGGCGACCGCCGCGCTGTCCGTCACATCAAAACGCTGGGTGTGAACCGCATGCCCCTCGGCCGTCAACGCTTGGCCGGCCGAATGCAATGTCTCGGCGCTGCGGCCGTTGAGCACGACGGTGGCGCCCGCTTCGGCCAGGCCTCGCGCGATCGCCAGTCCGATGCCTGCGCTGGAGCCGGTGATCAGGGCCACCCTGCCGTCGAGACGAAAACTTTCCAGAACAGCCATGACGCTCTCCTATTGTTTTTGTGGCGTGAAGCTCGATTGGCTGCGCCAGCTGATCTTCCTGTCAGATACGGAAGGTTCGCTGCGCAGAGTGCAGTCACCTTACTCTGCCCGATCAACTTCCCACCGTCATCAACGGTGACTCCATGAACGTTGATGAACTCCAGGAACCGGGCATTTTTGCAGAGCGGGGTGCTATGACCCCCTGTGGGTGGGGAACTAGAACGGGAGATGGCGTATCAAATCGTTTCAGAACAAACCAACATCGGAGTACCCGTCATGCGTCTTAAACTTGCTGTAGCCACGTTAGCCTTGCTTTCCCTGCCGGTCGGTTCAGCAATGGCCGACGGTTTTCTGCGGGATGTGCTTTCGTCTGGTGCCACAACCGGCTCCACCTACCTCACCTTTCGTCACCACAAGCTGATCGTCGCGGCGCAAGACGACGCTGGCAGCTTCGTGGCCAGCAACGGCGAAATCCGTGGCCCGTACCTTGAAGCGGCTATGGATCAAGTGCGCAAAGATAACCCGGCCCTGAAGGCATCGGACATGGACCTGGCAAACGCCATCCTGGCGAAGAATCTGGTTGCCGAGCAATAAGTCAGACACATCGGGATGAATTGGCGTTCTGACGCCGATATCGCTCGCAAAAAAAGCCGCTCATGTGAGCGGCTTTTTTGTGCCTGACCGATGGGCTTATTCGGCGATCAGCGCCTTGTAGCCGGCTGCGTCGAGCAGCTTGTCCAAGTCTGCGGCATTGGCTGGCTTGACCTTGAAGATCCACGAATCGTAAGGCGAGTTGTTCAGTGCCTCTGGCTCACCCGACAGCGCCTCGTTGACTTCAACGACTTCGCCGGCCACGGGCGAGTAGATGTCAGACGCAGCCTTTACCGACTCAACGACACCGGCCTGATCACCTGGTGCCGAGAAAACTTTACCCACTTCAGGCAGCTCGACGAACACGACGTCACCCAGCGCTTCCTGCGCATGATCGGAAATACCGACAACGATCAGATCACCCTCTTGCTTGGCCCACTCGTGGCTCTTGGCAAAACGCAGTTCGGCGGGAATAGTGCTCATGTTCTTATCCTCTCTACTTCATCAGGTCAGCGGAAAAACCCGCCAGGGATGGCTTTCAAATCAGGTTATATCAGGGCCTTGCCGTGACGCACGAATGCGGGTCGAACCACTCGGACCGGGTACCACTTGCCCCGGATTTCCACCTCGGCACGGTCAGCGGTGGCCATCGGCACTCGCGCCAGCGCGATCGACTTGCTTAGCGTAGGAGAGAAACTACCACTGGTGATCTCTCCTTCGCCAACTTCCGCTATCCGGACGACCTGATGAGCGCGCAAAACGCCCCGCTCTTCGAGGACCAGTCCTACAAGCCTTGATGAGATGCCTCGCTTTCGCTCCGCATCGAGTGCAGAGCGCCCGATGAACTCGCGCTCTTCAGGCATCCACGCCACCGTCCAGGCCATGTTGGAGACCAGCGGCGAGACCTGCTCGTCGATTTCCTGACCATACAGGTTCATGCCCGCTTCCAGACGCAGCGTATCGCGTGCGCCCAGTCCGATCGGGGAAATGCCGGCGCCGACCATGTCGTTGAAGAAACTGCAGGCTTCGGTGGCTGGCAGGATGATCTCCAGGCCGTCTTCACCGGTGTAGCCCGTGCGGGCGATGAACCAGTCGCCTTCCTGCTGACCTTCGAAGGGTCTGAGGGTGTGGATAAGCGCGGTGCGTTCCTGATTGACCAGTTCGCCGATTTTCTGACGGGCGTTCGGTCCCTGAATGGCGAGCATCGCAAGCTCCGAGCGGTGCTTGACGCGCACGTCGTAGCCGGCAAGGTTGGCGTTCATCCAGTCCAGATCCTTGTCGCCGGTGGCTGCGTTGACCACCAGTCGATAACCCTCGTCGGTCAGGTAGACGATCATGTCGTCGACGATACCGCCGTGGGTGTCGAGCATTGCGCTGTAAAGCGCCTGCCCGGTCTGTTGCAATCTACCGACGTCGTTGGCCAGCAGATGCTGCAGCCAAGGCTTGGCCTGACTGCCGGATACGTCGAGCACATGCATGTGCGACACGTCGAAAATCCCGCAGTCCCGGCGCACCTGATGGTGCTCCTCAACTTGGGAGCCGTAGTGCAAGGGCATGTCCCAACCACCAAAATCGACGAGCTTCGCGCCAAGCGCGAGGTGCAGGTCAAAGAGGGGCGTACGCTGTCCCATGGGTTTCTCCTTCCGGGCGTGGCGAAGACGCGGTCAATGACAATCCCGCAAATCCCCCGTGAATTGGGGTCTGAAACCTTTGCTAATCTGAGGAATTGTCTGACAGACCGAGTCGATTGCGGCGCATTGTAGCCGCAAGGTTGGGACCCCGCACCTAACCAATCGGCTTGGCCGAACGTCTGATCAAACCGATGACCGGGAGCAGCCCGACCAGCACCAGGGTCAGCGCAGGCAAAGCCGCACGCGCCCACTCACCTTCGCTGGTCATTTCGAAGACGCGCACGGCCAGCGTGTCCCAGCCAAACGGGCGCATGAGCAGCGTGGCGGGCATTTCCTTGAGGACGTCGACGAAGACCAGCAGCGCAGCGCTCAACGTGCCGGGTATGAGCAGCGGCAGATAAATCCTGAAAAACAATCGTGGCCCGCTGACCCCCAGACTGCGCGCGGCTTCGGGCAGTGACGGGCGAATCCGCGACAGGCTGTTCTCGAGCGGCCCGTACGCGACCGCGATAAAACGCACCAGATACGCAAGCACGAGCGCCCCCAGGCTGCCCAGCAGCAACGGTCGGCCAGCGCCGCCCAGCCAGCTAGATAAGGGCACGACCAGTTCCCGATCCAGGTAACTGAACGCCAACATGATTGACACCGCCAGCACCGAGCCGGGCAGCGCATAGCCAATGTTGGCCAAGCTGACGCCCGAGCGAATGGCGCGGGTGGGGGCGAGACGCCGGGCAAACACAAGGATCATCGCCACGCAGACCGTGACCAGCGCAGCGATGCCGCCCAGATAAAGCGTGTGCAGAATCAACCCGGCGTAGCGCTCGTCGAGGTCGAAACGCCCGCGCTGCCAGACCCAGACAACCAACTGCAACAGCGGCACCACAAACGCGCAGGCGAACACCAGTCCACACCACGTGCTGGCGGCGGCGGCTTTTAATCCGTGCAGGTGATACAGCGCCTTGACCCGCGGGCGCTCGTTGCTTGGCCGGCTCGCGCCCCGCGCGCGATGCTCGCCGTACAGCAGGACCATGACCGCCAGCAGCAACAGGCTCGCCAGCTGCGCGGCGCTCGACAGGCTGAAGAAGCCATACCAGGTTTTGTAGATCGCAGTGGTGAAGGTGTCGAAATTGAACACCGACACCGCGCCGAAATCCGCCAGGGTTTCCATCAACGCCAACGCGACACCGGCACCGATCGCCGGCCGCGCCATGGGCAATGCCACGCGCCAGAACGCTTGCCACGGCGACTGCCCCAAAATGCGCGCGGCCTCCATCAGGCCTTTGCCCTGGGCCAGAAATGCCGTGCGCGCCAACAGATACACGTAGGGATAGAACACCAGCACCAGCACGATAATCACGCCGCCGGTGGAGCGCACTCGCGGCAGACGCAGGCCGGAACCGAACCACTCGCGCAGCAGCGTCTGCACCGGGCCTGCGAAATCCAGCAAACCCACAAAGACAAACGCCAGCACATATGCCGGGATGGCAAACGGCAGCATCAGTGCCCAGTCGAGCCAGCGGCGCCCTGGAAACTCACAAAGCGCCGTCAGCCACGCCAGACTCACGCCCAGCAGCGTGACGCCCAGCCCCACGCCAATCACCAACGTCAGGGTGTTGCCCAGTAACCGCGGCATCTGGGTTTCCCAGAGGTGGGACCAGATCTGCTGATCGATGGTTTGCCAGGAAAACAGCAGAACGCTTAACGGCAGCAGCACCAGCGCGGCAATGCTGAAAACCAGGGGGTACCAGCGACGCTGGGGGGAGTGGGCCAAGGGGGTTACTCATGGAGAGTTGCGGGTTGCCGAAGCCCTCGGTGGGAGTGACCGTGGCGCTCCCACAGGGTCTTTGTCAGGATGCAAAGCCGGCGTTAACCCGGCCTTCTTTCGCGAAAGATCAGTTCCAGCCAGCGCGGTCCATCATGCGAATCGCCTCGGCCTGCCGCCGACCGGCCACTTCAACCGGGATGGTGTCCGCCTTGAATGCGCCCCAGCTCGCCACTTCTTCAGAAGGCGCCACTTTCGGGTTAGCCGGGAATTCCTGATTGGTGCCGGCGAATATCGTCTGAGCTTCAGGGCCTGTCATCCACTCCACCAGCGCTTTGGCGGCGTCTGGATGGGGCGCGTATTTGGTCAGGCCAATGCCGGAAAGATTGACGTGCACGCCACGATCCGACTGGTTGGGCCAGAACAGGCGCACGGCAAGATCCGGATTATCCTTGTGCAAGCGACCATAGTAGTAGGTGTTGACGATACCGACGTCGCATTGGCCGGCATTGATGGCTTCCAGGACAGCGATGTCATCGGAAAACACGTCGGTCGACAGGTTATTCACCCAGCCCTTGAGGATCTTCTCTGACGCCTCGGCGCCATGGGTTTCGATCAGCGTGGCGGTCAGCGACTGGTTGTAAACCTTTTTGGCGGTACGCAGGCAAAGACGCCCTTCCCACTGTTTGTCGGCCAGGGCTTCGTAGGTGGTGAGTTCTTCAGGTTTGACGCGATCGGTGGAGTAGGCAATGGTCCGCGCGCGCAGGCTCAGGCCGGTCCAGCTGTGGGTGGAAGAGCGGTACTGGGACGGAATGTTGGCGTCGATGACCGGCGAAGTGAACGGCTGCAGGATGCCCATTTGCTCAGCTTGCCAGAGGTTGCCCGCGTCGACGGTGAGCAGCAGGTCAGCGGTTGCGTTCTGGCCCTCGGCCTTGATGCGCTGCATCAGCGGCGCTTCCTTGTCGGTGATGAATTTGACCTTCACGCCGGTCTTGGCGGTGTAGGCATCGAACACCGGTTTGATCAGCTCATCGATTCTGGAGGAATACACCACCACTTCATCTGCGGCCTGGGCGGTGCTGCCGAGCACGGTTAATGCCAGGGCAGCCAAAAGACGCTTGCTAGCCTGCATGCAGGTTCTCCTGATTCGAGAGAGGGGAAAAACGAGGCGAAATGGTAGTGAATCGCATCTGCCATCTCAACCGAAGTCAGGATTGAGGCGTTACCGGATGTTGCGAGGTGCCGGCGGTGCCACACCCGGAACCACTGAACGCACGCGCAGTTACAGTGGGACCGGCTTCAGCCGGGAAGAGGCCAGCTTGAACGCCATCAGATTCGCGGCGTAACGAATGGCGCGTTTCCGGCTAAAGCCGGTCCCACGGTGAAGCGCGCGGACAGAAAGTGCCGTGTTGTCAGAGCCGTGCCAGCGTCGGGAGGTCCCCGGTCAGGCCCAAGGCCTGGCGCACGAACAACGCTTTGGCCTCTGCCGAACGATCGACCATCTTCAGCCCGGCGTTGCGTAACAGACGAACCGGCAGCGCGTCAGCCTGGAACAGTCGCTCGAAGCCTTCCATCGCCGCCATCAAGGTCAGGTTATGCGGCATGCGCCGACGCTCGTAACGGCTCAACACGCGCTCATCGGCCAGACGTTCGCCGCGCTCCACCGCACCGCGCAGCACTTCGGCCAGCACCGCTGCGTCGAGAAAGCCCAGGTTGACGCCCTGCCCCGCCAACGGATGGATGGTGTGCGCGGCATCGCCGATCAGCGCAAGGCCGGGCGCTATGTAGCGCTTGGCGTGGCGTTGACGCAGCGGCACGCAAAGCCGCGGATCAACAGAAATCACCGGTCCGAGACGGCCTTCGAACGCATTCTCCAGCTCACGGCAGAAGCGTTCGTCGTCGAGCTTCATCAAACGCTCGGATTGCTCCGGCGTCACCGACCAGACGATGGAGCACCAATGCTCACCCTCTCGGTCGAGCGGCAAAAAGGCCAGCGGGCCACTGTCAGTGAAGCGCTGCCAGGCGGTTTTACGGTGGGAGTCCGCCGTTTGCACGCTCGTCACGATGGCGTGGTGCAGGTAGTCCCACTCCCGCGTCGCGGTGCCGGTCATGCGTCGTACAGTCGAGTTAGCGCCATCGGCGGCCACCACCAGCGGCGCACGCAATGTGCGGCCGTCGGAGAGCGTCAGGAGCCAGTCATCGCCGGAGTGACGCATCTGCTCCAGACGCACGTCTGCCAACAAGCCGATGTCGCTGGCATGCAGACGTTCGACCAGCGCATCCTGCACCACGCGGTTTTCGACGATGTGCCCAAGCACCTGAGCGTGAACGCTGGAAGCAGAAAAATGCACCTTGCCCGTGCCGCTGCCATCCCACACGTGCATGTCGCTGTAGGGGCTGACGCGACGCGCAACGATGCCATCCCAGACGCCAAGCCGCTCAAGAATGCGCTGACTGGCGATGGACAACGCACTGACCCGGGCTTCGAAGGGGGCATCAGCCACGAACGGTTTGACCGTCAGGGGACCGCCATCCACCACAAGGATGTTCAGCCCACTGTCTCGCAGCGCCAGCGCGAGCGCACTCCCCACCATTCCGGCCCCGACAATCAGCAGATCTGCGCGCGTTTCCATGCTTTAAATCGTTCTCGACTGTGGCGAAGGCCACGAATGAATGGAGTGTTCAGACATCGCTTCGCGTTCCCAGGCCCATGGCCTGACGGGCGAACCAGCTCTTGGCCGAAGGCAACAGATCCAGGCCCAGGAGGCCCAGATTGCGGCCTGCAGTCACGACCGACTGCTGACTGCTGAACAGCCGGGTGACCTGATCGGAAAAGCCGACGGTCAGTTTTTGATCAACCCGCTGGCGCTCGCGATACACCTGCAACGTCGACAGCTCGCCCAGCGGTGCATCACTGGCCAGCAGCGCCTCGGCCAGGGAGGCAGCATCACGCAGCGACAGGTTGAAGCCCTGGCCCGCAATCGGATGAAGACTGTGGGCGGCATTGCCGAGCACCACCAGATGGGAGCGGATCTGCTCTTCGGCCTCGATCAGCGCCAGCGGATAGCTGTGGCGCGCCCCCACTTGCTTCAGTGCGCCCAGCCGGAAGCCGAAGACGCCCTGCAGTTCTTCCAGGAAGCTTCGGTCGTCCAGCGCCATCAGCCGTTGAACGTCATCGCCGGTGCGCGTCCAGACCAGCGCGCAACGATTATCCGGAAGCGGCAGCAACGCCATGGGGCCATTTTCGGTAAACCGCTCGAAGGCCTCACCACCGTGTGGGTCTCCCGGCGTGATGTTGGCGATCAGCGCGCTTTGATCGTATGGCGTGTGTCGCACGGCAATGCCCAACTGCTCGCGCAGGCTGGAACGGCCGCCATCGGCCAGCACCGCCAGGTCGCAGGTGAGCTGAGTTTCGTCATTGAGCGTGAGTTGGTAGCCATCGGGCAGCGCCTGCATCTGCGTGACTTCGGCCGGGACCCGCCAACTGATCACATCCTTGTCCAGCGCCTGCCACAGGCATTGGCCCAGCCAGGCGTTTTCAACCACGTAGCCCAGGGCCGGAACGCCTTCTTCCATCGAAGACAGGTGCGCGGCGCCAAACCGGCCTTTGTCGGAAACGTGAATGTTGAGGATCGGCTCGGCGCGGCGGCTGATCTGCTGCCACAGGCCCAGGCGCTCGTAGATCTGCCGCGCGCCGAAAGACAGCGCTGAAGAGCGCGCGTCGTAGCTAGGTTGGTACGTGTCGCCGGGCGCAAACGGCTCGATCAGGACGATTTTCCAGCCTCGCGCCTTCGCCCCGGCTTGCAGGGCCAGGGCCAGGCTTGCGCCGACCAGTCCGCCACCCACGATGGCCAGATTAAAGCGGCTCATGCGGCTTGGGTTCGTGCTGCGGCCATCAGGGCCTCGATCTCGGCAACGGTTTTTGGCACATCGCCCGTCAGGATTTCACAGCCTTTTTTGGTTACCACGACGTCATCCTCGATTCGCACGCCAATCCCGCGCCACTTTTTGGCGACGGTCTGATTGTCCGGGGACACATAAATGCCGGGCTCGACCGTCAGCGCCATCCCGGCCTCCAGAACACGCCACTCTCCGCCGACCTTGTATTCGCCGACGTCGTGCACGTCCATGCCCAACCAGTGTCCGGCGCGGTGCATGTAAAAAGCTTTGTACGCTTCGGCGGCAATCAGTTCATCCACCGCGCCTCGCAGCAGCCCCAGCTCAACCAGCCCTTCGGTGATGACTCGAACCGTAGCCTCGTGGGCCTGATTCCAGTGATTGCCGGGTTTGATTGCTGCAAACGCCGCTTCCTGGGATTTGAGCACCACCTCGTAAATCGCCTTCTGTTCGGCGGAGAATTTGCCGCTTACCGGGAAGGTACGGGTAATGTCACTGGCGTAACAGTCGATCTCGCAACCGGCATCGATCAGTACCAGGTCACCGTCTTTGAGCGGCGCGTCGTTCTCCTGGTAATGCAGGATGCAGGCGTTGCGCCCCGAGGCGACGATGGAGCCATAGGCCGGCATCTTCGCGCCGCCCTTGCGGAATTCGTAATCAAGCTCCGCTTCCAGGCTGAACTCGTACAGCCCGGCGCGACTGGCCTGCATGGCTCGCACATGGGCACGGGCCGAGATCTGCGCGGCCTCACGCATCACCTTCACTTCGGCCGCCGATTTATACAGGCGCATGTCGTGAAGCAAGTGATCCAGCGCAACGAATTCTTTGGGCGGCTGCGCACCCAGGTGCGCCTTGGAACGGATGACGTTGATCCACTCCATCACATGGCGGTCGAATTCAGGATTGCTGCCCATGGACGAATACACCCGATCGCGACCCTCGATGAGGCCGGGCAGGATGTCGTCGATGTCGGTGATAGGGAAGGCATCATCGGCGCCGTACTCGCGCATCGCGCCGTCCTGGCCCGCGCGCAGGCCGTCCCACAACTCTCGCTCGGGATTGCGTTCGCGACAGAACAGGACGTACTCACCGTACTCGCGGCCAGGGATCAGTACGATCACCGCTTCCGGTTCGGGGAAGCCACTCAGGTACTGAAAGTCGCTGTCCTGGCGGTACACATGCTCGACGTCCCGATTTCGAATCGCCACAGCCGCCGCTGGCAGGATGGCGATGCTGTTGGGCTCCATCTGCTCCATCAACGCCTTGCGGCGGCGGGCATATTCGGCTTTCGGGATATGAATCGTGGGCAAGTGCGGTTCTCCGGGAGATGCGCTTCGGCCACCGCCGCGCAAGGGCGGCATGGCCGAAGCCGCGATGACGCGCTGTCAGTGCAAAGAAGGCTTGGCTTCGTCGTCAGCATCGGTTTTCTGGTTGAACTCGGTGAACAGCAGCAACGGCGCAACGCGCAGGTACTCCATGACTTCCATGTAGTCGCTCTCGCCATCTTCGGACTCGTCCAGCGCGTCATGAACCTGCGCGATGGCGGCCAAGTCTTGCAGCACGTCCCTGGCATCATCGCTCAGTGACTGGCCACCCACCCGGGCAAAGCCGCTGAGAAAGCCCTGGCACCACTGGGCCATGGCGGCGGTGCGTGCAGCCAGGGGCTCATCATCGCCGGGCAACAGCAACACGACGGTCATGTCGTCACCGGTCAGTTCGCTTTTGACCATTGCCTGCAGGCCGATCAGGGCCTGACGCACTTTGTCGTCTGGCTCTGTTTCGAGCAGCAGATGAGCGTCGGACAGCCACTCTTCTGCATCGAAGCCTGCGCCGGCGCAACTGCGGCCCAGCAAGAGGCCGTGCAATTCGGCAGGAGATACATGATGACCACTGCTGGCAAGCAGGGCGGCGAAGCCGTTGTACGGGGAATTCTGAATAGGCATGGGCAACTAGGCGCCAAGCGGCGCAATGTCTAGAATGAAGGCCTTGTATCGTAGCACCGGCAGACGCGCCCAAGCTATCAGGCGATGTCCGGGGCGAATCCAGACGCCAGCGCCTGCACCACTCATCTGAAAGTAATCAGTGGAAAACAATGGAAGACAAAGACCTGCAAGCGCTGATGGCTCGACTGGAGTTATTGATCAATCGTGTCGAGCAACTAAAAAGTCAAAACGGACTCCTATTAGCTCAGGAAAAATCCTGGCGCGAGGAACGCGCTCAACTCATTGAAAAAAACGAAATCGCCCGGCAAAAGGTCGAGTCCATGATTTCGCGCCTCAAGGCCCTGGAGCAAGACTCATGAGTAATGGCAACAGCATCACCGTGCAAATCCTCGACAAAGAATATTCGATCATCTGCCCGCAAGAGGAGCGCACCAATCTGGTCAGCGCCGCGCGTTATCTGGACGGCAAAATGCGCGAGATCCGCAGCAGCGGCAAAGTCATCGGCGCCGACCGTATTGCGGTGATGGCCGCACTGAATATTACCCATGACCTTCTGCACAAACAGGAACTGCCACCCGCAAAGGCCCAGGCCAATGGTGCCAACAGTGAGCAGGTTCGCGATTTGCTGGACCGTGTAGACCTGGTCCTTGCCACGGATTCGGATAAAGCACAAGGCTGATTGTTCGGACATGATTGGGTATACTTGCGACCGCTCCCTGGAGTGCTTGCCAGTCGGTCATGTCCCTGAGCCGATACGCACAACCACGGGGGTTGCACGTTGGGGTTGGTGTGCATGTCCGCTCGACGGAAAGCCTTAAAACCTCCTGCAATCTCCACCTTGAACTTTCGGGTTCAAGGGCTACATCGACAGCGGTTCGTCGGGGAGTCTCGAACCTTCTACCCATCGCCAGGCGCCCCGTCTGGCGGTGGGCATCGTGAATCTGCCTGATTCCACGACATCACTATCCAACGCCTCACGGACCCGCCAGCATGACCTCATCCGGCGCCGCTCCCCTTCCAGATCCTTCAAGCCTCTCTCGACCACAGTTGCGTCGGCTTCTTCGCCATAATCGTCGCGCGCTCAGCCCGGCAGAACAGCGACAGGCGGCGCAGGGCCTGTACCGTCAACTGGCGCAAAACCCGCTGTTTCGCCGCGCCCGTCATGTTTCGCTCTACCTTCCGATGGACGGTGAAATCGACCCGCGCCTGCTCCTCCGTGCCGCTCAAAAACGCGGCAAGACCACGTACCTGCCGGTGCTCAGTGCCTGGCCTCGAACCAAAATGGTGTTTCAGCGCGTGCGCCCCGGGGAGACGTTCAAGCCGAACCGGTTCCGCATCCCGGAGCCACGTACCAATGCCAGGCGACAGCGCAAGATCTGGACGCTCGACCTGGTGCTGATGCCGCTCGTGGGGTTCGATCCGGACGGGGGACGTCTTGGCATGGGTGGCGGCTTTTACGACCGCAGCCTGGCTTATCTCGCGCGTCGTAAAACCTGGCGCAAGCCGGTGCTGCTGGGACTGGCCCACGAGTGTCAGAAAGTCGGGAAGCTGGCGGTCGCCAGTTGGGATGTTCCGTTGGCAGGAACGGTGACGGGTACGCGTTGGTATATGGCGGGGTGAATCGTCAGCAATGCGCGCTTGGGTGAAAAAAAGCGCGCTGCGAAAAAGCGGTTTAGCGGCGGAGCTGTGGCTGCTGTTGCTGAGTGATTTCAACCGGCGCGTCTGCCTTGGCAGCCCACAGACTTTGCGCATAACCGGTGGTGACGATGCCCAAGCCGAACAAAATTGCCAAAATCCACAGTACATCCGGCTTGCGTCGCATTCATCGTCCCCTTTGTAACGAATCAGAATCTGAAATCGATAACGTTTAAACAAGGCCGCCAGATAGTGCAGCCCTTAAAATGCCGGCATTCTGCGGCAACGTGACGCAACACGCAAATACTGGCGCCAGCCGACTGTCGGTTTGTCATCAAATCGTAGGACAACTTTCCCAAGACCTGTTCAGGAGCCTTATAAATGGCCTATTGGCTGATGAAATCCGAGCCCGACGAGCTCTCGATCAGCGGGCTGAAAAAGCTCGGGCAGACGCGCTGGGACGGTGTACGCAACTACCAGGCCCGCAACTTTATGCGCGCGATGGCCGTGGGCGATCAGTTCTTTTTCTACAATTCCAGCTGCCCCGAGCCCGGGATCGCCGGCATCGGAGAAATCGTCAAGGCCGCGTATCCCGATCCCACTGCGCTGGACGAAAAAAGCCACTACTTCGACGCCAAGGCCACCGAGCAGAAAAACCCCTGGAGCGCCCTTGATGTGGCATTCGTCGAGGCGTTTCCGAACGTGCTGGGCCTGAGTTTTCTGAAGCAACAAGCCGCACTGGAGCAGATGCCACTGGTGCAGAAAGGCAGCCGCTTGTCCGTCATGCCGGTGACGGACGAACAATGGGCCGCCGTGCTGGGCCTGCGCTGAGTTCAGAACGCGGCGTTATTGGGCAATGAAGTTGTTGAACAGCAGGTCATCAACCACGGGCTTGCCGGTTTCCTGGGTCAGCACTTGCTGGGTCTGCTTCAGGGCTTCCTGACGCAGTTTCTCCTTGGCATCGACGTTGCCCATGCTGTCGACCGTTTGCTGAGTGAACAGCGCCACCAGCTGATTGCGAATCAGCGGCTCGTTCTGCTTCACCAGCTTCTGCGCTTCGGCGCCGGTCACGCGCAAGGCGACGTCGGCCTTATAGACGTGCAGTTTCGGGCCGCCATCCAGTGAGTAGTTGCCTACGAAGGGTGGCGTCAACGCCACGTAGGAAACCTTGTTCGGATCTTCCTTCTCCCCGCCCTCTTCGGCCAGCGCCACAACCGGCATCGACAATGCCATCAACATCAGAATCCACGCTTTCACAGTCCGCTCCTCAATCCGTTTTGCCGCATAGCTTACTTCAGCTTATGCACGCCTATCAGGCCGGGCCATGCTCATTGACCCCACAACCTCGCTACCTGTACTTATCGGCCATCCCCGAAAAAGGAATAGCCCTCGATGAAAGCCGTGCTTTGTAAAGCCTTCGGTCCCGCTGCAGGTCTGGTGCTGGAGGAAATCCCCAGCCCGGAGCCGAAGAAAAACGAGATTCTTCTGGACGTGCACGCTGCCGGGGTCAACTTCCCGGACACGTTGATCATCGAAGGCAAATACCAGTTCAAGCCGCCTTTTCCGTTTTCGCCTGGAGGTGAAGCGTCGGGCGTTGTGACCGCTGTCGGTGAAAAGGTCAGCCATGTGCGTGTCGGTGACCGGGTAATGGCGCTGACAGGCTGGGGCAGCTTCGCTGAACAGATCGCCGTGGCCGCTTACAACGTCCTGCCCATCCCCGAAACGATGGACTTCACCACCGCCGCCGCCTTCAGCATGACCTACGGCACGTCCATGCACGCCCTCACACAGCGCGCCAATCTGCAAGCGGGCGAGACGCTCCTCGTGCTCGGCGCCTCCGGGGGCGTCGGCCTGGCTGCCGTGGAGATCGGCAAAGCCATGGGCGCTCGAGTGATTGCCGCCGCCAGCAGCGCAGAAAAGCTGGAGGTCGCCAAAAACGCAGGCGCCGACGAGGTAATCAACTACAGCGAAAGCAATCTCAAGGATGAAATCAAACGCCTCACCAACGGTAACGGCGTCGATGTGATCTATGACCCGGTGGGCGGCGACCTTTTTGATCAGGCCGTTAGGGGCATCGCCTGGAACGGGCGACTGCTGGTCGTCGGTTTCGCCAGTGGCCGCATTCCTGAGCTGCCGGTCAATCTCGCGCTGTTGAAAGGGGCCTCGGTTGTAGGTGTGTTCTGGGGCTCATTTGCCCAACGCCAGCCCCAGGACAACGCGGCGAATTTCCAGCAACTGTTCACCTGGTTCAGCGAGGGCAAGCTGAAGCCGCTGGTGTCGAAGGTTTACCCGCTGGAGCAGGCAGGGGAAGCCATTGAATCGTTGGCGCAGAGGAAAGCGGTTGGCAAAGTGGTGGTTAGCGTCAGGTAGCGTGCATCGGGATCGCCTCCAATCTGAAAGGGCTGACCACGCGCTCACAGCATCATCCTCACTTGATCAGGTAACACGTCCTTGTAACGCAGTTCCGGATTCGCCCGGCATCGCTGAATGATCTCCGGAGCTGCATCTGCCAGCGCATCCCCCAGCGCGAACCGTCGCTCGTCGGACAGCCTGCGGTAAGTGGCGACCCTCGCCAGCACTTTGAAGGTGTGCCGGAACACGCTCATGTCGATCTCTTCAAGACCGGATGAGTTTTGCTGGAAGTCGTCCAGTCGCTTGTTGAATCGGGCGCAGGTCATGTGTCGCAGGCTGCGATGAAGCCAGGGCACGGGGGCATTTCCTTCACGCGGGTGGACGAAGTAATGCTCCTGGCGCAGCGAGATAACCGCCGGACGCTGATCACTGACCACCCAGGGTTTTACGCGCCATATCGGCGCAACGTTTACCACGGAGAGGGAAAACAGAGGGTGCGAGCTGTCCAGCACCTCAGGCGCGGAAACCTTTCCATCGTGGTGCGCCTTCAGGTTGTAGACGACCCACCCGGATACTCCCGATTTTGAAAGCGAATACGGCCAGGCGGGCGCCCTGCGGTAATCAAACTCAACACTGCGCTCGTCTGCATGAACCTTGATACACACCGCAAGCATCACCCATAAAACCCACCTGCTCATCACTGCCGTCACCTGCGCGCTTCTTCCTGTGTGCCCCCTGCTTGAGTGCAAAGGGCCGGCGCGCATTTTGTGTGTTGGGCTGCGGCGGCAATAGCTCATGACTTCCCAGAGCTGCGTAGGATCGATCCCAAAATCAACACCTCGCGAAACAACCCGCGACGGCGCCCGATGTGTTCCGTATATTTCACGCCCGATACATACCGAACGGGCCCTCATTCGGTATCGACTCCAATACGAATTGCGGACCCAGTATTGATGACCGTCACTCTGATATTGATATCGCTGTACGCGCTGTCGATCGCGATATTTTGCCTCGCCACCCAGCGTTTACCGATCCTCTCCCAAGACGCGCTCCATCGCGTTTCGTCGCTGGACGGCCTGCGTGGCGTGCTCGCAACCGCAGTCATCGTTCACCACTTCATCGTCAGTTATTACTGGCACGTCAACGGAGCTTGGGAAACCACGGACAGCCGCGTGCTGAACAACATGGGCACGGTGCCGGTGTCGCTGTTTTTCATGATCACGGGTTACCTGTTTACCGCGAAGATCTACCGCAGCGAGCCGAAATGGCGTCAGATCCTGTCGTCACGGGTGCGGCGAATCTTCCCGATGTACCTCTTCAGCGTCGCGCTGATCACGGCCATCGCGCTGTACCAGTCTGCAGGCATCGGCGCGCCGGTCATGGACACGATCAAGGCGCTCGGCCGATGGGTGATTTTCATCGGCAGCCCCATCAACGGTTTTCCAGACACCGTGCGTATCAACGCCTCGGTGCAGTGGACGCTGCTCTATGAAGCGGTCTTCTACCTGTCGCTGCCAGTGCTGTACTGCCTGCTTCGGCGCAAGCTCCCCGGCATGTCAGTCGTAGTCTCGCTGATGGTGCTGGCGTGCCTGTGGGGCGAATACCACCATCACTTTCACAACCGGTTCATCAAACTGTTCGCTGTCGGCATCGCGGTGGCGGTGTTTGAAGACCGGATGCGCCAGTGGCGAATCGACTTCACGGGCGTGCGCTGTACGTTGGTTGCGGTCGTGATACTGCTGATCTGCATGAAGCTCAAATCGTATTCGACGCTGCAGATGCTGATCCTCGGCATTCCGTTTGCGCTGTTTGTGCTCGGCAACAGCTTGCACGGGTTGCTGGAGATTCGAGGATTGAAGATTTTGGGCGAGGCCAGCTTCAGCATTTACCTGCTGCACGGCATCGTCATCTACAGCATGTTCAGCTTGCTGGGCGCGTATGACTTCGCCACACCGGATCCGCGCAGTTACGCGCTGTATTTACCGCTGATCATCCTGCTGACCAGCAGCATCAGCGTCGCGACGTACTGGTGCATCGAGCATCCATTCCTGCGCAAGGCAACGCCAAGCACCGATGCCGGTTTGCCGAGGGCTTAAGATTCGTTAACGGGTAACCGAGGCGGGCTGGCCGGCGACGAACTGAAAACCTCGTTCGCCCAGCTCGCCATGCTGTAGCGCTGCACGACCTGTTCGGGCGGATCCACGTATTCACCGGCGATGAAGGCTTCAGGGATCACGGGGTTATCGCTGTCGATGATCAGAATGTTGCGCGGATCGTAGAAGTCGTAATCCGCCACCGATGCATTGTTTGTGATCATTTTCTTGCGATAGAGCAGTGCTTCGAAGAACCGGAAGCTCAAACCCGCGTGCCCCGGCCGGACGATGTCTATAAGTATTTCCGAACGCCTGACGTATTCGGCCGTTTCATCGATGTCCATGCGCTGCCGAAAGAAGGTCAGTAATGGACTGGCCCCCAACACTGGCTTGCTCTGCACCAGGAACTTGCAGGTGTTGGTGTAGCCCAGTTGTTCAAACGCCCGAGCGACCCTCCCGAGTACATCCACACGGTGCTTGCCGCCCATCACGACAAAAGCCTTGAAGTCGGACGTCGTTCTGAAATCGGCGTGTTCTTCGTAGATGTAGTTGTAGAGCTTGCGCAGTTGATACTCGCGGGCATCAGCGCCATCGAAGGTGTAGACCTTGTCAAAGGTCGCCAGTTGATCAATCGGCATCGACAATCGCGCAATCCCGTCAGACAGATAGGCGACGCTGAGCGCCGCCGCAGCCTGGGCCAGTGTGACCAAACCCTGATCCAGCTGGCTTGGATTCACAACCAGCAGCGCATCGACATGGCCCGCCGCCCGAATCGCCGCACGAGCACGCTTAACGATCAGGTACTTTTTCAGCCATCGGCGCAGCTTCCCCGGAAGCCATGGCAGTTCTTTCGCGCCATGGGTCAGGTCAAGGAATACAACGTCGTTCGACTTGCCGAGAAAGGTGCTGAGCCGGCCAAGGTATCCGCCAACATCGCGGCACAGGATGATGATTTTTTTATTCCGAATCCCAAGCGGGGGTGACTGCATGAGGGTTTGCCAATCGTGAGCGCGTGAGCGCGCACTTTACCTGTCCCAGACACCGAAACCCACCTATGGACAGCACTGTACAAACGGGATGTTCGCAAAGGAATTCCCTCTCGGCCCGTGTTTACGTCCTTTTTATCCGATGAGAAGCCTTCCTATTTTCTGTAACGAAAATGTAATATTCGGATTCGCATAACAATAAAATAAATGGAGTGTCCCGATGTTTGCCTTTTTCCGTCCTGCCGCACATCAGGCTCCGCTGCCTGAGGAGCGTGTCGACTCTACCTACCGCCGCCTTCGCTGGCAGATTTTCGCCGGCATCTTCTTCGGCTACGCTGGCTACTATTTGCTGCGCAAGAATTTCTCGCTGGCCATGCCCTACCTGATCGACGAGGGATATACCCGTGGCCAACTGGGCCTCGCGATCTCAGCGATTGCCATTGCGTACGGGCTGTCGAAATTCCTGATGGGGCTGGTGTCGGATCGCTCCAACCCGCGCTACTTCCTGCCATTCGGACTGGTGATTTCCGCGCTGGTGATGTTCGTGTTCGGATTCGCACCCTGGGCGACGTCCAGCGTAACCATCATGTTCATTCTGCTGTTCATCAATGGCTGGGCCCAAGGCATGGGCTGGCCGCCGAGCGGACGCACGATGGTGCACTGGTGGTCGCAGAAGGAGCGTGGCGGCGTGGTCTCGGTATGGAATGTGGCGCACAACGTCGGTGGTGGCTTGATCGGCCCGCTGTTCCTGCTCGGGCTGGGTTGGACCAACGACTGGCACGCCGCGTTTTACGTGCCTGCGGCGGTTGCCCTGTTCGTCGCCCTGTTCGCCTTCGTCACCATGCGCGACACCCCACAGTCCGTGGGCTTGCCGCCGGTCGAGGACTACAAGAACGACTACCCGGAAGGCTACGACGCGAGCCACGAAGAGGAATTCACCGCCAAAGAGATCTTCGTCAAATACGTCCTGCGTAACAAAATGCTCTGGTACATCGCGCTGGCCAACGTCTTCGTCTACCTGCTGCGTTACGGCGTGCTGGACTGGGCGCCAACGTACTTGAAAGAAGCCAAGCACTTCGACGTCGACAAGACGTCCTGGGCCTACTTCTTCTATGAGTGGGCAGGCATTCCGGGCACGCTGCTGTGCGGCTGGATGTCCGACAAGATCTTCCGTGGCAACCGTGGTCTGACCGGCATTGTGTTCATGGCGATGGTGACCGTTGCGACGCTGGTCTACTGGCTAAACCCACCCGGCAACCCCACCGTCGACATGATTGCTCTGGTCTCGATCGGCTTCCTGATTTACGGCCCGGTCATGCTGGTCGGCTTGCAGGCCCTTGAGCTGGCACCGAAGAAGGCCGCCGGCACCGCAGCGGGATTCACCGGCCTGTTCGGCTATCTCGGTGGCTCGGTCGCCGCCAGCGCGCTGATGGGTTACACGGTCGACCACTTCGGCTGGGACGGTGGCTTCGTGCTGCTGGTGTCCGCTTGCATCCTCGCAATAGCGTTCCTGATACCGACGCTGCGGCATACGCGGGTGGCGAGCCAGTCGCGAGAGGAGATGGCTTAAGTCTCAAACGAAAAGGGCTTGGTCAGTGCGATGATCAAGCCTTATTCGGACCAGAAGCTATATCGCCAACAACACCGGCCTGCACCGCTTGAACCGCGCTTCCAGGCTCAGGTCCGGCATGGCGTGGGTGCGCAGTGCGCGGATGGTTTGCTCGACGTATTCCCACGTGGTCCCGTAACGGCCGCTGGCATTGGCCAGCACCTGGGTGAGCACGCTGTCGGGCAGGTTGCCAGCGTAACTCGGCAGATGCCGCTCCAGCACAAATCCCAGCGCCTGCACCTTGGTGCCGTCTTCAAGTCGGCAGTTGAGCCAGTGCGGGCGGTAGGACGGGAACGGCATTTCTCTCTGCCACAGCGCCAGCAGGGACTCGTCGATATTGTCTTCGGGCAACCGGTAGGCGAATCCGCTGCAGGAGCCGCCGCGGTCCAGACCGAATACCAGCCCTGGCTGCTCGGGCGTGCCACGGTGTTCGTGGGACCAGAGATAGAGACCGCGATGATAGCCGTGGACCCGTCCGCGCTGACGCTCGACGGCGCTGCACTCGGGTCGCCAGATCAATGATCCATACGCGAACAACCAGATCGGGCCGCCCTGGTGACGGCTCATCGTGGCGTGGATGGAGGCAAGAAGCTGCTCGCGGCTCAGTTTCGGCCCAAGATCGATGACCGGCGGGTAGGACAACCCCAAGCCATCATGGACAGCTTCCGCCAGGATATTGATTTGATTCCCCATCTGGTTCCCCCCACCGGCAAGACTGACGCCGGTGCAACGCTGAACACTCATGAAACGGGTCTGGCAACAACGAATGAACAATCAGACGGCATCGCAGGCAGTGTGACGTTGTGACTCGGCCACCGGCGCACGGGTCACGCCGGAAAAGCCGATATCTGACAAACAGCCATGCAATACGCTGTCCACATCCAGCCCGGCGAGTGGCTGCGCTTCAGGGCCTCGGCGCATACGCGAACACATCGGCACGCATCTGATGCGCATCCATGCCCGCCAGCACCAGCGCATCGAGGGTCGAATAGACCATGGCCGGGGAGCCGCTGGCATACACATAAAGCGGCTTCAGATCGCTGAAGTCCTCGCAAACCGCCTCATGCAGCATGCCGCAGCGCCCTTCCCAACCGCACAGATCACTGACGATCCTGTGCAGGAACAGATTAGGCAGCGTCTGCCACTCCTCCCAATGCGTGAGCTGGTAGAAATCTTCCGGACGGCGCATTCCCCAATACACATGCACCGGATAGGGGAAACCTTTGGCGCGGCAATGCTCGATCAGGCTGTGCATCTGCCCCATACCGGTGCCTGCCGCAATCAATACCAGCGGGCCATCGGGCAATTCGCCCAGATGAGTATCGCCGAAGGGCAAGTCAACCCGCGCCATGCCCTCGCGCTGCAGCTGCTTGATCAGGTTTTGCGCACTGGCCTCGCGGGCGAGGACGTGAATTTCGAGATCACGCCCGCTCTCCGGCGCTGACGCCATGGAAAACGCCGATTTTTCGCCGTCGTCCCGATGGATCATCAGGTACTGACCGGCGTGATAACGCGGCGGCTTGCCGGCAGGCGCACGGAGCATCACGCGCCAGACATCGCCGCCGACTTCAACACACTCGCTGACCTGGCAGGCGAACGTACGCACCGGCAGCTCGCCGAGCGCCAGCACGCTGTCCCACAGCACAACGCAGTCTTCCTGCGGCACCGCCAGGCACGTGTAGATTTCGCCGTGGTTGCGGATCTCTCCGGCCTGCTCGACGCTGCCTTCAACCAGCAGCGCGGAACAGATGTGGCAATTGCCGTTGCGACAGCTCTGAGGGCATTCATAGCCCAGACGCTGGGCGGCGTCGAGGATCCGTTCGCCTGGCAATGTCTCGATGACCGCGCCCGAGGGCTGCAAAGTTACACGCATCAATCAATTCCCAGCTGAGTCCAGATTTCATCGATCCGGCGGGTCACCGCTTCGTCCTTGACGATAGCGCGACCCCATTCACGGGTGGTTTCGCCCGGCCACTTATGGGTGGCATCGAGCCCCATTTTCGAGCCCAGACCGGACACCGGCGAGGCGAAGTCGAGGTAGTCGATTGGCGTGTTGTCGATCATCACCGTGTCGCGCTTGGGGTCCATGCGCGTGGTGATCGCCCAGATGACGTCATTCCAGTCACGGGCATTGATGTCGTCGTCGGTGACGATAACGAACTTGGTGTACATGAACTGTCGCAAAAACGACCAGACCCCCAGCATCACGCGCTTGGCATGGCCGGGGTACTGCTTCTTGATCGTCACGACCGCCATGCGGTACGAGCAACCCTCGGGCGGCAGGTAGAAGTCGACGATTTCCGGGAACTGCTTCTGCAGAATCGGCACGAAGACTTCGTTTAGCGCAACGCCCAGGATGGCCGGCTCGTCAGGCGGCCGGCCCGTGTAGGTGCTGTGGTAAATCGGCTTGATGCGGTGGGTGATGCGCTCGACCGTGAAGACCGGGAAGCTGTCGACCTCGTTGTAGTAGCCGGTGTGGTCGCCGTACGGACCCTCGTCGGCCATTTCGCCGGGATGAATCACCCCTTCAAGGACGATTTCGGCGCTGGCGGGGACCTGGAGGTCGTTGCCACGGCACTTGATCAGTTCGGTACGGTTGCCACGCAGCAGGCCGGCGAATGCGTATTCGGACAAGCTGTCGGGCACCGGCGTGACGGCGCCCAGAATGGTAGCGGGGTCAGCGCCCAAGGCCACGGACACCGGGAATGGCTGACCCGGGTGCTTGTTGCACCAATCCCTGAAATCCAGCGCGCCGCCGCGGTGGCTGAGCCAGCGCATGATCACCTTGTTGCGGCCGATCACCTGCTGGCGATAGATACCCAGATTCTGCCGTTCTTTGTTGGGCCCGCGAGTGACCGTCAGGCCCCACGTAATCAGCGGGCCGACATCGCCGGGCCAGCAGGTCTGCACGGGCAGCATGCCAAGGTCGACGTCGTCGCCCTCGATCACGATCTCCTGACACGGCGCGTCCTTGACGACTTTCGGCGCCATGGCGATCACTTTTCTGAAGATGGGCAGCTTGGACCAGGCGTCCTTCAAGCCCTTGGGCGGCTCGGGCTCTTTAAGGAAAGCCAGCAGCTTGCCGATTTCCCGCAGTTCGGACACCGACTCGGCGCCCATGCCCATAGCGACGCGCTCGGGCGTGCCGAACAGGTTGCCAAGCACCGGGATGTCGAAACCCGTCGGCTTTTCGAAGAGCAGCGCCGGCCCCTTGTTGCGCAGGGTCCGGTCGCAGATCTCGGTCATTTCCAGTACAGGGGAAATGGGCACCTGAATGCGTTTCAACTCTCCGCGCTGCTCAAGCTGCTGCACGAAATCCCGTAGATCCTTGAATTTCATTAACCCGGCCACTCACCAAATAGATGCACATCCTACCTGCTCTGACCGCAGAGGGCAGCTTGTGTCCAACTCAAATGCGCGGTGTTTCGCGCAACAGCGGCGCGAACAGCAGTTGCATCTTCTCGCCGCCCAGGTCCGACAGGTGATCTTCGTCCTTGTACAGAGAACGCCCGTCAACTTCGGCACGGCACAGACCGCCCTCACACAGCAGCGGTTTAGGGTCGATCAGGTGAATGCCTGCATCCGCACGGCTGAGGGTGTCGAACAGCTGGTTGATAAACGCCTGCCGCCCATCAAGCTCCGCAGCCGGACGCCCGACCTCTGCAGCCGAACGTCCAACCCTCGCCAGGCTGCTCAATCGCTCGATGGTGCCCTTGCGCTGCTGCGGCACTTCCTTGAACAACCAGACCTGCGCCCCCGCTGCTCGCAATTCAGCGATCTGAGCTTTCAAAGCATCGGCGAAATACGCTTCGTTTCGGGGAATGGATTCGTGTTTCAGCAGCACGTTGCTTTTGTTGCCATCTTCCAGGCCGTAGATGTACAAACTCCAGCGCGCGGCCAGCGTCACGTCAGGGATTTTCTGTGCTCGAACGCGCTCGACGTTCAGGGCGTTGAAGTCCTGACAGCGCTTGCTTGTTGCGGTGCTGACCAGCGGCGGACATCCGCTCATGCTTGCCAGCCAGACAGGCACATGGACTTGCTCGGCCGCGCTTCTGACGCCTGGCCACAGGGCTGCCGCATGACTGTCGCCCCAGACGAGATGGGACGGCGCGGCATCGGCATTGCCACCCGCCCGACAGAGCTTGTCCAGACCTTCGCTGTGCTTTGATCCGAGCAGGAAACAGTCCATCTGCCCGGCGCTCCACTCCCGCGACTGCGCATATTGCAAGGCCTGGCCGGAAAGGCGTTGCGGTACGCCGTCACTGGAGCGCACCGCCTGCCCCATCAGCGCCAATACGGCCAGCGTCAGCAGTCCGCCCATCAGTACCGGCTTGCGGCCGGCCAGCAGGCGGCGTTCACGGAATGGCAGCTCGACAAAGCGCCAGCTGATCCAGGCAAGCGCGCCGGCCAGAAGGATCCAGCCAATCGCTTCAAGGTCAGAAATCCCGTCAGCTGAAATTGCATTGGCATAGACATGAATAGGCCAATGCCACAGGTACAGCGAGTAGGAGATAAGCCCGATTGCCACCAGCGGTTTGATGCTCAGAAAACGCCCGACCCATGACGCGGGATGACCGTTGGCCCAGATCATCGCTGTGGTGCCCATCACAGGCAGCAGCGCCGCCCAGCCGGGGAATTGCGTGGTTTTGTCAAAACTCAGCATCGCCAGCACGACCGCCGCAAAACCGCTCAGACTGACTGTTTGATACATCCAGCTCGGCAGCGGGCGTTTAGGCGCAGGGGCGACGGCCAGCATCGCCCCGCACAGCAGTTCCCATGCACGCATCGGCAGCAGAAAGAATGCTGCCTCGGGTTTGTGCTTGATCGCCCAGATGTTCAGCCCGAACGACAGCACCAGCAGGCCGAGCAGCAACCAGCGCCAGTGCCGCACGTACCGCGTCGCCAGCACCATCAGCAGCGGGAAGAAAATGTAGTACTGCTCCTCCACCGCCAGCGACCAGGTGTGAAGAAGCGGTTTGAAATCTGACGCGGAATCGAAGTAGCCGTCCTGCCGCATGAACAGCAGGTTGGACATGAACATCGACTGATACCGCACTTCCCGGCCCAGCTCGGCGTAGTCCTTGGGCGTCAGCAATATCCAGCCAAACGCCAACGTGGCCAGCACGACAACGGTGACGGCAGGGACGATACGTCGCGCGCGACGGGCCCAGAAATCGACGAAGCTGAATCGCCCCGCGCTGATCTCGCGGAAGATGATGGACGTGATCAGGTAGCCGGAGATGACGAAAAACACGTCGACGCCGACGAAGCCGCCGCTCAGGCCCAGACCGAAGTGAAACAACAGCACCGGGACCACGGCCAGGGCCCGCAGCCCATCGATATCACGGCGATTGCCAAACGTGTGCATGACGCTCCTTGTCTACGGGAGAGATCTACAGAAAAGGTCAAAAAAAATGGTGTCCAGAAGGACACCATTTTTCTACGGTCGGTTCAGCGCAGGGTGTTACTTGCGCTTCATCGACAGGAAGAACTCATCGTTGGTCTTGGTCTGTTTCAGCTTGTCGATCAAGAACTCGATGGCCGCGACCTCATCCATAGGATGCAGCAGCTTGCGCAGGATCCACATGCGCTGCAACTCGTCGTCGGCCGTCAGCAACTCTTCGCGGCGTGTGCCGGAGCGGTTGATGTTGATGGCCGGGAAGACGCGCTTCTCTGCGATCTTGCGATCCAGAGGCAGCTCCATGTTGCCGGTGCCTTTGAATTCTTCGTAGATCACTTCGTCCATCTTCGAGCCGGTTTCAACCAGCGCGGTAGCGATGATGGTCAGCGAGCCGCCTTCTTCGATGTTACGTGCCGCACCGAAGAAACGCTTTGGCTTCTCGAGGGCGTGCGCATCGACACCACCGGTCAGGACCTTGCCGGAGCTCGGAATGACGGTGTTGTAGGCGCGAGCCAGACGGGTGATGGAGTCGAGCAGGATGACCACGTCCTTCTTGTGCTCGACCAGGCGCTTGGCCTTTTCGATCACCATTTCGGCGACCTGCACGTGACGGGTTGGTGGCTCGTCGAAGGTGGAAGCAACCACTTCGCCGCGCACGGTACGCTGCATTTCGGTGACTTCTTCCGGACGCTCATCGATCAGCAGAACGATCAGATGGACTTCAGGGTTGTTGCGCGTGATGTTCGACGCGATGTTCTGCAGCATGATGGTCTTGCCCGCTTTTGGCGGAGCAACGATCAGACCGCGCTGACCTTTACCGATCGGAGCACACAGATCGATAACGCGACCGGTGAGGTCTTCGGTGGAACCGTTACCGGCTTCCATCTTCATGCGAATGGTCGGGAACAGCGGCGTCAGGTTTTCAAACAGAATCTTGTTCTTCGCGTTTTCCGGACGGTCGAAGTTGATGGTGTCGACCTTGAGCAGTGCGAAGTAACGCTCGCCTTCCTTCGGCGGACGGATCTTGCCGACAATGGTGTCGCCCGTGCGCAGGTTGAAGCGGCGGATCTGGCTCGGCGAGACGTAAATGTCGTCTGGGCCGGCAAGGTAGGAGGCGTCTGCAGAACGGAGGAAGCCGAAGCCATCCTGGAGGATCTCCAGCACGCCGTCACCCGAGATTTCCTCGCCGCTTTTCGCATGCTTCTTCAGCAGGGAGAAAATCACGTCCTGCTTGCGCGAACGGGCCATATTTTCAATACCCATCTGTTCGGCCATTTCGAGCAGATCGGTAATAGGCTTTTGCTTGAGTTCAGTCAGGTTCATATAGGAATGACGTAATCATGTATGGAGGGGGAAATTAAGCTTTTGGCTTAATGAGGCCGCGCCGCAGAGAAGGCGACAGGATCGCGTGCAAATCGAAAGGAGACGGTCGGCGACGGCTAGCAGGGGGCAACGGAGAAGCCGTTGCGGGGCCGAATGTACCACTTGATTTTCTGAGCGTCTAGTACGACGCCCGAAAAAAACCCCGCGATTTGCGGGGCTATATCGTCATCAGATGTTGGCGTCGAGGAACGCCTGCAGCTGCGACTTGGACAGTGCGCCTACCTTGGTCGCCGCGACTTCGCCGTCCTTGAACAGCATCAGGGTCGGGATACCACGAACGCCGTGCTTGGCCGGTGTTTCCTGGTTGTCGTCAATGTTCAGCTTGGCAATGGTCAGCTTGCCTTCGTAAGTGTCGGCGATCTCATCCAGAACCGGGGCAATCATCTTGCATGGGCCACACCATTCAGCCCAGTAATCGACCAGTACAGGGCCTTCGGCCTTGAGGACGTCGGTGTCGAAGCTCTTGTCAGTGACGTGTTTGATCAGGTCGTTACTCATGAGATTTCTCCGAGGTCATAGGCAAAAAAACGTGGGCCATCATAACTGTGTCACGCGGTGACAGGAAGTCGAGGTTCATTGTCTCTAGCTATGACCCGGCGCGGTTGCCTTAATTGCAGATGTTTAGCCGGAAGGTGCGACGAACACGATGCCGGTGCGCAACGCAGCGCCGCGGATGTGCTCCTGCATGGCTTTCTGCGCCGGGCCAGACGCGTTTCGCGCCAGCGACCGCAGGATCTTGCGATGCTCCTGCCAGGTTTCCATGGCCCTGCCCGCGCGAATAAAAGGCAGCTTTTGGCTCTCCAGAAAAATATCGGCGCTGGTGGTGATAATCCCCAGAATCGCCTGATTGCCACTGGCGATGAGGATGCGCCGGTGGAAATCGAAGTCCAGCCGCGCCGCGCAGTCAAAATCCCCTGCCTTGAGTTCAAGGCGCATGGCTTCGACGTTGTCCTCCAGTACATCGCGCTCATCGGCCGTCAGCGTGACCGCTGCAAGCCCGGCGGCAAACCCTTCCAGCGCATAGCGCAGCTGAAAAGTCTCAGCAGGTGATGCGTGCGCTGCATACGGCCAGGAAAATCCGTCCGTGCTCCGTTGTGGTTCAGAAACCGCCTGTACGAATACGCCTTTGCCGGGCTGCACACTGACCAACCCCAAGGCGCTCAATGATGACAGTGCCTCACGCAACGAAGCCCGACTGACGCCCAGCCGAATCGCCAGATCCCGCTGAGACGGCAGGCTGTCGCCGGGCACATAGCCCTGCTCGGCGATCAGTTTGCGTATCGCCTGGAAGGCGGCTTCAGGCACAGCTACAGGGCTCGGATGCATGGCGATCAAGGTGTGGAAACCGTAGGAAAAATCCCTTGTATCCCCATCGGAGGCATCCGGCAAGTGACGCCCAAGCGAGGGGCGCCGGGCCTTTCGAGCGCGCCAAAGCGGGGCGACTCCCTCACTCACTGTTCAGACCAGTTAGACCGGATCAAGCCTGCGGCCCGCATTCCATGGTTGCAAACCATCGGCTGGCATGGGCTGTGCACTGGTGCTTGGCCACGACCCGGGCTTCGCCTGCACATTGATCGATTCGGAGACACCACATGACCCAGCGTTACAGCGCCCTGCTCGCCGCCCTGTTTGCCAGCCTCATGCTCGGCCAGGCCCCCGCCCACGCTAATGGTCTGGATGATGTAACCGCTCGCGGCACGTTGAAAGTCGCGGTTCCGCAAGACTTCCCGCCCTTCGGTTCGGTCGGCCCCGACATGAAGCCGCGCGGCCTGGACATCGACACCGCACAGCTCATCGCCAATCAGTTGAAGGTCAAGCTTGAGCTGACGCCGGTCAACAGCACCAACCGCGTGCCGTACCTGACCACCGGCAAGGTTGACCTGGTCATCTCCAGCCTCGGCAAAAACCCGGACCGCGAAAAGGTCATCGACTTCTCCCGCGCCTATGCTCCCTTCTACCTCGCCGTGTTCGGCCCGCCTGAAGACGCGATCAAAACCGTAGACGACCTGAAAGGCAAAACCATCAGCGTGACCCGTGGCGCCATCGAGGACATCGAGCTGACCGCCGTTGCGCCGAAGGAAGCCACGATCAAACGCTTCGAAGACAACAACTCGACCATCGCGGCTTACCTGGCCAAGCAGACCGACCTGATCGCCAGCGGCAACGTGGTGATGGTCGCCATCAGCGAGAAGAACCCCAAGCGCATTCCGGAGCTGAAAGTGAAGCTCAAGGACTCGCCGGTCTACGTGGGTGTGAACAAAGGTCAGCCCGAGTTGCTCGCCAAAGTGAACGAGATTCTCGAAGCGGCGAAGAAAGACGGCACGCTGGAAAAGAACGCGCAGACCTGGCTCAAGCAGCCATTGCCTGCCGACCTCTGATCATCGACTGCCGAGGCGCTAAAATGGCTTATCAGTTCGACTTTATCCCGGTCCTGCAAAACACTGACCTGCTCCTGCGCGGCGCACTGTTCACGCTGGAGCTGACCGCCATCGGCACGCTGCTCGGTGTCAGCGTCGGCATTGTCGGGGCGATTGTCAGGGCGTGGAAAATCCAGCCGTTCTCGGCCATTTTCGGTGTCTATGTAGAGCTGATCCGCAACACGCCGTTTCTGGTGCAGTTGTTTTTCATCTTCTTCGGGCTGCCGTCACTGGGCCTGCAGATATCGGAGTGGCAGGCCGCCGTGCTGGCGATGGTCATCAACCTTGGCGCCTATTCGACGGAGATCATCCGTGCGGGCGTGCAGGCGATTCCGCGCGGCCAGATCGAGGCGTCGGCCGCGCTGGCGATGACTCGCTTCGAGACGTTTCGCCATGTCGTGCTGGTCCCGGCGCTGGGCAAGGTGTGGCCGGCGCTGAGCAGCCAGATCATCATCGTCATGCTCGGTTCCGCGGTCTGTTCGCAGATCGCCACCGAGGAGCTGAGTTTCGCCGCGAACTTCATTCAGTCGCGCAACTTCCGCTCGTTTGAGACGTACATCATTACCACGCTGATCTACCTGTGCATGGCGCTGCTGGTGCGTCAGTTGCTGGCGTGGATCGGCAGACGCTATATCGCGAGGAGCCGCTGATGGATTTCACCCTTTGGGACGTCGTGCGCAACTTGCTGACCGGCCTGCAGTGGACACTGGCGCTGTCGCTGGTGGCGTTCATCGGCGGCGGCGTGATCGGTTTGCTGGTGATGACCCTGCGCATCTCCGAGAAGGCAATGCCACGCAGGCTCGCGCGCTGCTACATCGAGCTGTTTCAAGGCACGCCATTATTGATGCAGCTGTTCCTGGTGTTCTTCGGCGTGGCGCTGATGGGCATCGACATTTCACCCTGGTTCGCGGCGGCGCTGGCGCTGACGTTGTTCACCAGTGCGTACCTGGCTGAAATCTGGCGTGGCTGCGTGGAGTCGATTTCCAACGGCCAGTGGGAAGCTTCCGCAAGTCTGGCGCTGACCCCGTTCGAGCAACTGCGTTACGTGATTCTGCCTCAGGCGTTACGCATCGCGGTGGCGCCAACGGTGGGGTTCTCCGTGCAGGTGGTCAAAGGCACGGCAGTCACGTCGATCATCGGCTTCACCGAGCTGACCAAAACCGGCGGCATGCTCGCCAACGCCACGTTCCAGCCTTTCATGGTCTACGGCTTCGTTGCCCTGGGCTACTTCATGCTTTGCTATCCGTTGTCGCTCAGCGCGCGCTACCTGGAAAGGAGACTTCATGCCTCTGCTTAGAATTTCCGCCCTGCACAAGTATTACGGCGACCACCATGTGCTCAAGGGCATCGACCTCAGCGTCGAGGAAGGTCAGGTCGTGGCGATCATCGGGCGCAGCGGTTCGGGCAAAAGCACGCTGCTGCGCACCCTGAACGGCCTTGAGTCGATCAATGACGGGGTGATCGAGGTCGACGGCGAATACCTCGATGCCGCGCGGGCTGACCTGCGCAGCCTGAGACAGAAAGTCGGCATGGTCTTCCAGCAGTTCAACCTGTTTCCGCACCTGACGGTGGGCGAGAACGTAATGCTCGCGCCGCAGGTGGTGAAGAAGGTTTCCAAAACCGAAGCGAAAAAGCTGGCGAAGGAGATGCTCGACCGGGTGGGCCTGGGCGAGAAATTCGACGCCTTCCCTGACCGGCTGTCCGGTGGTCAGCAGCAGCGCGTGGCGATCGCGCGTGCGCTGGCGATGTCGCCCAAAGTGCTGCTGTGCGACGAAATCACCTCCGCGCTCGACCCGGAGCTGGTGAACGAAGTACTCGCAGTCGTTCGCGAGCTGGCCAAAGACGGCATGACGCTGATCATGGTGACCCACGAAATGCGCTTCGCCCGCGAGGTGGGCGACAAGCTGGTGTTCATGCATCAGGGCAAGGTGCATGAGGTAGGCGATCCTAAAATACTGATGGCCAACCCGAAAACGCCCGAGCTGGCGAATTTCATTGGGTCAGTTGAGCAGGCTTGAGCCCGAGTGCAGAATCGGCCATGGCTCAAACTGTAGGACCGCCTTTAGCCGGGAAGGCGTCAGGTGCCATGTCGCGAAACTGATGTCGCACACACTGGCCCCTTCCCGGCTGAAGCCGGTCCTACTAAGACACCGCGTGCATCCCGTGGGGGCTGGCTTCGGCTCAAATTGTAGGACCGGCTTTAGCCGGGAAGACGTCAGGTGTCACACCGCAACATTGACGGCGCACACACCGGCCTCTTCCCGGCTGAAGCCGGTCCTACTAATACGGCGCAAATACGTTGCCGGTTTGGCGACGGTGATGGATCGTGGCACGATGGCGGGGTTATCGACCGAGACCTTTTGACCATGCCGCTATCCACAGCCAAAAACCTCTCGCTGATCGCCGCGATCGACCTGGGCTCCAACAGCTTCCATATGGTTGTCGCCAAAGCCAATCAGGGCGAAATTCGCATCCTTGAGCGGCTCGGTGAGAAAGTGCAGCTGGCCGCGGGGATCGATGACGACCGCCGCCTCAGCGAAGAATCCATGCAGCGAGGGCTCGACTGCCTCAAGCGCTTCTCCCAACTGATCAACGGTATGCCGCCCGGCGCCGTGCGCATCGTCGGCACCAACGCCCTGCGCGAAGCCCGCAATCGCAACGAATTCATTCACCGCGCCGAAGAAATCCTCGGCCATCCGGTCGAGGTGATCTCCGGCCGTGAAGAAGCGCGCCTGATCTACCTGGGCGTGTCCCATACCCTGGCCGACACGCCCGGCAAACGCCTGGTCGCCGACATCGGCGGCGGCAGCACCGAGTTCATCATCGGCCAGCGCTTCGAGCCACTGTTGCGCGAAAGCCTGCAGATGGGCTGCGTCAGCTTCACTCAGCGTTATTTCAAGGACGGCAAGATCACCCCGGCGCGCTACGCCCAGGCTTACACTGCAGCGCGGCTGGAAATCATGAGCATCGAGCACGCGCTGCATCGCCTGACGTGGGATGAGGCCATCGGTTCTTCCGGCACCATCCGCGCCATCGGCCTGGCTCTGAAGGCCGGCGGCCACGGCAATGGCGAGGTCAACGCCGAAGGCCTGGCCTGGCTCAAGCGCAAGCTGATGAAGCTGGGCGAAGTGGACAAAATCGATTTCGAAGGCCTCAAGCCTGACCGTCGTGCGATCTTCCCCGCAGGGCTGGCGATTCTCGAAGCGATTTTCGACGCCCTCGACCTCAAACGCATGGATCACTGCGAAGGCGCGCTGCGTGAAGGCGTGCTTTACGACCTGCTTGGCCGTCATCACCACGAAGACGTGCGCGAACGCACCCTCAGCTCGCTGATGGAGCGCTACCACGTCGATCTCGAACAAGCCGCCCGTGTCGAGCGCAAGGCCCTGTCGGCACTGGAGCAAGTGGCGAAGGCGTGGGAGCTTGAGGACAATGCGTATCGCGAGTTACTGAGCTGGGCCGCCAAGGTGCATGAAGTGGGTCTGGACATCGCCCACTACCACTACCACAAGCATGGCGCATACCTGATCGAGCACTCGGACCTCGCCGGTTTCTCACGCGAAGACCAGCAAATGCTCGCGCTGCTGGTGCGCGGTCATCGTCGCAATATCCCCAAGGACAAGTTTGCCGAGTTCGGCAACGAAGGCGTGAAACTGATTCGTCTGTGCGCGCTGCTGCGTTTTGCGATCCTGTTTCACCACATTCGCGGTACTCAGGAAATGCCGCAACCCGTGCTGACCGCCAACGATAACCATCTGGACATCGTGTTCCCGGATGGCTGGCTGGAAAACAACCAGCTGACTCAGGCCGACTTCGCGCTCGAAGCGGAATGGCTGACCCGAGTCGGCATCATCCTCAACGTACGCTAAGGACCGGGTTGCTGAGTTTTTCCAACAGACTCGCCTGCACATTGCGGGCGTTCTGGTTGCCGGTCGGGGTGCTGCGAATGTAGCGCCCGTCCGGCTGCAGCAGCCAGCTATGGGTGTTGTCGGTCAGGTACCCTTCCAGCTCTTTCTTCACGCGCAGGATCAGCTTCTTGCCTTCCACCGGGAAGCAAGTCTCGACGCGTTTGTCGAGGTTGCGCTCCATCCAGTCGGCACTCGACAGGAACATCTGCTCGTCGCCGCCGTTGAGGAAGTAGAACACCCGCGTGTGCTCAAGGAAGCGACCGATGATCGAGCGCACCTGAATGTTGTGGGACACCCCCGGCACGCCAGGACGCAGGCAGCACATGCCGCGCACGACGAGGTCGATCTTGACCCCGGTCTGACTCGCCTTGTACAGCGCGCGAATGATCTTCGGGTCGGTCAGCGAGTTGAACTTGGCGATGATGTGCGCAGGCTTGCCCTCGGACGCGAACTGCGTCTCCCGGGCAATCATGTCCAGCATGCCTTTCTTCAGGGTGAACGGCGCGTGCAGCAGTTTCTTCATGCGCAGCGTCTTACCCATCCCGATCAACTGGCTGAACAGCTTGCCGACGTCTTCACACAAGGCATCGTCCGAGGTGAGCAGGCTGTAATCAGTATACAGACGCGCGTTACCAGCGTGGTAGTTGCCCGTACCCAAATGCGCGTAACGGACGATCTCGCCGGCTTCACGGCGCAGGATGAGCATCATCTTGGCGTGGGTCTTGTAACCGACCACGCCGTAGATCACTACGGCACCGGCCGCTTGCAGGCGGCTCGCCAGTTGAAGGTTCGACTCTTCGTCAAAACGCGCACGCAGCTCGATAACGGCGGTGACTTCCTTGCCGTTGCGCGCGGCATCGACCAGTGCATCGACGATTTCCGAGTTGGCACCGCTGCGGTAGAGCGTCTGACGCACGGCTAGCACGTGAGGGTCTTTCGCCGCCTGGCGCAGCAGATCGACGACCGGGGTGAAGGATTCGAACGGGTGCAACAGCAGGATGTCCTGCTTGCTGATCACGTTGAAAATGTTTTCGCTGTTCTGCAGCAGCTTCGGAATCGCCGGGGTGAACGGCATGTACTGAAGCTCGGGATGACTGTCCAGGCCAGTGATGCTGAACAGCCGCGTCAGGTTTACCGGGCCATTGACCTGATACAGCTCCGTCTCGCTCAGGTTGAACTGCTTGAGCAGGTAGTCCGAGAGCAGTTTCGGGCAGGTATCTGCCACTTCCAGACGCACTGCATCGCCGTAACGACGGGAGAACAGCTCGCCACGCAGCGCGCGGGCAAGGTCTTCCACGTCCTCTGAATCGAGGGCCAGGTCAGCGTTACGGGTCAGACGGAACTGGTAGCAGCCCTTCACCTTCATGCCCTGGAACAGGTCATCGGCGTGGGCGTGGATCATCGACGACAGGAAGACATAGTTGTCCCCCGGGCCACCCACGTCTTCCGGCACCTTGATGATACGCGGCAACAGGCGCGGTGCCGGGATGATCGCCAGACCCGAGTCGCGGCCGAAGGCGTCAATGCCTTCCAGCTCGACGATGAAGTTCAGCGACTTGTTCACCAGCAGCGGGAATGGGTGCGTTGGGTCCAGACCGATCGGCGTGATGATCGGCGCGATCTCGTCACGGAAATAACGGCGCACCCAGGCTTTGATCTTGGCGTTCCAGTTGCGACGGCGGATGAAGCGCACCTGATGCTTTTCCAGCTCCGGCAACAGGATGTCGTTGAGAATGGCGTACTGGCGATCCACGTGGCCGTGCACCAGTTCGCTGATACGGGCCAGCGCCTGATGAGGCTGCAGGCCGTCAGCGCCGGCCTGTTCGCGAGCGAAGGTGATTTGCTTCTTGAGCCCGGCGACGCGGATTTCGAAGAATTCGTCGAGGTTGCTGGAGAAGATCAGCAGGAACTTGAGCCGCTCAAGCAACGGATAGGACTCGTCCAGCGCCTGTTCCAACACGCGAATGTTGAACTGCAGCTGCGACAGCTCGCGATGGATATAAAGACTGCTGTCATCCAGATTGGGCACCGCGATGGCATGCGGGGCCGGATGAGGCGGTTCCAGCGCGGGGACCACTTCAATGGTCGGCTCGACCACCGGAGTGACTTCCTGATTGACGGGCTGAGGGTCAAGCCCGACTGCGGCTTCGGTAGATCCTTCGGTGCTCATGAATAATCCTGTAAGGCAAATGGCCTTGTAACAGTTGGGCCGCGCATACGGCCGATGTCGGAATACCGCTTGCGCCACAACAGTGGTGACGTACAGCGTGGAACAACGGTCACGCCCAGGGGGCAGCGGTTCTGACGATAGTTGCAGCCTGATCGATATCGCGGGGGGTGGCGACCGGCGTCAGGCTCAATGCTGTGAGCGGTTTGACTCTCCACGCTACGGATTTCTCCGTACGGTGCAAGCCCTGAACTGCAAACATTCGCGTGGCGCCCGGTAGAGGGCAACGTGCAAGGAAGGGATCCGCGCCCATCCAGGCGGGCAAGCGTGACATTTATAAGCGGCGATTATGACACTCACGTGACAGGCGTAATTGCGACGTAACGTGTACGACACAAACCCTCTCTCCGCGCGAACAATCGCTCCCGAACGTAGGAAACTTTAACGCGGTGACACATTTGCATACTTTCCTGAATGCCTTGGGCGCGTTAGGCTGCGCGTTCATTTCGCCAGCACCCAAATGATGCTCCAGCATTTTTTACAAGAATTTGGCTACTTCGCCCTTTTCCTCGGGACCTTTTTTGAAGGCGAGACCATTCTGGTGCTTGCCGGCTTTCTTGCGTTCCGCGGATACATGGATATCAATCTGGTCGTGGTGGTTGCCTTCTTCGGCAGCTACGCAGGCGACCAGCTCTGGTATTTCATGGGACGCAAGCATGGCCGCAAGCTTCTGGCGCGCAAGCCTCGCTGGCAGTTAATGGGCGATCGTGCGCTGGAGCATATCCGGCGCCACCCCGACATCTGGGTGCTGAGCTTCCGCTTTGTGTATGGCTTGCGTACGGTCATGCCGGTCGCTATCGGGCTGTCCGGCTATCCACCGGGGCGCTACCTGTTGCTCAACGGCATCGGCGCAGCGGTATGGGCAGCCGCGCTGGGCGCAGCGGCGTACAAGTTCGGCTCCGTGCTCGAAGGCCTGCTGGGCAACGTCAAGAAGTACGAGCTGTGGGTGTTGGGCGCATTGCTGGTGATCGGTGTGCTGCTGTGGATCCGCCGGCGCATCAAAAACGCACGTATCGCTCGCGAAGAAAAGCTGGCCGTCGCGGCCAACGCCCAAGTCCATGTGGACGCCCGGAACACCCCTGACGAGTAAATCCTCGGCGCATGCCTACGGAGCTGGAGACATTCGCTGACGGCGTTGTCCTAGGCTCATGGCTTGCGACAATCAGCGCAATGCTGACCTGCGTAACCGGCTATGGGCCGGAGCGCCCGAGAGAGGAACACGCGAATGACCAAAAAAGTGGCCGTTATTCTTTCTGGCTGTGGCGTTTACGACGGCGCGGAAATCCACGAAAGCGTGCTGACGTTGCTGCGCCTCGATCAGCGCGGCGCCGCAGTGAAGTGCTTTGCACCCAATATCCCTCAGCACCACGTCATCAATCATCTGACCGGCGAAGAGATGCCCGAGTCGCGCAACGTGCTGGTTGAATCAGCCCGCATTGCCCGGGGTGCCATCGAAGACATCCGCGAAGCCGACGTCACTGAATTTGATGCCTTGATCATCCCCGGCGGCTTCGGTGCCGCGAAAAACCTGTCGGATTTCTCTACCCAGGGCGCTGGCTGCAAAGTCCAGGCTGAAGTGCTGGCGATGGCCGAAGCGTTCGCCGCCGCGGGCAAACCCATCGGGCTCATCTGCGTATCGCCGGCGCTGGCCGCCAAAATCTACGGGCCGGGCGTCACCTGCACGATTGGCAACGACGCCGACACTGCTGCAGCGATTACCCGCATGGGCGGCACCCACCAGGAGTGTGAGGTGACGGAAATCGTCGAAGACAAGGACCGCAAACTGGTGAGCACACCCGCTTACATGGTCGCCAAGTCCATTGGTGACGCGGCATCCGGGATCAACAAGCTGGTGGACCGGGTGCTGGAGCTGGTACAGGAAAACGAGGACCGCCTTCCAGACTGATGTTTAAAAAGGGGCCGGAGGCGGAGTGACTGCGCGCCAGCCCTACTGGCTATCGCCTGTGGGCGGCGAGGGATACTCGCGAGCCAGCCGCGTCAGGATACGGTCGAGGCAGTTGGCAAACGCCTGTTTCTCCCGCTCGCCGTAAGCGCCCTGCCCGCCACTGGCCTGGCCTTGCTCCCGCAGATCCGTGAAGAGGTTGCGCATCGCCAGGCGTTGCCCCATGTTCTGCGCATCGAACTCCCTGCCCCGTGGGTCAAGCGCCGCAACACCCTTCTTCACCAGCCGATCCGCCAATGGCACATCGCTGCAGATCACCAGCTCGCCCGGTACGGCGTGCTCGACCAGATAATCATCGGCGGCATCCGGGCCACTGGGCACAACGATCAGCTTCACCAAGGTCAGGCTCGGTTTGATCTGGCTCTGCCCCGCCACCAGCACGACCTCGAACTTGCGCTTAAGGGCAAACTTGACGACGAGGTCCTTGGCAGCCTTGGGGCAGGCGTCAGCATCGATCCAGACGCGCATACGCGACTCCGATTTCAGAAAGTGAATTTAGGCAGCGGCCGCGCGGCGCTTCTCGGCTATCCGGCTGCGGCCATACAGCACCCCAATCGCCAACAGCGCGATGGCTTGTGCGCCAAGGGAATAGGCATCGGCGTGAATGCCCAGCCAGTCGAACTCGAAGAACGGCACCGGACGCGTTCCGAAAATCCCGGCTTCCTGCAACGCCTTGACGCCATGGCCGGCGAACACCACCGACAGCGCGCACAGCAGCGCGGCATTGATACCGAAGAACAGCGTCAGCGGCAGCTTCGCAGAACCCCGCAGAATCACCCACGCCAAGCCGACCAGCAACACCAGCGC
The DNA here is from genome assembly GCF_014841665.1 of Pseudomonas sp. CFBP 8772. Lineage (NCBI taxonomy): Bacteria > Pseudomonadati > Pseudomonadota > Gammaproteobacteria > Pseudomonadales > Pseudomonadaceae > Pseudomonas > Pseudomonas sp. CFBP 8772. The sequence goes on along the minus strand of NZ_JACYUI010000002.1, from coordinate 330,382 downwards.
CGTGGCGCCCCCGGCCAATACGGCATTGTGGCCAGCGGGGCCTGCCTGCAGCCACAGGGTTTCGTAGAACAGAATGACTTCGAACAGCTCGCGGTAGACCGAGAAGAACGCCAACACCGCGAAACCGAAACGCCCACCGCCACCGACCAGGCTGCTCTTGATGTAGTCCTGCCAGGCGGCGGCATGACGTCGGTCGTGCATCCACACACCCAGCCACAGCACCATGACGCTGGCGAACAGCGCCGTCGCGCCCTCCAGCAGCTCGCGCTGCGAGCCACTGACGTCAATGACGTACGCTGCCAGCGCCCACGTACCCAGACCCGCCAGCAACGCCAGCCCCCAGCCGACGTTGACGCTGCGCACCGCCGATTGCTGCCCGGTGTTGCGCAGGAACGCGAGAATGGCGGCGAGCACGAGAATCGCTTCCAGCCCTTCGCGCAGCAGGATCAGCAGACCGGAGATGAAGCTCAATGAGGTGCTCAGGCCATCGCTGCCGAGCAGATCGGCGGACTCCTTGAGCTTGACCTTGGCATCCGCGAGTTTCTGCGCCGCTTGCGCTGCGGGCAAGCCGTCCTGAAGCGACTGCCGATAGGCCATGAGTGCTTTTTCGGTGTCCTTGCGCACGGTGGCATCGACGTTGTCGAGCGAGCTTTCGACCAGCTCGAAACCCTCCAGATACGCCGCGACCGACAGGTCATACGCTTGCTCGCGATCACCGGCCTGATACGCGGCAAGACTCTTGTCGAGGGTTGCGCTGGTGTAATCGAGGAGCTGAGCCGGGCCGCGTTGAATCTGAGGCGGCTGCGCGCGCTGGGCACGGAAGCTGGCAGCGGCCTGCGGTCCTTCGGCGGCACTGACCTCAGCGGGCGTTTGCCGCGCGAGATCAGCGAGGTTGTAGGGTTTTTCCTGCTTCGCAGAGGAATCCGCGCTGAAGCCTGCAAGGTAAGTGGTAACGTCCCAACGCTGCCGATCATCCAGCTGGTCCGCGAACGCTGGCATTTCAGTGCCGTCAATGCCCAGCCCGAGGGTGTTGTAGAGGTCGTAAAGACTCAGGCGGTCGAGCCGCGCCGGGTCCCGTAGATTGGCGGGTGGCGGCGAAAGACCAATCCCGGCCGGACCGTCGCCGGCGCCCGTATCGCCGTGGCACACCGAACAATACTGTGCATACAAGGGCGCGCCACGTGCAGGATCCGGGGTAATCACTGGCGCCTGGCTGACTTCGTAGGCCACTGCGAGCTTCGCGCCGAGCTGACGTGCCTGACGGGCCACTTGAGCGCCGTCCTGCTTCTGGTTGACCGCATTCAACAGCGCTGAGACACCCTGCTCCAGCGCAGCGCGCTCCGGCCTTGCCGGCAACCCGGCGATCGTGCCCTGCAGCGCCGCGAGAAACTCCACCTGCTCGCGGTATTCGGCGTCATCCACGACCTTGCCGTCCGCAACCGTCGCCGGGTAGTCCGCTCCGACGTAATCGAGCAAATGCAAAGCCTGAGCCGCGTCCTCGGCAGGCGCTGCGCAGGCACCGACGCTGAACAGGCTCAACAGCACGAGGCTCAGGCAGGGCAATAAGCGGGAGCGGAACATGGGGGTGGATCTCAAATAGGAATGCGAAGGGTTGCCATTGTTCATGTTAGGCGCCGAGGACTCAAGCGCTGCATTGATGGCAGTGACTCAACCGCAGGATTGGGTTTTAGCCGGGAAGAGGTCAGGTGTCACACCGCAAAATTGAGGGTGCTGCCAATGGCCTCTTCCCGGCTGAAGCCGGTCCAACAGATACATCGTGTGCATCCAGCGGGGCGGGCTTTTGCCAAATCAGGCCCGATGCAATGTGGCGAGAAATGCCGCGGCGCTGACGAACAACCCGGCAAAGGTGCGGTTCATCCGGCGTTGCTGTTTGGGGGTTTTGAGGGCGCGGAGCACTTTCGAAGCCAGGCCGGTGTAGCCCGCCATGACGATCAGGTCCACGCACACCATGGTCGCGGCAATGATCAGGTATTGCGGCAGCAGCGGCAGATGCGTGTCGATGAACTGCGGCAGGATCGCCAGAATAAACACCAGCGCCTTGGGGTTGCTGATGTTCACAAGAAAGCCTCGGCCCATGAGCACAAGGGGCTTGCCCACCGGGCGCACAGCCGACTCATCCGCCAGATTGCTTGGCAACGCACGCCATTGCCTGATGCCCAGATAGACCAGGTAGGCGACGCCAAACCATTTGATCAGCGTGAACGCCAAGGCTGAAGTGGCCAGCACCGCGCCAAGCCCGGCAGCAACCACGGCGATCTGCACGACGAGCGCGATCTGCAGGCCCAGAGCATTCCAGTAGCCGCGCCAGAACCCGTATTGCAGACCGCTGGACATCGACGCGATGGCGCCCGCGCCCGGAGACAGACTGATAACCCAGCAAGCGGCGAAAAACGCCAACCATGTTTCGAGCGACATCACGCACCTCAGGCAACGAAATCTTCGCCTAACCTAGTGTTTCCGGACCTGCAAAGGCCAGTTATTTCTGACTGTTGCGGCGACTTGGCCGACAGCTGTTCCGGTCGCCTGCGTTATACGACTAACGCAGGCCACACCATCAGGACAACGCTTCCAGCTCGGCCTGCATCGACTCCAGCAATTCCAGTGCTTCCATCCACGCTTCTTCCAGCTCGGATTCACGTGACTTGAGCTTGGCCTGATCCGCCAACAGGTCGCGCAGCTTGTCTTTGTTGGCCGCCTCGTAAATGCCGCTGTCGCCCAGGGCCACTTCGATCTTCGCCAGTTTCTCATGCAGCGTGCCGAGCTCTTTTTCAAGCTTGTCGGCCTCGCGCTTGTGCGGCGCGAGTTGCTGGCGCAATGCGGCGGCCTGCTGTCGCTGCGCTTTCTTGTCGGTCTTGTCGACGTTCACCGGCGTGTTACTGGTCGGCGCATTGCGCAGGCGATAGTCCACCAGCCACCGCGCGTAGTCGTCCAGATCGCCATCGAACTCCTGAACAAGGCCATCGGCGACGAGGAGGAAATTATCCGTCGTGCTCTTGAGCAAATGCCGATCGTGGGAGACCACCAGTACCGCGCCACTGAACTCCTGAAGCGCCATGGTCAAAGCCAGGCGCATTTCCAGATCCAGGTGGTTGGTCGGTTCGTCGAGCAGCAGCAGGTTGGGTTTGTCCCAGGCAATCAGGGCCAAGGCCAGCCGCGCTTTCTCGCCACCGGAGAAATTCAGCACCGGCTCGTCGAGGCGCGCACCGCGGAAGTCGAAACCGCCGAGGAAATCCCGCAAGGACTGTTCGCGCTCGGTGGGCGCGATACGCTGAAGGTGCAGCAGTGGACTGGCCTTGGCGTCCAGGGAGTCGAGCTGATGCTGGGCAAAGTAGCCGACCACCGTGTTTTCGCCACGCACCATGCGCCCGCTCAACGGCTCGAGTTCGCCCGCAAGGTTTTTGATCAGCGTGGATTTACCGGCGCCGTTCGGGCCCAGCAAACCGATGCGTGCGCCCGGCGTCAGTTGCAGCTTCACCTTTTGCAGGATGGCTTTGTCGCCATAGCCCAGTCGCGCGTCAGACAGATCCATCAGCGGGCTGGATATCTTGGTCGATTCGCGGAAGGTGAAGTCGAACGGAGAATCGACGTGGGCCGCCGACAGCTCTTCCATTCGCTCAAGGGCTTTGATCCGGCTCTGGGCCTGTTTGGCCTTGGTGGCCTGGGCCTTGAAGCGCGTGATGAATTTCTCCATGTGCGCGCGCTGGGCCTGTTGCTTGTCGTAGGCCTGCTGTTGCTGGGCCAGGCGCTCGGCACGGGCGCGTTCGAAAGCGCTGTAACCGCCGCGATAGAGCGTGATCTTTTTCTGCTCGACGTGGGCAACGTGATCGACCACCGCGTCCAGAAAATCGCGGTCGTGGGAGATCAGCAGCAGGGTGCCCTGGTAGCTTTTGAGCCAGTCTTCAAGCCAGAGAATGGCATCGAGATCCAAGTGGTTGGTCGGCTCATCGAGCAGCAGCAGGTCCGAAGGACACATCAACGCCTGCGCCAGGTTGAGACGCATCCGCCAGCCACCGGAGAAATCGCTGACCTGGCGCTCCATCTGCTGGTTGGTAAAGCCCAGACCTGCCAGCAGCTTGCGCGCCCGCGCATCGGCCGTGTAGCCATCGGCGCTGTCGAGCTCCGAATGCAGACGTGCTTGCGCGGCGCCGTCCTGAGCGGCCTCGGCAGCCGCGAGGTCATGCTGAACCTGACGCAGTCGCAGATCGCCGTCGAGGACGTATTCCACCGCCAGACGATCGAGGGTGTCGACCTCCTGACGCATGTGGGCGATGCGCCAATCGGCAGGCAGCAGGCAATCGCCATTGTCGGGGGTCAGTTCACCCCGAAGCAGCGCGAACAGGCTGGATTTACCGGCGCCGTTGGCGCCGATCAGACCGGCTTTCTGGCCGGCGTGCAGGGTCAGCTCGGCGTCTTCTAGCAGACGTTGCGGACCACGCTGTAAGGTAAGGCTTTGAAGTCTGATCATAATGGCGGCGGAGTCTACCAGCTTCGCCCAAAACAGGTAGATGACGATGCTCTCGGACCTATGGAGTTTCACCCTCGATTTCTATGCTCGCCCAGGCGTCGAGCAGGCGTGCCTGAAGCTGCAAGCCGATGGCGCCAATGTCTGCGCGCTGCTGTGCGGCGTCTGGATGGACCGGCGTGGTGTGCAGTTCCACCCGGAGCGGGCAGGACAAATCGGACAATTGGCCGACCCGTGGCACGAGAAGGTGGTGGGGCCATTGAGGGATGTTCGGACCCGCTGGAAGGCCGACGCGAAAGAAGACGAAGAGCTGACGGCGTTACGCGACAGACTTAAAACCCTTGAGCTTGACGCCGAGCGTGAGCTACTGGTGCGGCTGCAACGGCTGACCAAAGACTGGCCTGAGCGAGATGCTCAACCTACGGGTGTGTGGCTGGAAGCGCTGGCGGGAGGTGCTGCTCAAGCCAGTCCCGACGCGTTGCAGATTCTGCTTCGCGCCGGGACCGATATCGCTTAGGACGCGCTGTTCGAGGTCGAATCAGCGGCTGGAGCGCCTGGTGCAGGGGACACTGCCGGAGCAGCAGGCGCCGCGGCCGCTGGTTTGGCCGTTGCAGAGACAGCAGGCTTGGCGGACGGTTTTGCAGCAGTCCTCGCAGCGACTGGCTTGGCGCCCGCAGGCTTGGATGATGCTGTGCCGGCCGGTTTGGCAGCTGCTTTGCTGGCGGCAGGCTTGGCGGCGGCACTGGCGGCTGGTTTCGCAGCAGACGCTTTAGCCGGAGCAGGTTTGGCAGCGGCTTTCACGGCAGCCGGCTTGGCAGCGGTGGTCTTGGCGGCCACAGCGGTTTTAGCGGCTGGCTTGCTCGCAGCGCTGGCAGCTGGTTTGGCAGCTGGTGCCTTGGTCGCAGCAGGCTTGGCGGCGACAGTTTTCGCAGTCACCTTGGCAACGGTTTTTTCGGCGACGGCTTTGACGGCGGTTTTAGCAGCAGGCTTTGCCGGGGCCGCTTTGGGTGCAGGTTTTGCTGGCTTTGGAGGCATTTTCACAGGCGGTTTTGGCGCGACAGGCTTGGCATCAGGTCGAGCCGGGTCTCTTGCAGCGCGATCGTTCAGCGCTTTGCCAACGGCTTCCTTCACGCGGCCAATGCCTTGGGCCAGCTTCAGGCTTTCCTGAGCATCACGCTTGAGGTTGAGGATGTAGCTGCGGGTTTCGGTCTGACGATCTTTCAAAGCGTCGAGCAACGACTCGAGCTCGGCCACGCTGTCTTTGGCCTTGCCTTGGGCCTTGGCTTTACCGGCGGCGGCAGCGTCCTGCAGTTTGGTGCGCGACTTGTGCAGTTTTTCCTGCGCCTTGCCACGTTGCTTCTCGAGTTTGGCGAGCAGTTTTTCAGCGTCAGCCAATGCTTGAGAGCAGGCGGTTTCGAGATGTTCGAGCAGGCTGCCCGACAGCTGTTGAAGCAAATGCAACGGAGTGTTTACTGGCTTCTTGGTGGCCGACATGACTTACCTCCTGGCTGATTTGAGTGCGGCCATACTAGACCTCCGCCCGCACCGCCGCTAGGGCATCTTGACACTACAATCCCCGCTCTGTTGCAGGACGCCCAAAAACCCGGCAATACCCGTCACGCTCGGGCCTCAGCGCTGGCATAATCGCTCACTTCCCAGGCCGGAGAGCATTCATGTCGCGCTACCTGTTTATGTCGTTGTTCCTCTTGGTACCCCTTGCTCACGCGACCGATGCTCCGGCGTCCGACAACACCCACGATCTTTCCTACAGCCTCGGCGCAAGCCTGGGTGAGCGCCTGCGCCAGGAAGCACCCGATCTGCAGTTGCCCGCGCTGCTTGAAGGGCTGCAGTCGGCGTATCAGGGCAAGCCGTTGGCGATCAAGCAGGAACGCATGGAGCAGATTCTCAGCGACCACGATGCCGCCCTCGCACAGGCTGAAAACTCCGGCCAGACCGAACCGCAGACTGAAGCGGCATTGAAGGACGAGCGCAAGTTCATGGACGCCGAGAAGGCCAAGCCGGGGGTTCGCCAGCTCGCGGACGGCATCCTGATGACCGAGCTGACGCCGGGCAATGGCCCCAAACCCGACATCAATGGCCGGGTGCAAGTGAAGTACGTGGGCCGTCTGCCCGACGGCACGATCTTCGATCAGAGCCAGCAGCCACAATGGTTTCGTCTGGACAGCGTCATCGCCGGGTGGACCACCGCCCTCGCCGACATGCCAGTGGGTGCCAAATGGCGCCTGGTCATCCCTTCGGCCCAAGCGTATGGCGCAGAAGGCGCTGGCGATCTGATCGATCCTTACACGCCGCTGGTGTTCGAAATAGAGCTGCTGGGGGTGTCGCAGTAACGCCGGCAGTGGCCGAGGCTCGCCGCGACAGACCATAAAAAAAGGGTGCCCATGGCACCCTTTTTTACATCAGCGGCCCTCTCAGACCTCTTCCTCAACCTGTTCCTTGTGCGCGTTGTGCAGCACTTCGATCAGGCAGTCTTCCAGTTCAAAGCGCTCGTGCAGCAAACTGCCCAACTCCTTGAGTTTCTCGGCGACGCATTTGCCTTCGTCACAGAGATCGTTGAAGGCCAGCAGCTTCTCGGTGATGACGTCGAGCCGAGGATAAATCGTGTCAGCCAGGTCGAGGCCTCGCTGATTATTGAACGCCTTGGCTTCGTTGGTCAGCTGCTCGTAGATTTCGAAATGACCGGCCGACACGTAATCGACCAGGGTGCCGCAAAATTCTTGCAGGGGCGCGCGTTTTTCCAAAAACGCTCCCGGCTCTGCACTCAAGGCGTAATAAGCCGTGATCAGCTCGTTGCGCTCCAGCAACCAGCGGTCAATCAGCTTGTGAACCCCACCCCAGCGTTCCTGAGCGTTCTGACAACTTTCCAGCATGATGTTCTCTCTTCCCTTCAGGGGCATGCTGCTTCAGGCGCTTTTGGGGTACGTTCCGGGATTGTCGGAACCGGCCCGCAAAAGTGTCGACAGCAACATTGATCCGATGATGCGTGCGGCCCAGATTATGCCCGCATGACTAGCCCAGCAAGGTACGCAGGACACAAAGTTCATACAAGTGTTTAATCAGGAGTTCCCAGATCCATTGATCTGAATCGGCGGAACTCGATAAAAAGGTAGTACATCGCGAACAGGCACAAGCCAGAGAATGCCAGCAGGCTCCATTCAGGCAAGCTGATGCCGAACAGCGACCAGTTGATCTCGGAGCACCCTGCACTTCCCGCCAGCACCATCGCCATGACCTTCAGGTAGGGCTGTGTTTCCGTCAGGTATTTAAGGTTTTCAATGCATGCGGCCATGTTCTCGGGTGGCGAAGCCTGCAACCAGACCTGACGTGCCGCGACGCTCGCCCCCAAAGCGGAAGACAGTAAAAGAAAGCCGGCGTAGACACGCCAGCCAGATTTGCCCGGCGCGTGCAGCGCGGCGAGCAGGCACACACCCGCCGATATCGCCATGAGCACACGCTGAAGCAGACACATCGGGCACGGCGCCGCATCAACGACAGGGCCGAGATAAACCGTCGCTCCTACAATCGATGCGCAGGCCAGAAACGCCAGAGAGAACAGGGAGCGCGTACGAGCCAGCTGCATGGAAAATCCGTAACAAAAGACGAAGGCGGCTACGGTAGAGGAAAGCGCGAGTCGCTTTCAAGGCACCCAACGGAGGATATTTCTTTGTTGATGTAGGTAAATCCCGACGCCGTGTTTAAGACGTTATACCGGTAGCCCGGAGATCCTCCCAACAAGCCACACCAAGCACAGAAACGTCCTACACAAATCTGCGAATCAGACGCAGAAGAGGCCCGCTATCGGGCCTCTTCACGTTAACGTCTGACTTCAGTCTAAACGCGTGTCAGTGCTGGCAAAGGACGTGCGAGCAAACGCTCGTCCAGCAGACCCAGGCCTTCCTGAAACAGCTGATTGCTGCGATCGGTCTCGCCCAGCTGCGCAAGCAGACGGGCCAGTTCGGCACAGGCTTCAGGGTTTCGCTGCAACCTCAGACTCGACTCGAGATAGTCGCGGGCTTTACCCCACAAACTGCTTTGAAGGCACAGACGGCCCAGGGTCAACAGCAAGCCTGGATCATCAGTATGGCTTTTCAGCCAGCCTTCAGCGGTCTGCAGTTGCTTGCCAGGATCGGCGCCACGCACCAGTCCATACAACCGCGCGAGGTGGGTGTTGTAGTCGCGTTTCATGGCCGTGCGCAAGACTTCCTCAGCCTGCACATCGGCGCCCAGACGACGTAGTTGTTCGGCGTACGCCAATACCAGCGCGGGCTCTTGGCGCTGAGCCGAAGTCAGTTGCTGCCAGGCGTTTTCCAGCGACGGGAGACCCGTGGCGACGTTATCACCGTCGGATTCACGATGGGCCGCCAGCGAGAGATTTTCACCCCAGGCGCGTCGCTCCAATTCAGCCAGTTCTTGCGCCGGAAGCACCTTGTCTTTTCGCAACTCCGGCATCAGCCGAATCAACTCTGCCCACTCACCGCGTTCGCGGTACAGACGCTGCAACTGGCGCAATACCTGCGGGTTATGCGGATGGCGTTCTTGCATAGCCTGCAAGGTCACCAACGCTCCGTCGAGATCACCGCGGTCCACCTGCAGTTGCGCGTGGCTCAAGGCAATGGCGAGCTCGGCAGGCGGCTGACGCTCAAGCGCGCGCTCAAGCAAGTTGTCGCTTTCCTCGTAACGACCCTGCTCGTTCGCTGCCCGAGCGGCGCCGAGGTAATACAGCAGTGGCTGACGCTCCGCCTCGGCGGCACGATGCAAGTTGCGTTGCGCGCTGGCCCAGCGCCCTTCGGCGAGGTCCATCTGACCTTGCTCGATCGCGTTCTGAACGCGACGACTGCGATTGCGACGGGACCAGGGGTTGACCACCCCGCCGGAGGTCGTCAGCAACGTAATGACGACTCGCACCAGCCACAGAATGAACAGGACGGCGACGAGCAACGCCAGCGCTGCCCAGATGCTCGATTCGTAGCGGAAAGTGTCGTAGGAAATAAGCACGTAGCCCGCATGGCGGGAGATCGCGACGCCTATCAGCGCCGCCGCCACAACCAACACGAAGAGGATGACGTAAGCGCGCTTCATGGCTGCTTCCCAGGCTGCGCCTCATCAGTGCGTTTCTCCAGCGCACCGCCAACAGGCGTATGGCGCTGCTCGAGGTAGGCCTGAACCGCAGCCAGACTTTGTGTCAGATCAGGGGTGGCGACTGAAACCGGCTGTTTGCCCAACTCATCCAGACGCTGGCCGAGGGCTTTGCTCTGCTGGTTGTCGCGATTGAAATTGTCGTCCAGGACGCTGCGCGCCTCGGCCATGGCTTTTTCGTAGACCGGGCCCTGACCGTTGAGCGCCGCCCATTGCGCCTGCTCGATCGCCAGGCTCAATGCCAGACGGACTTGGGTCAGGCTCTGACCTGCCAGCAACGGCCGGATATTTTTGTCCGCATGAAAATCGATGCGCACGAACTGGGAGATCTTGTCCCACCACTTGGCCCAGTAGCTGTCCTCGCTGCCATCGGTCAAACCGAACAGCGAGTCGCCCTTGTCCTTGTATTCCGGCGCCAGCTCATTCAGCTGCGCGACTTGCTCACGCACTGCCGCTAGTTGCAGGAACAAACCCGTGCGATCCGGTTGATCGACGCTGCGCAGCGCAGTCAGGCTTTTGGCCAATTGCTCGCGGGCGGCGAATGCGCCGGGATCATCCTGCTCGCGCAGGATCTCGTCAGCGCCCTGCACCAGCGCCGCAGCACTGTTGACGTCTTGCAGCGCAGAGAGCCTCAGGCTCGCCAGGCGCAGCAAATGCTCCGCCTCGGCAAGACGCCAGTCCTTGCGGCTGGCACCGAGTACAGTTTCTACACGCTGGCTCAGGCGCTGCTGATCACCCTGCAACTGCGTGACGAGGCGACGGCGATCTTCCAGCTCTTCAGCCGGTGGCAGTTGTGCCAGGCGTACGGCGATTTGCTGTTCGCTCTGCTTGAGGGCTTGAGTCTGAGAGCCGATGTCCTGCAACTGCCCCAACTGCTCCTGGTGACCGGCCTGCATGGCGCGCAGTTGCCAAACGCTCCAGCCGCCAACGGCAACACCCGCTGCGCCCAGCAACAGCGCCAGTATGGCGAGCCCGTTGCTGCTTCGGCGATTCGACGGTTCTTTGTACGCTGGATCCGGCAGCGGCTCAGGTTTGGCCAGTACCGGTTCAACGTCATCTTTTGGCAAGACTGTTTCGCTCACGTGTCCATCCTTTGCATTTTGGGCGTCGCGTAATCCGACTGATCGACCATTACGCCTGTGAGGCAGGCGCGGTGTATCCGCGCAATGCTGCCAGCAAGGCCGGGGCGCTGGCGCCACGGCAGTCCACTACGTCAAGAGCCCCGGCAGCACGCGCCATTTCAGCGACCCGGGGGCTCGGTACAAACAAAGGCATCTGCGCAAGCGTAGGCCAGGCATCGCCCGCCAGCTCACGCAGATGCTCGAAACCCTGTCCACTGCTGACCACCAGCCCATTCAAGCGTTCCGCTCTAACCGTGTCGGGCAGCACGAAAGCCGGGTATTGCGGCAGGTGGCGACGATACAGCGGCAGGTAATCAACCATCACACCACGCTCCCGCAACCGCTCGGCCAACAGCTCGCGCCCTTCTTCGCCGCGCATGATCAGCACTTTGGGGTCGTAGCCCGAGACAGCTTGTTGAAACTGCGGCAGGTCGAGTAGCGCTTCGCTGTCGTCGCCGTGCTCGGGGAAGAACACGTGCAGACCATAGTCATCGAGGATTTGCGCGGTTGCAGCGCCGACGGTGAACCACTTCTGCATCGGCGGCTGCGGCCAGACTTCGTCAAGCATCGCCAGCCCAAGGCGCGCGGCCGGCTTGCTGACGACGATAACGGCGCAATACGCAGCCAGGTCGTAGATGATTGAACGGTTGGCTTCTGAAACTGGCAGAGGCTCGATCTCGAGCAACGGCAGGCTGGCGCCGTACACGCCGACCTCAGCCAGCGTCTGCGCGAGGGCCTGCGACTCTTCAGCAGGACGCGTGAGCAGCAAACGCCAGGCCTTCACTCGTCGTCTGCCTCGCCATACACAGCTTTGAGAATCTTCGCCGCGCCTTGGTCCAGCAGCGCTTCGGCGACTTGTACGCCCAGCGTCTGGGCATCGACTTGTGGCGCGCGCGCTTCGGCGTGGAGCAGCACTGTGCCGGAGGGATCGCCTACCAGACCGCGCAACCACAGTTGCTCGCCTTCCAGCACGGCATAACAGGCGATCGGCACCTGGCAACCACCGTTGAGGTGCTTGTTGAGCGCGCGCTCGGCGGTGACCCGCACGGCGGTGTCATCATGGTGCAACGGGGCAAGCAAGGCATGCACTTCGATATCGACGCTGCGGCATTCAATGCCCACCGCGCCCTGCCCGCCAGCTGGCAAGCTGTGGTCGATGCTGATGGGGGCCGTAATGCGCTCTTCGAAACCCAGGCGGATCAGGCCAGCAGCGGCAAGGATGATCGCGTCGTACTCACCTGCATCCAGCTTGGCGAGGCGTGTATTGACGTTGCCGCGCAGAAACCGGATTTGCAAGTCAGGCCGACGCGCCAGCAACTGAGCCTGCCGACGCAGGCTCGACGTCCCGACAACGGCGCCGGCGGGCAACTCATCGAGACTGGCATAGGTATTGGAAACGAAGGCGTCGCGCGGGTCTTCGCGTTCGCAGATACAGAACAGCCCGAGCCCTTGGGGGAAGTCCATCGGGACGTCTTTCATCGAGTGAACGGCTATGTCGGCTCTGTGCTCCATCAGGGCTGTTTCCAGTTCCTTGACGAACAAACCCTTGCCGCCGATCTTCGACAGCGGCGAATCCAGTAGCTTGTCGCCGCGACTGACCATCGGCACCAGTGTCACGATCAGGCCGGGATGCGCCTGCTCCAGACGCGCCTTGACGTACTCGGCTTGCCAGAGGGCCAGGGCGCTTTTGCGGGTGGCGATGCGGATTTCGCGAGAAGACATGAACCGGTCCGTACTGAGTGAATGCGGCGAATAATAACAGCTCGGCCAGATCGGGCCGAATGACTGTATTCAATCTGCGCGCATCATGATCTCAATCAACCTGCGTACGCCATGCGACGGCGTGTCGCCCGCATCCCGGCATGCTCCTCGCGGCACACGCTTACAACTGCTGCATCATCTTGCGCACACCGGCAACGTGCCGGCGGCTGACGATCAACGCATCGCCATTGAGCCCTTTCAGGAACAACTGAAAATGGCCCAGCGGCGTGCGCTGCAGGCGCTCAATGCGTTCCCGGGCAACCAGCGCGTTGCGGTGGATGCGTACGAAACGGTCGCCGAATTCGTCTTCCAGGGCTTTAAGCGGTTCATCCAGCAGCACTTCGCCGCCTTCGTGGCGCAGGGTCACGTACTTGTGATCAGCGATGAAATAGATCACCTCGGACAACGGGATCAGCTCAATGCCCTTTCGGGTACGTGCACTGATGTGGCTGCGCGGACCAGTGCCGCTTTCCGCAGCAGGCCGCGTCATCGCTGCCAGTTGCACACGGTTTGGCCGCTCGGCTTTGCGCAGCGCCTCCAGCAAGTGCTCGGGGCGAACCGGTTTGACCAGATACCCCACGGCGCTAACCTGGAAGGCCTCCAGCGCAAATTCATCGTGGGCCGTGCAGAACACGACGGCAGGCGGGGTGTCGCGCTCGCACAATTTTGCCGCCACCTGAAGTCCATCCAGGCCAGGCATGCGGATATCCAGCAACACCACGTCGGGTTTCAAATTTTCAATCAGCTGCAATGCTTCTTCGCCATTTGTGGCGCTGGGTTCCAGAACCTTGTAACCCTCGAGCTCACTTACCATACGGCTCAGGCGGTCTCGGGCTAGGGGTTCGTCATCAACGATCAGGACATTCATATAGCTCTGGCTTCCTGCGTGAGTCTCGCACAAGGATAGCGTAGACAGGTGAAGTGACGACCGTCTCGGCGCTCCACGCTCAGACTGGCGAGGGGGCCGAAAAGTGCCGTGAGTCGAGCGCCGATGTTTGCCAGGGCCTGCTGAGTGCCGCCTGGATTTTGTCGTAAGACGACCTCATCGTAAGGATTACTGACGCGCAATATAAATACTCCCCGTTCGTAGTCCGCCTCAACTCTGACCACGCCGCCTTCAACACGGGGCGCGATGCCGTAAATCAACGCGTTTTCCAATAATGGCTGCAAGGTTAGCTGGGGAATTGGCAAGTCGTCGGGAATTGCACTAACGGCCCAGTCCAACTGTAGACGCTCGCCAAGTCGATATTGCTCAATCGATAAATAGCGTTTCGCCAATTCAAGCTCTTCGCGCCATGTCGTGAGGCTGCCGGGCTTGCCCAGACTGGCCCGAAACAGGTCGGACAGATCAAGCACCGCTTGCTCCGCTTTGACCGGATCGCTGGTGACCAGGCTGGCAATGCTGTTGAGCGTATTAAACAGAAAGTGCGGACGGATACGCGCCTGCAAGGACTCGATCCTGGCCTGAAGCTCGGCCTGCTGCTGTTTGCGCCACTGACTCTGCAGGTAAAAGTACCGCAGCATCAGCGCGGACATGATCAAGGCGATCAAGGCGTAGCGCAGGTACCGTTCGACGACGCCATCGAACGAGGTGGGCGGATTCACCTGGTAGTAGTCAGTCACGGCGGTGCACATCAGCGTCACGGCCACCACCAGCAGACAACCGATGCAGCCGGCCACACCGGCACGCAGGCGCGCCAGCCAGGGCCGCAAGCCACACAGCAGCGCGGCGGACAACAGCACGATCCACTGCACGAAAAGAGAAATCAGCGCCAGCCGTACCCAGTCGAAATCCGGCTGCATGGGTTCGATGAGCACAAGCACGAAGACCAGCAACTCCGCCAGCACGACCAGCATCAGCAACGCCTGGGGCAGACACAGTTCCGGGAGGAAAAACTCTTTGCCGGGCGCACTGCTCTGCCCCGGTTGTTTGCGCTCGTTCTGCATGGCCGCCAGTCTCTTCGCTCATACCGTTGCGGGCAAGCCGCCGGGGATAAATAAACGGCAATGCTGTTATCATCGCCCGCGTCTTTAGAATCGGCCGGCGCCGGTTTTTCATCAGTTTCAGCCACCAGTACAGCAGCGAGCGAATCATGAGCACCGACAAGACCAACCAGTCCTGGGGCGGCCGCTTCAGTGAACCCGTCGACGCCTTCGTCGCACGCTTCACCGCCTCCGTCACCTTCGATCAGCGCCTTTATCGCCACGACATCATGGGCTCGGTTGCCCACGCCACGATGCTGGCCAAGGTCGGTGTGCTCACCGACGCCGAGCGCGACACCATCATCGACGGGCTGAAGAGCATTCAGGGCGAGATCGAAGCCGGCACGTTCGACTGGCGCGTGGACCTCGAAGACGTGCACATGAATATCGAAGCGCGCCTGACCGACCGCATCGGCGTCACCGGTAAAAAACTGCACACCGGGCGCAGCCGCAACGATCAGGTCGCCACTGACATCCGCCTGTGGTTGCGCGATGAAATCGACCTGATTCTGGCCGAGATCACCCGCTTGCAAGAAGGCCTGCTGGGCCTGGCCGAGCGCGAAGCCGAGACCATCATGCCGGGCTTCACTCACCTGCAGACCGCCCAACCGGTGACCTTCGGTCACCACATGCTGGCGTGGTTCGAAATGCTCAGCCGTGATTTCGAGCGTCTGGTGGATTGCCGCAAACGCACCAACCGCATGCCCCTGGGCAGCGCCGCGCTGGCCGGCACCACGTACCCGATCGACCGCGAGCTGACCTGCCAGCTGCTGGGTTTCGAAGCCGTCGGCGGCAACTCGCTGGACAGCGTCTCCGATCGCGACTTCGCCATCGAATTCTGCTCCGCCGCGAGTATCGCGATGATGCACCTGTCGCGCTTCTCCGAAGAGCTGGTGCTGTGGACCAGCGCGCAATTCCAGTTCATCGACCTGCCTGATCGCTTCTGCACCGGCAGCTCGATCATGCCGCAAAAGAAAAACCCGGATGTGCCCGAGCTGGTCCGTGGCAAAAGCGGCCGCGTATTCGGCGCTCTGATGGGCCTGCTGACCTTGATGAAGGGCCAGCCGCTGGCCTACAACAAGGACAATCAGGAAGACAAGGAGCCGCTGTTCGACGCTGCCGACACCTTGCGCGACTCGCTGCGTGCCTTCGCCGACATGATCCCGGCGATCAAGCCGAAGCACGCCATCATGCGCGAGGCCGCGCTGCGTGGCTTCTCCACGGCAACCGACCTGGCCGACTATCTGGTCCGCCGTGGCCTGCCGTTCCGTGATTGCCATGAGATCGTGGGTCACGCGGTAAAGCATGGCGTTGAGACCGGCAAGGATTTGGCCGAGATGACCCTGGACGAGCTGCGTCAGTTCAGCGACCAGATCGAACAGGATGTCTTCGCAGTGCTGACGCTCGAAGGTTCGGTCAATGCCCGCAACCACATCGGCGGCACGGCGCCGGAGCAGGTCAAGGCCGCGGTTGCGCGCGGCCGGCATTTGCTCGCCACCCGCTAAACCCATAAACGGCGTCGCCCGGTGCCGGCGATGCCATTCAATTGGCAGGACATCGAGAACGACATGAGCGACAACATTGAAATCGACGACGAAGAGTTCGCTGAAGCGACGCTGATTGAAGCCATCGAAAATCAGATCGAGAGCGACAACCCCCCGGCGGCCAAAGCCACCTACAACAAGCTGACTCTGGTGGGCATCGAGCGCGAAGAAATTCTGCAGATGATGGCCCACATTCTGGCGCTGGAGATCGACGGGATCCTGGCCGAAGATCGTCCGTTCAATACCGTCTGGTACGAAGCGGCCCTGCGCGCACTGCCCGACATGCCGCCGGGCGTGCGACTGGCGGAAGACGAGTAAAACCCGCCCAACATGCCGGTCGCTCAACCGACCTGACGACCGGCCAGATACTTTCTGCAAAATCCCCAGACCTGACTACACTCCAAAAGCCTCGCTGCCGCATGGCGACGGGGCCGTCACGCCTGCGATTCCGATCGCGGTGTATCCACTGGAAAAAGTCTGGAGCACCTATGTCGTTTACCCCTGAATTGGTTGCCGAGCTGGAAATCCTGTCGCTGTTCAATCTGAGCAACACTAAAGAGGGACTGAAGGTCCACCACCATTCCGCGGCTCCCACAGCCATCGCTGCCGCCCAACGACTCTTCGACAAAGGCCTCACCACGCAACACGACGGAGGCTATTTGACCAGCCTGGGTCTTGATGCCGCCGACCACGCTCAATCGCTGCTGCTCATTCTTGCCACCAGCCAGGAAGCTGCCTGACGTCGTCCTCGCGAGACCTTTGCCTGGACGCATCAAATAAAGGTTTCGCGAATCCTCCATTTCAACGATGCTGCGCCGATAAAATAATGGCGCCATAAAAAAGACGTTCAGTCGAGCCACGCAGGCCCGACGCCTGCGGTCTTGATTATCGCTACACCTTCACTCCATGCAGTGCCGCCCGCCGGCTTCGAGTCGCGATGACGCGTAGTTCCGAAATTCGCCCGGATCTGGATGAGGGCATTGATCGCAAGGTCCTCGCTCAGTTACGCAGCCGCTTCCTGGCCCTGAGCGAGAGTCGACTGGCGCGCGCCTACGAAGGCCTGTCGACGCGCCAGCAAAGCGTGCTTTCGCTGCTGCCGCTGTTTTTCCACGTCAATCATCCTCTGTTGCCAGGCTATGTGTCGGGCTCGACCCCTGCTGGCGTTTCCCATTACGAGCCTGACGCCCAGGCCCTTGCGGAAGCGCAACGGCTGACGCGGTCGTTCTCCTACAAACCACGCCGAGTCAATCCACCGCAGCCGATTCACGGCATCTTCCTGATGGGCAGCCTTGGCACCCTCGCCCAGGCCGACCAGAGCGACATGGACGTGTGGATCTGCCACGACCCGCTGCTGTCTGCAGACGACATGCAGGAACTGCGCAAGAAGTGCCAGTCCCTGGAAAGCTGGGCGGCGAGCATGGGTGCCGAGGCGCATTTCTTTCTCGTCGATCCGGAGCGTTTTGTCGTCGGCGAGCGCGACGCACAGCTGAGTGGCGAAGACTGCGGCACGACGCAGCATTACTTGCTGCTCGACGAGTTTTATCGCACCGCCATCTGGATGGCCGGGCGCACCCCGATGTGGTGGCTGGTGCCGGTCTATGAGGAAACACGCTACGCCGAATACACCCATACCCTGCTGTCGAAACGCTTTATTCGCGCTGACGAGGTGTTGGACCTCGGCAATATGTCGCGCATCCCGCCGGGCGAATTCATCGGCGCAGGGCTGTGGCAGCTGTTCAAAGGCATCGAATCACCCTACAAATCCGTGCTCAAGCTGCTGCTCACCGAGGTTTACGCCAGCGAACACCCGCAGGTGCAGTGCCTGAGCATGCGCTTAAAAAAAGCCGTGTTTGCCAACTGCGCCGATCTCGACGAGCTGGACCCCTACGTGATGGTGTACCGGCGCATCGAGGAATATCTGCTCGCGAGGGGCGAACCCGAGCGGCTGGAGCTGGTGCGCCGCAGTTTGTACCTGAAGGTGAACAAGAAACTTACCGGGTCCACTCGCCACCGCAGCAACAGTTGGCAGCGCCTGCTGCTGGAGCGGCTGGTCAATGAGTGGAAGTGGGACGAGCGCCAGTTGGCGCTGCTCGACAGCCGCAGTCAGTGGAAAGTGCGTCAGGTCGCCAGCGAGCGCCGCGCACTGGTCGGCGAGCTCAACTTCAGTTACCGCTTCCTGACCCAGTTCGCGCGGACGCAAAAGGCCGTCAATTCGATCAACAAGCGCGACTTGAATGTGCTCGGGCGACGCCTGTACGCAGCCTTTGAACGCAAAGCCGGCAAAGTGGAATTTCTCAATCCGGGCATTGCGCCGGATCTGGCGGAAGACACCTTGACGCTGGCGCAACGGCCGAACAAGCGCGAGCCCGGCAGGTATCAATGGTGCCTGTACAACGGAAGTCTGAGCGCCCATGAGTTGGAGACGTTTGCGCCGATCAAGCGCAGCCGCGAGCTGCTGGAGCTCCTTACGTGGTGCCATCGCAACAACGTCATCGACAGCAGTACACGCCTGGCGCTGCACCCTGGCATCAGTGATCTGACCGAATTCGAACTGTTCAATCTGCAAGGCGCGTTACAGCAGAGCATTGCGCTGCCGCTGGCCATGGTCGAGGAAGACGTACTGCTGAGCCCGAGTGTGCCCCGCGAGATCCTGCTGTTGGTCAACGTCGGCGTCGACCCGCTCAGGCACCACAAAGACCTGAACATCCTGATGACCACCGAGCGAACCGACTCGCTGAGCTACGCCGGTGTCCGCGAAAATCTGGTGTTGACCTTCGACCAGATCACCCTCAACAGCTGGAACGAGGTGCTGGTCAATCGCTTCGACGGCCCCCACGCCCTGCTTGACTGCCTGACAGAACTGCTCAACGGCCTGCCGGAAAAGTCCGCCAGGCCTGTCATTCGCGTGCGCTGCTTTTGCCACAACCGCGCGCAGGCCATCGCCCAGCGCGTGGAGGAGCTCATCGGCACCGCGCAACTGCTGCTGGACCGGCGCCTGAATCACCGCTATCTCATCCAGGTCGAGCAGCGGTATCACGTCCTGGAAATGATCCCCGGCCGAGTCAGTCATGTCACGCTGGAACACCTGCCGGCGCTGTTCAGTTATCTGGGGGAAGAGCTTTCCGCCTACAGCCCGATTCATCTGGACCCCCAGGCACTGGACGACTCGGACCTGTCGCTGTTCATCCCGTACGGCCAGCCTGAGTGCATCCAGGTGTTCTACCGGATCAACGAGCCGAACGCCGACCTGTACGTGCTTGATGAGCGCAATGCGTTATGGCATCAGCAGGTGCCTTATCACACTGATTCCAGCCTGCTGGTGCCGCTGCAGCGCTTTTTTCAATCGCTGGTGTACCGGCGCGTGGCGTTGCTGCCACTGGATAACCCCCTGGAGTCAACGCCGCTGGAGGCTTTGTATTACCGCCTAACCCCCGATGGATCAGGCCGAGCCCGCCGCGTTGAGCATCGCCCGACGCCAACGATGCTCAGCGACCCATCGTTTTTTGATGTGCAGGCGATCATCGAGGAAGCGTCCCCCGGTCAAGTCAGCGTCACGCTGTATTGCGACGGGACGGAGTTCTCCGAGCTGGAGCATGGGGACCAGCTATTCAGCGTCGTGGCGCGGCGGATTCTCGAGCAGCGCCGCGAGCCGCAACGTTACCGCTGCTACATCACCGACCTGGACCTGTCCGGGATACTGAGAGACACGCGCGGGCAGACCATCCTGTTCCTGCGCTACAAGGCCGAACTGGAACGGTCACTGAATGCCGCGCTGGATGAGCTGTGATGGCTGCTGGCTCGCTACAGAGGACTCAGCGTGCGACGCAATGGGTACTCCGCCGCTGATCTGCCTGCCGCACGATCTCGCGCCGGCGCTCGTCGGTCGCCGCCCGCCACTCGCGAATGTCTTCGACGTGGCGCTGACACCCCGTGCAGACTTTGTCTTCGTCGAGCCGGCAGATGCTGATGCACGGCGACGGCACAGCCGGGCTGACGTTGCTGAACAGCGGTTTTGGCGGTCTGACCGGCGTTGGGTTAATGGTCACTGGCGGTTGCCATCGTTGCCGTCGAGGGCGTCGAAGTCGATCTCTTCGCCGGCCTGCTGCTTCGCCAGTCGATAGAGCATCTCGCTCAACAGCTCTTCGCTCTTGTCGCAGATCCAATGCTTCGCTTCTTCGTCGTAGTCAAAGTGAAAACCACCCGACGCCGCCGCCAGCCACAGCTGACGCAACGGCTCCTGACGGCTGAAAATGAACTGCGAGCCGTTTTCGAACTTAACGGTCAGCACACCGGCGGAACTCTCGAGGTCCAGATCCAGACCGCTCTCGTCGAAAATGTCCTGGAGCTTTTCTTGGGTGGCATCGACCAGGTCGTGAAAACGGGCTTCGGTCAAACTCATTGCATGAACCTCAAAAGTGTCAGCGGATGGCGCAGCGACGCACGATACGGTCGCTCCCCGGCAAATGCAAAGCCTACCCGCCCAAGTGCCATTGCGGGAGCCGCTTTGGCCGGCAAGGCACCGAACGGGTCGCTTTACCGCAGGCTGCGTCAGAAATCCGTGCGCGCTGCGCAGATTAATTGCGCAGCGGCGTCAAACCCCCGCCGGACGGGAACTCCAGCGCATAGGCAATCTGTCGGGTGGTCGGTATACTCGGGCGCAATTAATGCTTATACAAAGGATTTCGCCATGAAGCGCCTGATTTCCTCCCTGGCCGCACTGCTTGCAGTTGCGTGTCTGGTCTCTGCCTGCGGCCAGAAAGGTCCACTGTATCTGCCCGACGACGACTCGTCCGACGGCACCAGCCAGACCAAGTCGCACTCGCACAAGCATCAGACTTCGACCTACTAGGAATCAGTCATGGACGCCTTCAACTACCGCGACGGTGAGCTGTTCGCGGAGGGAGTGGCGTTGTCTGCCATCGCCGAACGCTTCGGCACGCCGACATACGTCTATTCCCGCGCGCACATCGAGGCGCAGTACCGCGCCTACGCTGATGCCCTGCGCGGCATGCCGCATCTGGTCTGCTTTGCGGTCAAAGCGAACTCCAACCTGGGCGTTCTCAATGTCCTGGCACGCTTGGGCGCCGGTTTCGACATCGTTTCCCGTGGTGAACTGGAACGCGTACTGGCGGCAGGCGGTCAGGCCGACAAGATTGTCTTCTCCGGCGTCGGCAAGACCCGTGATGACATGCGCCGAGCGCTGGAAGTCGGCGTGCACTGCTTCAACGTCGAATCCACCGACGAGCTCGAACGCCTGCAAGTCGTCGCCGCCGAAATGGGCGTGCGCGCTCCGGTTTCGTTGCGCGTCAACCCGGACGTCGACGCCGGCACCCACCCCTACATCTCCACCGGCCTCAAGGAAAACAAATTCGGCATCGCCATCGCGGACGCTGAAGACGTTTACATCCGCGCCGCGCAGCTGCCGAATCTCGACGTTATCGGCGTCGACTGCCACATTGGCTCACAGCTGACCACGCTCTCGCCTTTCGTTGATGCTCTGGATCGCTTGCTCGATCTGGTCGACCGGCTGGGCGATTGCGGCATCCTGCTGAAGCATATCGACCTGGGCGGCGGCCTGGGTGTGCGTTATCGCGACGAAGAGCCGCCCCTTGCGAGCGATTACATCAAGGCCGTTCGTGAACGCCTCGATGGCCGCGATCTGGCGCTGATGTTCGAGCCCGGGCGCTTCATCGTCGCCAATGCCGGCGTGCTGGTGACCCGCGTCGAGTACCTCAAGCACACCGAGCACAAAGACTTCGCCATCGTCGACGCCGCCATGAACGATCTGATCCGTCCGGCGCTGTACCAGGCGTGGATGGACGTAACGGCGGTCAAGCCCCGCGACGGCGCCAAACGCACCTACGACATCGTCGGCCCTATCTGTGAAACCGGGGATTTCCTTGCCAAGGAGCGCGAACTCGCACTGGCTGAAGGCGATCTGCTGGCGGTGCACTCTGCCGGCGCCTATGGCTTCGTGATGAGCTCCAACTACAACACCCGCGGGCGTACGGCCGAGGTGCTTGTGGATGGCGAGCAAGCCTTCGAAGTGCGTCGCCGTGAAACCGTGACTGAGCTGTTTGCCGGCGAAAGCCTGCTGCCGGAGTAATCCCATGCTGCTGCGTTTTACCAAGATGCATGGCCTGGGCAATGATTTCATGGTGCTGGACCTTGTAAGCCAACACGCGCACATTTTGCCCAAGCACGCCAAGCAATGGGGCGATCGCCACACCGGTATCGGTTTCGATCAGCTGCTGCTGGTCGAGGCACCGAACAATCCGGACGTGGACTTCCGCTACCGGATTTTCAATTCCGACGGCTCCGAAGTGGAGCAATGCGGCAACGGTGCGCGCTGCTTCGCCCGGTTCGTGCTGGACAAGCGGCTGACGGCCAAAAAGCAGATCCGCGTCGAAACCAAGAGCGGCATCATCGAGCTGGACATCCGCAACGACGGCCAGATCAGCGTGGATATGGGCGCGCCGCGTCTGGTGCCGGCGGATATCCCGTTCGATGCGCCGGAGCAGGCCGCCTCTTATTCGCTTGATGTCGATAGCGAGACCGTCGAGCTGGCCGCCGTGTCCATGGGCAACCCCCACGCTGTGCTACGCGTCTATGACATCAACAACGCGCCCGTGCATGTGCTGGGTCCGAAGATCGAGAACCATCCGCGCTTTCCGGCCCGGGTGAACGTGGGCTTTCTCCACGTCGTCGATCGTCAGCGCGCGCAACTGCGGGTGTGGGAGCGAGGCGCCGGGGAAACCCAGGCCTGCGGCACCGGGGCCTGCGCGGCAGCGGTCGCAGCCATTACTCAGGGCTGGATGGATTCGCCGATGCTGATCGACCTGCCGGGCGGACGCCTGTCCATCGAGTGGGCAGGCCCCGGCCATCCGGTGATGATGACTGGCCCGGCTGTCCGGGTTTACGAAGGCCAAGTACGTCTATGAGTGAGAATATCCAATGACCGACCAGCCTCAGACTTCAAACGACACGCCCGGCCAGCCCCCTGCCGAGAACGCGGTGCCCGCCCTTGAAGCCGAGGCGGTCGCGGCCTGGTTGCAACAACACCCTGATTTCTTCGCCGAGCACGACGAGCTGCTGGCGATGATGCGCGTTCCGCATCAACGGGGCGATACCGTCTCGCTGGTCGAACGCCAGCTCAAACTGCTGCGCGAGCGCAACATCGAGATGCGTCACCGGCTTTCGCAACTGATG
Organism: Pseudomonas sp. CFBP 8772; assembly: GCF_014841665.1. NCBI lineage: Bacteria > Pseudomonadati > Pseudomonadota > Gammaproteobacteria > Pseudomonadales > Pseudomonadaceae > Pseudomonas > Pseudomonas sp. CFBP 8772. The sequence goes on along the minus strand of NZ_JACYUI010000002.1, from coordinate 307,124 downwards.
GACGTGGCCCGGGACAACGACCGGCTGTTTGAAAAAACCCGCCGGCTGATTCTCGATCTGATGGACGCCACCAGTCTGGAAGAGATCGTCATTTGCGTGGAAGACAGCCTGCGCCAAGAGTTTCAGGTGCCCTTCGTCAGCCTTATCCTGTTCAGCGACAACCCGATGACCGTCGGCCGCTGGGTCAGCGCCGCCGACGCGCAGAAAGCCATCGGTGGGCTGATGTCCGGCGGCAAGACCCTGTGTGGCGCGCTGCGTGAGCATGAACTCGAGTTTCTGTTCGGCAGCGAGCAAAGCAAGGAAGTGGGCTCAACCGCCCTGGCCGCCCTCAACCACCAGGGCCTGCACGGCGTTCTGGCCATCGGCAGCCGCGACCCGCAGCACTACAAAAGCTCGGTCGGCACGCTGTTTCTCGGTTACATCGCCGACGTGCTCAGCCGCCTGCTGCCACGCTTCACCAATTCGCTGCGGTCGGTTCGCTAGTCATGGAGCGGCAACTGGACGCTTACTGCACGCACCTGCGCAGTGAGCGCCAAGTGTCGAGCCATACGCTTGAAGCCTATCGCCGAGACCTGAACAAGGTCCTGGCGTTCTGCGAAAAGCAGCACATCGACAGCTGGAAAGCGCTGGATATTCAGGCCATGCGCGGCCTTGTCGCTCGCCTTCACCAGCAGGGTCAGTCCTCGCGCAGCCTGGCCAGATTGCTGTCAGCCGTTCGCGGCTTTTATCACTTTCTCAACCGCGAAGGCCTTTGCGATCACGATCCGGCCAATGGCCTGTCACCGCCCAAGGGCGAGCGGCGCTTGCCGAAAACCCTCGACGCCGACCGCGCCCTGCAACTGCTTGAAGGCGGGGTCGAAGACGATTTTCTGGCCCGGCGCGATCAGGCCATCCTTGAGCTGTTCTATTCGTCAGGCCTGCGCCTGTCCGAGTTGACCGGACTGAACTGTGCAGACCTGGATCTGGCGGACGGTCTTGTGCAGGTCCTCGGCAAAGGCAGCAAAACCCGGGTTTTGCCAGTCGGAAGAAAAGCCCGGGAAGCGCTGGAGGAGTGGCTCAAGCAGCGTGCGCTCGCCAATCCGCAGGACGATGCGGTGTTCGTCAGCCAACAAGGCCGCCGTCTGGGGCCGCGTTCGATCCAACTGCGGGTCAAGGCGGCTGGCGAGCGCGAGCTGGGCCAGAACCTGCACCCGCACATGCTTCGCCATTCATTCGCCAGTCACTTGCTGGAGTCGTCCCAGGACCTGCGCGCCGTGCAGGAACTGCTGGGCCACGCCGACATCGCCACCACTCAGATCTACACCCATCTGGATTTCCAGCATCTGGCCACGGTGTACGACAGCGCCCATCCACGGGCCAAGCGCAAAGGTAACGCCGACAATGAGCATTAAGCTGATCACCTTCGATCTGGACGACACGCTGTGGGAAACCGCACCGGCGATTGTCAGTGCCGAAGCCAAGCTGCGTGACTGGCTGGCTGCCAACGCGCCAAAACTCGGGCCGGTTCCGGTCGAGCATCTGTGGGAAATCCGCTCGCGACTCATCGAAGAGGATCCGACGTTCAAACACCGGATCAGTGCGTTACGCCGTACGGTGCTGTTTCACGCCCTTGAAGATGCCGGGTATGGCCATGCCGAAGCCCACGAGCTGGCGGACCAGAGCTTTGAAGTGTTCCTTCACGGGCGGCATCAGTTGGACATCTTCCCTGAAGTGGTGCCGACGCTGGAGATCCTGACCAAGTCTTACACGCTGGGTGTCGTGACCAACGGCAATGCCGACGTCCGCCGCCTCGGCCTGGCTGATTATTTCGCCTTCGCGCTGTGCGCCGAAGATCTGGGCATCGGCAAACCCGACCCTGCGCCTTTCGTTGAAGCGCTGAAACGCGGCAATGCCGAAGCCCGCCAGGCCGTGCACGTCGGCGATCATCCGGGCGACGACATCGCCGGTGCTCAGCAGGCCGGCATGCGGGCGATCTGGTACAACCCCGGCGGCAAAGTATGGGAAGCTGAAAAAGCGCCGGATGGCGAGATCAGTAGCCTGACGCAGTTGCCAGAGGTGCTGGCGCGCTGGGGTTGATTCGCGCTTCCAGCGCGTCAAACCGGCCCTTTGGCCTCAGCGGCCTGAATCGCAGGCAATAAAAAACCCGCAGCGACAGCGGGTTTTTCATCAAGCGCACAACCAGTCCCTTAAATAGGGCGGCTGCCGTACTTGTTGTCGGGCTTCTTGGGCGGATCGGCGACCACGTTGGCCTCCACTTCCACGACCTTGCCACCACGAGCCAGGAACTCCTCCATCGCGCGAGCCAGAGCATCACGCTCTTTGTTCTTGGCTTCCACGCTGGGCAGTTCGTCAACGGAGACGGCGGCCTTGGCCTTGCCTTTGGCCGGAGTCGCAGAGACTTCAGCGCTGTCGTCGACCTCCACTACATCTTCATCGGAAGCCGCTGCAAGCCCCTCACCGTCCTCCCCTTCTTCCAGCTCGTCTTCCAGACCTTCTTCGATGTCGTCGTCGCTCATGTTCTACCTCATGACTTGCGAAAGCAGATTAGTTATAGCCCAGCCGGGCTTGATTTCTTGGACAGCCGGAAAAAATTCAACTACCGCGTATTTTCAGCGGTCGTGCCCCTCACCCTGAAGCGTGACGAGGACTTTACGCGCACCGCCTGCATCACGGTGCTCGCCCAGATAAATACCTTGCCATGTGCCCAGCGCCAGCCGTCCATTTGTAACCGGTAAGGTCAGCTGGCAGCCAAGCAGACTGGCTTTGAAGTGCGCAGGCAGATCGTCGGGCCCTTCGTCGTCATGCTCGTAGCCGTCGCGCCCCTGAGGCACCAGACGGCTGAAAAAACGCTCGAAATCGCGACGTACCGCCGGATCTGCGTTCTCGTTGACGGTCAACGAGGCCGAGGTGTGTTGCAACCAGACATGCAGCAGGCCGATGCGGCATTCGCGTAACTCGCGAAGCCCCGCGACGATCTCGTCCGTCACCAGATGGAAACCACGAGGCCTTGCCCGCAGCGTGATCAAGGTCTGTTGCCACATACCGTTCTCCGCCCTTCGGCGCGCATTCTAACGCGCTGGAAAAAAAAACAAAGTGCGTAATGAGCGACGATTTTCACGAGCGCTGAACAAGGGCATTTATGCCCTCGGAAGCGTCCAGAAACGTCAGGATTGGCCGCACATTGCAGCGGATGTTCCTGCCTGGAAAGCCTGCTCCCTGTGCGGACATCCCTATCGACAAACGCCAGACAAAAAAATGCCCGGAGACCCGGGCATTTTTTCATGGGTGGATTACAAGTTGTAACCACGTTCGTTATGTTGCGCCAGATCCAGGCCGACCGCTTCTTCTTCTTCGGTGACACGCAGGCCCATGACCATGTCGAGCACCTTGAGGATGATGAAGGTCACGATCGCGGTATAGATGACCGTGAAGCCGACGCCTTTACACTGAATCCAGACTTGTGCCGCGATGTCGGTCACGGTGCCGAAGCCGCCCAGCGAAGGGGCTGCAAACACGCCGGTCAGGATCGCGCCGAGGATACCGCCGATACCGTGAACGCCGAAGGCATCCAGGGAGTCGTCGTAGCCCAGTTTGCGTTTCAGGCTGGTGGCGCAGAAGAAGCAGACCACGCCTGCCGCCAGACCGATGATCAGGCCGCCCATCGGGCCGACAGTGCCGGCAGCTGGGGTCACAGCAACCAGACCGGCAACCACACCCGAGGCGATGCCCAGAGCGCTTGGCTTACAGTGGGTCAGCCATTCGGCGAACATCCAGCCCAGCGCTGCAGCAGCGGTAGCGATCTGGGTGACCAGCATGGCCATACCGGCGGTGCCGTTTGCCGCAGCCGCGGAACCTGCGTTGAAGCCGAACCAGCCGACCCAGAGCATGGCCGCGCCTATCAGGGTGTAACCCAGATTGTGCGGAGCCATCGGGGTGGTCGGGAAACCTTTACGCTTGCCGAGCACCAGGCACGCTACCAGGCCAGCCACACCGGCGTTGATGTGAACGACGGTGCCGCCCGCGAAGTCGAGCACGCCCCAGTCCCACAACAGACCACCTACGCCGCTCCAGACCATGTGTGCAATCGGCGCATAAACCAGGGTGAACCAGATGGCCATGAAGATCAGCATCGCGGAGAACTTCATGCGTTCTGCGAAAGCGCCGACGATCAGGGCCGGGGTGATGATGGCGAAGGTCATCTGGAAGGTCACGAAGACGGCTTCCGGGAACAGTGCCGCAGGGCCTGTAATGCTCGCAGGTGTGATGCCTGCCAGGAACGCCTTCGACAGACCGCCGACGAAGGAGTTGAAGTTGACGACGTTGGCTTCCATCCCGGTGGTGTCGAACGCCATGCTGTAGCCGTAGACGACCCACAGGATGCTGATCAGGCCGGTAATGGCGAAGCACTGCATCATCACGGAAAGAATGTTTTTGGAGCGGACCATGCCGCCGTAGAACAGCGCCAGGCCCGGGATGGTCATGAACAGCACCAGCGCGGTGGAGGTCAGCATCCAGGCGGTGTCGCCGGAATTGAGTACGGGGGCTGCCACTTCGTCTGCCGCCATGGCCAAGCCAGGGGTTACGAGGGACAACAGGGCTCCTAGCCCTGCGAATTGACGCAGAGTCATATTGTTTTCTCCTGGGGCGTTGGGGTTTGGCGGCTTAGATTGCGTCGGTATCGGTTTCGCCGGTACGGATGCGGATGGCCTGTTCCAGATTGACCACGAAGATCTTTCCGTCACCGATCTTGCCGGTGTTGGCCGCTTTGGTTATCGCTTCGATAACGCGGTCCAGATCCTTGTCGTCGATCGCAACATCGATCTTCACCTTGGGGAGGAAGTCGACTACATACTCCGCACCGCGATACAGCTCGGTGTGGCCTTTCTGACGTCCGAAGCCTTTGACTTCAGTGACTGTGATGCCCTGCACGCCGATTTCGGACAGCGACTCGCGTACGTCGTCCAGCTTGAACGGCTTGATGATGGCAGTGACTAGCTTCATGAAACTTTCTCCCGAATTGGTGGACTTGCCCCAGGAAAACAAACCCGACTCAAGTCTAAGCGCAGTGTCTGGCTTTGTAACGCGTCGTGTCCGCAAGAGACCTGACCAGCTCCAGAAAACCGCTTCTGACGAAACATTCCCCGCTCCGCCTGCCGCACTGCATTCGTCACAGCGACTGCATCAGTGCATGGGTTACAAGCCACTAAGCAGAAAGCTTGCCATCTCATCGATCGTCTTGAATTTCGGCCCTTCCACCGTTAATTCAGGCTTTAGGGTAGTCGTCGATTGCCATCACCGCACAACAACGGTGCGCACGTGCCCGAGGCGATGCGCGAAAAGCGTGCAGCGCATCCTTTGCCTCAAGGGGCCAAAAGCTGCGTGCTACACTCGCGCCATCTGATTCTGGAATTTCATCATGCTCGCCCCCAAAGCTTTTCTCGACGCCCTGAGCGGCCACGCTTCCCGCCTGTTCAACGGCGAAACCCCGGTTCCACGCAGCGAATTCGAAACCCAGTTCAAGGCGCTGCTCCAGAGCGGCTTCAGCAAGCTGGACCTGGTCAGCCGGGAAGAATTCGACAGCCAGATGATCGTCCTCGCCCGCACCCGCGCCCGACTTGAGGCACTGGAAGCGAAGATGGCGGAGATGGAAGCGCAGCTGGCGACACAGCCGAAAGCATCAGAGGCTGAGCCGCAGGGTTGAGCTTCAGAACCTAAATGTGCTCAGGCGCAGTGCGCAATGCGCTGAACCTGGGCCTTGATAGCCTGCCCTCGCTCGATCTCTGCTTTGCGCAGGTCGTAGGTGAGCTGCAAGTTCAGCCAGAACTCCGGGGTGGTCTCAAAACACGCCGCCAGCCGTAGCGCCATGTCGGCGCTGACGCCCCTGCGCTGCAGGACGATATCGTTGACGGTGGGTGTCGAGACGCTCAGCGCCCGAGCCAGCGCTGCTGAGGCAAGGCCCAAGGGTTCGAGGAACTCTTCTTTGAGAACTTCACCGGGATGTACAGGTCGCATTCCGTTTTTGGTCATAGTTGCCTCAGTGGTAATCGACAATTTCAACATTCTCTGGACCATTAGCGCCCCAGACGAAGCAAATCCGCCACTGGCCGTTGATACGAATGCTGTGCTGCCCGCAGCGATTCCCGATGAGCGCTTCTAGGCGATTGCCCGGTGGAGATTTTAGGTCCACCAAGGAAGAAGCGGCATCCAGCATCGTCAGCTTGCGCTCTACGACCGAAAGAATTGACGACCACACTCGACTTTTGCCTTGTCGAAAAAGGGATTCAGTGTCCTTACATTTGAAGCTTGCAATCATCGCGAACGCTTAACGTTATTCGTTAAGGCGCGAGTCTAGATTCACATTGCCAATAAAGCAACACGCACTTCGACAGCACTGAGACGATTAAGACACAGCCCGTAAAACATGCCCTCGCCCACCCGCCGGGCTAATGACTATCCTTCAGCTCGCCGCAGGAAGCGGTGCTGCCTTCAAGGAAAGACATGTCCCTAGCGATTGTTCTGAGCCGGGCCCAAGTTGGCGTTGAAGCGCCCGCCGTGACCGTTGAAACCCATCTCGCCAACGGGCTGCCCAGCCTGACGCTGGTGGGTCTGCCAGAGGGCGCGGTCAAGGAGAGCAAGGATCGGGTGCGCAGTGCGATCCTCAACTGTCGGCTGGAATTCCCTGCGCGGCGCATCACCTTGAATCTGGCGCCTGCCGATTTGCCCAAGGACGGCGGACGCTTCGATCTTGCCATCGCCCTCGGCTTGCTCGCCGCCAGCGCGCAGGTGCCGACCCTTGCGCTGGAGGGCATTGAGTGTCTGGGGGAGCTGGCGTTGTCGGGGGCGATTCGGCCCGTCCAAGGCGTGCTCCCGGCGGCGCTTGCTGCGCGGGAAGCCGGACACACGCTGATTGTGCCTGCGGTGAATGCCGAGGAGGCGTGCCTGGCGTCAGGCCTGAAGGTGATCGCGGTCAGTCATCTGCTGGAGCTGGTGTCGCACCTGAATGGACACACGGTTATCTCGCCCTATAAATCCAATGGCCTGATCCTGCAGACGCAGCCTTATCCCGACTTGAGTGAGGTGCAAGGCCAGATCGCTGCCAAACGCGCGTTGCTGGTGGCCGCGGCTGGCGCGCATAACCTGCTTTTCAGCGGCCCTCCCGGCACCGGTAAAACGCTGCTCGCGAGCCGTTTGCCCGGGCTATTGCCGCCGCTGGATGAGCTCGAAGCGTTGGAAGTGGCGGCGATTCAATCGGTCGCCAGTCACGCGCCGCTGACCAGTTGGCCCCAGCGCCCCTTCCGCCAGCCTCATCACTCGGCGTCGGGTCCTGCGCTGGTCGGCGGTGGCAGTCGCCCGCAACCTGGCGAAATCACCCTCGCGCACCACGGCGTGCTGTTTCTGGACGAGCTTCCGGAATTTGATCGGCGTGTGCTGGAGGTGCTTCGCGAACCGCTCGAATCGGGCCACATCGTGATTTCCCGCGCGCGGGATCGGGTGCGCTTTCCGGCGCGCTTTCAGCTGGTGGCGGCGATGAACCCCTGCCCGTGCGGTTATCACGGCGAGCCGACCGGGCGCTGTCGCTGCTCAACTGATCAGATTCAGCGTTACCGCAACAAGCTGTCCGGGCCGCTGCTCGACCGGATTGACCTGCATCTGACGGTCGCCCGTGAAACCACGTCTTTAGCGGCAACGCCCGATTGCAAGGGTGAAAGCGCCAGCGCAGCGGAGGTGGTATCCGAAGCCCGACAGCGCCAACAACGACGCCAGGGCTGCGCCAATGCATTCCTTGATCTGCCCGCACTGCGTCAGCACTGCGCGCTGTTGCCGGAAGACGAAGCCTGGCTCGAGAATGCTTGTGAACGTCTGAACCTCTCTCTGCGCGCTGCACACCGATTGCTGAAAGTGGCGCGCACGCTGGCCGATCTGGAGAAGGTGGACGCAATCGCCCGATGCCACATTGCTGAGGCTTTGCAGTATCGGCCTTCGTCGAACTAAAGATCTTCACTTCAATGCTGCATGTGAGGATTGATCCGGCACTTAAAAACCAGGCATCGGAGACCTTGGCCAACTTTGGCCTCACCATTTCCGATGCAGTGCGTATTTTGCTCACTCGAGTAGTCCGCGAAGGCGGTCTACCCGCTGGCCTCGGCGCACACCCGGACGCTTACGATCAGTGGTTCAGGGCCAAGGTGCGTGAAGCCATGGACGACTCGGGGCCGACGCACTCGCATGAGGACGTGATGGCTGCCGCTACCGAATTACTCCAAAGGAAGCGCGGTGCTGACAATTGAATGGAGCAAGTATGCCAAGGCGGGTTTGCTCAAGCGCCTAGGCAGCTCTCCCGCCTCACCGAAACCGATCCACTTCTTTCTGCAAGTCAGACGCGACCGCGTTCAGCTCTTGAGCGGTGATCGCGAGGTTCGACACGACTTCGCGTTGCTCGCTGTTCGCCAGGGCGATGCTTTGCAGGTTGGCGCTGAGCAGCGTTGCGGTGTTGCTCTGCTCCTGGGTCGCCGTGGTGATGGACGTGAATTGCTCACCGGCCGAGCGGCTTTGTTCGTCGATCTGGGCCAGCGCTGCTGCGACTTTGGCGTTGCGCGCGAGACCTTCCTGCATCAGCGCGTTGCCTTGCTGCATAGTGCTGATGGCATTGCTGGTCTCTTGCTGGATGCTGCTGATCATTCCGGAGATTTCATCGGTGGCCTGGCGCGTACGTGATGCCAGGCTGCGAACTTCATCCGCCACTACCGCAAAACCCCGGCCTTGCTCGCCGGCGCGTGCGGCTTCGATCGCGGCGTTAAGGGCCAGAAGGTTGGTCTGCTCGGCGATCGAGGTGATGACGCTGACAATCCCGCCGATCTCTTGCGAGCGCTGGCCCAAGGTATCGATCACCGTCGCGGTGCTGCTCAGCGAGCCTGCAATTTGCTCCAGCGAGGCCGATGCTTCCTCCATGGACGTACGACCGATGCGCGTCTGCTGGGCATTGCCCTGGGCCATGCGTTCGGTGGTGCCCATGTTGTCGGCGATGGTCAGGGCCGTGGCGCTGAACTCCTCCACTGCACCGGCCATGCTGGTGATTTCGCCGGATTGCTGTTCCATTCCGTCATAAGCGCCGCCCGACAAGCCGGACAGTGCGTTGGCGCGGGTGCTGACTTCCTGCGCGGCCGTGCGAATGTGGGACACCATGGTTTCCAGCGCCTGGCCCATCGTGTTGAAGCTGCCTGCCAACTGACCAATTTCGTCATGGCTGGAAATGTTCAGACGTGCACTCAGATCACCTGCGCCGAGGGCTTCTGCCTGACTGACCAGCGCCGACAGCGGCCGTAGCTTGCTGCGCAACAGCCAGATCGCGGCGCCGACAGCGATCAACATCGCCAGAAGGCTGCCAATTGCCAATTGCGTGCCGACGCTCCAGGTCACTGCGCTGATTTCATCCTTGGGCATCGTCGCCAGAACCGTCCACGGGCCGCCGGCAAACTTCTCGCCGACGGTGTAGAAATCTTCACCGGCGTCCTGCCAGAAACGCCCAACGCTCGGCGTCTTGGCGAACTCGGCCAGCGTGGTGCTTGCCTGATCCAGGTCCTTCACGCCCGCAGGCGGCACCAGCCATTTGTTCTGCTCATCAAGCAACGCCAGCGAACCGGTGGAACCGATGCGGAAGTTTTTCAGGTTGTCGAACTGCGCCTTCTGCGCGTCGGTGTAATCGAAGCCGACGAACAACACGGCGATGACCTTTCCGCTGGCGTCACGCACCGGGCTGTACTGCGTCATGTACAAACGGTCGAACAACAGCGCGCGACCGACGTATCCCTGCCCGGCCAGCAGCTTTTCGTAGGCCGGATGCTTGTGATCCAGCGAGGTGCCGAGGGCGCGCGAGCCGTCCTGCTTGCTCAGGGACGTGCTGACGCGCACGAAGTCGTCGCCGCTGCGAACGAAGACCGTCGCCACGCCGGCCGTCATGTTTTTGAAGTCGTCGACTTCAGTGAAGTCGTTGTTCAGCGCGTTGCCGTTGAGCAGTAATGCAGGGGTCTGCACGCCCGCGACCGCAATCTGCTGATCACCCTGCAGGCTCAGGCCGGCCGAAAAACGCTTCTCGAACAGACCGCTCAGACGCAGGGTGCTGTCGCGCAACGTGCTGTGGAAGGTGTTCAACTGGTCGGCGAGCAACCGGGCTTCGCTGCTCATGTGCTCCTCACGGATGACCAGATTTGCCGAGTCCAGTGAGCGCAGGGCAAACAGCGTGCTGCCGCTGATGACGACGGCCAGAATAACGGCCAGGGCAATGCCGAGTTGCGAGGCAATTCGGGCGCGAGGCTGAGGCATGGGTGCTCCTTGCCGAACGACTGGGCCGTCCTGGATCTCAGGAACACCATTCGGACGAATTCTAATAGAGGGAATCGATGAGCCGATTGAGGTGAACCGGCTCTGCAATACACCTTCGGCGGACAAACGAAATACTTGAGTCCTACATCGTTTCAGGACGGAATTAATCCCCTCTTTGGCTGTCCTGCGTCCGCTTTCGATGGCCGAGCGCTTTACGGCTCACTCCAGAATCGTCACGTCCGGCAATTCCATCGCCTGCACCTCGCCCTGCAAAAAGTCACTCAACCGCCGCATACGCTCGCCGCCCGGCCGAGTCTTTGGCCAGACAAGGTAGTAGTTTTCCCCGCTGACCACCGCTGTGCGCCAAGGCAGGCTCAGTCGGCCCTGGGCGACATCCTCCGCCACCATCAGCAGATCGCCCATGGAAACGCCGTAACCCCGGGCCGCCGCAATCATGCCCAGCTCCAGCGTGTCGAAGACCTGCCCTCCCTTGAGCGAGACCCGGTCAGACAAATCCATGTGCTCCAGCCATCGGCGCCAGTCGCGACGGTCGGGCGTGGGATGCAACAGTTCGGCGCCAGCCAGTCGCTCGGCATCCCAAGGCTCATCATCCAGCAGCGTCGGCGCGCCCACGGGAATCAGCAGCTCAGGGAACAGGTAGGTCGCCTCCCACTCCGGCGGGAAGTGCCCATGGCTGAGCAACACCGCGCAATCGAATGGCTCCTGGGTGAAGTCGACGCTGTCGATGTCCATCCAGGCGCTGGTCAGCTGGACTTCGTTGCCCACCTGCAGATGGCGGAAACGACTCAGCCGCGCCAGCAACCAGCGCATGGTCAGGGTCGATGGAGCCTTCATGCGCAAGATGCCCTCCTCCGCCATCAACGCGCTGCAGGCTCGCTCCAAGGCCAAAAAACCTTCCCGTACGCCCGGCAGCAACTCACGCGCGGCCTCGGTAAGCTGCAGATTGCGACCGTTGCGGCGAAACAGACGGCAGGCGAAATGCTCTTCGAGCGTGCGGATATGCCGACTGACCGCGCTTTGGGTGATCGACAGCTCTTCAGCGGCACGCGTGAACGAACTGTGTCGCGCAGCGGCTTCAAACGCGCGCAGGGCATACAGTGGCGGAAGGGTGCGTGACATCGACGGGTATCCCTCAGGCAGTCGGGCAGGTGAGATCACTCTACTAAAGAAATATCAGGATGAGTTTTACTCATGCGAGAGATCGCATTTATCCCTTTGTGCATCCCCGCCTGAATCCCCACAATGACCGGCCTGCCAACACCAGTAACCCGAGCGCAAAGACCATGCACCAGCACGCCTTCAAAGAACTGTGGATCATCCTGCGTCTGGCCGGGCCGCTGATTGCTTCGCAGATGGCGCACATGCTGATGGTGTTCACCGACACCGTAATGATGGGCAAACTGGGCCCGGAATCCCTGGCCGGTGGCGGGCTGGGTGCGGCGAGCTATAACTTCGTGTCGTTCTTCTGCGTGGGTGTCATGGCCGCGGTCGGCACGTTGGCTGCCATCCGCAAGGGCGCGAACGATCACGCAGGCGTCACACGCTTGACCCAGGCCGGCTTGTGGCTGGCATGGGGCATGGCGCTGATTGCCGCGCTGATCCTGTGGAACCTCGAGCCGATTCTGCTGCAGTTTGGTCAAGATGAAGCCAACGTGCACATGGCCAGTGAATTCCTGATCACGCTGCCATTGGCGCTGCCCGGCCTTCTGAGCTTCATGGCCCTGCGCGGATTCACCAGTGCGCTGGGGCGCGCCACACCCGTGATGGTGATCAGCCTGGTGGGCGTGGCGCTCAACTTCGGGCTCAATTACGCCTTTATCCACGGACTGTTCGGCCTGCCGCACTGGGGCCTGATGGGCATTGGCCTGGTCACGGCCATTGTCACCAACGCCATGGCCCTGGCCCTCGCACTTCACATTCGTTATCACAGCGCCTACGCGGCGTACCCCCTTCACAAAGAACTGATGAAACTCTCGCGCAGCTGCCTGAAAGAGCTGTGGCGCCTGGGCCTGCCCATTGGCGGCACGTACGCGGTGGAAGTCGGGCTGTTCACCTTTGCGGCGTTCTGCATGGGGGCCATGGGCAGCACCCAGATGGCCGCGCACCAGATCGCCCTTCAATCGGTGTCGATGGCGTTCATGGTTCCGGTCGGGATTTCCTACGCGGTGACCATGCGCATCGGCTTGCACTACGGGGCGGGAAACCTGCTGCTGGCGCGCACTGCCGGACGCATGGGGATTGGTTTCGGCGGGCTGCTGATGCTGTCGTTTGGCATTCTGTTCTGGGTCGCGCCCCACGCCGTCATCGGGTTGTTCGTGGACGTCAACGATCCGAAATACCAGGGAGTGGTCGAGCTGGCGGTGAAGCTGCTGGCCATCGCCGCCTGGTTCGAGATTCTCGACGGCACGCAGACCATTGCCATGGGTGCCATTCGAGGTTTCAAGGACGCAAAAACCACGTTCCTGATCGGGCTGGCGAGCTACTGGGTGGTCGGCGCGCCGTTGGCGTGGGGCCTTGGGTTTTTGGCGAACCAGGGCGCGGTGGGCGTGTGGTGGGGACTGGCGATCGGCCTGCTCTGCTCAGCGGTCGCACTGACCTGGGCATTCGAGCGCAAGACGGCGCGGCTGCTGCGCAAAGAGGCGACGGGCGTTGTGGTGATGGGGTAGGCGAACTCAGACCTGTAGGGCCGTGCGTGGCTCCTCAAGTCCCCTGCAGTCCCTTTCTCTGCACCTGATGCATCGCCAGATACTCCGTCAGCTCTGGCAACGCAAGCGGGTGGCTGATGAGAAACCCTTGGACCTGATCGCAGTTGAAGCTGCGCAGCAAGGCCAGTTGCTCAGGGGTTTCAACACCTTCGGCCACCACTTCGAGGCTGAGGTTGTGGGCCAGGTTGATCATGGCGTGGACCAGCTTGCGGTTTTCCTCGCGCTGCTCCATTTCACCGACAAAGCTCTTGTCGATCTTCAGCAGCGTGATCGGCAGGCTATTGAGGTGCACGAAGGATGAAAACCCGGTGCCGAAATCGTCCAGCGAGAAGCGCACCCCCAGGCGACCCAGCGCGTCCATGGTCTGCCTGACCAGGTCACTGCGGCGCATGACCGCCGTTTCGGTCAGTTCAAATTCCAGCCATTGCGCGTCAATGCCGCGATCGGCAATCAATCGGCTGAGCGTTGCGAGCAACTGGTTGTCCTGGAATTGACGGAATGAAAGGTTGATCGCCATGTGCAGCGGCGGTACGCCTTTCTCGCGCAACGCCTGCATGTCTCGGAGCGCACGGGCGATGACCCAGTATCCCAGCGGCACGATCAGCCCGCTCTGCTCGGCCAATGGCACGAATTCACTCGGCGGCAACAGCCCACGTTCAGCGTGGCGCCAGCGCACCAGTGCCTCAAGCCCCAGAATGTGCCCGGTGTTCAGGCACAGGCGCGGTTGGTAATGCAGCTCCAGCTCGTCGCGACGCAAGGCGCGGCGCAGCTCGCTTTCCAGGTCGGCGAGGCTTCGGGCATTGCGGTTGATGCGTTCGTTGAAGACGTGAAACGTGCAGCCCTGCGTGCCTTTGGCCTGCTGCATGGCGATATGCGCATGCCACATCAAGGGATCGGCGCCGCCATTGATGCGCGCATAGGCGATGCCCAGGCTGCACCCGATCAACAGGCTTTCGCCATCGACCCAATACGGTTCGGACAAGGCTTCGGTGATGCGCTCGGCAATGGACTCCGCCCGCTCAGGGGCACGTCGAGTGTCGATCAGAAGGGCGAATTCATCGCTGCCCAGTCGTGCCAGTTGATCGCACGCTTCCAGTTGGCCTTTCAGCCGCGCCACGACTTGCAGGATCAGTCGATCGCCTGCCTGATGACCCAACGCGTCATTGGCGCGGCGGAAGTTGTCCAGGTCCAGATGCCCAAGGGCCAGACCTCGACCGTCGAACTCGGCCAGCCGGGCGGCCAACAGGGTCTGAAAGCCCTGGCGGTTGGCGATACCGGTAAGAGGGTCCTGCTCTGCGAGGCGATTGAGCGTGGTTTCCAGCACGCCCCGTTCGCGCACATGACGCAGACAACGGCGCAAGGCCTGCGGAGTGAGCGCATCGCGCACCAGCCAGTCGCTGACGCCGACGGGCTCTTCGTCCGGCTCCGTGTCAAAAAGCAATACGGTGGGCCAGTTGCATTGGCCGGCGGCGGGCTGAAGGGCTTCAGTGGTGAAAAGGATTCCAGGGGCTGCGAGGTCTGTTTGATCGCCAACGGCGTCCCAGCTCGACGCGCAGTCCAGGACGGCGGCGTCTACGAGCGGCGCCAGGCACTCGCGCAACGATGCCGGCCATTCGGGCGTGTCCGCCAGAAGCAGCAAGCGCAAGGGTTCGACAGGCGTAGACAAGCTAACTCCCCACACAAACGTAAAGACCTTGGCGCACCCCCGAATGAGGGTCGTCAAACGCGATAATCATCCGCAGTAGGCAAATGTAACAAAACGGCGAAATATAGATAGCGCGGCGCATCACAGTGTCGGACGGTGGCTGCGAAATCCGCTGACCCTGTTAAAATGCCCGCCCTTTTCAAAGCGACCCCACTTTTCCCCATGTCCCGACTCAATCCCCGGCAACAGGAAGCCGTGAACTACGTCGGCGGCCCTCTTTTGGTGCTCGCCGGCGCTGGCTCCGGCAAGACCAGCGTGATCACACGCAAGATTGCCCACCTCATCCAGAACTGCGGCATCCGTGCCCAGTACATCGTCGCCATGACCTTTACCAACAAGGCGGCGCGGGAGATGAAGGAGCGCGTCGGGACCCTTTTGCGCAGCGGCGAAGGGCGCGGCCTGACCGTTTCGACGTTTCACAACCTGGGCCTGAACATCATCCGCAAGGAACACGCCCGTCTGGGGTACAAGCCCGGGTTCTCGATCTTCGACGAGACCGACGTCAAGGCGCTGATGACCGACATCATGCAGAAGGAATACTCGGGCGACGACGGCGTCGACGAGATCAAGAACATGATCGGCGCCTGGAAAAACGAACTGATTCTGCCGCCCGAAGCCCTCGCCAATTCGCGCAACCCCAAGGAACAGACCGCCGCCATCGTCTACAGCCACTACCAGCGCACGCTCAAGGCGTACAACGCGGTGGATTTCGACGACCTGATTCTGCTGCCGGTGAAGCTGTTCGAAGAGCACGCCGACATTCTGGAAAAGTGGCAACACAAGGTGCGCTACCTCCTCGTCGACGAATACCAGGACACCAACGCCAGCCAGTACCTGCTGGTGAAGATGCTCATCGGCACGCGCTGCCAGTTCACTGTTGTGGGTGACGACGACCAGTCGATCTACGCCTGGCGCGGCGCGCGGCCGGAAAACCTTATGCTGCTCAAGGACGATTACCCGTCGTTGAAAGTGGTGATGCTGGAGCAGAACTACCGCTCTACCAGCCGTATTCTGCGCTGCGCCAACGTGCTGATCGCCAACAACCCCCACGCATTCGAGAAACAGCTGTGGAGCGAGATGGGCCACGGCGATGAAATCCGTGTGATTCGTTGCAAGAACGAAGACGCCGAAGCCGAGCGCGTGGCCATCGAAATTCTCAGCCTGCACCTGCGCACCGACCGGCCGTACAGCGACTTCGCGATCCTCTATCGCGGTAACTATCAGGCCAAGCTGATCGAGCTGAAGCTGCAGCACCATCAGATTCCGTATCGGCTGTCCGGGGGCAACAGCTTCTTCGGACGTCAGGAAGTGAAAGACCTGATGGCTTACTTCCGCCTGCTGGTGAACCCGGATGACGATAACGCCTTCCTGCGCGTGATCAACGTCCCGCGCCGGGAAATCGGCTCGACCACCCTTGAAAAGCTGGGCAACTATTCCACCGAGCGCAAGGTGTCGATGTATGCCGCGACCGACGAGATCGGCCTGGGCGAGCATCTGGACGCCCGCTTCACCGACCGCCTCAGACGCTTCAAACACTGGATGGACGGCGTGCGCCAGCAATGCGCGACGCAGGACCCGATTGCCGCTTTGCGCAGCATGGTCATGGACATCGATTACGAAAACTGGATTCGTCAGAACAGCTCCAGCGACAAGGCCGCCGACTACCGCATGGGCAACGTGTGGTTCCTGATCGAGGCGCTGAAAAACACGCTGGAGAAGGACGAAGAAGGCGGCATGACCATCGAGGAGGCCATCGGCAAGCTGGTCCTGCGCGACATGCTCGAACGTCAGCAGGAAGAGGAAGACGGCGCCGAAGGCGTGCAGATGATGACCCTGCACGCCTCCAAGGGTCTGGAGTTTCCGTACGTGTTCATCATGGGGATGGAAGAGGAAATCCTCCCGCACCGCTCCAGCATCGAAGCCGACACCATCGAAGAAGAGCGCCGTCTGGCCTACGTGGGCATCACCCGCGCGCGGCAGACGCTGGCGTTCACCTTTGCGGCCAAGCGCAAGCAGTACGGCGAAATCATCGATTGCCTCCCGAGCCGGTTCCTCGACGAACTGCCGCCTGACGATCTCGCCTGGGAAGGCAACGATGACACGCCCGTCGAAGTCAAAGCCGTACGCGGCAACACAGCCTTGGCGGACATACGCGCCATGCTGAAAAGATAACGTTTATTTCGCGCACATCGCGCTCTGAGGACCACCCACGTGGAAGCACTGCACAAGAAAATTCGCAACGAAGGCATCGTGCTTTCCGACCAGGTATTGAAGGTCGACGCGTTTCTCAACCATCAGATCGACCCGGTGCTGATGCAGCAGATCGGCGACGAATTCGCCGCGCTGTTCGCCGACTCGGGCATCACCAAAATCGTCACCATCGAGGCGTCGGGCATCGCCCCTGCGGTCATGACCGGTTTGAAGATGGGCGTTCCGGTGATTTTCGCGCGCAAGCATCAGTCGCTGACCCTCACTGAAAACATGTTTTCCGCGTCGGTGTACTCGTTCACCAAGCAGACCGAAAGCACCATCGCCATTTCTACCCGTCACCTGAACAGCAGCGATCGTGTGCTGATCATCGACGACTTCCTGGCCAACGGTAAGGCGTCACAGGCGCTGATCTCGATCATCAAGCAAGCGGGCGCGACGGTCGCCGGCCTGGGTATCGTGATCGAGAAGTCGTTCCAGGGCGGCCGCGCCGAACTGGATGGCCAGGGCTATCGTGTAGAGTCACTGGCGCGCGTACAGTCGTTGAAAGATGGCGTTGTAACGTTCGTTTGATAGCTGCTTCAGCATTCCTGTACCAGCAATAAAGGAGAGCATCATGATCATTGGCGAAAAACTGAGCGTAGAGGCGTTCTTCGATCCGCAGACCTCGACCATCAGTTACCTGGTCATTGACCGCTCTACGCTTCAGGCCGCGCTGATCGACAGCGTGCTGGATTACGACCCTAAATCCGGGCGCACCAGCACGCAATCTGCGGACAAGCTGATCGGCAGGGTCCGCGAGCTGGGCGTGTCGGTGCAGTGGATTCTGGAAACCCACGTCCACGCCGATCACGTCTCGGCGGCGGCCTACCTGAAAGAACAGCTCGGCGGCACGGTCGCCATTGGCAGCCACATCACCCGCGTGCAGAAAGTCTTCGGCACGCTGTTCAACGCCAAAGGCGACTTCGCCCGTGATGGCAGCCAGTTCGACCGGCTGCTGGAAGATGACGCGCATTTTCAGATTGGCACGCTGCGGGCCAGAGCCATGCACACCCCTGGCCACACACCGGCGTGCATGACGTACGTGATTGAAGCTGGCAATGAAGCGGTGGCGTTTGTCGGCGATACCCTGTTCATGCCCGACTACGGCACCGCTCGTTGCGACTTCCCCGGTGCCGATGCGCGCACGCTTTATCGCTCGGTCGGCCGGATCCTCGGCCTGCCGCCGCAGACGCGTCTGTTCATGTGTCACGACTACCTGCCCAACGGCCGAGAGCTGATGTTCATGACCACCGTTGCCGAGCAACGCGCCAGCAATATCCATGTGCGTGAAGGCATCGACGAGGACGCCTTTGTGGAGATGCGCGAGAAGCGCGATGCCACCCTCGACATGCCCGTGCTGATCCTGCCTTCGGTGCAGATCAACATGCGCGGCGGCAATCTGCCGGAAGCGGAGGACAACGGCGTGCGCTACCTGAAAGTCCCGATCAATGCGGTGTAAGTGCTACCAGGCGCGCTGATCCCGCGCGCTCACCGACTGAACACCCACCTCCGGACAGACCCACGGGACTTGCTGACTTAACATGAATGAACACGAACTGATCGGAGCCGGCCTCGGTACGATCATTGGCGCGGTGTTGGGGCTGACAGGCGCGGGTGGCGGGATCCTTGCGGTGCCGCTGCTGGTTTTCGGGCTGGGCCTGACAATGATCGAAGCTGCGCCGGTGGGCCTCCTGGCCGTCGGGCTGGCCTCGGCGGTCGGTGCAGCGCTCGGATTGCGCCAAGGCATCGTCCGTTACCGCGCCGCCATTTTCATCGCAACCATTGGCATCGCGCTGTCGCCGGTAGGCCTGTGGCTGGCGCATCAATTGCCCAATGCGCCGCTGGCGCTGGGGTTTGCACTGATTCTGTTTTATGTGTGCGGGCGGATCTACCGCAAAGCCGCTCACGAACTGCGCCACGGCAAGCCGCCGGATCGGGGCGCGTTCAGGCCCTGCGTGGTCAATCCGCTGGTGGGTCGCTTGCGCTGGACGCTGCCGTGCGCCCGGTCACTGGCGGCAACCGGCGCGCTCGCCGGCCTATTGTCAGGATTGCTCGGCGTGGGCGGCGGCTTTGTCATCGTGCCGGCCTTAACGCGCTACACCGACCTTGAGATGAAAAGCATCGTCGCCACGTCGCTGGCGGTGATCGCACTGGTGTCGACCGGCAGCGTGATCACGGCCAGCGTCAGCGGCGCGATGCACTGGTCAGTGGGCCTGCCGTTCGCCGCCGGGGCTGTCGCTGGACTGATGGCCGGCAGGCAGGTCAGCCGTTACCTCGCCGGCCCGAGGTTGCAGCAGCTGTTCGCTGTTAGCGGCTTCTTCGCCGCCGTGCTGCTGGTGATCAAAACCCTCGGCTGAACGGATGCCACAGTGAAAGTGGGAAACATCAGGCCTAAGCCGTCGCCTGCAACCCCGCCAACACCAACCGCTGATACAGCTCGTCCCGCAACCCCTGTGGATGATCGAGGCCCATGCGCTGCAAGTGCTCCGGATACGCGCTCGCGTCAGGCGCTTCCAGCGTGGCCTTGCCCAGCTCGATGATTTCCGTGAGCTTGAACTTGCTCTTCAGCCAGTTCAGCGCGCGCAGCAGATCGCGCTCTTCTGCCGTGAAGTCGCTACCCAGCGGGTATTCGACGAAGAGCGAAGGGAACTGATGGCGGATGTCCTTCAACCGCTCGGGCGTGTTCTGGCTGAACAACGGATCAAGGCGGAAATCCTTCGGCAGCTTGCCGGCCTTCTGCGCCTGATCGATCAGGCCCGGCTGGAAGCGTGAGTCGCTGATATTAAGCAGTGCCTCGATCACCGCCGAATCGGTCTTGCCGCGCAGATCGGCGATGCCATATTCAGTGACGACGATGTCACGCAGATGCCTCGGGATTGTCGTGTGCGCATAGTCCCAGACGATATTGGAATTCACCTCCCCGCCCGACTCACGCCAGCTGCGCAGAATCAGCACGGAACGCGCGCCTTCCAGCGCATGGCCCTGAGCGACGAAGTTGTACTGCCCGCCGACACCGCTGACCACCCGGCCATCGGCCAACTGATCTGAAACCGCTGCGCCCAGCAACGTGACAGTGAAACAACTGTTGATGAACCGCGCATCCCGCCGCTGCAGACGCTTGAGCGTCTCGTTGCCGTAGAGCTCGTTGATGTAGCTGATCGCGGTCATGTTGATCTGCGCGATCTGCGCCGGGGTGAATTCCCGCAGCCGCTCATAGAAGCTGCGCGGGCCGAGAAAGAAGCCGCCGTGAATCAACACGCCGTCGCCATAACGCGACTCGTCCAGAACCCCGTCGTTGGCCATTTGCTGCAGCTCGATGTCGGCGTACACCTTGCGCCGGATGATCCCCGCGTCCAGCAGCACCAGCAGGCCGTTGACCAGCATTTCGCTGCAGCCATAAAGCCCGGTGGCGAAGGGCATCACACCGCCTTGGGCCTCGATCAACGGCTTCCAGGTTGAGATGCCGTCCAGCTCGGCCAGGCACGCGCGGTAGGTTTCGTTATCGGCCTGGCGCGCAAGCAAGGCGGCGGTCAGGGCGTCACCCATCGAACCGATGCCGATCTGCAATGTGCCGCCGTCGCGCACCAGCGTGCTCGCGTACAAGCCGATGAAATGATCCTGGATACCGACCGGCATGTTCGGTGTCGAGAACAGCGTGCTGCGCTCTTCGTGCTCGATCAGCAGGTCGAAGGTGTCGGCGCTGACCTCGGCATCGCCCTGCATGTAGGGCAGGTCCGAGTGGACGTGGCCCAGCATCAGAATCCGCTCGCCCAACCCACGGCGTTTTTCCACCAAGGGCAGCAGGTCGAGGGTGATGTCGGGGTTGCAGCTCAGGCTGAGCTGATCGGGCCGTTGCGGGTCACGGGCGATCAGTTGCGCGATCAGGTTCAGGCCGTTGGCATTGATGTCCCGCGCCGCGTGGCTGTAATTGCTGCTGACGTAATCCTGCTGCGCTTCGACGCTGCCGAGCAGGCTGCCGGGCTGCATGAAAAACTGCTGGACGTGAACATTGGGCGCAAGGTCGTCCCGGCGCAGGTCGGTGAGAAAATCCAGTTCAGGGTAATCGTCGAAGACGCGCTCCAGAAACGGCTCGAGAAAACGTCCCTGCAAACCGTCGCCGCCATCCGGTCGCCCGAGGCACAGCGCGGTGTAGATAGTCAGATGCCGATCGGGCAGCGATTTTATTCGGGCGTACAACGCATTGGCGAAGCGATTGGGCTTGCCCAACCCCAGCGGCATACCCATATGGATGTGTGCCGGCAATTCAGCCAACACGTGATCGACAGCTTGCTCGATCGAGCAGGAATGCGGCATCCGGCCTCTCCTGGTTTTGTTATTGGATAGCGGTTGGACCGAGCCTTCAGGGAATTTGCTGCATTGCGCCGTTTGCGCCCTCATAAAACGACTGCCAGTCGGCGACTCAATCCCGCTTCGTCTCGATCTCTACCAGCTTGTCCTCGATAAACCGCAGGTGTTGTTTTGCACCATTACGAGGACCGTACACCCACAGACTAACCTTCGCAAAACCGAGCCTGGGTACGCCGTTGCTTCGCAGGGCAGGCATTTGATCAACACTGCTGTCTGGCGCGCCGCACTTCTGGCGGACCACATCGGCGGTGTCACCCAGACTGATAAGCGCCGTGCCGCAGCGCATGGTCGCGTCAGCCGCATTGGCGAACAGCAAGCCGGCCAGCCCTAGGAAGATCAGTGTTCGGTTAATCATGGCGCTGATCAGAAATTCGCCGGCGTGGCAGCGCTGATGAGCCGCGCAGGAACGTCGTAGGGGTTGCGAAAGCGATGGGGTCGGGAGCTCTCGAAGTAGTAACTGTCGCCCTCTTCCAGCACGTAGGTATCAAGACCGACCACCAGTTCAAGACGGCCCTCAACCAGAATCCCGGTCTCCTCGCCCTCGTGCACGAGCATCTCGATGCCCGTGTCGGCACCCGGCGGGTAGACCTCGGAAAGGAACGCAATGGCGCGACTCGGATGGGATTTGCCGACCAGTTTCATGGTCACGGCACCGTCCGAGATATCGATCAGTTCGCTGGCTTTATAGACCACTTGGGTCGGGTTTTCGGGTTCGAGCTCTTCGGAAAAGAACTCCACCATGGACATCGGTATGCCGCCCAGCACCTTCCGTAGCGAACTGATCGAGGGGCTGACGCTGTTCTTCTCGATCATGGAGATGGTGCTGTTGGTCACGCCCGCTCGTTTGGCGAGTTCACGCTGGGACAGGCCTTTGAGTTTACGAATGGATTGCAGTCGTTCACCGACGTCCAATGCGGGAGTCCTCCTGATGATCAAGTTAGGTCAAGTGGTCGCCATCATGGCAACAGCGTTCAGTATTTACAACACTTGAGCCCAAGGCCGAATCAGCAAAGGGACTGGCGGCCATAACGTGCCGCGAAGGGGTGATTTGCAGGGGATCGGCGAGCGGCGATCAGGCCTCGGAATAGAGCCTTGGCACGCGCTTGAGATTGCAGAGAATCTGATAGGGAATCATGTCCGCGCTCGACGCAACATCACTGATCAGGATGTGCTTGCCCCACAGCTCGACGCGGCTGCCCACCCCTGTGCCCGGCACGTCGGTGAGGTCGACGCAGAGCATGTCCATCGACACACGCCCGAGCAACTGACTGCGATGACCGTCGACCATCACGGGGGTACCGGTGGGCGCCTGCCGCGGATAGCCGTCGGCATAGCCCATCGCGACCACACCGATGCGCATATTGCGCTCGGCGACGAATGTACCGCCGTAGCCCACTGGCTCACCGAAGGGCAGGTCACGCACGCAGATCACCCGGGACTCCAGGGTCATGACCGGCTGCAAACGATCGGCGACCGATTGCGACTGATCAAACGGCGTCGCGCCGTAGAGCATGATCCCCGGACGCACCCAGTCACTTGGCACGCTGGGCCAGCCCATGACGGCGGGGGAATTGCGCAGGCTGACTTCAGCGGCCAACCCGGCACGCGCCGATTGAAAAATCGCCACTTGCTCGTCGGTACGGACGCTGTCGAGTTCGTCGGCGCGAGCGAAGTGGGTCATCAGGACAATCTTGGCGGCCTTGCCGCTGTTCAGCAGCCGTTGGTGCGCCGCCTGAAAATCCGCGGGATGGATGCCAACGCGGTGCATGCCCGAATCCATCTTCAGCCATACATTCAGCGGCTTGCCGAGGGCGGTTTGTTCGATGGCATCGAGTTGCCAGAGGGAATGCACCACGCACCAGAAATCATGCTCGACGATCAGCGCCAGTTCGTCGGCCTCGAAAAAGCCTTCCAGCAGCAGAATCGGAGCCTTGATCCCGGCCTGACGCAGCTCCAGCGCTTCTTCAATGCACGCCACGGCAAAACCATCGGCCTCGGATTCCAGTGCCTGCGCAACCCGCACCGCGCCGTGCCCATAGGCATCCGCCTTGATGACAGCGAGCGCCTTGGCGCCAGCGGTGTCGCGCGCCAGCTGGTAGTTGTGGCGCAAGGCCTGAAGGTCGATAAGGGCGCGGGCTGGACGCATGGTGAGGCTTCTTGTGGGTCAATAGATGGATATAGGTGTATGAGCTACGGCAGCGCCGCAATCACCGACAGTTCAACCAGAATCTCCGGCTCGCACAGCTTGGCTTCAACCGTTGCACGCGCAGGGGCCAGGCCTTTCGGCAGCCAGGTGTCCCAGACGCTGTTCATGCCGGCAAAGTGCGCGTCGATGTCTTTCAGGTAGATCGTCACTGACAGAATCCGGGTCTTGTCGGTACCGGCCAGGTCCAGCAGTCGCTCAATGTTGTGAAGCGTTTCGCGGGTCTGTTGCTCGATCCCCGCCGCCATATCGTCGGCCACTTGCCCGGCAAGGTAAACGGTGCCGTTATGGACGACCAACTGGCTCATACGCTCATTGGTGAGCTGGCGCTGAATGGACATGTTTTGCGATCTCCCTGGAACTGCCATAACGAGAAATATCGAGGCCTTCAGCACTGATTTGTGGCGTCTTGCGAGCGATAAGGTCAGCCAGCAATCTGCCTGAACCGCAGGCCATCGTCCAACCCAATGTGCCGTGACCGGTGTTCAGGAACAGATTGCGGTACGGCGTTGCGCCGACGATCGGCGTGCCGTCCGGCGTGGTCGGGCGCAGACCGGTCCAGAAGCTGGCCTGCTGCAGGTCGCCGCCGTGAGGATAGAGGTCGTTGACGATCATCTCCAGCGTCTCGCGGCGACGGGGATTGAGCGACAGGTCGAAGCCAGCGATCTCGGCCATGCCGCCCACACGAATACGGTTGTCGAAGCGGGTAATCGCCACCTTGTATGTCTCGTCAAGGATGGTCGACGTCGGCGCCATCGCCGGGTTGGTGATCGGCACCGTCAGCGAGTAGCCCTTGAGCGGATAAACCGGCGCCTTGATGCCAAGGGGCTTGAGCAGTTGCGGCGAGTAGCTGCCGAGCGCCAGTACGTAGCGGTCAGCCGTTTCGAGTTTTCCGTTGATGCGCACGCCGTTGATGGTGTCGCCCGCGAAATCAATGGATTCGATGGACTGGCTGAAGCGGAACTCAACGCCCAGCTTCACACACATCTCAGCCAGACGCGTGGTGAACAGTTGGCAGTCGCCGGTCTGATCGTTCGGAAGGCGCAGTGCGCCGCTGAGGATGTTGCTGACGCTGGCCAACGCCGGCTCGACCCGGGCGATGCCTTCACGGTCGAGCACTTCATACGGCACGCCAGCCTGTTCGAGCACGGCGATGTCCTTGGCGGCGTTATCCAGTTGCTCCTGAGTGCGGAACAGCTGAGTCGTGCCCAGGCTGCGGCCTTCGTAGGCAATGCCGGTCTCGGCACGTAACTCATCGAGGCAGTCGCGGCTGTATTCGGAGAGGCGAACCATGCGCTCTTTGTTCACGGCGTAGCGGTTCTGGGTGCAGTTGCGCAGCATCTGCGCCATCCACAGGTACTGATCGATATCGGCTGTTGCCTTGATGGCCAGCGGCGCGTGGCGCTGCAGCAACCACTTGAGGGCCTTGAGCGGCACACCCGGCGCGGCCCATGGCGAAGCGTAGCCCGGCGAGACCTGCCCGGCGTTGGCGAAACTGGTTTCCATGGCAGCGGCCGGTTGACGGTCAACGACAGTCACCTCGAAGCCCGCACGCGCCAGGTAATACGCACTGGTGGTACCGATTACGCCACTTCCAAGGACCAGAACGCGCATGTTGATTCCCTCATCGCGGATATCCGCTGACGTTTTCAAGTTTAAGCAAGGATGTGCGCAGTATAAAAAGGCCCGAGCAGTGCTTTTGACTATATAAAGGCCTATATTCGGCGTTTCTTCTCGGCAACCGACGCTTTGGCAGAGGGCTTATCGATGCGCACCCAGCACCAGTCCAAACGCGAGCTGGACAAGATCGACCGCAACATCCTGCGCATCCTGCAAAACGACGGCCGGATCTCCTTCACTGAACTGGGCGAACGGGTCGGGCTGTCTACCACGCCATGCACAGAACGGGTTCGGCGCCTGGAGCGTGAAGGCATCATCATGGGCTACAACGCCCGCCTTAATCCGCAGAACCTCAAGGCCAGCTTGTTGGTGTTTGTCGAGATCAGCCTGGACTATAAGTCTGGCGACACCTTTGAGGAATTTCGCCGCGCGGTGCTCAAACTGCCCCATGTGCTGGAATGCCATCTGGTGTCAGGGGATTTCGACTATCTGGTGAAAGCGCGGATTTCCGAGA
This sequence comes from Pseudomonas sp. CFBP 8772, assembly GCF_014841665.1. Taxonomy (NCBI): domain Bacteria; kingdom Pseudomonadati; phylum Pseudomonadota; class Gammaproteobacteria; order Pseudomonadales; family Pseudomonadaceae; genus Pseudomonas; species Pseudomonas sp. CFBP 8772. Next base: position 281,418 of record NZ_JACYUI010000002.1, on the reverse strand, counting down.
TGGCGTCGTACCGCAAGCTGCTGGGCGACATACTCCTCAAGCTGCCCCATGTGCGGGAGTCCAAAAGCTACATCGTGATGGAAGAGGTGAAGGAGAGTTTGTGCCTGCCCATTCCGGAATAAGCATCCGTAACGGGCTCACCCCAGCTGGCTTCGGCTAAACCAGCACCTGCCGCGTCGAGGCGATGAACTCATGCACCTGCTCCTCGGCGCGAGGGTGAATCAACACATCAGGGCGGCGGCCATTGGGGCATGGCAGGGTCTTGGTGGTGCCGAACAGGCGACAAATCAGCGGACGCTCGTCGTAGACGGTGCAGCCATTGGGTCCCAGGTGTACGCAATTCAGCTCGTTGAGGGCCGCTTCCTGCTCGGCCGGCGTCTTGCGCGGTAAACGCGACATTTCTTCGGACGACGTGGTCACCGGCCCGCAGCAATCGTGGCATCCCGGGACGCATTCGAACGACGGAATCTGCCGCCGCAGATCGCGGATTTTCTCGCTGTTGCAGGCCATCGCGGCAGTTTCTCCTGTGAAAGGTACTGATTGTGCCCCAGCGCCTCTGCGACTGACACCCGGATGATCATCCACCGGCATTTTCTTGCCCGGGCACCCTGACCCCGCTACCCTCCGTAAAATTTTCCAAACAGTGCTCTCGGGATATTCAACATGAATGCTCGGCCTCCCCAGCCCGGATTGTCTGATCACGCGGCGTCTTACTACGCCGCCACTCGCCATACCCAGCCTGATGCCCCTGCCCTGCACGGCGAGGTCAAAACCGACGTCTGCATCATCGGCGGCGGGTTTTCCGGGCTGAACACGGCGATCGAGCTGGCTGAACGCGGCTTGAAGGTGGTGCTGCTGGAGGCGCACAAGATCGGTTGGGGCGCGAGCGGGCGCAACGGCGGGCAACTGATCCGCGGCGTCGGCCATGATGTGGATCAGTTCAGCAATGTCATCGGCGAGGACGGCGTTCGTCAGCTTAAGCTGATGGGCCTGGAAGCGGTGGAAATCGTCCGCGAGCGTGTCAACAAATACCAGATCGACTGCGATCTGACCTGGGGCTATTGCGACCTGGCGAACAAGCCCAGGGAATTCGAAGGTTTTGCCAAAGACGCCGAAGAGCTGCGCAGCCTGGGTTACCGACATCCGCTTGAATTGATTGAAGCGCGCAACCTCAGCAGCATCATCGGGTCTCCCAACTATGCCGGCGCCCTGCTGGACATGGGCTCGGGCCATCTGCACCCGCTGAATCTCGCCCTTGGAGAAGCCGCGATCGCCCAGTCATTGGGCGTACAGGTGTTCGAACACTCGGCAGCGACGCGGCTGGAATACGGGGCAGAGGTCAACATTCATACAGCCCACGGACGGGTGCGCGCCAGTACGCTGGTGCTGGGCTGTAACGCCTATCTCAATGGGCTCGACGGGGAGTTGAGTGGCAAGGTTTTGCCCGCTGGCAGTTATGTCATTGCCACAGAGCCACTGAGCGAAGCACTCGCCAGCCAGCTGATTCCGCGCAATACCGCGATGTGCGATCAGCGTGTGGCGGTCGACTATTTTCGGCTGTCGGCTGATCGGCGCCTGCTGTTCGGCGGCGCTTGCCACTACTCAGGCCGGGACCCGAGCGACATCGCCGCGTACATGCAGCCGAAGATGCTCAAGGTGTTCCCTCAGCTCAAAGACGTGAAGATCGATTTTCAGTGGGGCGGAATGATCGGCATCGGTGCCAACCGCTTGCCGCAGATCGGGAGGCTGCACACGCATCCAAACGTGTTCTACGCCCAGGCGTATGCGGGGCACGGGCTGAACGCAACGCATCTGGCGGGCAAGTTACTGGCGGAGGCCATTAGCGGCCAACACAGTGGCGGGTTCGAGCTCTTTGCCAAAGTCCCTCACATCACCTTCCCCGGCGGCAAACATTTGCGCTCGCCGTTACTGGCACTGGGGATGTTGTGGCACCGGTTCAAAGAGCTGGTCTAACCGAACTCGCCGCTGCGAGGCCGACTGCATCACAGGCCTCATTCGCGCCAGAACGGCTTGAGTCCTTCATCCCTCGCCTGCTCGCAGCTCAAGCCAATATCCTTCAGCTGCTCGTTAGTCAGTTTCAACAACGCGCGCCGGGTGGCCCGACGATGCTGAAACAGCCCAAACACTCCCAGCCCGTCCGGCGCGTTGATGCGCGAGCTTGCTTCATGGTCACGAACCAGCTCACCGCCATACAGCATTAACCGAACATCACTTATTCCGCTCATTTCCAGACACCTCATGGTGGGTTTCGAGTGAATTCATGATGTGTCTGTATGGAAAACCATTACAGATCCAAAGAATTATTATTCTTTGCATACAGATCGGTTTAATCCCGCGCTGAATGCTGTATTTTCCCCAGATCTGTATCGGTCTGCCGATCGCATCGCCTGCGGGAGTACGCCATGACCCTGTACGTCAACCTCGCCGAACTACTCGGCACGCGCATCGAAAACGGCTTTTATCGCCCAGGCGACCGGCTCCCCTCGGTGCGTGCGTTGAGTCTTGAGCATGGCGTCAGCCTGAGTACGGTGCAGCAGGCGTATCGATTGCTGGAAGACAACGGCCTCGCACTTCCGCGCCCCAAGTCCGGGTATTTCGTACCGGCCGGCCGCAAGACGCCCGCCCTGCCTGCGATTGGCCGCCCCGCGCAGCGCCCGGTGGAAATCTCTCAGTGGGATCAAGTGCTGGAACTGGCGCGGGCCGCACCCAGCCCTGACGTCGTTCAGCTGGGGCGCGGTATGCCCGACGTCACCAGCCCCACCTTGCGCCCACTGACCCAGGCGCTGGGCAGGATCAGCCGTCGTTTGGACATGCCCGGGCTGTATTACGACAACATCCACGGTCGGCGCTGCCTGCGGGAACAAGTCGCCCGGCTGTTGCTGGATTCCGGCACCAACATCGATCCGGATGATCTGGTAATCACCACCGGCGCTCAGGAGGCACTGGCCATCTGCATCCGGTCGGTGTGCCAGCCGGGCGACATCGTCGCAGTCGACTCGCCCAGCTTTCACGGCGCCATGCAGGCGCTCAAGGGGCTGGGCATGAAAGCCCTGGAAATCCCCACCGACCCGCTCACCGGCATCAGCCTCGACGCGCTGGAGCTGGCGCTGGAACAGTGGCCGATCAAAGCCATACAGCTGACCCCGAGCTGCAACAACCCGCTGGGCTACATCATGCCGGAGGACCGCAAACGTGCGCTGTTGACCCTGGCGCAACGCTTCGATGTGGCGATCATCGAAGACGATGTGTATGGCGATCTGGCCTACACCTACCCTCGCCCGCGCACGATCAAATCCTTCGACGAAGACGGCCGCGTTCTGCTCTGCAGCTCGTTTTCCAAGACGCTGGCGCCGGGTTTGCGCGTCGGTTGGGTCGCGCCGGGTCGATACCTTGATCGCGCGCTGCACATGAAATACATCAGCACCGGTTCCACTGCGACCCAGCCACAACTGGCGATTTCCGATTTTCTCAAGGCCGGGCACTACGAGCCGCACATGCGCCGGATGCGCGGCCAGTACCAGCGCAGTCGCGACCTGATGACAGGCTGGGTCACGCGCTACTTCCCGGAAGGCACCCGCGTGAGTCGCCCTCAAGGCGGCTTCATGCTGTGGATCGAGCTGCCGGAAGATTTCGACTCCTTGCGCCTGAACCGAGCGTTGCAGGGACAAGGCGTACAGATTGCCGTTGGCAGCATATTTTCGGCGTCCGGCAAATACAGAAATTGCCTGCGCATGAACTTTGCTGCCAAGCCGACCGTGCAAATCGAGGACGCGGTGCGCAAGGTCGGCGCTGCCACGGCGTTGCTCATGCAGCGCGCTGACCCTGCATAACGTTGTGCAGCTTTTAACCTTTTGGAGAAAGCGCGGTCATATCGCCATGACTGATTTTCGAATGACCGCGTTGATGAACTTACGGGCGGTGCCCCTCCTCCTGGCTCTCGCCCTCGGCCTCAGCGGTTGCGCACACACGCCCGCCCCCGACGGTCCGAGTCAGGCACTCCCGGCGGCGCAGTCTTCTTTCGGGCGCTCGATCATGGCCCAGGCGGCGCCTCACGAGGGCCGCTCGGGCTTCCGCCTGCTGCCCAACAGCACCGAAGCCTTCATGGCCCGCGCCGAGCTGATTCGAAACGCCAAGACCAGCCTGGACCTGCAGTACTACATCGTTCACGACGGCCTGAGCACTCGGGCGCTGGTTGACGAACTGCTCAAAGCCGCCGATCGCGGCGTCCGCGTGCGCATCCTGCTGGACGACACTACCAGCGACGGGCTGGATGAAGTCATCGCCACACTTGCCGCGCACCCGAACATTCAGATCCGCCTGTTCAATCCGCTCAATCTGGGCCGCAGCATGGGCGCCACCCGTAATCTGGGTCGGCTCTTCAATCTGTCCCAGCAGCATCGACGCATGCACAACAAGCTGTGGCTGGCCGACGGCGCCGTGGCCATCGTCGGCGGGCGCAATCTGGGCGACGAGTATTTCGACGCCGAACCCAATCTGAATTTCACCGACATCGACATGCTCAGCGTGGGCCCGGTCGCCGAACAGCTGGGTCACAGTTTCGATCAGTACTGGAACAGCACGCTCAGCAAGCCGATCGATGACTTCCTCTACTGGCCGCCCGACCGCAAGGATCTGGCCACCGCGCGCGTGCGTCTGGCCGAGTCGCTGGATCAGGCACACGTGGACAAAAAGGCCTTGTATGAACGGCTGATGGACTATCGGCCTCACCCACGCATGAAGACCTGGCTCAATGAGCTGATATGGGCGCACAACCAGGCCTTGTGGGACGCGCCGACCAAGGTGCTGTCACGCGGCGAGCCTGACCCGCACCTGCTGCTGGCGACCCAACTGAGCCCTGATCTCGGCAACGTGCATAAGGAACTGATGCTGATCTCGGCCTACTTCGTGCCCGGGCAGGAAGGCCTGGTTTACCTGACCGGGCTCTCTGACAAGGGCGTGTCGGTGAGCCTGTTGACGAACTCGCTGGAGGCCACCGACGTGCCGGCGGTGCATGGCGGCTATGCGCCGTACCGCCGAGCGCTGCTGGAGCATGGCGTGAAGCTGTTCGAACTGCGCCGCCAGCCTGGCGACCCGAGCAACGCCAAGGGCAGCGGTCCTGCATTTCTGCACACAAACCTGATCAAGGGCGGCTCGGAATCAAGCCTGCACAGCAAGGCGATGATCTTTGATCGGCAGAAAATGTTCGTGGGTTCGTTCAATTTCGACCCACGGTCGGTGCTGTGGAACACCGAAGTCGGCGTGCTGGTCGACAGCCCCGAGCTGACCGAATACCTGCGCGAGCTGGCGCTTCAGGGCATGGCGCCGGCCATCAGTTATCAGGTCAAGTTGGAGAACGACCGACTGGTGTGGGTAACCGAGGACAACGGCAAAATCCATACCCTGTCCAAAGAGCCTGGCGACTGGTGGCGCCGGATGAACGCCTGGTTCAGCACGGCGGTCGGCCTGGAAAAGATGCTTTAAGCCGCCACCGCATGCACGCCAAATGCCTTGGGACGCTGGGACAGGATGACCAACCCCAGCGCGCCCGCCGCCATCAATAACGGCAGCGCCTGACCGCTGACCCATTGGCTGCCAGCGCCAGCCGCCAAAGGGCCGAGCAGGCAACCGATCCCCCACAGCTGAGCGACATGGGCATTGGCGCGCACCAGAGCGTCGTCGCGGTAACGCTCGCCAATCAGAATCAGCGACAGGGTGAACAGTCCGCCCGCACTGGCGCCGAACAGCACCCACAGCGGCCAGATGGCGATTGTGTTGACCAGCAGCGGAATCGCCAGGCTCGACACCGTCAGCACCAGCGCACACCCGGAGAACAGCCGCCGACGGGACACCCTGTCGGCCAGCGCGCCAATCGGCAGCTGCAGAAGCGCATCACCCACCACCACGGTACTGACCATCGCCAAGGCGATTTCAGGCGTGAAACCCTGCTGCAGGCAATACACCGGCAGCAAGGTCAGAATCATCGCTTCAAACCCGGCGAATAACGCGATGGCCCATGCAATCGCCGGCAAACTCCGACAGAAACCGCCGAGATCGCGCAGCGTGACATGGCTGGATTCCGCGCTCGGCGCGCCTGTTCTGCCCAGCAACAGAAACGGCGATACCGCCAGCAACAGGGTCCCGACCCAGAACCCGTAATCTGCTCCCGTGCCAATGAAGCCCAGCAACACCGGCCCGCCCAGCTGACTCAGTGCGTAGGAACTGCCGTACAGCGCCACCAGCTTGCCGCGCAGCCTTTCGATGACCAACTGGTTGATCCAGCTTTCGCCGAGCACGAACACAATGGTGAGGATTGTCCCGAGCATCAGGCGCAGGACCAACCAGATCCAGTAGTCAGGCAGTAACGCCAGCAAACCCACTGAAACCGACCCGGCCCACAGGCACAGCCGCATCAGGTTGGCGGTGCCGAGTCTTGAAGCGAGTCGGCTGGCAAGGCTGGCACCCAGCAACACGCCGATCGCAGGCATCGCAGCCATGACGCCGATGGCAAACGCGCCGTAACCCCAGGCTTCCAGACGCAGCGATACCAGCGGCATGCTCACGCCCAGCGCCAGGCCGACGCTCAATACCGACGCCAGCACGGCGAAATAAGTACCCCAACGCATCACCACGCTCCTGTGGCTCAAAAGGACGAAACAAAACAGCCGGGCTTTGAGTAAAGCCCGGCTGCGTTGGTTTTTTACAGCGACTGAGGGTTGATCGCGCGCGACTCTCTACAGCTTGATCCAGGTCGCCTTCAGCTCGGTGTATTTGTCGAATGCATGCAGTGACTTGTCGCGGCCGTTACCAGACTGTTTGAAGCCACCGAACGGCGCGGTCATGTCGCCGCCATCGTACTGATTGACCCACACGCTGCCCGCGCGCAACGCCTTCGCGGTCAAGTGCGCCTTGGACAAGTCAGCCGTCCACACCGCTGCAGCCAGGCCATAAGGCGTGTCGTTGGCAATCTGAATCGCTTCTTCGGCGGTATCGAAGGTCAGCACAGAAAGCACCGGTCCAAAGATCTCTTCCTGAGCGATCTTCATCGCGTTGGTGACGCCGTCGAAAATCGTCGGCTCGACGTAGGTGCCGCCGGTTTCCTGAAGGATGCGCTTGCCACCGACGACCAACTTGGCGCCGTCTGTGTGGCCAGCTTCGATGTACGACAACACTGTATTCATCTGCTGGGTATCGACCAGCGCGCCAACAGTTGTCGACGGATCGAGGGGATTGCCCGGCTTCCAGGCTTTCAACGCGTCGATCACCATCGGCAGGAATTTCTCCTTGATCGAGCGCTCGACCAACAGACGTGAGCCGGCCGTGCAGACCTCGCCCTGGTTGAAAGCAATGGCGCTGGCCGCAGATTCGGCCGCAGCCTGCAGATCCGGCGCATCGGCGAAGACGATGTTCGGGCTTTTGCCGCCGGCTTCCAGCCAGACGCGCTTCATGTTCGATTCGCCCGAGTAGATCAGCAACTGCTTGGCGATCTTCGTCGAACCGGTGAATACAGCGGTGTCGACGTCCATGTGCAACGCCAGCGCTTTACCCACCGTGTGGCCGTAACCCGGCAGCACGTTCAGCACGCCGGCCGGAATACCGGCCTCAATGGCGAGTTGAGCGACGCAGATGGCGGTCAGCGGGGATTTTTCCGATGGCTTGAGGATCACCGAATTGCCGCTCGACAGCGCAGGGCCGAGCTTCCAGGACGCCATCAGCAGCGGGAAATTCCACGGCACAATAGCCGCCACTACGCCAATCGGCTCGCGAGTCACCAGGCCCAGTTGATCGTGCGGGGTCGGCGCCACTTCGTCGTACAGCTTGTCGATGGCCTCGCCGCTCCAGCTCAATGCCTGGGCGGAGCCGGGAATGTCGATGCCGTAGGAATCGCTGATGGGCTTGCCCATGTCGAGGGTTTCAAGCAGCGCGAGTTCTTCAACGTTTTCGTTGATCAGCTCCGCCAGACGAAGCATGGCTGCCTTGCGCTTGGCCGGCGCCAATCGCGACCAGACGCCGGAATTGAACGTAGCCCGGGCGTTTTCGACGGCGCGCTGGGCGTCGGCGGCGTCACAACTGGCGACATGGGCGAGGAGGCGGCCATCGACCGGACTGATGCAGTCGAACGTCGAGCCGGATGCGGCGTCTGTGTATTCACCGTTGATGAAAGCACGGCCTTCGATTTTCAAATCCTGGGCGCGTTGTTCCCAGTTAGCATGAGTCAGGGTGGTCATGAAACGTCCTCCTCTTATGAAATAGGCGCGTCTTCGCACTCGAATCGGGCTTCAGGACAGTGCCTGACGCGTCATCGGATCGGCCGAAGGCATTCGCCACCCTAAACCAGCATTGGGCGGATTTCCAATATATTGGACATAAGCGGGCGAAATCTGGCCGGATCGTGCATTTTATTCAACAGTCCCCGCACTCGCTTGCGCTTTCCATCCGGCCCTCGGCAAGCAACAATCACGCAGCGCCCACTTTCAGGAATCAGATATGAGCATCGAAAGCATTGTCGACTTCAGCGAAGCCACTACTGCAGCGGAGCGTTTCACGCCTGCGGCTGAAAAGATCCTCAAGGGCGAGCCGAACCAGACGGTTTACAACCATTACAACAGTCCGTGCGGGCAGCTGAATGCAGGCGTCTGGGAAGGGGAAGTCGGTCAGTGGAAAGTGAATTACACCGAGCACGAGTACTGTGAAATCGTGCAGGGCGTCTCGGTCCTTCGTGACGAAGCAGGCAAGTCGAAAACCCTGCGCGCGGGTGACCGTTTTGTGATTCCTGCCGGGTTCAAGGGTACGTGGGAAGTGCTGGAAGCATGCCGCAAGATCTATGTGGTGTTCGAACAGAAGGCCTGAGCGTCAGGTGACCGACTTTATTTCACCCACAAAAAAGCCCGCATCGCTGCGGGCTTTTTTGTAAGACGCAAAAATCAATTACTTGATTTTGGCTTCTTTGTAGATCACGTGCTTACGAACAACCGGATCGAATTTTTTAATTTCGATTTTGTCCGGAGTCGTGCGCTTGTTCTTGTCGGTGGTGTAGAAGTGGCCGGTGTTAGCGGTCGACACCAAACGGATCAATTCACGCATGATTTTCTCCCTTAAACCTTAGCGCCAGCACGGCGGATTTCGGCCAGAACAACCGTGATACCACGCTTGTCGATGATGCGCATGCCTTTGGCAGATACGCGCAGACGTACGAAGCGTTTCTCTTCTTCAACCCAGAAGCGGTGATGCTGCAGGTTTGGCAGGAAACGACGACGGGTTTTGTTGTTTGCGTGGGAAATGTTATTCCCGGTTACCGGACCCTTACCGGTAACTTGACATACTCTCGACATGCCTCAGCCCTCTAAAACCACATGCCCAACCCGGCATGGGTTGGCCGCTTAATCTCTCAGTCATTTGGCGCCAGGCGCCGCGTTTCTTCAGGGGTCTTACCGGCCACACCTGCGGTGAAGGCAGCGGGCCCCTAGAAAAGAGCGCTGCTTTATACCAGAAACCCCCCGGTGCAACAACACAAACCACGAATTGCCTGCCAGATAACCCGACCTTATACCCGGCAAGGCCAGCGGCGTTAGGCGCGGCGGGAAATATACCACTCGTCGCGCCGTGGCGATTGTTCTGCGCCAATCGATGGTCTAGGGTTACTGACTCTCCAGACTGCGCCGGCAGATGGGCTCTCTCTGAAAGGAAAATCGCCATGCGCCTAGCCGTTCTACCCCTATTGCTCGCGTCCCTGTCTGCGCCATTGCTGGCTCAGGCGGCGGCGACGCTGAGCGTCTGCACGGAAGCCAGCCCTGAAGGCTTTGACGTGGTGCAGTACAACTCGCTGACCACCACCAATGCTTCGGCCGACGTGCTGATGAATCGCCTGGTGGATTATGACGCCAAGGACGCCAAGCTGGTTCCGAGCCTGGCGCAGAACTGGAGCGTGTCGCCTGACGGGCTGACCTATGACTTCAAACTGCGCGCCGGCGTGAAATTCCATCACACCGACTACTTCACCCCGACGCGCGAGCTCAACGCTGACGACGTGGTGTTCAGCTTCAAGCGCATGCTCGATCCGGCCAATCCATGGAATAAGGTCGCCGCGCAGGGCTTCCCCCACGCGCAGTCGATGCAATGGCCATCGCTCATCAAGAAAGTCGAGGCGACCGATGCCACCACAGTGCGCATCACCCTGGACCACCCGGATGCGACCTTTCTGGCGACGCTCAGCATGGGTTTCGCTTCTATCTATTCTGCCGAGTACACCGCGCAGCTATTGAAGGCCGGCACCCCGGAGAAGCTCAACAGTCAGCCGATCGGCACAGGGCCCTTTGTCTTCAAGCGCTTCCAGAAAGACTCGGTAGTACGTTACGAGGCCAATCCGGATTATTTCGCCGGCAAGCCGGCCGTTGATGCGCTGATCTACGCGATTACGCCGGACGCCAACGTTCGCCTGCAACGTATTCGCCGCAATGAGTGCCAGGTTGCCCTGTCGCCGAAGCCGATGGATGTTGCTGAAGCCGGCAAGGATTCGAACCTGAAGGTCGAAAAGACAGACGCCTTCATGACCGCTTTCCTGGCGATCAACAGTCAGCATCCCCCGCTCGATAAGCCGGAAGTGCGTCAGGCAATTAACCTGGCATTCGACAAAGACACGTACCTGAAAGCGGTATTCGAGGGCTCGGCGCGCCCGGCCAACGGTCCGTATCCGCCTAATACCTGGGGCTACGCCAGTGACCTGCCTGGCTACAAGCACGACGTGGCGAAAGCCAGGGATCTGCTGGCCAAGGCCGGTCTGAAAGACGGCTTCAAGACGACGATCTGGACTCGGCCGTCGGGTAGCTTGCTCAACCCCAACCCGAACGCAGGTGCGCAGTTGCTGCAGAACGACTTGGCCGCGGTAGGGATCAAGGCGGAAATCAAAGTTATCGAATGGGGCGAGCTGATTCGCCGCGCCAAGACCGGCGAGCACGACCTGCTCTTCATGGGCTGGTCGGGGGATAACGGCGATCCGGATAACTTCTTGACGCCGCAGTTCTCCTGCGCCGCGGTCAAATCCGGCACCAACTTCGCGCGCTACTGCGATGAAGGCCTGGACAAGTTGATCAGCCAGGGCAAGGCGGTGACCGATCAGGCACAGCGCAGCAAGTTGTATCACCAAGCTCAAGAGCAGATCCAGAAGCAGGCATTGTGGCTGCCGCTTGCGCATCCAACGGCTTATGCGCTGCTGCGCAAGAACGTCGAGGGCTACAGCGTGAGCCCGTTTGGTCGTCAGGATTTCTCCAAGGTGACCGTGAAGTAATTCGCGAGAAACTATTGAAGGTTGTATTGGAGGGGACTGATTTATTTACAGCGCTTCACCGTAAATTAATCTGTCCCCGCTTTAAGCATCAACGACATGCCGCCTTAGCCTTTGATCTTGATACGCAGATTCCTCACCCCGCTGAACTCGACTTCGGCGTGGGCACACTCCGCTCTCGGGGACAGATTCATTTACGGTGAAGCTTTGTAAATAAATCAGTCCCCTTTCAGTACTAGTCCCCTTTCAGTACTTCGTAGGACCGGCTTCAGCCGGGAAGAGGCCGGTTTGCACACCGCTAGTTTGCGGTGTGACTGCCGATGCCTTCCCGGCTAAAGCCGGTCCTACATTCGTTCGGCGGCCAGCCCCAGAATCTCGGTGATTAGCCAGTCCTGAAGCCACTACATCAACCCATACTCAACCATCGACAGCGGATCGCCGTCGCCGATGATCAAATGATCCAGCACCACCACGTCCACCAGCGCCAGCGCCTGTTTCAGGTGCCGCGTCAGATCGATATCGGCTTCGCTGGCGTCTTTTACGCCGGAGGGGTGATTGTGACAAAGGATCAATCCCGCCGAGTTGTGGGCCAATGCCCGCTTGACCACCTGCCGCGCGTGAACATGCGCCGTGTTGATCGAGCCGTGAAACAACACTTCGAAGGTCTGAACCCGGTTCTTGCTGTCCAGAAACAGGCAACCAAAGACTTCATGGGGCTCGTGCCTTAACAGCGCCTTGAGGTAACGACGCACCTGCGTCGGGTTTTCCAGCACAGAATCGCGCTTCAAATCCTCGCCCATGTTGCGCCGGGCCATTTCCATGACCGCCTGCAATTGCGCGAACTTGGCGGGTCCCAGACCCAGCTCGCTGCTGAACGCCGTCAGGTTGGCTTCGAGCAATGCACGCAGGCTGCCGAACTGATTCAAAAGGTGCCGGGCCAGGTCCACGGCACTTCTGCCCGAGACGCCCGTGCGCAAGAAAATCGCCAGCAATTCAGCGTCCGACAGACTCGACGCCCCCCGTTCCAGCAGCTTCTCCCGCGGACGCTCTGCCGCCGGCCAATCGCGAATACTCATAGCAGCTCCCTGTCTGTGGCGCCGCTGTTCCCGTGCGGTCGCTGTGCTATCTTAGCCGCTCTTTTTTGCGCGACAGTCAGGCCTGGGGAGGCTAATGATTGCCGCGTGTTAACCGACCTTAAGGCAGGCCTATGCAGCGGCTGTATCGAAAACGCATCGTTCTCGGCGTCGGCGGTGGCATCGCGGCCTACAAGAGCGCCGAACTGGTCCGCCGTTTGCGCGACCACGGTGCAGAAGTCCGTGTCGTCATGACCAAAGGCGGCGCCGAGTTTATTACCCCGCTGACCATGCAGGCCTTGTCCGGCCATCCGGTTCACCTTGATTTGCTCGACCCCGCAGCCGAAGCCGCCATGGGCCATATCGAGCTGGCCAAGTGGGCCGACATGATCCTCATCGCACCGGGCACCGCCGACCTCATGGCCCGCCTGGCCCAAGGCATTGCCAACGATCTGCTGACCACCGTGGTGCTGGCGACCGATGCCATCGTTGCCGTCGCACCCGCGATGAATCAGGCGATGTGGCGCGACCCCTCCGTGCAGGCCAATCTGCAACTGCTCGAACAGCGCGGTCTGCGCATGTTCGGTCCGGCCAGCGGCAGCCAGGCCTGTGGAGACGTCGGCTACGGGCGCATGCTCGAACCCAATGACCTGGCGCAATCGGCCGCCGATTGCTTTCAGCGCCTGACGCTGACCGGCAAGCACGTGTTGATCACCGCCGGCCCGACTCAGGAAAACATCGATCCGGTTCGCTACATCACCAACCACAGCTCCGGAAAAATGGGCTTCGCCCTGGCCGAAGCCGCTGCCGAAGCGGGCGCGCGGGTCACCCTGATCACTGGCCCGGTGAACCTGCAAACACCTGACCGAGTGTCGCGTGTCGACGTCGTCAGCGCCCGCGACATGCTCGCCGCCTGCGAAGACGCCATGCCTTGCGATCTCTTCATCGCCTCCGCAGCCGTCGCGGACTACCGGCCGGAAGTCGTCGCCACGCAGAAATTAAAGAAAGATCCCACCACCGGTGATGGTCTTCTGCTGCAGATGGTCCGCAACCCGGACATTCTCGCCACCCTCGCCCAGCGCCCGGATCGCCCGTTCAGCGTCGGCTTCGCGGCCGAAACCGAACACCTGCTCGATTACGCCGCACGCAAGCTCAAGGACAAGAACCTTGATCTGATCGTCGCCAATGACGTCGCCAATCCCAGCATTGGCTTCAACAGCGAAGAAAACGCCTGCAGCGTGATCGACCGAGCGTTGCAAGCGACGCTCTTCGCCCAGACCAGCAAAGCCAAGATCGCGCGGCAGCTGGTGACTTTTATCGCCGATCGCATGAACCAGGTTTAATCACGAATGCACGCTCTACAAGCCAAGATCCTCGACCCTCGCATTGGCAGCGAATTTCCGCTTCCCGCGTACGCCACTTCAGGCTCGGCCGGCCTGGACCTGCGCGCCATGCTGAAAGAAGACACGCTGCTCGAACCCGGCCAAACCCTCCTGATTCCTACCGGGCTGTCGATATACATCGCAGACCCTGGCCTGGCTGCACTGATCCTGCCGCGCTCGGGCCTGGGGCATAAACACGGCATCGTGCTGGGCAACCTGGTGGGCCTGATCGACTCCGATTATCAAGGCGAGCTGATGGTTTCCTGCTGGAACCGCGGCCAGACCGCTTTCAATATCTCCATCGGCGAGCGTCTGGCTCAGCTTGTACTGGTGCCGGTGGTGCAGGCGCAGTTTGAAATCGTCGAAGAGTTCGATGAAAGTCAGCGCGGCGCTGGCGGCTTCGGTCACTCCGGCAGCCACTGATCCCGCAAAAAACAACCACTTTGGCTAACGCATCGCTTGTGGCCTGACGTGCTTTAAGCGGTGCGAACACAACAAGAACGCGTCAGGACGACCCAGAAGGGAGAGTTAGTTTGAAAGGCATCAAACGCACAGCCAAAGTGACCCCCGCTCCGGAAACAACCGACGCGCTCAGTAAAGACGCCAATCTGAGTTTGGCGAGTCCCGGCCTCATTCCTGCACTCATCGGCCTGATCGCGGCAATGGTGCTGGTGTGGCTTGCCATTCAAAGCCAGCCGCAGCAACAGGAGCAGCTGGTTCAGGCTTGGGGCAGCGCGCAAGCCGGGGCCGTCAACAAGGCACTGCGTCAGATCAACGCTGACACCCAGGCCGCTGCAATGGACCCCACGCTGAACCAGGCCTTGTCGAGCAGCAATCCGTCGCTCATCGAAAGCGCGCAAAACCAACTGCGGTACCGCGACGGCGTGGTGGGCGCACGGCTCAACCCTATGGGGTTCAACAGCGTAGACACCCAAAGCGCTCTGCCGATCAGCTTCGCCACGCTGGACATGCTGACCAAGGCCGGCAAGGGTGAAATGCCGGCGCCCGAAGCGCGCAAGGTTAGCGACACATGGCTGATCTACAGCGCCGCGCCCCTGCGCATGGCGCCAAACGCGCCGATCACCGGCACGCTGCTGCTGGCGTTCAATCCGCAGCGCCTGATCGCCGCACTCCCCGAGACCCCCACCGATGTGGGTCAGGTGGTACTCGTTCAACAGTTCGGTACCGCCACTGCGCAGACTTTTCTCACCCGTGGCGAAGACGATGGCAGCCGTGCACAGGAATTCTCCACCGGCTACCCCAACTGGAAACTGACCTTTGCCGCCGGCTCCGCGCTGCAAGGCTCCACGCCCTGGCTGATGCTGCTGCTCGCCTTGCTGGTTGCCGCCGGTGCGATGCTGCTAGCGCTCTATCTGAACGAGAGTGCGCTCAAGCGCCGGGTCGCGGCTGACGCGCGGCAGCTTGAGCAACTGCTGCAAGAGCTCTCTGGGGGCAAGGCCGTCAAGGCCTTCAGCATGAGTCTGCCCGCGTTGAACGGGCTCGCCCAGAGCCTCGCGCGATTCTCGCTGCGCAATAGTCCGACGGGCGCGGCGTCGGATCAAGCATCGAAATCCGGCGCCCCCCTGCAGGGTCCTGCACCGGGCCTGCCTGTGGTGTCGGAGGAAGACCAGTTGACCGACCCGCTGTTCCAGGACACCGATATTCTTGACCTCGACTTGATCGATGACCCCCAGGATCTCACGCAGCCGGAGCCCTCCCGCGCCATGAGCAGCAGCGTCTCCAGCGCCCCGCCATTTCCCGAAACGATATTTCGCGCCTATGACATCCGCGGCATTGTTGGCGATACGCTGAACGCCGAAACCGCCTACTGGATCGGCCGAGCCGTCGGCGCAGAAAGCCTGGCGCAGGGCGAGCCGCATGTTTCGGTGGGCCGCGACGGGCGACTTTCAGGCCCTGAGCTGGTCGCGAACCTGATCAAGGGCCTGCACGACAGCGGCTGCCACGTCAGCGACATCGGCCTGGTGCCCACGCCGGCGCTGTACTACGCCACCCACGTGCTGGCGGGCAAAACAGGCGTCATGCTAACGGGCAGTCACAACCCGAAGGATTACAACGGCTTCAAGATCGTCATTGCCGGCGACACCCTGGCAGACGAGCAGATTCAGGCATTGCACGAACGCATCAAGGCCAATGACCTGCCGTCCGCCAAAGGCAGCATCATCAAGGTCAATATCCTCGACCGTTATGCCAGCCAGATCATTGGCGATGTCGTGCTCGCGCGGCGCATGAAAGTGGTGGTGGACTGCGGCAACGGCGTCGGCGGCGTCATCGCCCCGCAATTGATCGAAGCGCTGAATTGCGAAGTCATCCCGCTGCACTGCGAGGTCGACGGCAATTTCCCCAATCATCACCCTGATCCTGGCAAGCCGGAGAACCTTCAGGACCTGATCGCCAAGGTACGGGAAACCGGTGCCGATCTGGGCCTGGCGTTCGACGGTGATGCCGATCGTGTCGGTGTCGTGACCAACACCGGCACCATCATCTATCCTGACCGTCTGCTGATGCTGTTTGCCCGCGATGTGGTCAAGCGCAACCCCGGGGCCGACGTGATTTTCGACGTCAAATGCACACGCCGCCTGATACCGTTGATCCACGAATACGGCGGCCGCCCGGTTATGTGGAAGACTGGGCATTCGTTGATCAAGAAGAAGATGAAAGAAAACGGCGCGCTGCTGGCAGGCGAGATGAGCGGTCACATCTTCTTCAAGGAGCGTTGGTTCGGCTTCGACGACGGTATCTACAGCGCGGCGCGTCTGCTGGAGATCCTCAGTCAGGAAAAACTCAGCGCCGAGGAGCTTTTCCAGACCTTTCCAAACGATCTTTCAACGCCCGAGATCAACATCAAAGTCACCGAGACCCGCAAGTTCAGCATCATGGAAGCGCTGGAGCGCGACGCCCAGTGGGGCAATGCCAACCTCACCAGCATCGATGGTGTGCGGGTTGATTATCCGAAAGGCTGGGGCCTGGTTCGCGCGTCCAACACCACCCCGGTGCTGGTATTGCGCTTCGAGGCCGAAACCGAGCTCGAGCTGCAACGGATCAAGGACGTCTTCCACACCCAGTTGAAACACGTAGCACCGGATCTAGAACTTCCTTTTTGACCCTATTTTGAGTGGAGCCCAAATGACCCTCGAACGTGATGCCGCAGCCAATGCCGCCAAGGTCCTCTCCGAAGCGTTGCCCTACATCCGACGCTTTGTCGGCAAGACGCTTGTTATCAAATACGGCGGCAACGCCATGGAGAGTGACGAGCTGAAAACCGGCTTCGCCCGCGACATCGTGCTGATGAAGGCGGTGGGCATCAACCCGGTCGTGGTTCACGGCGGCGGCCCTCAGATCGGCGACCTGCTCAAGCGTCTGTCTATCGAAAGCCACTTCGTCGACGGCATGCGCGTGACCGATGCAGAAACCATGGACGTGGTGGAAATGGTGCTCGGCGGCCAGGTCAACAAGGACATCGTCAACCTGATCAACCGCCACGGCGGCAGCGCGATCGGCCTGACCGGTAAAGACGCGCAGCTGATTCGCGCGAAAAAAATGAACGTCACGCGCCAGACCCCGGACATGCTCAAGCCGGAAATCATTGACATCGGCCATGTGGGTGAAGTCGTCGGCATCAACACCGACCTGCTGAACATGCTGGTGAAAGGCGATTTCATTCCGGTGATTGCGCCGATTGGCGTGGGCGCGGATGGCGAGTCGTACAACATCAACGCCGATCTGGTGGCAGGCAAGGTCGCTGAAGCCTTGAAGGCTGAAAAGCTGATGCTGCTGACCAACATTGCCGGCTTGATGGACAAGGAAGGCAAAGTGCTGACCGGCCTGACCACCGAGCAGGTGAATAGCTTGATTGCCGACGGCACCATCTACGGCGGGATGCTGCCGAAGATCCGCTGCGCACTGGAGGCGGTTCAGGGCGGGGTCAACACTTCGCACATCATCGACGGCCGTGTGCCGAATGCCGTGCTGCTGGAGATCTTCACCGATACCGGCGTCGGCACGCTGATCAGCAATCGCAAGCGTCACTGATTGCGGCTGCAAAAAGCCCCACGCGGCTCACTGCCAGGTGGGGCTTTTTTACAGCCGCGTTTTAGCGGCGTCCAAGAGCGGTGATCACCGACCTAGCAACTTCTGCAGCCGCGCTCGATCTTGCGCAAACTCGGCCTCGGCCTGGGTTCGCGCCGTCTGATAGCGCAGGATGTCGACTTTCAGGTTCTGCTGCTGATCACGCAGATCATCCATCTGATCCAGCAGCGTCTTCGGCACCGGGTGCCCTGCCCGCTCTTGATCAGCTGCCTGTGTCTGCAGCGTGCCTTGCTGGGTAACGAGATTCTGGATATTGCCTTGCGCCACAACGATCAGGCCATCGAGTTCGGCGAGTCGACGACTCTTCGCCCGGTCGACGTCCTCAACGCTGCTGTACAGCCGCAGCAGATGCGCATCGGCATCGGATTGCAGCTTGGCGGCCTGGGCATCACGCAACTCATCGGCGGACGGTGCAGGCGGTATGGTCTGCACCACGCGGCCGCGCTGATTGAGCACTTCATAACCCTTGCCGACGTACTCCGGCGGCACGCCTTGACGATCGAGCACGGTTACGCCGCGGCTGTCGACGTAGCGATACAGCACGATGCCCGGCGCGTCGTCCGCATGAACGCTCGCGATGCAACCCAAACCCAGAGACAGACAAAAACCCAACGTGCCCAGCTTGAGCATAACCGCATCCTTTTGGAGGCTCAGATTCCGTATTGAGCCCGGTACGCTTCGACGGCAGGCAAATGCTGCTTGAGCTGCGGATCGTCGGCCAGAAACTCCAGCACTTGATTCAACGACACGATGCTCACCACCGGAATGCCGAAATCACGCTCGACTTCCTGAATGGCAGACAGTTCGCCATTGCCGCGCTCCTGGCGGTTCAACGCGATCAGCACGCCGGCAGCGTTCGCGCTCTGGGCCTGAATGATCTGCATGACTTCGCGAATGGCGGTGCCTGCGGTGATCACGTCGTCGATGATCAGCACATTGCCGGTCAACGGCGCACCTACCAGGCTGCCGCCTTCGCCATGGGCCTTGGCCTCTTTGCGGTTGAAGCACCAAGGGAGATCGAGGCTGTGATGCTCGGCAAGGGCCACGGCCGTCGCCGCTGCAAGGGGAATACCCTTATAGGCCGGGCCGAACAGAACATCGAAGGAGATACCGCTTTCAACGACAGCGGCGGCGTAGAACTTGCCCAGCTGAGCAAGAGCGGAACCGCTGTTGAAAAGACCGGCATTGAAGAAGTAAGGACTGGTGCGTCCAGACTTCAAGGTGAACTCACCGAAGCGCAAAACTCCGCGATCGATGGCAAAACGAATGAAATCGCGTTGATACGCCTGCATGAAAAAAGCCCCGAATACCACGGATTTAGCTAATTAGGTAGAGCTCGGGTATCATACACGCACGTGATTTTTGGGGCCATTTATGCGGATCATCAGTGTGAACGTTAATGGTATTCAGGCTGCAGTCGAGCGTGGTTTGCTCAGTTGGCTGCAAGCCCAGAATGCCGACGTCATCTGCCTTCAGGACACCCGCGCCTCCGCCTTTGAACTGGACGACCCAGCCTTCCAACTGGACGGCTACTTCCTATATGCCTGCGAAGCCGAAGTGCCAGCCCAGGGTGGCGTGGCGCTTTACTCGCGGCTGCAACCGAAGGCGGTCATCAACGGTCTTGGTTTCGAGACGGCTGACCGTTACGGGCGTTACCTGCAGGCAGATTTCGACAAAGTCAGTATCGCGACCTTGCTGCTCCCTTCCGGGATGAACGGCGATGAAGACTTGAATCAGAAATTCAAGCTCATGGACGATTTCGGCAAGTACCTCGACAAGCAGCGGCGCAAACGTCGCGAGTACATTTACTGTGGCTCGCTGTACGTGGCGCAACAGAAGCTGGACATCAAAAACTGGCGCGACAGCCAGCAATCTCCAGGCTTCCTGGCACCAGAGCGTGCGTGGATGGACGAGATCGTTGGCAACATGGGTTATGTCGATGCCCTGCGCGAAGTCAGCCGCGAAGGCGATCAGTACAGCTGGTGGCCCGATAACGAACAGGCCGAGATGCTCAATCTGGGCTGGCGCTTCGATTATCAGTTGCTGACCCCGGGCCTGCGCCGTTTCGTACGCAGTGCACGCCTTCCACGCCAGCCGCGCTTCTCGCAACATGCGCCACTGATCGTGGACTACGACTGGACGCTCACTATCTAACGTTCAGTTGCTCAAAAAAAAGCCGACGTGAAGTCGGCTTTTGTTTGTCCGCAGATCAGGCAAGCGCCCGATCCTTGATCCCGCTTACTTGATTAACCGCCAGGTGAACGGATAGCGGTAGGCGACGCCGTCATTGACCTTCACGCCCGCGATGATCGTCAGCACCAGCGCGCCGACGCCCACCAGCATCAACAGCGGAAAGCCGATGATCACCACCATCAGCAAAAAACAGATCATCGCGGCAATGGCGACGGTGATCTGAAAATTGAGGGCTTCCTTGCCTTGAGCATCGATGTACGGATCAACTTCTTTCTTGAGCTGCCAGACGATCAGCGGCCCCAGCAGATTGCCGAACGGAAAGATCAGGCCGAAAAACGCCGCGAAGTGGCACAGCATTGCCCACTGACGGACTTCTTTACTCGGCGTTGGCAACGGCGACTGACTCTCGATCATCATGCTTTCCCTGTTTTGATGTAGTGCTCTGACGCAATGGAAACCGATCAGTCGGCCAGTGCCGACTGCTGCAGTTCGAAAATTTCGTTCATGCCTTTTTGAGCCAGTGCCAGCATCGCGTTCAGGTCTTCAGGCTGAAACGGCGCCCCCTCGGCTGTGCCTTGCACTTCGATGAAACCGCCCGCGCTGGTCATGACCACGTTGAGGTCAGTCTCGGCCGCGGAGTCTTCAAGGTAATCCAGGTCCAGCACCGGCTCGCCCTGATACATGCCCACTGACACTGCCGCGATCATCTGTTTCAGCGGATCGCCGCCCTTGAGGCCGCCACGCTTTTTGATGGACTTCAGCGCGTCGATCAGCGCGACCATGGAGCCGGTGATCGACGCAGTGCGCGTCCCGCCGTCCGCCTGGATGACATCGCAGTCGACGTACAAGGTGATTTCACCCAGCTTGGACATGTCCAGTGCCGCGCGCAGCGAGCGACCGATCAGGCGCTGGATCTCGAGGGTACGGCCGCCTTGCTTGCCACGACTGGCTTCGCGCTGGTTACGCTCGCCGGTGGCGCGAGGCAGCATGCCGTATTCAGCTGTCAACCAGCCCTGGCCCTGCCCCTTGAGAAAGCGCGGAACGCCGTTTTCAACGCTGACGGTGCAGATCACCTTGGTATCACCGAACTCGACCAGCACAGAACCCTCGGCGTGCTTGGTGTAGTTGCGGGTGATGCGGATCGGGCGAAGCTGATCGGCAGCGCGACCACTTGGACGTTTCATCTGGGATACCTGTACTGGGAGACGGAAAACGGTCTGCATTATAGAGGTGCAGGCACGGCTTGGGACATCTAATGACGTATTGCTCACGACGGGCGCTGCAGGTTTGCGCTGCCAGGCAGCACGATTACAACGCCGCGCATCGCTTGCGACAATGCCACATTTGGGCGCACACCCTGCACTGAGCTACAATCCTGCGCCTTTATAGCCAGTCGTTTCCCGACGATACTCTGCCGGGGATTCATCCCGGACCGGCTGTCCGCAAACGCCTGAATTTATAGAGGTACTTCCCATGGTGCACAGCATGACGGCTTTTGCCCGCGCTGAACGAGCCGGCCCACAAGGCACGCTGAGCTGGGAAATGCGCTCGGTCAATCACCGTTACCTCGAACCTCACCTGCGCCTGCCGGAATCATTTCGTGACCTCGAAGGCGCTGTGCGCGAGGCGCTGCGCCAGGGCCTTTCCCGAGGCAAGGTCGAATGCACCCTGCGCTTCACCGAAGAGACCGCAGGCAAACCGCTGCAGGTTGACCGCGAACGCGCCGGGCAACTGGTCGCGGCAGCGGAGATCGTCGCCAGCCTGATCAGTCAGCCCGCCGCGCTGAATCCGCTCGAAGTGCTGGCCTGGCCCGGTGTTCTGGTGGCCGATGCTGCCGACCCTCAAGCGCTGAACAACGACGCCCTGGCCCTGTTTAACGAGGCGCTCGATGAGCTCAAGGCTGGTCGCGCCCGCGAAGGCGCCGATCTGGCCAGGCTTCTCGACGAACGGCTCACCGCGATCAAGACTGAAGTCGCGACCTTGCGTACGCTCGTGCCGCAAATGCTCGCCGCCCAGCGCCAAAAGGTGCTCGATCGCTTTGCCGACATGAAGGCCGAGCTCGATCCGCAGCGCCTGGAACAGGAAATGGTCCTGCTGGCGCAAAAAAGTGACGTCGCCGAAGAACTCGACCGCCTGAGCACGCACGTCACTGAAGTGCGCCGCGTACTCAAGGCCGGCGGGCAAGCCGGGCGCCGGCTGGATTTCCTGATGCAGGAGCTCAACCGCGAAGCCAACACACTGGGCTCCAAAGCCTTTGACCCTCGAAGCACGCAAGCCGCCGTCAACCTCAAAGTGTTGATCGAGCAGATGCGCGAACAAGTGCAGAACATTGAGTAAGGCCACCTCCGACATGACCCACAGCACCGGCACCCTGTACATCATTTCCGCCCCATCGGGCGCGGGCAAGACCAGTCTGGTCAACGCCCTGATCAACGCTCAGCCGCAGATCCGCGTGTCGGTGTCCCACACCACCCGGGCCATGCGTCCGGGCGAAGTGGACGGCGTGAACTACCACTTCGTCGATCGCGCCGAATTCGTGCGCATGATCGAGCACGGCGATTTTCTCGAACAGGCTGAAGTCTTCGGCAATATGTACGGGACCTCGCAGAGCCGTTTGCAGCAGACGCTGGACGAAGGTCATGACCTGATTCTGGAGATCGACTGGCAAGGCGCCGAGCAGGTTCGCAAACTGATGCCCCGCGCGCGCTCGATCTTCATTCTGCCGCCAACGCAGCAAGCGCTGCGCCAGCGCCTGACCAATCGGGGTCAGGACAGCGACGAGATTATCGAAGGCCGCATGCGCGAAGCCGTCAGCGAGATGAGTCACTACGCCGAATACGATTACATTGTGATCAACGACGATTTCGCCACGGCGCTCGAAGACCTGAAAGCGATCTTCCGCGCCAACTTGCTGAGCCAGGAACACCAACAGCAGCGCCACACCGAGCTGTTGGCTCAACTGCTGGCCTGACCGGTTCTTAGGCAGCAAAACCGATCCATTCAAAATCAGCGCTTCCCTAAACGCTGGTGATTTTTTAGACTGTCGAGTCCGCTCGCCCATTCGGGCACCGCGCATATCGCATTTGCTACGAGGAATACCCATGGCCCGCGTGACCGTTGAAGACTGCCTGGAACATGTAGATAACCGTTTTGAGCTGGTCATGCTCGCCACCAAGCGCTCGCGTCAACTGGCGACCGGTGGCAAAGAGCCAAAGCTGGCATGGGAAAACGACAAGCCTACTGTAGTGGCCCTGCGTGAAATCGCTGCAGGCCTGATGGATTACGCTGTTATCGCAGAAGCCGAAATCGTTGAAGATGAACCACTGTTCGCCGCATTCGAGGACGAGTCCAGCGAGGCCGTCTAAGTCTATGCCTGGTCGACGTAGCAAGGCGCAGGGTCACAGCCTTCGGCAAGGAGATTTATCTTGCCGAGCATAGACGCCCTCGCCGATCGCCTCTCGACCTACCTCGGCGCAGACCAGGTCAATCTGGTCCGCCGGGCGTACTTCTACGCCGAACAAGCCCACGACGGCCAACGCCGTCGCAGCGGCGAAGCCTACGTCACGCATCCGCTGGCGGTGGCCAATATTCTTGCCGACATGCACATGGACCATCAGAGCCTGATGGCCGCCATGCTGCATGACGTGATCGAAGACACCGGCATCGCCAAAGAAGCGCTTTGTGCACAGTTTGGCGAAACGGTGGCCGAACTGGTCGACGGGGTCAGCAAACTGACCCAGATGAACTTCGAGACCAAAGCCGAAGCTCAGGCCGAGAACTTCCAGAAAATGGCGATGGCCATGGCGCGGGACATTCGCGTCATTCTGGTCAAGCTTGCCGACCGCCTGCATAACATGCGCACGCTGGAAGTCCTCTCCGGAGAGAAGCGCCGTCGCATCGCCAAAGAAACCCTCGAAATCTACGCCCCTATCGCCAATCGCCTTGGCATGCACAGCGTGCGTATCGAATTCGAGGACCTGGGCTTCAAGGCGATGTACCCGATGCGCTCCTCGCGCATCGGCCAGGCGGTCAAGCGCGCGCGCGGCAACCGCAAGGAGCTGGTCAACAAGATCGAAGAGTCGTTGAGCCACTGCCTTGCCGTTGACGGTATTGAAGGCGAAGTCAGCGGCCGTCAGAAGCACCTGTATGGCATCTATAAGAAGATGCGCGGCAAGCGTCGCGCCTTCAACGAGATCATGGACGTCTACGCGTTCAGGATCATCGTCGACAAGGTCGACACCTGCTATCGCGTGCTCGGCGCTGTGCACAATTTGTACAAACCGCTGCCGGGCCGCTTCAAGGATTACATCGCGATTCCGAAAGCCAACGGCTATCAATCGCTGCACACCACCCTGTTCGGTATGCATGGCGTGCCCATCGAGATCCAGATTCGTACCCGCGAAATGGAAGAGATGGCCAACAACGGTATCGCCGCGCACTGGCTGTACAAGTCGTCTGGCGATGAACAGCCGAAGAGCACCCATGCGCGGGCCCGTCAGTGGGTCAAGGGCGTGCTGGAAATGCAGCAGCGTGCGGGCAATTCGCTGGAATTCATCGAGAGCGTAAAGATCGACCTGTTCCCGGACGAGGTCTACGTGTTCACGCCGAAGGGCCGGATCATGGAGCTGCCGAAAGGCTCCACGGCGGTCGATTTTGCTTATGCCGTGCACACTGACGTCGGCAACAGCTGCATTGCCTGTCGGATCAATCGTCGGCTGGCCCCGCTTTCCGAACCGCTGCAAAGCGGCTCGACCGTCGAGATCGTCAGTGCTCCCGGGGCGCGTCCGAATCCGGCCTGGCTCAACTTCGTCGTGACCGGCAAGGCCCGTACGCACATCCGCCATGCGCTCAAACTGCAGCGCCGGTCGGAATCGATCAATCTCGGCGAGCGCCTGCTGAACAAAGTGCTCAACGGCTTCGACAGCACGCTGGAAAAGATTCCGGCCGAGCGCGTGCGCCTGATTCTTGCCGAGTATCGGGTCGAGGTCATCGAAGACCTGCTTGAGGACATTGGCCTGGGCAACCGCATGGCTTATGTGGTCGCTCGCCGATTGCTGGCCAGTGAGGGCGACCAACTGCCGAACGCAGAAGGTCCTCTGGCTATTCGTGGCACCGAAGGCCTCGTCCTCAGCTACGCCAAGTGCTGCACGCCGATTCCAGGCGACCCGATTGTCGGGCATTTGTCTGCGGGCAAAGGCATGGTCGTGCACTTGGACAACTGCCGGAACATCACGGAAGTCCGCCACAACCCCGAGAAGTGCATTCAGCTGTCTTGGGCCAAAGACGTCACCGGCGAATTCAATGTCGAGCTGCGCGTCGAACTGGAACACCAGCGCGGCCTGATCGCCCTGCTCGCCAGCAGCGTGAATGCTGCGGACGGCAATATCGAAAAAATCAGTATGGATGAACGCGATGGTCGCATCAGCGTGGTCCAACTGGTGGTCAGCGTTCACGACCGAGTGCACCTGGCCCGCGTGATCAAGAAACTGCGCGCCCTGGCCGGCGTGATCCGCATCACCCGCATGCGCGCGTAGTCAAACCGCAAACAGGAGTTTTTCATGAGCAAGACCGTCATCTCCAGCGACAAAGCCCCTGCCGCCATCGGCACCTATTCCCAGGCAATCAAGGCGGGCAACACCGTCTACATGTCGGGACAGATTCCGCTGGACCCCAAGACCATGGAGCTGGTCGAAGGCTTTGAAGCTCAGACCGTTCAGGTCTTCGAAAACCTGAAGGCTGTGGCCGAAGCTGCAGGCGGTTCGTTCAAGGACATCGTCAAACTGAATATCTTCCTCACCGACCTGAGCCACTTCGCCAAGGTCAACGAGATCATGGGCAAGTATTTTGAGCAGCCGTACCCGGCGCGCGCCGCCATTGGCGTTGCGGCGCTGCCGCGTGGCGCGCAGGTCGAAATGGACGCCATTCTGGTCATCGAGTAAATCCCGGTGCGGAGCGCAAGCCCGTTCCGCCTCCTCAGAAAAGGAAGGACTCCACCCATGCGTGTTGCGTTTGCCCTCCCGCTGCTGGTCGCACTGCTCAGCGGCTGCGCCAGCCACTCCGACAAAAGCCCGGACGGTACCTGGATCAATCAGGCCGCCATCGACGCCGCAGCCCAAGGCGGCAACCTTCGGCAGGCCCTGCTGGCTCACGGCCCGAATCTGGAATGGAACATCAACACCAAGGCCGGACAGGCCACTGCTTCCAACGGCTTCGAGCTGAGTGAAGGCAAGATCGCCAGCAATGCCGACGGCAAGTTGCGTGTCGACTTTTACGGCAATGCGTCCGATGAGTTGACCATCAAGGGTGATGACCTGGTGCAGCGCGCCAGCGACACGGGCCCCGAGCAACATTTCCGCACGCCCAAGGAAGCACCGCCGGCCGGCGCCCAACCCGGCACCAGTTTCGAGCGTGCTCTTTACACCGCCTACCTCGGCGGCAAGTGGACCATCGTCAATGGCGAAGGCCAGGGCAGCACGGTTGAGTTCCTGCCAGACGGCAGCGTCAGCGGCCTGCCGGGCAATGATCGCTATGCACTGTGCCTCGCCGGCGACTGCGCAGCCATGAGCGGTGAGTACGACAGCATGTGGCTGGAGAAGAACGAGCGCGGCAATCCGTGGATCTTCGTGCGCAACGGCAAACAGCTGGAGTTGTTCCAGGCGGTAAATAACGCCCAGGCAACTGAAATGCCGGATCTTCGCCCGGGTGAGCAGCGCTGGGTGCTCGAGAAGAACTGACTATCGCGTACGGATGGTAGGACCGGCTTCAGCCGGGAAGAGGCCAGTACCTACGACCTCAATTTCCCGGTTGTTAAGCCTGACGCCTTCCCGGCTAAGGCCGGTCCTACGAATCGACGCCAACGCGAACTAGTTCGGCTGATCTACCAGCATCGCCTCATACCCTTCCTTATAAGTCGCATAACGCGGCGTCCAGCCCAGCGACTTGGCGCGGGCGTTGCTGCAGCGCTTGCTCCCGGTGCGGCGCACGCTGTTTTCATCCGACCACTCCGTGACACCCAGACGCTGACGCATCCAGTCGACCACTTCGGCCAGCGGCGCGGGTGCATCGTCGACGCCGATATAGCAGTCTTTCAGTGCCACCTCGTCCGATGCTGCTCGCAGCAAAAACGCCAACAGCCCGGCGGCGTCATCGGCATGAATGCGGTTGCCATACAGCGGCGGGTTGGTTGCAACGGTGTAGCCCTGACGTACCCGGTTCATCAGGTCACTGCGGCCCGGACCGTAAATTCCGGTCAACCTGACAATGGTCGCTGGCACCCCACTGTCCAAGGCCACTTGCTCTGCCTCGCGCATGACCTGGCCCGAGTAACCGGTGGCTTCAACGGGTGACGTTTCATCGACCCACTCGCCTTGCTGTTGACCATAAACGCTGCTGCTGGAGACGAAAAATATCCGCTTGGGCCTCTGGCCGCTGCGCTCGCTCCAGCCCAGTACGTGCCGGAGGCCTTCAACATAAGCCGCGCGGTAACCCGCTTCATCCCGGTCAGTCGGTGTGGCGCAGTAGACCAGGTAATCGAGCCGGCCTTCCGGCCAGTGCGCGGGAATGCGGGCATCGAACAGGTCGCCGCTGACGCCGAGCACGCCTGCAGGCAGTTTCTCAACGGAGCGGCGAAGGCCGTACACCGTCCAGTCATCAGGCAACAGCTGGGACGCCAATCGGCTCCCGATGTCGCCACATCCAGCAATCAAAACGGATGGCGCTGACATGTCCAATCTCCACATCACTTATTGAATTTCAGCCCGTAAAACGGGCTACAAAACCGACCATTGGGAAGCATTCTCAGGAAAAAAGAGACGCTCTTACTTTTGTTAACAAGAATTACTTGCAATAATAACGGCCCTTTGTTCTCCTCCGCTCGCCTAGCGCCAGCGTGACGCTCTCAGAACGAACAGCTATTTCATATCAGGTCGGGCCAGCATGACATCTATTCAAATCCCCGCTTCGTCAATTGCCACTCGAGGTCTGCCACGTGCTGGACGCGCCATTGCCGCGCTGCTGTTCAGCCTGATGTTGACGCCTGTAGCGCTCGCTGACGCCAACGCTCCTGCACAAAAACCCGCCGTACAAGCCGAGGCGCCAGCCGCTACACCGGTTGACCCCGCTACAGCGCCAGGCGTTCAAGAACTGACCCCGGCTTCTGCTCCGGCTGAGTCGCTCGACGCCGCGGCGGAAGATAACAGCCTGGGCATGTCCCACGATCTCTCGCCATGGGGCATGTACAAGAACGCGGACATCATCGTCAAAGCCGTGATGATCGGTCTGGCCATTGCATCAGTCATCACCTGGACCATCTGGATCGCCAAGGGCTTCGAACTGCTCGGCGCCAAACGTCGTCTGCGAAGCGAAATCGCTGCGCTGAAACGCGCGCGCAATCTGGACGAAGCCAGCGCAGGGGCCAAAAAAGAAGGCACCCTTTCCCACTTGCTGGTGCATGACGCACTCGAAGAGATGCGTCTGTCGGTCAACACCCGCGAGCGCGAAGGCATCAAGGAGCGCGTTGCTTTCCGCCTTGAACGCCTGGTCGCCGCCTGCGGCCGCAACATGAGCATGGGCACCGGTGTATTGGCGACCATCGGTTCGACTGCGCCGTTCGTGGGCCTGTTCGGTACCGTCTGGGGGATCATGAACAGCTTTATCGGCATCGCCAAAACCCAGACCACCAACCTGGCCGTTGTAGCGCCGGGCATCGCCGAGGCCTTGCTGGCCACCGCGCTGGGCCTGGTTGCCGCGATTCCTGCCGTGGTCATCTACAACGTCTTCGCCCGCTCCATTGCCGGTTACAAGGCGCAAGTGTCCGACGCTTCGGCGCAGGTTCTGTTGCTGGTTAGCCGCGATCTGGATCACCAGCCTGCGGCCGAGCGCAACCAACCGCCGCACATGGTAAAGATGGGGTAAACCATGGGCCTGCATTTGAAGGAAGGCGATGACGATCTCGCCGAGAACCACGAAATCAACGTGACGCCGTTCATCGACGTCATGCTGGTCCTGCTGATCATCTTCATGGTTGCCGCACCGCTGGCAACCGTGGACATCAAGGTCGACCTGCCCGCCTCTACCGCCAAACCGGCGCCTCGGCCCGAAAAACCGATTTTCCTGAGCTTGAAAGCTGATCAGAGCCTGTACCTGGGCGATGAAAAAGTGGCCCGCGAGCAGATCGGTCAGGTGCTGGATGCCAGGACCAAGGGCAAGAAAGACACCACGATCTTCTTCCAGGCTGACAAAGGCGTCGACTATGGCGACCTGATGGACGTCATGAATGCCCTGCGCGGCGCCGGCTACCTGAAGGTGGGCCTGGTGGGTCTCGAGACGGTCGGCAAGAAATGATCAATACGCGCCAAAAGCTGACGCGCTATAGCGGTAGTCTGTTGTTGGTGCTGGCGGTCCATGCCGTGGCGATTGTCGTCGCATTGCGCTGGCCCTCCTCGCAGGCCATTGAGCTGCCCCCGGCGGCGATGATGGTCGAGCTGGCGCCCGTTCCAGAGCCTGCACCGCCGCCACCGCCAAAAGTCGTGCAACCGCCGCAGCCGCCCGCGCCTGAAGAACAGCTGCCAATTCCGCCAGTCGCCGAGGCGCCCAAGGCCGAAATCGCTGTGCCCAAGCCGGTCAAGCCCAAACCCAAACCACAGCCGCCAAAACCTGTGAAGAAGGTCGAGCCGCCGAAGGAAGAAAAGCCAGCCGACGACAAGCCGCTGGACGCACCGCCGTCCAACGCCAAACCGGAGAAGTCGGCGTCGCCGCAACCCGCTCCGCCCACGCCACCGAGCAATGCATTACCGACGTGGCAGGGTGAATTGCTGAGTCACCTGAGCAAGTTCAAGCGTTATCCGGAAGACGCCCGACGCCGGGGTATGCAGGGCACCAGCAAGCTGCGCTTTGTGGTCGATGGCGAAGGCCGCGTGCTGTCCTATGAACTGGCCGGCGGTTCAGGAAGCGCTTCACTGGATCGAGCGACTCTGGAGATGATCCGCCGCGCGCAGCCATTGCCCAAGCCGCCGCCGGAATTGCTGAAGAACGGGTCGCTGGAAGTGGTCGCTCCCTTCGTTTATTCCCTGGATAAACGCTGAAACCAGAATTTTGTCAGCCGCGACGGGTTGATAACGTGCGTCTATCGATTGCACCCGCTATGCTGGGGCCGCAACTTCATGGACGCACGTTATGACCCTCACAGAATTGCGCTACATCGTTACCCTCGCCCAAGAGCAGCACTTCGGCCATGCCGCTGAACGCTGTCACGTCAGCCAGCCGACCTTGTCAGTGGGCGTAAAAAAGCTGGAAGATGAACTCGGCGTGCTGATTTTCGAGCGCAGCAAGAGTGCCGTACGTCTGACCCCGGTTGGCGAGGGCATCGTGGCCCAGGCGCAGAAGGTTCTCGAACAGGCTCAGGGCATTCGCGAACTGGCCCAGACCGGCAAGAATCAACTGACCGCGCCGCTTAAAGTCGGCGCGATCTACACCGTTGGCCCTTACCTGTTTCCTCACCTGATTCCCCAACTGCACCGGGTCGCCCCGCAGATGCCGTTGTACATCGAGGAAAACTTTACCCACGTGCTGCGCGACAAGCTGCGCAATGGCGAGCTCGACGCGATCATCATCGCCCTGCCGTTCAACGAGGCCGATGTCCTGACGCTGTCGCTGTACGACGAGCCGTTTTACGTGCTGATGCCGGCCGATCATCCCTGGACCCAGAAAAAGACCATCGATGCCTCGGCGCTGAACGACAAGAGCCTGCTGCTGCTCGGCGAAGGTCACTGCTTCCGCGATCAGGTGCTCGAAGCCTGCCCGACGCTGGTCAAGGGCGGCGACGCTGCCAAGCACACCACCGTGGAGTCCAGCTCGCTGGAAACCATTCGGCACATGGTCGCGTCGGGGCTGGGTATTTCCATCCTGCCGATGTCCGCCGTCGACAGCCATCACTACGCGCCCGGCGTGATCGAGGTCCGTCCGCTGTCGCCGCCGGTGCCATTCCGCACCGTGGCAATCGCGTGGCGTGCCAGCTTCCCGCGTCCGAAAGCCATCGAAATCCTCGCTGACTCGATCCGTCTGTGTTCCGTCGCTCGTCCTAAAGCTCAGGCTGAAGCGAGTTAAGGGACGGTATGACGGAGCTGTCTCATGTCTCGGTCACGGCGCTAAAAGGCGTCGGTGAGGCAATGGCTGAAAAGCTGGCGAAAGTCGGTCTTGAGAACATTCAGGACGTGCTGTTTCACCTGCCGTTGCGTTACCAGGACCGGACTCGTGTTGTGCCCATCGGCGAATTGCGTCCGGGCCAGGACGCCGTGATCGAAGGTGTGGTCAGCGGCGCTGACGTGGTCATGGGCAAGCGCCGCAGCTTGCTGGTCAGGATGGGCGACGGCACCGGCGTGTTGAGCCTGCGCTTTTACCACTTCAGCAACGCGCAAAAGGACGGCCTCAAGCGCGGTACCCACGTGCGCTGTTACGGCGAAGCCCGGCCCGGTGCCTCAGGCCTTGAGATCTACCACCCGGAATACCGCGCGATCACCGGCGACGAGCCGGTGGCCGTCGAGCAGACACTGACGCCGATCTACCCCACGACCGAAGGCCTCACCCAGCAGCGCCTGCGGCAGTTGTGCCATCAGAGCCTGTCAATGCTTGGCCCGAAGAGCCTGCCTGACTGGCTGCCGGATGAGCTGGCGCGCGACTATCAACTCGCGCCCCTGGCTGACGCCATTCATTACCTGCACAACCCGCCTGCCGATGCTGACGTCGAAGAGCTCGCGCTGGGCCATCACTGGGCGCAGCACCGACTGGCATTCGAAGAGCTGCTGACACACCAGCTTTCCCAGCAACGCCTGCGTGAAAGCCTGCGCTCGCAACGCGCGCCTGCACTGCCACCGGCGAAACGCCTGCCGAAGAAATTCCTCGCGAACCTCGGATTCCCGCCCACAGGTGCGCAGCAGCGCGTCGGCAACGAGATCGCGTACGACCTCAGTCAGCACGAGCCGATGCTGCGTTTGATTCAGGGCGACGTAGGCGCAGGCAAGACGGTCGTGGCAGCACTCGCGGCCTTGCAGGCCCTCGAAGCGGGCTATCAGGTCGCACTGATGGCGCCCACCGAGATCCTCGCCGAACAGCACTTCATCAATTTCACCCGCTGGCTGGAGCCACTCGGCATCGAGACGGCCTGGCTTGCAGGTAAGCTCAAGGGCAAGGCGCGGGCGGCGTCACTGGCGCAGATCGCCGGCGGTACGCCCATGGTCGTCGGCACGCACGCGTTGTTCCAGGACGAGGTGCAGTTCAAGAACCTCGCGCTGGTCATCATCGACGAGCAACACCGTTTCGGCGTTCAGCAACGCCTGGCCCTGCGCAAGAAGGGCGTCGGCGGCTCGATGTGTCCGCATCAGTTGATCATGACCGCCACCCCCATCCCGCGCACTCTGGCGATGAGCGCCTACGCCGACCTCGACACGTCGATTCTCGACGAACTGCCCCCCGGGCGTACGCCGGTGAATACCGTTCTGGTGGTCGACAGCCGGCGCATCGAAGTGGTCGAGCGCGTACGCAATGCATGCGCCGAAGGCCGGCAGGCGTATTGGGTGTGCACGCTGATCGAGGAGTCCGAGGAGCTGACGTGTCAGGCCGCTGAAACGACGTTCGAGGAACTGACCAGCGCGCTGGGCGAGCTCAAGGTCGGCTTGATTCACGGGCGCATGAAGCCCGCCGAAAAAGCCGCCGTCATGGGCGAGTTCAAGCAGGGCAACCTGAATCTGCTGATTGCCACGACAGTGATCGAGGTCGGCGTGGACGTCCCCAATGCCAGCCTCATGATCATCGAAAACCCGGAACGCCTGGGCCTGGCGCAGCTTCATCAATTACGCGGTCGGGTCGGCCGGGGCAGCGCGGCCAGCCATTGCGTGCTGCTGTATCACCCCCCGCTTTCGCAGATCGGTCGCCAGCGGCTGGGCATCATGCGTGAAACCAACGACGGCTTCGTGATTGCAGAAAAGGATCTGGAGCTGCGTGGGCCGGGCGAGATGCTCGGAACGCGCCAGACAGGACTGCTGCAATTCAAGGTTGCTGACCTGATGCGCGATGCAGATTTGCTGCCAGCGGTCAGGGACGCGGCGCAGGCGCTGCTTGAGCGCTGGCCTCAACATGTCAGTCCCCTGCTGGAGCGCTGGCTGCGCCATGGCCAGCAATACGGCCAAGTGTGAAGCAGTCAACGCAATAACAGGGTGTCTCACCTCTATAACAACTAAGCTGGTTATACTTCAGCGATTGTAGGAATCTGGATACAGGCCATGACAGAAGTTGCCCACATCGACGCAACCCCACACTGCCCTTCTATCATTCGGCAGTTGCTGGGCAAAGCTGCCATCAACTTCCGTGAAGTGACTGATGACGAGTCTCTTCCGCTTGATCAAAAAGTGCAGGCCATTCTGGTCGACGACTCCGTTGGCGCGCTGTTCATCCTGTTTCCACAAAACCAATTGCTCGACCTCAATCGTGTTACCGAGTTGACCGGCCGCAAGTTGAAAGCGGTTCCGAAAGAGTCGCTCGAACTCATGCTGCAAAAACATAAACTGGGCACGTTGCCCGGCCTGCCTTCGCTGACCAGCTCGCCTTGCCTGTATGAAGAGCGGATTCTGTCCGGCAATACCGTGCTGATCGATTCTGGTGAACCAGGCCTCTTGCTGGAGATCAGCAGCGAGGAATTTAAGACGCTGTTGACCAAGGCCAGCGCTGCCCGCTTTGGCGAGCCGGTGACCTCCGTCACGCCCAACCTCACGCGTCCCGATGACGACCGCGAGGAAATCACCAAAGCCGTTCAGAATTTCACTGCCCGGCGCATCCAGCAGCGTCTGGAGTCCACGGTGGAAATCCCGCCCTTGGCCGACACGGCGCAGAAGATCATCAAGCTGCGTGTCGATCCCGACGCGACCATCGACGACATCACCGGCGTGGTGGAAACCGATCCGGCATTGGCGGCACAAGTCGTGAGCTGGGCGGCGTCCCCGTATTACGGTTCAGCCGGCAAGATCCGCTCGGTGGAAGATGCCATTGTTCGCGTGTTGGGTTTTGATCTGGTGATCAATCTGGCGCTCGGTCTGGCGCTGGGCAAGACCCTGGCGCTGCCCAAGGATCATCCGCAGCAGGCAACCCCTTACTGGCAGCAGTCGATCTACACAGCCGCGATCATCGAAGGCCTGACCCGCGCCATGCCACGTGCCGAGCGCCCGGAAAGTGGCCTGACGTACCTCGCCGGTTTGCTGCACAACTTCGGCTATCTGCTGCTGGCGCACGTGTTTCCTCCGCATTTTTCGCTGATCTGCCGCCAGATCGAAGTCAACCCGCACCTGCATCACAGCTATGTCGAGCAGCACCTGCTGGGCATCAGCCGCGAGCAGATCGGCTCCTGGCTTATGCGCAACTGGGACATGCCGGAGGAACTGGTCATCGCCCTGCGCTTCCAGCACGACCCGCACTACGCAGGCGAGCATTACAAGTATGCAAACCTGGTGTGCCTGGCGGTGAGGCTGCTGCGCAAGGAAGGCATTGGCTCAGGCCCGCTGGAAAGTATTCCGGACGAGCTGCTCGAACGCCTGAAGCTGTCCCGCGAGAAAGCTCAGGACGTGGTGAAGAAAGTACTGGAGGCCGAAGTGCTGTTGCGCGAACTGGCCTCGCAGTTCAGTTAATCCGGAAGTGTCCGGGGAGGACTACTTCTTCTTCCTCGGCTTCAGATACTTCGTCAGCCCCTGAAACCACATCACCAGGCCAGCGTTGCCGGTCACCACGATGTCCTTGTCCTGAATGCCCTGCATGAAAGCGAGTTGCTTATTCTGCGCCTGCATTGTGGCGAAGCCGTAGTCGGCATCCTTGAAAGAAATCACGAAAGCAGGCGCCGCGAAGGTGCCGGCGCGGCTCTTCACGCGTTGATCGCGCACGATGAAATGCCTGGCGATCTTGCCGTCAGCCGTCTGCAACTGGAACGCCAGATCCTTCCCCGCAAGTTGCTGTTGAAACGCGGGATTATTGCGACTGGCGCGGGCCATCAACAGGCCCAATATCCAGAGTAGAAAACGAAACTTCATGCGTGGGCCTCATGGGGTCAGCGGCAGTTTGGGTGACCAGGCGCAGTGTAGCGAGCTTGATTGACCGGTGAACAAGCAGAACCGGTCAGTCGCAAAGTGGCGGACTGGACGAAGCGCACAGGTCCAGCACGGTTGATTCATCGGGCATAAAAAAATGGACATGCCGACTGATCGGCATGCCCATTTCCGCGCTGCTCGCCCCCCGCAGAGCGCTCAGCGAATTACTTTTTCTTTGCTGCGGGTGCCTTGGCCGCTGCGGCCTTGGCTGGCTTGGCATCTTTGGCGGCTGCTGCCGGCTTGGCTGGTTTCGCTGGCTTTGCCGCGTCCGGATTAACGCTGTCTTTGAGAAACTTGCCCGGCTTGAACGCCACCGTGTTGCTGGCCTTGATCTTGACGGGCTCACCGGTCTGAGGGTTCTTACCGGTGCGGGCGCCACGATGGCGCTGCAAGAAAGTGCCGAAGCCAACCAGTGTGACACTGTCCTTCTTGTGCAGCGCGTTGGTGATTTCGTCGAGCACGGCGTTGAGGACGCGATTGGCTTGTTCTTTGGTGAGATCTGCTTTCTCGGCGATAGCCGCTGCGAGTTCTGGTTTACGCATATGAAGCCTCTTTTACGGTTTTTGTTTTTATGTCCCGTGCAGCCCTTGCGGACAGCGAGCAGGTGCCGCAACAGCTCTACGTTGCGGCAGACCGGAATGAGAATGGCACGCCACCGGGGCCCGCGCCAGTACGTGAGCCACGATTGTTTCAACTAAAAGATGGCTTATCCGACAGAACGACTGTTAATCATGCCAGCAGCGGGGGCAAAGCCTTGTTCAGGGCGAGCTTGTCCATCACCGCAGCGCCTGTCAGCGCGTAACCCAGCAGGTTGCCGTCGCTGTCGCAGCACAACGCCTTGATATCGGCGCCCTCACCTTCCACGGTCCAGACACCTTCCGAGCCCTTGGGCGGCGGGGACACTACCAGCGGGCAAACCGGCGTTTTCACCGTCACCGGCATTGGGCCATATTTGACGGCTGTGGGTGTACCAGCGAGGGTCTGCGCCAAGGCTCGGGCGCAGTTCATCAGCGGCATGACGTAAAGCAGGTTCAGCCCATCCACTTCAGCGCAGTCGCCCAGCGCGTAGATGTTTGCATGGGACGTCTGCAAATGCCGGTCGACCACAATGCCACGCCCGACTTCCAGGCCCGCCGCTGCGGCGAGATCAGTGCGAGGACGCAGGCCTATGGCCGACACCACCAGATCGCAATGCAGCACCTCGCCGTCGGACAGGTGCGCTTCGAGGCCGGTGTCGGCACGATCAAGCCGAGTCATCAAAGGCCCGAGGTGAAAACGCGCACCCAGGCTTTCCAGCCCGGCCTGTAATGCGGCGGCGGCCGCAGGAGGCAGCAATGTCGGCATCACCTGCTCGCATGGCGCAACGAGGTCGATTTCGTGGCCGCCCAAAATCAGATCGTTGGCGAACTCACAGCCAATCAGGCCTGCGCCGAGGATCAACACCCGCTTCTTGCCGGCGGCTGCGGCGCGGAAACGCGCGTAATCCTCAAGATCGTTGATCGGGAATACGGCGTCGCAAGCATCACCCGCCACCGGCACGCGGACGGTTTCCGCCCCCCAGGCCAGAATCAGATCGCGGTAGGCCACCGCTTCCTCGCCGATCCACACACGCTTATGACCCGGATCAATGCCGCTGACGCGGGTGTGCGTGCGTACCTCGGCCCTGAGCTGCTCAGCCATGGCGCCCGGCTCGGCCATGCTCAGTCCGTCGGCTTCCTTGTTTTTGCCAAAGCCGGTGGAAAGCATGGGTTTGGAGTACGAACGGCCGTCATCGGCGGTGATCAGCAACAGCGGCGTCTCGCCATCCAGCTTGCGAAATTCGCGAGCGAGGTTGTAGCCGGCCAGCCCGGTACCGATGATCACGACAGGTGCGTTCATTCACTTCTCCAGCGGGGTCTTGGAAGTCGGCGGATCAGCCGATTTCGATCATTTCAAAATCCATTTTGCCGACGCCGCAGTCAGGGCACAGCCAGTCTTCCGGCACATCCTGCCAGAGCGTGCCCGGCGCGATGCCGTCATCCGGCCAACCGTCGGCTTCGTTGTAAATCAGGCCACAGACTACGCATTGCCACTTTTTCATCGCTCGGTTCTCTTGGTTTCAGGCTAGACGTCCCAGACGCTCCGCTGTCGTCGCGAAGTTTATCGAATGGGTCAGGCCTTTTACTGATCACAGCGCCATGACGCAAGTTTCATTGATGTACAACGCGTGTACTTTCCAGTGGGAGCTGGCTTTAGCCGGGAAGGCGTCAGTGGCCGCACCGCGAAATTGAGGGTGCTCACACCGGCCTCTTCCCGGCTGAAGCCGGTCCCACGGATACTCCGCATATCGCCAGTAGGACTGGCTTTAGCCGGGAAAGCGTCAGTGGCCGCATCGCAACATTGACGGCGCTCACACCGGCCCCTTCCCGGCTAAAAGCCGGTCCTACGAATACTCCACATATCGCCAGTAGGACTGGCTTTAGCCGGGAAGGCGTCAGTGGGCGCACCGCGAAATTGATGGCGTTCAAACCGGCCCCTTCCCGGCTGAAGCCGGTCCCACGAATACTCCGCGCATCGCCAGGTGGACTGGCTTTAGCCGGGAAGGCGTCGGGGGCGTCGGCGCAAACGGGTGGGTGCTCCGGTCGTCGGTCAAAAATCGCAATCATGCTAAGCTCGCCGCCTCAATTGCCGCCTGTGTTTGTCTCCCGTGATCCAGCAAACCCCTGCATTTCCAGCGCCCGAGTGGCTTTTGCGCGATCAGTTGATCGGAGCACCCTCGCCTGCCGTTCTTGAGTGGCTTTTCCACGAAGATTCCTTGACCCGACGCCTGACCCGGCTCTCTGACGACCACTTTTGCGTCGAACCGCAGTTCGAAGGCTGGCAGCCCCTGCGTGACGATGAATGCGCCGCGCTGCAATTGCCTGAGGGCAGCGAAGGCTGGGTGCGTGAGGTCTACCTGCTGGGCCGCAATGAAAGATGGGTGTTTGCCCGCAGTGTCGCCGCTCGCCGCGCGCTGGAGCAGGATGGCCTGCACATGGACGAACTCGGCACCCGGTCACTGGGCGAGTTACTGTTCAGCGATGAAGCCTTCGCCCGCGGCCCGCTGCAGGTCTGCCGCTATCCTGCGCAATGGCTGCCCGAGACTGACGCACAGCAGGGCTTGTGGGGACGCCGCTCCTGTTTCAGCCGAGGGAACTTGAGCATTCTGGTAGCGGAAGTGTTTCTGCCCACTGCATGGCGTGCCATCGAACCCAACGCTCCACTGCATGCTCAAGAGGGCCGCTGATGTACCTGTCGTTGCTCAAATCCCTGAACCGTCTGCACCCGCGCGCCTGGGACTTCATCCAGCTCACGCGCATCGACAAGCCCATCGGCATTTATCTGTTGCTATGGCCCACTTTGTGGGCCGTCTGGATTGCCGGCAAAGGCTCGCCGTCCCTGAGCACGCTGCTGATTTTCGTCGTCGGCGTGTTCCTGATGCGCGCGGCGGGCTGCGTGATCAACGACTTCGCCGACCGCAAGGTGGACGGCCACGTCAAACGCACCGAGCAGCGGCCTTTGGTCAGCGGCAGGGTGACGTCAAAAGAAGCGCTGATCCTGTTCGCGGTACTGGTGGGAGCGAGCTTTGTGCTGGTCTTGTTCACCAACACGACGACGATCTGGCTGTCGTTCGGCGGGCTTGCTCTTGCAGCCACTTATCCCTTCATGAAGCGCTACACCTATTACCCGCAGGTGGTACTGGGTGCCGCGTTCTCGTGGGGCATGCCGATGGCGTTCACCGCCGAGACCGGCGAGCTGCCCGCTGCCGCCTGGCTGCTGTACATCGCCAATCTGCTGTGGACGGTGGGATACGACACGTATTACGCGATGACGGATCGCGAGGACGACTTGAAGATCGGCGTGAAATCCACCGCCGTGCTGTTCGGCGATGCGGATCGGGTGATCATCCTCACGCTGCAATGCCTGGCGTTGTTTTGCCTGATGCTGGCGGGTGCGCGCTTCGAGCTGGGCCTGTATTTCTTCATCGGCCTGCTGGTAGCGGCGGGATGCTTCGCCTGGGAGTTCTGGTCGACGCGGGACAAAGACCCGCAAGCCTGTTTTAAGGCCTTTCTGCACAACCATTGGGCAGGGCTGGCGATTTTTGTCGGTATCGTGGCGGACTACGCGCTGCGCTGACCAATTCGGACACACGCAGCGCTTTAAGCGATCAGATTATGGCTTGGCGATGTGCCAGACGTCGCCCTTGCCGTCGCCGGTTTTGTCGCCAGCGGCCTTATCGCTTTTGAAGAAGTACAGCGGCTTGCCCTTGTAAACCCACTGCGAAGCACCGTCATCGCGCTTGATAATGGTCCAGTCGCCCTCAGGCTTGTCGCTGGCCATGGCAGTCAGCGGCGGCCAGTTGGTTGCGCACTGATCGTTGCAAACGGACTTGCCTGCCGAGGTGTCTTTATCAAAGGTGTAAAGGGTCATGCCTTTGTGGTCGGTGAGCATGCCGTCACTGGTCATCGCGGGCGCGGCAGCGAATGCCATCCCGGAAGATGCCAACGCTGCTGCCGCCAAAAGGCGCATCAGAGCAGAAGAAATTTTAGCCATGGATGAATCCTCTTCTTGTTTGTCGTTGTATGGACATTTCTTGTAGGACAAGTCCCCAGCTTAGCCCTAGACCGGCGAATACGCCTAGCGCGAACTAACCTGTCACACGACTGCAATAATTCCGTTATCTAATGCGCCCCAAGACAGTTAAATGACATGAGGTTCGAGGCATGGCTGGCAGGAGCATTCTGATCGTCGACGACGAAGCACCCATACGCGAAATGATTGCCGTCGCGCTGGAAATGGCTGGCTATGACTGCATTGAGGCTGAGAATTCGCAACAGGCCCATGCCGTGATTGTCGACCGCAAGCCGGACCTCATCCTGCTGGACTGGATGCTGCCCGGTACATCCGGCATTGAGCTGGCCCGTCGTTTGAAGCGTGACGAGCTGACCGGTGACATCCCGATCATCATGCTCACGGCCAAAGGCGAAGAGGACAACAAGATCCAGGGTCTTGAAGTCGGCGCCGATGATTACATCACCAAACCCTTTTCTCCCCGCGAACTGGTCGCCCGGCTCAAGGCCGTGCTGCGGCGAGCTGCCCCGAACGATGGCGAATCGCC
Organism: Pseudomonas sp. CFBP 8772; assembly: GCF_014841665.1. Taxonomy (NCBI): domain Bacteria; kingdom Pseudomonadati; phylum Pseudomonadota; class Gammaproteobacteria; order Pseudomonadales; family Pseudomonadaceae; genus Pseudomonas; species Pseudomonas sp. CFBP 8772. The sequence continues at coordinate 241,105 of NZ_JACYUI010000002.1, read as the reverse complement.
GATCGAAGTGGGCGGTCTGCTGCTGGACCCGATCAGCCACCGCGTGACCATCGACGGCACACCTGCCGAGATGGGCCCGACCGAATACCGCCTGCTGCAATTCTTCATGACCCACCAGGAACGCGCCTACACCCGCGGGCAGTTGCTCGATCAGGTCTGGGGCGGAAACGTCTACGTGGAAGAGCGCACCGTGGATGTCCACATCCGGCGTCTGCGCAAAGCCCTCGGCGAGGCTTACGAAAATCTGGTACAAACCGTCCGCGGTACTGGCTACCGCTTCTCCACCAAAAGCTGAAAACGCTTTTGGCAGCGATTCAGACCGCTGAAGACAAGGACGCGTTAATTGAATCACAACTGGCATGGCACCCTGATCCGGCACTTGCTGATGTTGGTCACAGCCTCGCTGTTGGCCGGTTTGATCAGCGGGCATTACGGCGGGTGTCTGGCAATCGGTCTGGGGCTTTATCTGGCCTGGACCCTCAAACAGCTGCTGCGCCTGCATGACTGGCTTCGCCATCACAAACCCGACGAGCCGCCACCCGATGGCTATGGCTTGTGGGGGGAAGTCTTCGACAGCATTTACCATCTGCAACGACGCGACCAGCGCGTGCGTGGCCGCCTGCAAGCGGTTATCGACCGTGTTCAGGAATCCACTGCCGCGCTGAAAGATGCTGTGATCATGCTCGACAGCGACGGCAACCTGGAATGGTGGAACCGCGCGGCAGAAACCTTGCTGGGCCTGAAGACGCCCCAGGACAGCGGGCAACCCGTAACCAATCTGGTCCGCCATCCGCGCTTCAAGGAGTACTTCGCCCACGCCAACTACGCCGAACCGCTGGAGATTCCTTCGCCGGTCAATGACCGCCTGCGCATTCAGATGCTGATCACCCGCTACGGCAACAACGAGCATCTGATGCTGGTGCGCGACGTGACGCGCATGCACCAGCTGGAGCAGATGCGCAAAGACTTCGTCGCCAATGTGTCCCACGAGCTGCGCACACCATTGACGGTGATCTGCGGCTATCTGGAGACGCTGCTGGATAACGTCGAGGACGTGAACCCGCGCTGGGTCCGTGCGTTGCAGCAAATGCATCAGCAAGGCGGACGCATGCAGACGTTGCTCAACGACCTCCTGCTGCTGGCCAAGCTGGAAGCCACCGATTACCCGTCCGACAACCAGCCTGTGGCCGTGTCGTCGCTGCTGCAAAGCATCACCAATGATGCTCAGGCCCTGTCAGGAGACAAGAACCAGCAGATTACCCTGGAGCTGGAAAGCGACGTCAGCCTCAAGGGCAGCGAGGCGGAGTTGCGCAGCGCGTTCTCCAACCTGATCTTCAATGCGGTCAAATACACGCCGGCGGAAGGCAAGATCCGCGTCCGCTGGTGGAGTGACGGGCGTGGCGCCCACCTGAGCGTGCAGGACTCCGGCATCGGTATCGACAGCAAACACATTCCGCGCCTGACCGAGCGCTTCTACCGCGTCGACTCCAGCCGCGCGTCAAACACCGGCGGCACAGGCCTGGGCCTGGCGATCGTCAAGCACGTGCTGCTGCGCCACCGCGCAGCACTGGAAATCAACAGCGTCCCCGGCAAGGGCAGTGTGTTTATCTGCAACTTTGCCCCGGCGCAGATGACCAAAGCCTAGGCAAGCCTGTAGATAGCCGCTAAATTGCGTCCCTTGTGCCCTCCAATTGTGAGGGCTTGTTTCATTCCACACCTCAAAACGGAACCTGCAAAACCCCATCATGGACCCTTCCCCTGGTATCAGCCTGGCTTCACTCTTCGCCGATTTCGGCATGATTCTTTTCGCAATGGTGTTGGTTCTGCTCAACGGATTCTTCGTTGCGGCCGAGTTCGCCATGGTCAAACTGCGCTCGACACGTGTCGAGTCCATCGCCGACAACAACGGCTGGCGCGGACGCATTCTGCGCACCGTTCACAGTCAGCTCGATGCTTACCTGTCGGCTTGCCAGCTGGGTATTACGCTGGCGTCGCTGGGTCTGGGCTGGGTCGGTGAGCCGGCGTTCGCGCACTTGCTGGCCCCTTTGCTCGAGACGGTAGGCGTGGAGTCGCCTGAAGTCGTCAAAGGCGTGTCGTTCTTCAGCGCCTTTTTCATGATTTCGTACCTGCACATCGTGGTGGGTGAACTGGCGCCGAAATCCTGGGCCATTCGCAAGCCCGAGCTGTTGTCGCTGTGGACCGCGGTGCCGCTGTACCTTTTCTACTGGGCGATGTACCCGGCCATTTACCTGCTCAACGCCAGTGCCAACGGCATTCTGCGCATCGCTGGCCAAGGCGAGCCCGGCCCTCATCACGAGCATCATTACAGCCGTGAAGAGCTCAAGCTGATCCTGCACTCAAGCCGCGGTCAGGACCCCAGCGACCAGGGCATGCGCGTGCTGGCCTCCGCTGTGGAAATGGGCGAGCTGGAAGTGGTGGACTGGGCCAACTCCCGCGAAGACATGGTCTCGCTGGAGTTCAACGCCCCGCTCAAGGAAATCCTCGCGATGTTCCGCCGGCACAAGTTCAGCCGGTACCCGGTGTACGACTCAGACCGCAACGAGTTCGTGGGTCTGTTGCACATCAAGGACCTGCTGCTGGAGCTGGCGGCACTGGATCACCTTCCCGAGTCCTTCAACCTCGCCGAGCTCACGCGGCCGCTGGAGCGCGTCTCCAAGCACATGCCGTTGTCGCGTCTGCTGGAGCAGTTCCGTCAGGGCGGCGCGCACTTTGCGCTGGTTGAAGAAGCCGACGGCAAGATCATCGGCTATCTGACGATGGAAGACGTGCTGGAAGTGCTGGTGGGCGATATCCAGGACGAACACCGTAAGGCCGAGCGCGGGATCCTGGCTTATCAGCCGGGCAAGCTGCTGGTACGCGGGGACACGCCGCTGTTCAAGGTCGAGCGCCTGCTGGGCATCGATCTGGACCACGTGGAAGCCGAAACCTTGGCAGGCCTGATCTACGACAGCCTCAAGCGCGTGCCTGAGGAAGAGGAAGTCATGGAAGTCGAAGGCCTGCGCATCATCATCAAAAAGATGAAAGGGCCGAAGATCGTGCTGGCAAAGGTGCTCAAGCTGGATTGAACTGCCCGTCAGAGCAGATGATCAATTCCCGCCAATCGCGAAGTTGGGCAGGCTCTGGACCGGTTGCGAGAATTCGTACGGGATCGACTCCAGCGCCAGCCCGACATTGCGCTGCACCACGAAGTGCAAATGCGGGCCGGTGCTGTTGCCGGTGTTGCCGGAGCGCCCGAGCGGCGCGCCCACTGCCACATGCTGACCCTCCTTGACGCTCACAGATCCTTGCTGCAGATGCAGATAAACGCCCATCGTGCCGTCGTCGTGCAGGATGCGCACGAAGTTGCCCGACGGATTGGCGCCTCGGCCGGATTGCGTGTTCTCGGTCTTGATCACGGTACCGCCCCGCGCGGCGATGATCTGCGTGCCTTCGGGCATGGCAATGTCGATGGCGTAGCGGCTCTTGGCCCCTATGTGGCTGTAGGATCCGTTGGCACCCTGACTGATGCGAAACGGCCCGCCCACCCACGGCAATGGATAGCGATAGGCAAATCCATTCGCTGAAACACCGCGCTGCGGGTCGCCCACGATGGATCGCAGGCTTGGCTTGTAAGTCATGGCCTTGCTGGCGACTTGCGGGCTGAGGGCGATGAGGCGTTCGTTGCTGCGTGCCGCGATGGTGCGGCGAATGACTTGGTCGGACACCCCCACCACGTTCTTCACCCCGGCCAGACGCAGCTCGACTTCCACGGGTGCGTAAAGGTCGTTTCGCACGTACAGGCTGTCGCTGCCATTGGCTTTCTTGACGCTCAGGCGCACCTGGCTGTCGATGCGCTCGACCATGCGCTCGCGAAGCTTCATCACTTGCGCGCCACGCACGGGCTGGTCGGTAAACGACACCACGCCATTGGCATCGGTGAACCGATAGATCGTGACTGCCCCGGCGGTCTGCGTGGCCAGCAGTAAGGCACAGACAACCAGCACGCGCTCTAACATCGGGATAGACCTGGTGAGTGGACGATTGGCGCCCAGCCTAACAGCGATCCCGACGCAATTGGACTCATCCGAATCAATCGGTAATAGATGAAGCGTCAAGGAAATCGCGTCAGCATGGGGCGCGATCGGAATTGCAAATTCTATGCTAGGTAGCGTGGCAGCGAGCTTGCTAGCGAAGATGGACTCCCGGCCGCTGCACATTTAGCGGATTTACCGGTCTCTTCGCGAGCAAGGTGGAGCACCACCCCGGTTGCTCCCACATAGTGAGCACTCGCCGGAAAATCAGCACCCCTAACGTGGCAGCGGATCAGGCACCCGGCACGAAATGCTTCTGCGCAGTGCCACGGGCAATCAGGCGCGAGAGGTAATCGAGCTTCTGGGTGTCCTTGTCGACGAAGCGGAAAGTGACCTGCAGCCAGTCGCTGTCGGGCTTCTGCTCGAAGGCGGCAATCGCGTGCAGATAGCCGTTGAGACGCGCGACCTCGGCGTTTTCACCCTGTTCCAGATCGAGCACGGCGCTCTCCAGGATCTGCGGCAGCACCTCGCCACGGCGGACCAGCAGCGACGCTTCCTTGAGCGTCAGCGCCTTGATCACGCAGGGCTGGTTCCCGCTCGGAAGACGCAACTGACCCTGACCACGACCCGTCGGTGCAGCGGCTGGAGCAGCCTTGGCCATTGGCTGGACCGCAGGCTGAGCCGCTTGCGATGCCGCCGAAGCAGCGGGTGCCGTGTTGACGACCTCAGGGCGATTACCGGTCAAAGCGCTGAGCGAGTCATTGGCAAACGCCGCATTGGCGCGGGCCGGACCACTGGACATCAAGGCATCGAGCTTGCCGACCTTGTGCAGCGCTTTTTTGACCTTGGTCAGCAGTTGCTCGTTGGTGAACGGCTTGCCGATGAAGTCCGATACGCCGGCCTGGATCGCCTGGATGACGTTTTCCTTGTCACCACGGCTGGTGACCATGATGAACGGCATGGTCTTCAGGTTTTCCTGCTGGCGGCACCAGGTCAACAATTCCAGCCCGGACATTTCGGGCATTTCCCAATCGCACAACACCAGATCGAACACTTCACGGCTCAACAGCACTTGCGCCTTGCGGCCATTGACGGCGTCTTCCAGCGCGACGCCTGGAAACGCGTTGCGCAGTCCTTTCTTGACCAGATCACGGATGAACGGTGCGTCATCCACCACCAATACACTGACTTTACTCATCGACGCTCCTGATGGCGTGTTCACCGCAAAGGCGAGCATTCGCTGGCGGGCGGCCAGCTGCCAAACTGTTTGACGACACCGGGACTTTTATTCGCGGGTGACTTGAAAAAATACGGGCAGACCGGAGAAACAAAAACGCCCGGCGGTCGCCAGGCGTTTTTTCTCAGGCAATCTTATTTATCGTCAGGCGCGTCCAGAACATTAATCCTTTCGGCGGTCAGACCTTTGACTTCTTCCTGCATGCGCTTGAGGCCCAGGTGGCGAACGTCGGTACCGCGCACGAGGTAGATGACCAGTTCGGAGATATTCCGCGCGTGGTCACCGATGCGCTCCAGCGAACGCAGCACCCAGATCACATTGAGCACGCGGGAGATCGAACGCGGATCTTCCATCATGTAGGTGACCAGCTCACGCAGCGCCGTCTTGTACTCGCGGTCGATATTTTTGTCGTACTGCGCAACGGACAACGCCAGATCGGCATCGAAACGAGCGAACGAGTCCAGTGCATCGCGCACCATCTTGCTCACCTGATCGCTGATATGGCGCACTTCGACGTAACCGCGCGGCGACTCACCCTCCTCGCACAGCTGAATCGCACGGCGGGCGATCTTGGTGGACTCATCGCCGATACGCTCAAGGTCGATGACCGACTTGGAGATGCTGATGATCAGACGCAGGTCGGAGGCAGCAGGCTGACGACGGGCCAGAATGCGCAGGCACTCTTCATCGATGTTGCGCTCCATCTGGTTGATGCGGTCGTCCACCTCGCGCACTCGCTGGGCCAGGCCCGAGTCGGCTTCAATCAACGCGGTAACGGCGTCGTTGACCTGCTTCTCGACCAGACCACCCATTTCCAGCAGGTGGCTGCGAACTTCTTCCAGTTCAGCGTTGAACTGCTGGGAGATGTGATGTGTATGGCTGTCTTTGATCATGAGTGTCCGTCCGATTGATTGCGCGGTGGTTCAAGGCTGACGAAACACGTGCTAGCCGTAACGACCGGTTATGTAGTCTTCAGTCTGCTTTTTGGTCGGATTGGTGAACAACGTATCGGTGTCCCCGTACTCGACCACCTTGCCCATGTGCAGAAACGCGGTGTAATCCGACACGCGCGCGGCCTGCTGCATGTTGTGGGTAACGATCACAATGGTGTATTTGGATTTCAGTTCGTAGATCAGCTCTTCGACTTTCAGGGTCGAAATCGGGTCGAGCGCGGAGCACGGCTCATCGAGCAGCAGCACTTCAGGTTCGACGGCGATGGTGCGGGCGATCACCAGACGTTGCTGCTGACCACCGGAAAGTCCGAGCGCCGACTCATGCAGGCGGTCCTTGACCTCGTCCCACAGTGCGGCGCCGCGCAACGCCCATTCGACGGCTTCGTCGAGCACGCGCTTCTTGTTCACGCCTTGAATACGTAGCCCGTAAACCACGTTTTCATAAACGGTCTTGGGGAACGGATTGGGCTTCTGGAAGACCATGCCGACCCGGCGACGCAACTCGGCGACGTCCTCGCCTTTAGTGTAGATGTCGTGGCCATAGAGCTTGATCTCGCCCTGAACGCGACAGCCATCCACCAGATCGTTCATGCGGTTGAAGGTGCGCAGCAACGTGGACTTGCCGCAGCCGGACGGCCCGATGAACGAGGTGACGCGTTGTTTCGGGATGTTCATCCGGATGTCGAACAGCGCCTGCTTCTCGCCATAGAAGAGATCCAGCCCCGGCACTTCCAGCGCAACGGCTTCGTTCGCCAGATCCAGCACCTGGCGCTTGCGACCCAGGGCCGACATATTGATGCCGTGGGCGTGGGATTCGTGTTGCATGGTCTCTCTCCGTTCGTAGCTGCAAGCCTTTAGCCGCAAGCTGCAAATTTGGTGCTGATACGGTATGCGGCTTTTCAGCTCGCCGCTTGAAGCTTGAAGCTTGAAGCTTGAAGCTTGTCGCTGACTCAGTCTTCAAACGCCTTGTACTTGTCGCGCAGGCGGTTGCGAATCGTTACCGCCGAGAGGTTCAGCAGCGCAATCACCAGCACCAGCAGCAGGGCCGTGGCGTACACCAACGGGCGCGCGGCCTCGACGTTGGGGCTTTGAAAACCGACGTCGTAAATATGGAAACCCAGGTGCATGATCTTCTGATCAAGGTGCAGGTACGGGTAATTGCCGTCCAGCGGCAACGACGGCGCCATCTTGACCACACCCACCAGCATCAGCGGCGCCACTTCACCGGCCGCTCGCGCCACGGCCAGAATCAGGCCGGTCATCATGGCCGGGCTGGCCATCGGCAGAACGATCTTCCACAAGGTTTCGGCCTTGGTCGCGCCCAGGGCCAGCGAGCCCTCGCGCAGCGTCAGCGGGATGCGCGCCAGGCCTTCTTCGGTGGCGACGATCACCACCGGCACGGCGAGCAGCGCCAGAGTCAACGACGCCCAGAGCAGGCCGGGCGTGCCGAACGTCGGCGCCGGCAGGGCTTCGGGGAAGAACAGTTGATCCAGAGAACCGCCCAGCACGTAAACGAAAAAGCCCAGCCCGAACACGCCGTAGACGATCGCCGGAACGCCCGCGAGGTTGTTCACGGCGATGCGGATCAAGCGTGTCATCACGCCCTGACGTGCGTACTCACGCAGATACACGGCCGCGAGCACGCCAAACGGCGTCACGATGACGGCCATGATCAGCGTCATCATCACGGTGCCGAAGATCGCCGGGAAAATCCCGCCCTCCGTGTTGGCCTCGCGCGGGTCGTCGCTGAGGAACTCCCAAAGCTTCTGGAAGTAGGACCCCAGCTTGGTCATCGTGCCCATGGCGTTGGGTTGATACGCGTGAACCACCTTGCCGATGCTGATCTCGATTTCTTTGCCGTTGGCGTCACGGGCCGTCAGGCTGTCACGATTGTATTCGGCGTGTAACGCGCCAAGCCGCGACTCGACGTCTTTGTAGCGGGCGTCGTATTCGGCACGCTCGGTGGCCATGTCTGCCTGGGCCGCTGCATCAAGTTCGCCGTTCAGCTCAAGCTTGCGCGCTCGCAGACGCAGCCGCTCGATCCCGTGGTTGATCGCGCCGATCTCGCCCTTTTCCAGGTCATCCAGTTGATCGGAAATCCCCTGCACGCGCTCGATACGCGCCTGTAGTTGCGGCCATGCGGCTTCGCCTTGTGCGACGACTTTGCCGTCTTCCTTGACGTTGACCAGATAGCCGTAAAAGTTGCCCCACTCGCGGCGCTCCAGGGTCATCAATTCTGCTGGCTTGCGCGGGTCCTTGAGCCACTCGCCAATGACCCAGTTAAAATCGCTGGGGCTGATGTCCCGGTTGCCGACCTTGAACAGATCGCGGGTCATGAACTCCGGCCCCCGATCAGGGACTGGCAACCCGGCGGCCTTGAGCCTTGCGCGTGGCACTTGTTCAGACTGAACCAGCTCGCCCACCAACACGTGGCTTTCCTGCCCGGGAACGTCGTATTGGGCGGAAATCACATCGGCGGGCCAGAAGTGTCCCAGCCCGCGCACGGCGATCACCGCCAGCAGGCCGACGGTCATGATCACCGCGATAGACACCGCGCCCGCGCTCAGCCAGACGCCGGGGGCGCCACTGTTGAACCATCGCTTTAGGGAGGTCTGCTTCATCGGTTTCAACCTGCCCTAAAGAGACGAATACTGCTTGCGCAGGCGCTGACGAATCAGCTCCGCCAAGGTATTCATGACAAATGTGAACATCAGCAGCACCAGGGCGGCGAGGAACAGCACGCGATAATGACTGCCGCCCACTTCCGACTCGGGCATCTCCACCGCTACGTTGGCCGCGAGCGTGCGCATGCCTTCGAACAGGTTCATGTCCATGATCGGCGTGTTGCCGGTGGCCATGAGCACGATCATGGTTTCGCCGACGGCGCGCCCCATGCCGATCATCAGCGCAGAAAAAATCCCCGGGCTGGCCGTGAGGATCACCACCCGAACCAGCGTCTGCCACGGCGTGGCGCCGAGGGCCAGTGAGCCGAGCGTCAGACCGCGCGGTACGCTGAACACGGCGTCCTCGGCGATCGAGTAAATGTTGGGGATGACCGCAAAGCCCATGGCGATCCCGACCACCAGTGCGTTGCGCTGATCGTAGGTGATGCCCAGGTCGTTAGTGATCCACGAGCGCATGTCGCCGCCGAACCACCAGTTTTCCAAGTGCGGGCTCATGCTCAGTGAGACCCAGCCAATCAGCAGAATGACCGGAATCAGAATCGCGCTTTCCCAACCGTCGGGCACCCGCAGACGAATCGAGTCAGACAAGCGCGTCCAGCCGAACCCTGCCAACAAGATGCCGATGGGGGTAAAGATCAGCAGGCTAAAGATGCCCGGCAGATGCCCTTCCAGATACGGTGCCAGAAACAGCCCGGCGAAGAACCCGAGAATCACCGTCGGCATCGCTTCCATCAGCTCGATGATCGGCTTGACCTTGCGGCGCATGCGCGGCGCCATGAAGTAAGCGGTGTAAATCGCCGCAGCGACGGCAATCGGTGCGGCCAGCAGCATGGCGTAGAACGCGGCTTTGAGGGTGCCGTAGGTGAGCGGCGCAAGACTCAGCTTGGGCTCGAAATCGCTGTTGGATGCGGTGGATTGCCAAACGTATTTGGGTTCGTCGTAATTCTCGTACCAGACCTTGTCCCACAGGGCGCTCCAGGAAATCTCCGGGTGCGGGTTTTTCAGGCTCAAGGGCAGCAGCTTGCCGCTGTCCTCAACGACGATGCGATCCGCCCGCGGCGACAAGCCCATCACGGCCGGGCCGCTGGCAATCGGGTCGATCAGCAGCGTGCGGTGAGCGGTGCTGTGGAACACACCGAGCTTGCCGGAGGTGTCCATGGCGATGAAGCCCTTGCGGCGTTGCTCGGCGGTGATCAGGGAGATCGGTGCGCCACTCATTTTGAAATCCCGAATGTGCTGCAGACGCATCTCGCCATCGACGTCCCGCGCCATGAACCACTGCGCGATATTGCCTCGGGAACTGCCGATCACCAGAGAGACGCCACCGACCAGTTGCGTGCTCGCGGTAGTTTCGGCATCGGCGTCTTCAAGCAGTTTGTAGCGGCCGTTCAACGTGCGATCCCGCAGGTCGAACACATCCACCAGCGCGCGACCATTGATCACGTAAAGCCACTGCTGGCGAGGGTCGACGTAGATGGCTTTAACGGCCGCCGACAGCTGCGGCAGCTCGATTCGGTTCTGCTCGCGAGTCGTTTCGCCCGTCATCAGGTTTTCAGATTGGGTCAGCGACAACACGTGCAGCTGGGGACCGGTTGCGCCGGCCAGAATCAGGGTGGTGTCGCTCGCATTCAGACTGACGTGCTCGATCGCCCGCCTCCCTTCGTCCAGCACCAGCGGCGTCTCGCCGTAGGGATAGGTAATCGTGGGGGTGATGGTTTTTTTGCTGTCGGGATAGCTGATCGGGTAAGCGTGCTTGAACACCAGCACCTGGCCGTTGGACAGGCCAACCGCGATCAAAGGCTTGCCGGGCTGATCCTGCGCCACCGACGTCACTTTCGCGCCAGCAGGGATCGGCAAAGCCACTCGGGAAATCTCGCCGCCGTCCTTGAGGTGGAAAAACAGCGCTTCGCCCTTGTCGGACACGCGCATGGCGACCTGATTCTGCTCTTCGATGGCCAATACCATCGGCTTGCCGGCATCCTGCAGCCAGGCAGGCGTTTGAGCATCGCTGCGCGTCAGTTTCGCCCCTTGGAACAACGGCGCAACGACGTAAGCCAGATAGAAGAAAATCAACGTGATGGCGGCCAACACGGCAAGACCGCCGACTAAGACGTACCAACGCGTCAGACGGTCTTTGAGCGCACGGATCCTGCGCTTGCGTTGCAGCTCGGGCGCATTGAAATCGATGCGCTCGGGACGGGGGTTTTCGGTCATTGATGAATTGGCCAAATCATTCATGCGCACACCGTAGCCGCTGTGTATGACAAATACATGACAGCGAGGTGACGCAAAAAAGCCCGCCGCCCCTGAATCGGGGCAACGGACTGTTCAGTGTTCTGCGAGCCTCGTTCCATAAGGCCTTTGTCGTTTGTGGCGGGACGAACCTGTCACCCCGCTTCAGGGTTGTCTGGGCAGCGTGCTCGCTACCGTTCTTGTAGCCCCAGATCAGCCAAGGCTTTGCTAGCGACCTTGGCTGGTAACGGAATGTACCCGTCTTTCATGACAACTTCCTGACCTTGTTTTGACAGGATCAATTTGACGAACTCGGCTTCAAGCGGATTCAACGGTTTGTTCGGCGCTTTGTTGACGTAGACATAAAGGAAGCGCGCCAGTGGGTAGGTGCCATTCAGCGCGTTGGCTTCGTTGTCTTCGACGAACTCGCCGCCTTCTTTTTTCGCCAGGGGCACGGTGCGCACGCTGGATGTTTTATAACCAATTCCTGAATAGCCAATGCCGTTCAGCGAATTGCTGATGGAGCTGACCACTGACGCTGAGCCGGGCTGTTCGTTGACGTTGGGTTTGAAGTCGCCCTTGCACAGCGCCACTTCCTTGAAATAACCGTAGGTGCCGGAAACCGAATTACGCCCGAACAACTGGATGGCCTTGCCGGCCAGATCCCCCGTCACGCCCACATCGCCCCAGGTTTTTGCATCGGGTCTGGCGCCGCACAGCCGGGTGGCGGAAAAGATCGCGTCGACCTGCTGCAGCGTCAGGCCCTTGATCGGGTTGTCCTTGTGAACGAACACTGCCAACGCATCCACCGCCACGGGAATCGCCGTCGGTTTGTAGCCGTGCTTCTGCTCGAAGGCCGACAATTCGCCGTCTTTCATCTTGCGGCTCATGGGGCCCAGGGTCGCAGTGCCCTCAGTCAGTGCGGGCGGCGCTGTCGAAGAGCCGGCGGCCTGAATCTGGATGTTCACGCTTGGGTATTCTTTCTTGTAGGCCTCGGCCCACATCGTCATCAGGTTGGCCAGTGTGTCGGAGCCCACGCTGGACAGATTCCCGGAGACCCCACTGGTTTTGACATAGGGCTTGATTGCCGGGTCGACGGCGGCACACGCATTGCCGACAGTCACGCCAGCCGCCACGAAAGTCAGCGCCGTCATCAAACGTTTGAAGGTCATGCATTGCTCCTAGATGTCCAAATTGGCCGTACGAATCGCCCCTGACGGCCTAAAGATATGACTATATTGTGACAAAAAAATGAACAAATCGAGTTCCCTCCTTCTCTCAGGCCTTCGACGGTTTAACCACAGCGTAAGTGAATTGCTCACCCCACATTATTCGAAATAAAAAAATCCACATTACTTCGAAAACATCTAACTCCCCGGCAACCACTATCTACTATAGAAAGTGCAGGGTTTCTTCCAGACGCCAATACCAATTTAAGGAATTCACCATGAACAAGGGAACTTTCAGTAAAACTCAATTGAGATCAACAATATGGCGAGATAAATTTATCAATCGAAATGCTCTAGCCAACTACGAGCAAGATCCTACAATTCCTTTGCTTAAGCACGATGAGACGTTTGGCAATAAGGGAACATTGGTACTTAGCTCAGCCGGGCATCCACTCACAATAGCCTCAAGCATCGTGCCTACAGCCAAAGACAGCTTTTGGGTAACCGCTTATGAAGAAGCCTCATCCGCAGCAGACACGCCCAATTACGCTGCCGTTGCACGCATCACCGCGGATGGGAAACTGGATTTGAGCTTCGGTCCGGAAAAGAATGGCTTCGGGCAAATTAACTTTGACGATGCACACTATACCCGTCTCCGCTCATCGCATGAAACATCTGATGGAGGTTTAATTGTAGTAGGCGACCTTATAAGTCTAGGAGGCGCCCGCTTTAACAAACCCATGATTACCCGGCTTCTGCCCAGCGGGATTAAAGACTCCAGCTACGGAACTCAAGGCGTCGTAGATGTCCGCGAAGTCATCAACGAAATAAGGACTCATGTGCGGGCTGTTCCTGCCATCGAGTATGCAGTGCAAGCAGATGGAGGGGTTTTTATCCTGGCATCGGTCCAGAGACAACGAGGTAAGCTTACTAAACAAGATGCTTTCCTATTTCATATCACGAAAGAAGGCAGCGCAGATCTAAAATTTCACGGGTACGGGTATGTGATGTTTCGTAAGGATGGAAGGAGCGTTGATCCAATTGATATTGATGTAGATACTGATTCTGGAAGAGTGCTCATCACTTGCCAATACGAAAGCGTGAACATGGAAATTATCCCGTACCTTACGTGCCTGACAAATGAGGGTGAATTAGCACAATTTGGAGATTCAGGTTACCTCGACCTGTCGAACGATTTCGAAACCATAAACAGCTGCACGTTTTCGCAGGACAGTAGCCACATCGTTGTTTGCGGGCAACAGTATTCTGCCGACTATGCAACCGCTTATGCGGCATTGGCAAATTACAAGGAAAACGGTTCGCCTGAAATAATCTTTAATTATGGAGACCCTGTTTTTGTGAGCCTTTCAGAAAATAATAATTTGAGCGTTTTCATGAGTGGACAGCAACTGGCTGCCCCCCTCCATACCACCACAGTTAGAGGCGAGTACGGTCATAGTAGCGACTATAAATTCCATCCAGTGATGGCCCGTTTTCTGTCCAACGGATTGCCAGATCCCAGCTTTGGGGGAGAACGAGGAATAGCCGCGCCCCATAGTGGTGAATTGTTTAGTTATGAGAAAAGCAGTTTCACGACGAACGCCTCCGGGACGTTATTGATCGTCGGCGGGTCTAGAGGTAAGGCATCGATTTTCGCCTACAAGGACAAATTCTAAAGGCAACACATGTGTCATGGCTTCTCGCAGTAAACACCGCTATTGGCCACCTTGCTAAATCAAGCGAACATGACGGGCCAGGTTGGCTGGCCCGCCGTCAATCCGAAGACTACATCCCTCAATTACGTCTGAATTCCCGGTTTCTTCTTCAACAAATACACCCCGATTCCCATTCCCAACACACACAAAATCGCCACGTACCACGCCGGCCCCATCGGGTTGGCAGCGAACATCAGGCTGACGACCATAGGCGTTAAACCGCCAAAGATGGCGTACGCCAGGTTGTAGGAAAACGACAGCCCGGAGAAGCGAACCACCGGCGGGAAGGCCTTGACCATCACGAAGGGCACGGCACCGATAGTGCCGACAAACAAACCAGTGATGGCATAGAGCGGATACAGCAGATCCGGGTGCGTGCCGATCATGTGGTAGAAGGTCCACGAACTCACCAGCAGACCAAGCGAGCCGAACAGGAACACCAGGCCCGCGCCAACTCGATCCGCCAGCGCGCCAGCCCCGATACACCCCAGACTCAGCAAGACAATGGCGAGGCTGTTGGCTTTCAGGGTATCGGCAGGTGCGAAACCATAGGCCTTTTGCAGCAGGGTCGGGGTCATCAGGATAACCACCACCACACCGGCAGAGAGCAGCCAGGTCAGGAGCATCGACAGCACAACGGCGCCACGGTGATCGCGCAGGACTGCCTTGAGCGGCACTTCGTCAGCCAGCTGCTTGCGCAGCTGAAGCTCGGCAAATACCGGGGTTTCGTGCAGCCAGCGGCGCAGGTAAACCGACATCAGACCGAAGACACCACCGAGCAGGAAAGGAATCCGCCAGGCGTAGTCCGATACTTCAACGGGCGAGTACACGCTGTTGATCCAGGTAGCGACCAGCGAGCCGAGCAAAATCCCGGCCGTCAGGCCGGACGTGAGGGTACCGCAGGCGTAACCGACGTTACGGGCGGGAACGTGTTCGGAAACGAATACCCACGCGCCAGGCACTTCGCCACCAATCGCGGCGCCTTGAATCACGCGCATCAGCAGCAGCAACATCGGCGCCCAGATGCCGATCTGCGCGTACGTTGGCAGCAGGCCCATGATCAGCGTCGGCACGGCCATCAGGAAAATGCTCAGGGTGAACATTTTCTTGCGGCCCAACAGGTCACCAAAGTGCGCCATGACGATGCCGCCCAGCGGCCGAGCCAGATAACCGGCGGCAAAAATGCCAAACGTTTGCATCAAACGTAGCCATTCGGGCATATCTACGGGGAAAAACAGCTTGCCTACTACTGCTGCAAAGAACACGAAAATGATGAAGTCGTAGAACTCCAACGCTCCGCCCAGGGCAGACAGTGAAAGGGTTTTGTAATCGTTACGGTTCAGCGGGCGCGAAGGCTGTGTGGCGCTTAAAGGCACAGAGGACATGACAATGGCTTCTCTTTTGAGGCTCTCTTTGGGCGAAAAATCAACGGTGACTCAACCGTGGGTAACGGCTTCACACGCGATTTCTCGACTCGAAAAGTTAATCGGGCATCAAAATTGCGTGCCAAAAATGGCGTAGTGCGCCAGGTCGGTCCGGCACGATAGCAAATTGCGTACAAATGCACATGGATTGCAATGACGCGAAGGCATCATGAAAAAGCGGCGGTCGTGTCAAGACGGCGCGCTCGATATACTTGCCGGCCGCGACTCAACCGGGCTCTTCAGGGAAGTTGTGCGAAGCCATTTGCCCAAGTCGTTTTCGCAGAGTTTCCCTTTAAACAAAATGAAGACTTAGTAGAGTCATGGGTCAGAGGGACCCAATAATGATTGAGCTCGAACAAGAAGATCCGATACCGCAGGGCGATCTTGCCCTGCAGATTACCGCCCTGCCCCGCGAAACCAACGGCTTCGGCGATATTTTCGGCGGCTGGCTGGTTTCCCAGATGGACCTCGCCGGTACTGCCATGGCGAGCAAGGTGGCCGGAGGACGTGTGGCGACTGTAGCCATCGACCGCATGGCGTTCCTGGTGCCCGTCGCGGTGGGGGCGCAGTTGTCGTTCTATACCCAGACCCTGGAAATCGGCCGCAGCTCGATTCAGATGATGGTCGAGGTGTGGAGCGATGATCCACTGTCCAGCGAATGGCGCAAGGTGACCGAAGCGGTGTTCGTTTTTGTCGCCATCGACGGCAGCGGCCGTACCCGCTCGGTGCCTGCCCGACGCTGATCCTTAAGCCCGGGTGGGCCGATGTGCCCGCCCTTGGCTTTGCGCAACAAACTCATCAAGCTTGGCGCAGTCTGATTCAGTCACTGTCCTTCGAGTGAGAACCCCTATGCCTACGTCAAACGTCGAATCCTTCCAGCTCGGTGAGCTTAACTGCTGGCGCATCCGCCACGGCCAGGCCGAGCTGGTGATCGCCCAGCAAGGCGCTCATATCATCAGTTACCAGGTGGACGGCGATAAGCCGCTGATCTGGTCCAACCCGGGGGCGTTGTTCAAATCGGGTAAGCCTATTCGCGGCGGGATGCCCATCTGCTGGCCGTGGTTTGGCAATTTGCAGCGCAATCCACAAAGCGTGCAGGCCATGCGCGAGAGCGACGAACAGGCAAAGGCCCACGGTGAAGTCCGGGCGATCGGCTGGGAGTTGATGGGCGTGGGTGAGGACGGCGACGCATTGATCGTCGAATTCATCCAGCCCCAGGCCGAAGGGCATTTGCCGGGCTGGCCGCACGCCGTTGGCCTGAAGCTGCACATCCGCCTGGATGCCGCGCTGAATGTCAGTCTGGTGAGCTTCAACGCTGGAGCAGAAGACGTCACGCTCAGCCAGGCGCTGCACAGTTATTTCGCGGTGAGCGACGTGGCCCAGATCAGCATCGAAGGGCTGGATGGCGTCGAGTACCTGAACACACTGGAGAGCTGGGACACCCAGAACGTCCAGGTGGGTGACATTACGTTCACTGGCGAGACGGACCGGATTTATCAGGACACGCCTAACCTGATCTCAGTGGTCGACCCGACATGGGAACGCCGTATTCAGATTCAGACGGCGGGTTCGCAATCGGCCATCGTCTGGAACCCGTGGATCGACAAGACCCTGACCTTCGACGATATGCAGGCTGATGGCTGGAAGAGCATGGTATGCGTTGAGACAGCCAACGTCATGACTGACGTCGTGACGCTCAAACCGGGTGATATGCACGCGCTGAGCGTCAGCATCTGGGCCGAGCCGTTGGCAGAAGCCTGACGGTAAGCGCTACAGCCAGTCTCACTGAAGGCACGCAGTCTACAAGGACCGGCATTAGCCTGGAAGGGGCCGGTTTGAGCACCATCAATTTTGTGGTGCAACACCCGACGTCTTCCCGGCTAAAGCCAGTCCTACAGTGCGTCGAGCCGGTCCCATCGGGATCTGTGCGCGGCGCCAGTCCCTACAAATCCGCCTCAACCACCACACGCACTTTCGATGCATCCAGCGCGTAGGCGGCGTCGGCGAGATCATTGCTGACCTTCTCGACCTTTAAGGTGCCGACGACCCACAACGGTGTGTAAATGTCGGAGATTTTCAGGCCTTTCGGATAGCGCACCAGCACCAGCTGATTCGGCGGCGGTGGCGGCACGTGGATGCAGGCGCCCGGGTACGGGACGAGGAAGAACAGCGTGCTGTGGCCTTTCGCATCAGTCTCCAGCGGCACCGGATAGCCACCCAGGCGGATGGTTTTGTCGTTCATCGACGCGACGGTTTTGGTGGAGTACATGACGGCAGGCAAGCCCTTGCTCTGCTTCAACCCGCCCTTGCTGTCGAACGTTCCCTGACCTTCCGGCGAGTTGTGGTCGATTTCGGGCATGGATTCGAGGGCTTTCTGATCCGACTTCGGCATCAGTTCGAGCCAGTCGGTTTCGGGTAATTCAGCGGCGCGTACCAGTCCGCAGACCAGCAGCAGTGAAACGAAAAGGAGATGACGCATTGGAGATGCTCGGCGGGAGGAGTTGAGTGCCGGGCATTCTAGCCCTCCGCGCAGCAATAGCGCAGAGGGCCAGCGGTGCTTAACGCTTTTTAATCATGCCGTAGATCACCAGCAGGATGATCGCGCCGACGAGCGCACCGAGGAAACCTGCACCCTCACCTGCGCGATAGATACCCAGCGCCTGACCACCATAAGTGGCGGCCAGCGAGCCACAGATGCCGAGCAGGATGGTCATGATCCAGCCCATGCTGTCGTCGCCTGGCTTCAGGAAGCGCGCCAGCAGACCTACGATCAAGCCGATGAAGATGGTTCCGATGATTCCCATGCCATGTCCCTCTGTTTGAATGAATATGCCAATAGCCTAGCTAGCTATCGGCAACACGCTATGAGAGGGGCAGCGGTGGCGAATGGTTCAACAGGATGTGCAGGACACCGCTGTGATCAGTTTTTGATCAAGGCTTCGACCCGTTTCACCTGACGATCCAGCGTTGCGCGATCTTTGCTGCGCACGGTGGCGTGGCCGACCTTGCGCCCGGCCTTGAAGGCTTTGCCGTAGTGGTGCAGATGGCAATCTTCGACGGCGATGACCTGATCCACTGCCGGCACTTCACCGATGAAATTGAGCATCGCGCTTTCGCCGACCTTGGCCGTCGAACCCAACGGCAGACCGGCAACAGCGCGCAGATGGTTCTCGAACTGGCTGCACTCGGCGCCTTCGGTGGTCCAGTGGCCCGAGTTGTGGACGCGCGGGGCGATCTCGTTGGCTTTCAGGCCGCCATCGACTTCGAAGAACTCAAAGGCCAGCACCCCTACATAATCCAGCTGCTTGAGCACGCGACCGGCGTAATCCTCAGCCAGCACCTGCAGCGGGTGATCGGTGCTGGCGATGGACAGGCGCAGAATGCCGCTGTCATGGGTGTTGTGAACCAACGGATAGAACCGGGTTTCGCCATCACGGGCGCGTACGGTGATCAGCGAGACTTCGCCGGTGAACGGCACAAAGCCCTCCAGCAGGCACGGCACGCTGCCCAGTTCGGCGAAGGTGCCGCTCACGTCTTCAGGGGTGCGCAGGACTTTCTGGCCCTTGCCGTCATAACCCAGCGTGCGGGTTTTCAACACGGCCGGCAGACCGATGCTGGCCACCGCAGCGTCCAGATCCGCCTGGGACTGGATGTCAGCGAACGCTGGCGTCGGGATGCCGAGGTCCTTGAACATGCTTTTTTCAAACCAGCGATCGCGGGCGATCCGCAGTGCTTCGGCACTCGGGTAAACCGGCACGAACTGCGACAGGAAAGCGACGGTTTCAGCCGGCACGCTTTCAAATTCGAAGGTGACCAGATCAACGTCATTCGCCAGCAGGCGCAGGTGTTCCTGATCGCCGTAATCGGCGAGCAGGTGTTCGCCAAGGGCAGCGGCGCAGGCGTCCGGTGCAGGGTCAAGGAAGGCGAAGTTCATCCCCAGCGGAGTGCCCGCCAGTGCCAACATGCGACCCAACTGGCCGCCACCGATTACGCCGATCTTCATGAAAACCTCAGGCCTCGCGTGGGTCTGGATTGTCCAGAACGCTGTCTGTCTGCTCAGCGCGGAATGTCTTCAGCACTGCGTGGAAGTGTGGGTGCTTGGCGCCCAGAATACTGGCCGACAACAGCGCAGCGTTGATCGCGCCTGCTTTGCCGATGGCCAGGGTCGCGACCGGAATGCCGGCAGGCATCTGCACGATGGAGAGCAATGAATCGACGCCCGACAGCATGGAAGACTGAACCGGGACACCCAGAACGGGCAGATGAGTCTTGGCAGCGCACATGCCTGGCAGGTGAGCGGCGCCACCGGCGCCGGCGATGATCACCTCGATGCCACGGCCTTCGGCTTCTTCAGCGTACTTGAACAGCAGATCGGGCGTGCGGTGCGCCGAAACCACTTTGATTTCGTACGGAATGCCGAGCTTTTCAAGCATGTCGGCGGTGTGGCTAAGGGTGGACCAATCGGACTTGGAGCCCATGATCACGCCAACCAGTGCGCTCATCGTCGTGCCTCTCATCGGGCGCCCGCAGGCGCGGCTAAAAACAACAAGCCACGCGGGAGGACCGGCGTGGCTTGTTGTACAAATGATGACCAGTCGAACCGGCCGAAGGCCGCGGAGTATACCGCAAAGATCCTCGTTTGACAGACTGCCGGCGACCTCCCGTCAGCCAACCAGAACGGCCCGTACAAGCCCGGATTTGCTGACTTCGAGGTCAAGCGGCAGGCGAGGTGCCGCCGGCTTCAAGTTTGCGCCACAACAGCCGGACATTGGCCTTGCGAACCAAGGCGCAGCGGTACAGCCGAATCTCCAGCGGGACGTGCCACTGAGTGCCGCCGCAGATCACCAGCTCTCCCCGTTCGAGCTCCGCCGTCACGCTCAGCCTTGGCACCCATGCGATCCCCAACCCCTGCAACGCCATGCCCTTGAGGCTGTCGGCCATTGCCGTTTCGTAAATCGTCGTGAAGCGCACGCTGCGCTGGCGCAACAGCAGGTTCACCGAGCGACCCAGAAACGCACCTGCGCTGTACGCCAGCAGCGGCACGCTCTGCTCCCCTTCCAGGTCGAACAGCGGCCGTCCCTCTTCGTCCGTCGAGCAGACCGGCAGCATTTCGGTCACGCCCAGATGCAACGACGGGAAGATCTCGGCGTCCATTTGCAGCGCCGCGTCGGGGTCGTAGAACGCCAGCATCAGATCGCAGCCGCCTTCGCGCAGCGCGTGCACCGCGTCACCGACGTTGGTGGCGACCAGGCGTGTGGCAATGTTCAGCCCTTCGTTGCGCAATTGCGCGATCCAGCGGGGAAAAAAACTCAGTGCCAGCGAGTGCGCCGCAGCGATCTGCATGACCTCGCCCTGCCCGCTCTCCAGATGGTGCAAATGACGCAGCACTTCGCCGAGCTGGTCGACCACCGTGCGCGCGGTGACGAGGAATAACTGCCCCGCCGCTGTCAGTTCGATCGGCGTGCGCGAGCGATTGACGAGCGTCAGCCCCAAGGCTGCTTCGAGGCTGCGAATGCGCCGGCTGAAAGCCGGTTGCGTGACGAACCGACGCTCCGCTGCCTGGGAAAAACTGCGGGTCGCGGCCAGCGCACTGAAGTCTTCCAGCCATTTGCTTTCCAGGTTCATCGTTTCTCCAACCTAAAAGAAGTTACGCATACGCAGGCGCAAACGGGAGCGTCATACACTGATTCACACGCTTGCAACAATCCCCACGTCACCACGGCATTATGCCGATTGCGCATAGGGCAGCGTTTTACAGCATTGGTCCAGAATAGCCTACAGGCCTAGTATCAAGGGCGTTCCGGCTTAGTCCGTGCCCATCTTGAGACTTTCTCTATCATGTCCTCCGCTGCATCATTTCGCATCGAAAAAGACTTGCTTGGCGTTCTCGAAGTACCCGCTGAAGCGTATTACGGCATCCAGACCCTGCGCGCAGTGCATAACTTCCGCCTCTCTGGCGTTCCGCTTTCGCACTACCCAAAGCTGGTCGTAGCGCTGGCGATGGTCAAGCAGGCAGCAGCGGACGCAAACCATCAGCTGGGCCATTTGAGCAACGAGAAACATGCGGGCATCAGCGAAGCCTGCGCGCGACTGATCCGCGGTGATTTCCACGATCAGTTCGTCGTCGACATGATTCAAGGCGGCGCCGGCACCTCCACCAACATGAACGCCAACGAAGTCATCGCCAACATCGCGCTCGAAGCGATGGGCCATGCCAAAGGCGAATACACATTCCTGCACCCGAACAACGACGTGAACATGGCGCAGTCCACCAACGACGCCTACCCGACGGCCATTCGCCTGGGTCTGCTGTTGGGCCACGACGCGCTGCTCGCCAGCCTCGACAGCCTGATTCAGGCGTTCGCGGCCAAAGGCCACGAGTTCAACCACGTGTTGAAAATGGGTCGTACCCAACTGCAAGACGCGGTGCCAATGACCCTGGGTCAGGAATTCCGCGCCTTCGCCACCACCTTGACAGAAGACCTCAACCGCCTGCGCAGCCTGGCCCCTGAGCTGCTGACCGAAGTTAACCTCGGCGGCACTGCCATCGGTACCGGCATCAACGCCGACCCTGGTTATCAGCACCTGGCCGTTCAGCGTCTGGCGACCATCAGCGGCCAGCCGCTGGTGCCGGCTGCGGACCTGATCGAAGCCACGTCCGACATGGGTGCTTTCGTGCTGTTCTCCGGGATGCTCAAGCGCACCGCGGTCAAGCTGTCGAAGATCTGCAACGACCTGCGCCTGCTCTCCAGCGGCCCGCGCACCGGCATCAACGAAATCAACCTCCCTGCCCGTCAGCCAGGCAGCTCGATCATGCCGGGCAAGGTGAATCCGGTGATTCCGGAGGCGGTGAACATGTGCGCCTTTGAAATCATGGGCAACGACCTGGCGCTGACCATCGCGGCCGAAGGCGGTCAATTGCAGTTGAACGTGATGGAGCCGTTGATCGCCTACAAGATCTTCGACTCGATTCGCCTGCTGCAGCGCGCCATGGACATGCTGCGCGAGCACTGCATCGTCGGCATTACCGCCAACGAAGTGCGCTGCCGTGAGCTGGTCGAGCACTCGATCGGCCTCGTCACTGCGCTGAACCCGTACATCGGCTACGAAAACGCCACTCGCATTGCCCGTATCGCGCTCGAAACAGGCCGTGGCGTGCTGGAGCTGGTGCGTGAAGAGGGCTTGCTGGACGACGTCATGCTGGCGGACATCCTGCGCCCCGAGAACATGATTGCGCCGCGGCTCGTGCCCTTGAAGGCTTGATCGTCCGGCTCTGCAGCACTTGCAACATGATCACCAGGCTGAGGGTCTAGACACCCCTCACCCTTTTGAGGGCCGGGAGCACACGCTTCCAGGCCCTTTTTTTTGCCCAGTGTCATATGGGCTTGATGCAAACCGGATAAAGACTCCAATAACGCGCGCCGGTATAGTGCGCACCCTCTAAGAAAGCGAGGAAACACCAATGCTTGAAGTCATCAACGACTTCCTCTCGGGAAAAGTACTGATCGTGCTCATTGTTGGGCTCGGTGGATATTTCACGATTCGCTCGCGTTTCGTTCAGTTCCGTCACTTCTTTCACATGTTCGCGGTGTTCCGCGACAGTCTGCGCAGCAGCGCGGGCCAGTTGAGTTCATTTCAGGCCTTGATGCTGAGCCTTGCCGGCCGTGTTGGCGCCGGCAACATCGCAGGCGTCGGCATTGCCGTGACCCTGGGTGGCCCCGGCGCAGTGTTCTGGATGTGGGTCACTGCCCTTGTCGGCATGGCGAGCAGCTTTTTCGAATGCTCCCTCGGCCAACTGTACAAACGCTGCGACGCCGAAGGCCAGTTCCGCGGCGGTCCGTCGTATTACATTCAGCACGGGCTGGGCAAACGCTGGCTGGGCATGATCATGGCGGTGTTGTTGCTGGTGACCTTCGGTTTTGCCTTCAACGGCCTGCAATCCCACGCCGTGACCCACTCGCTCAACGACGCCTTCAAGATCTCGCCAGGCTACGCCGGCGTCGGTCTGGCGATTCTGCTGGGTCTGGTGTTCGTCGGCGGGATCAAGCGCATCGCCAAGGTCGCCGACCTGCTGGTGCCGATCAAGACGCTGGTCTATATCGCCGTCACGCTGTATGTCATCGGCGTGCAGTTCGAACACGTTCCGCACATGCTGATGACCATTGTCAAAAGCGCGTTCGGCATGGATGAAGTGTTTGGTGGCCTGATCGGCAGCGCCATTGTCATGGGCGTCAAACGTGGCGTCTTCGCCAACGAAGCCGGGCTGGGCAGTGCGCCCAACGTTGCAGCGGTCGCTCAGGTCGAGCACCCGGTTGCACAGGGTGTGGTTCAGGCGTTCAGCGTATTCCTCGACACTTTCGTCATCTGCACCTGCACCGCGCTGCTGATCCTGCTGTCGGGTTTCTACACGCCTGGCTTCGAAGGCGATGGTATTGCCCTGACGCAGAACTCCCTCGCCGCCGTCGTCGGTGACTGGGGCAGACTGTTCATCAGCGTGGCGCTGGCGCTGTTCGTGTTCACCTCCATCCTCTACAACTACTACCTGGGCGAAAACAGCCTGCGCTTCCTGCTGGGCGAGAACCGCAAGGCGATCTTCTTCTATCGCGTATTGGTCCTTGCGCTGATTCTGTGGGGCGCCGTTGAAGATCTGGGCACGGTGTTCGCCTTCGCCGACATCACCATGACGCTGCTGGCCTTCGTCAACCTGATCGCGTTGGCGATGCTGTTCAAAATCGCGCTGCGGGTGTTGAACGACTACGATGCCCAGCGTAAAGCCGGCATCAAGACGCCAGTCTTCGACTCCAGCCAGTTCCCCGATCTGGACCTGGACCTGAAAGCCTGGCCAAAGCCTGATGCCGCTCAGCCTGCGGCCCACGCGCAAGCGATCAGCGGCAAACCCGTCGCGGACCCGCGTTGATCATTTGAACGTTAATCCAGGGAGACAGGCATGAACCGCGAAAACCACGCATCAGCCCGCCAGGTGATGGTGCTGTATACCGGTGGAACTATCGGCATGCAGGCCAGCGAAAACGGGCTGGCACCCGCTTCCGGCTTTGAAGCGCGCATGGCTGAGCAACTGGCTGCACTGCCCGAAATGGTCGTGCCGCAGTGGACGTTCCGCGAAATGTCTCCCCTGATCGACAGCGCCAACATGACGCCCGCCTACTGGCAGCGCTTGCGTGAGGCGGTGGTCGAGGCAATTGAAGCGCAAGGTTGCGATGCCGTGCTGATCCTGCACGGCACCGACACCCTGGCCTACAGCGCAGCGGCCATGAGCTTTCAACTGTTGGGCCTGAATGCCCCTGTGGTG
The DNA here is from genome assembly GCF_014841665.1 of Pseudomonas sp. CFBP 8772. Classification (NCBI taxonomy): domain Bacteria; kingdom Pseudomonadati; phylum Pseudomonadota; class Gammaproteobacteria; order Pseudomonadales; family Pseudomonadaceae; genus Pseudomonas; species Pseudomonas sp. CFBP 8772. The sequence goes on along the minus strand of NZ_JACYUI010000002.1, from coordinate 216,350 downwards.
TTCACCGGCTCCATGCTGCCAGCGGGGGTTCCCGACAGCGATGCCTGGGAAAACGTCAACGGCGCCTTGCAGGCGTTGGGTCACGGGCTCGCCTCGGGGGTGCATCTGTACTTCCACGGCGAGCTGCTCGAGCCCACTCGTTGCGCGAAGATCCGCAGCTTCGGCCGTAATCCGTTCGCGGCACTTAATCGCGCTCGGGGTGGTGAGGCCGCATCGGCGTTGCCAGCGGCACTGGATTATCGTCAGCCCAGGCAACTGGCGAACGTCGCCGTGCTGCCCCTGTTTCCCGGCATTGGCGCCGCTCAGCTCGACGGTCTGATCGACAGCGGTATTCAGGGTCTTGTGTTGGAATGCTTCGGCAGCGGCACGGGCCCCAGCGATAACGCCGACTTTCTTGCCAGCCTGCGGCGTGCGCACCGGCAAGGCGTCGTCGTCGTGGCGATTACCCAATGCCACGAAGGCGGCGTCGAACTGGATGTGTATGAGGCCGGCAGTCGTCTGCGCGGTGTCGGCGTGCTGTCCGGCGGCGGCATGACCCGCGAAGCTGCGTTCGGCAAGCTGCATGCACTGTTGGGGGCTGGACTAAATGGGGATGACGTGCGGCGGTTGGTGGAGCTGGATGTGTGTGGGGAATTGCGCTGAGCGACTAGCGCCGCTCAGATGATGGACTGCAGGCCTTTGTCGGCGATGACATTCAGCAATTTCAACGCAGGTCCTGCAGGACGGCTATCGCCCTGTTCCCATTTGCGTACCGTTGAAGCTGTAGTGTTAAGGTGCAGCGCGAATACAGGCTGGCTGAAATTCAACGCCAGCCTCAAGTTCCGTATATCCCCAGGGCTAAGCTCCCGGACGGGTGCTGGGCATATCGACTCAAACTCGCGCAGGGTGATCTTGCCCACAGCGCCTTCCGCATAAAGCTCGGCGATATCTGCCCGTAGCGCCTCAATGATTTTACTGGTCACAGTGAACCTCCTCTAACGTTCCAGCCCGCAAAGCCAACACCATTGCATCCTCGGGCAGGCCGAGAAAAACTTTGCCCGCATAGCGCAGAGCCTTCTTTTCCTCAGCCGTAATATTTGCTCGGGCGCTTTTCGCAAAACCGATCAGAAACACGTAGCTGTCTCCCGACCTCGCGGATAGCAGGGTACGATAACCGCTGCTCTTCCCTCCGCCGGACCGGGCGACTCGCTTCTTGTACAAGCTTCCTCCCAAATCCGCGTCGACCAAACCCTCTTCCATCTCTGCAACTGCATCGCAGAGCGCGTTGTCGGAAAGATTTTCGCCAGCTTGCCACTTTGCGAAATCCCTTCGCTTCAGCACCATCATCCGATCACCTGATTCTGAGTGTATACCCGTTACGGGTATGATTTATGTCGATAGGGCCATGACTCCGCCCAACGGCTTTAACCATAGTCAACATAGATCAGCAGCACGGGGATAAACGTCACCAGGTGATACAGCTCGCCGACGTCTTACGCCATTTCACATCCGGTAGCGGCTCGCTAATTCAAAACGTCCCACGCTATGTAGCATTTAATGCTGACCTCGCAGAGCCGGGACGCAGGGAATATCTAGATCTACGAATAAGCCACTTCAACCGGCCGCTTATCCATCGCGTCCTGCAGCATCGAATTCAGATTGCCGGAGATGTTTTCGCACAGCGCTTTCATCTGGATCTCGTGCTCGGAGGCTTTGAACGGGCTTTGCAGGTCGGTGCCGATTTTCTCGATTGCCAGCAGCATGAAGCCCACCACGGTGGACGCCAGCGGCGTGAACCATCCCAGCGTGTCTACCAGGCCGATCGGCACAATGATGCAGAACAGCGTGATGAACAGGCGCGGAAACGTCACGTAGGGGTAAGGCAACGGCGTATTGGCGATGCGCTCCATTCCGCCCTGATTATTGGAAATTTCCACCAGCGTCGCTTCGAGGCGCTCCAGACGGATGCTGTCCAGGCGGCCGGCCTTGTATTCCTGCGCGATGATCGCGGCAGACTCATTGAGAATCGCGTTGGGGAAGTTGTTGGTGCGGGTACGGCGCTCGTACTCTTCCCGGGAAATCATCGCGGTCACCTGCTCGGCGCAATCGCTGCCCTTCAAATGGGCCGAGAGGCATTCGACGTAAGCCACGTGACGGCGCAGCAGTGTGGCCTTGACCGGGTTCAGGCCGTCCTCGTCATCAATGAACGTCAGCACCTGCCGGGCGAAACTGCGGGAGTTATTCACCAGCGCGCCCCATAACGTGCGCGCTTCCCACCAGCGGTTGTATGCGCTCGTGTTGCGGAAGCTGGTCAGCACCACCAGCGCAGAACCCAGCAGAGTCAGTGGCATCGATGGCAGGGTGATCTTGCGATCCAGAAACAGCATGAAGTCGGCGGTGACGACAACGTCCCAGATCAGCAGCCAGAACAAGGACCAACCGATGTAGGTAAACGTCCGGATCATTGTCCGGTACTTCTTGACGATAAATTCCTGCAAAAGCCACCCCCGTCGCAATACGTTGAATCAGTCGGCAAAGGCTCGACCCACAGCTTCGAATACCTGCAGGCAAGTTCGTTCGTTACGACCACAGGCTAAATGTAACCAATTACTCTAGGAAAGCTGAATCGGTTCTCCCCCGAGCCGGCTGACAGATTGTTCATGGAACGATAACGCCCTCCCTGTGCTCAACACCTATCTGGATGTTTCAGCTACCCGTCACGAGGAGAACGTTAATGAGCTCGTCTGCCAATACTCCCTCCACCGAACGATCAGGCGCTGCGCGCACGTTCACGCCGCACACCGACCGCGACCAACTGACCATCAATACCATTCGCACCCTGGCCATGGATGCCGTGCAGAAAGCCAATTCCGGCCACCCCGGCACGCCTATGGCGCTGGCACCTGTCGGCTACACGCTGTGGAAAGATTTCCTGCGTTATCACCCGGAACACCCTGACTGGCCAAACCGGGACCGCTTTGTGCTATCGGTCGGCCACGCTTCGATGCTGCTTTATTCGCTGCTGCACCTGGCAGGTGTGATCGAGATCGACGAGCACGGCAAACCATCGGGCAAGCCTGCGGTGAGCCTCGAGGACATCAAGCAGTTTCGTCAGATGGACTCCAAAACTCCGGGCCATCCTGAATACCGCATGACCACCGGCGTAGAGACCACCACTGGCCCGCTGGGCCAAGGCTGCGCCAACAGCGTCGGCATGGCGATGGGCGAGCGCTGGCTGGGCGAGCACTTCAACAAGCCCGGCGCTACGCTGTTCGATTACAGCGTTTACGTGCTGTGCGGCGATGGCGACATGATGGAAGGCGTCACCGCAGAAGCGGCTTCACTTGCCGGACATTTGAAGCTGTCGAACCTGTGCTGGATCTACGACAACAACACCATCAGCATCGAAGGCCATACCGAGCTGGCTTACAGCGACGATGTGCAGAAGCGTTTCGAGGGCTACGGCTGGAAAACCCTGCACGTCAAAGACGCCAACGACGCCAACGCCCTGGCAAAAGCGCTGCAGACCTTTCAGCAAACCAGCGATGCACCGACCTTGATCGTGGTTGACAGCATCATTGGCTTCGGTTCTCCCAATAAGCACAACACGTCTGCCGCCCACGGCGAACCGCTGGGCGATGACGAAATCAAGCTGACGAAAAAAGCCTACGGCTGGGATGAAAACAGCAGCTTCCTGGTGCCGGAAGATGCCCGCCATTGCCTGCGTGATGCATTGCTGGAGCGCGGCGGCAGCGATTACGACGCCTGGCTGGCGACCTTCAACCAGTTTGAAAAGGACCAGCCCGACCTCGCTGATCAGCTCAAGCGCATGCGTGCCGGTGAAATGCCCGAAGGCTGGCAGGACAAGGAGATGCGTTTTGAAGCGGACGCCAAAGGCATCGCCTCGCGCGCTTCCGGTGGCAAGGTGCTGAATGCATTTGCCGAGCAAATCCCTTGGCTGATCGGTGGCTCGGCCGACCTTTCGCCGTCGACCAAAACCAACCTGACGTTTGATGGGGCAGGCAGCTTCGAAGCAGGCAATTACGGCGGTCGAAACCTACACTTCGGTATCCGCGAACATGCCATGGGTTCCATTGCCAACGGTCTGGCTCTGTCATACATCCGCCCGTATACCTCGACCTTTCTGGTGTTCAGCGATTACATGAAGCCACCGATCCGTCTGGCGTCGATCATGGAATTGCCGGTTATCTTCGTATTTACCCATGACTCCATTGGCGTCGGCGAGGACGGCCCGACCCACCAGCCTATCGAGCAACTGACTCAGCTGCGTGCGACACCGGGTGTGCTGACGATTCGTCCGGGCGATGCCAACGAAACGGCCCAAGCCTGGAAAATTGCACTGGCGCAAACCAGCAGGCCGTCGTGCCTGGTGCTGTCGCGTCAGCCGCTGCCAACCCTTGATCGCTCGAAATACGCGAGCGCCGAGGGCTTAACCAAAGGCGCTTATGTGCTGGCCGATGCGGTGGAAGGCAAAGTGGACGTCATCCTGATCGCCACCGGCAGCGAGGTCGGCATGACCGTCGAGGCGTTCGAGAAGCTCAAAGCCGAGGGGGTCGCGGCGCGAGTGGTGTCGATGCCGAGCTGGGAACTGTTCGAGGATCAGGACAAGGCCTATCGCGACGGCGTGCTGCCGCCGGACGTTAAAGCCCGGGTGGTGGTGGAGCAGGCAGGGCCGGTGGGCTGGGATCGGTATGTCGGTCAGACCGGCGCGAAGATCGTGATGAACACCTTCGGTGCGTCGGCTCCCATCGACAAACTGCAGGCCAAATACGGATTCACGGCGGAAAACATCGCCAAGCGGGCGAAAGAGCAAATCGCCGGTTAAATCCTGCTTAAGAGCGCTTGCCCGCAATCGCGGGCAAGCGCCCTCCTTCATTTAGATCACTCGATCAGCATCCGGTCAATACAGCGGGCCGACGCTCACCCGCAAAGAAGAACGGCCGAATCCTCACGCCCACTGCGTTGCCTGCGAAGGCAGCGACCAGCCAAAGCCAGCCGTGCAGGCTGCCTGAGGCGATGCCGCTGAAGTACGCGCCGATGTTGCAGCCGTACGCCAGGCGCGAGCCGTAGCCCAGCAACAGTCCGCCAATCACTGCCGCGATCAACGAGCGTGTCGGGATTTTCAGACTCGGGGCGAATCGTCCTGCAAGACCCGCCGCCACTGCCGCACCCAGCATGATGCCGATGTCCATGACGGTGGTGATGTCCTCCCACACCGGCGCGGCCAACGCCTTGGCGTTTGCCGGCATCTGCCAAAACGGCCAGCTGCCCACATCCACGCCCAAACCACCGGCGACCTTTGCGCCCCACAGCGCGAAAGCCGAGGTGATTCCCCAGGGACGACCTGCCAATGCCAGCGTGGCGTAATTGAGCAGCGCCAACCCTACCGCGCCCCACACCAGCGGCCAGGGGCCACGGAGGAAACGGCGCAAGCCAACGTGCTCACTGGTGACGGCCGCTTCCAGCTCCCCATGCCGACGCTTTTCCAGCGTGACGGTCACAAGGGCGATGACCGCGAACAGGGCCAGGCTCGTGAGCAGCGCGGGCATCACACCGAAGCTTTTGACGATGGAGGTGGCAGGAAACGACGGCAGCGAGAACCACCAATCGACGTGATGGGTGGCGATCAGCGAGCCAATGATGAAGAACAGCAGGGTCACGAGCATCCTCGCATTGCCGCCGCCGACGGTGAACAGCGTGCCAGACGCACAGCCGCCGCCCATTTGCATGCCGATGCCGAAGATGAAGGCGCCGAAGACTACGGACACACCGGCCGGGGCCACGAGGCCGGTGACCGGCGTGCCGAACAGCGTACCGGCACCCAGCGCGGGGAAAAACAGCACCACCGCGACGGCCAGCATCACCATTTGCGCGCGTAAACCGGCACCGCGTCGCTCGTTGATAAATACCCGCCAGGCCGAGGTGAAGCCGAACGCAGCGTGATAGAGCGTCAGGCCCAGCGCGGCGCCAACGATCAGTAATAGCACTTGCCTGCCGCCAACGGCCGATTGCAGGAAAAGAGCGCCGACCACCAACAAGAGGAAGGCGATCAGCGGCGCGCCAAGCTTGCGCTGCGGCGCCGCAGAGAGAAGAAGACTCATGGGCGTATCTCGGAGAAGGATTGCGATGGGCGCGAGTATACGCCGGTGCCTGCGGGATGACGCGCCGACGCCGCCACCGGCTTCAGCACCCTCAAACCCGCCAGACGCTTCGCAACCGCGCCAGCGCCGAGGCGATGTCGGCCTCGGGCACCGCCGCAAATCCCAACACCAGCCCGGCCCGATCATCCATCGGCGTTTCTGACTCCGGCAGCCAGTACTCACTCAACGGCGCGACCTCGACCCCGACACTTTCCGCTTTGGTCACCAGTTCGGTCTCACGCTCTAACGTGTCCACCGCGACCGTGACATGCAGCCCTGCAACCGGCTTGATCATCGGGCTGCAACCCGCAAGTTCATGGGGCCAGTCGGCCAGTAATGCGTCACGTCGACTCAAGGCAGCCCGGCGCATGCGACGGATGTGCCGCTGAAAGTGACCCGCCGCGATGAACTCGGCCATGACCACTTGCGTGCCGACCTCGGAATGACGCATGTCCACGGCCCGTCGCCGGCTGAACGGCTCTACCAGGTTGCGCGGCAACACCAGATAACCCAGACGCAGGGCCGGAAACGCGACCTTGCCGAAGGTCCCGACATACAGCACGCGACCGCTACGATCCAGCGCTGCCAACGGCGCCAGCGGGGCACCGCTGTAGCGGTATTCGCCGTCGTAGTCGTCTTCGACGATCCAGCCCTGATTGCGCTCGGCCCACGCGAGCAGTTCCAGCCGCCGCGCCAGACTCATGGTCACGCCCATCGGGTATTGATGAGAGGGCGTCACGTACGCCAACTTGCAGCCTGAGTCGTCGCGCCCCGGACTGCGCATGCCCTCGACGTCAACCGCCATGCCCTGCAACTGGGCGCCAGCCACTCCGAAGGCATGACCGGCTGCGCGGTACCCCGGATTTTCGATGGCCACTACGTCGCCCGGCTCCAGCAGCAGCTGTGCACAAAGGGTTATCGCCTGCTGCGCGCCATTGGTGATCACAATTTGCTCAGGTGCGCAGCGAAGATCGCGGGACGTCCTCAAGTAAGCCGCGATCAGCTCCCGCAAACGCCATTCGCCGGCCGGATCGCCATAGCCTAGATGTTGCAAGCCCGGCTTACGCCAGAAAGCCGCGTGCAGCTTGCCCCACGTGTCAAAAGGGAACAGATCGAATGCCGGAACCCCTGTTCGAAACGCCTTCGGCAGGCCGCTTTTCGGGGGTCGTAAATGATGCTGTTCCAGCGTGTTCATCGCCGTGCTGTGGATAAGATTGTTTGGCAATTCGGCCGATACCGTCGGCCATTTTGTGGATAAACCTGTTGATAAGCTTGGTGATAACCCTGTGGACAGGTGTGTGGATAGTTTTTTTGCGGCTGACGGTTTCTCCCTCAATTGCGCGACATAGGTGCCGTCCCCAACGCGGGTCTCGGTAAAGCCTTCAGCGTAAAGCTGCTCATAAGCGCGCATCACGCTGTTGCGCGAGATGCCGAGGGACAACGCCAGATCCCGGCTTGCGGGCAAGCGCGTGCCCCCGGACAAGCGACCGTCGAGGATACGCTCGCGCAGGGTCTGATAGAGCTGGCGGCTGAGGCCATGGCGGCGGTTCAGCGCGATGCCGGCGAAATCGAAGGTCAGCGCCGGCGTGGGTACGTGCATGGGATTGGCCCTATGAGATTGACCATAAATGGCTCTTACAACGAACCATTAGGCTGCCTAGGATTGGCCCAGCCGCCAAGGAAAATCTCATGTACACGCCCAGCTATTTCAAACTCGAGGACCTCGCCAGCCTGCACCGGCAGATAGAAGCCACGCGCCTGGCGACACTGGTCACTTTTGACGAGACCGGTGTGCAAGCGAGCCATATACCCTTGTTGCTCGAACCCACTCAGGGTCCACACGGCACGCTGTATGGGCATCTGGCCAAGGCCAATCCGCAGTGGAAAGCCCTGGAGACCGGCGCGCAAGCACTGCTGATTTTCCAGGGCGCAGACGCCTACATCAGCCCTTCTTTTTATGCCGCTAAGGCCGAGCACGGCAAAGTGGTGCCCACCTGGAATTATCTGGCGGTGCATGCCTATGGCCGTGCTGACGTGTTCACTGATCCCGCGCGACTGTTGCGGATAGTCACCGGCCTGACCGACAAGCACGAAGCCAGCCGCGCCGAGCCCTGGGCGGTCAGCGACGCACCCGCCGATTACATCGAGAAGATGCTCAACGGCATCGTCGGCTTCGCGATCCCCGTCGAGCGGCTGGAAGGCAAGCGCAAGCTTAACCAGAACCGCAGCGCCGCAGACATCGCGGGGGTAAGCAAAGGCCTGGCACTCAGCCAGGACCCATCCGATCAGAAAATCGCTCAATTGATGAACCAGGGAGCACCGCGTGTCTGACCTCCACATCCGTCCCGTCACCGCCGAAGACCAAGAAGCCTGGTTGCCGTTATGGCATGCCTATCTGAGCTTCTACAAAACCACACTGGCTGACGCGGTCACACAGAGCACTTGGCAACGGTTTCTGGACAGCAGCGAGCCCACCAACGCCGCCCTCGCCTGGCAGGACGGCAAGGCGGTGGGCATGGTGCATTTCATTTATCACCGATCCAACTGGAGCATCGGCAATGCCTGCTACCTGCAGGATTTGCTGGTGGTGCCGGAACAGCGCGGCACGGGCGTTGGCCGCCAACTGATCGAGTACGTTTACGCGACCGCCAAACGGGACGGCGCCGACAAAGTCCATTGGCTCACCCACGAGACCAACGCAACCGCCATTCAGCTCTACGAGCGCCTCGCGGAGCGCCCGGGCTATATTCAATTTCGCAAACCGTTGTAAGACCAGGAAATCTCGATATGTCGGATCTCACTCAGTGGCAACCGGCCAGACTGCCGAACACGCGCACGCTGCAAGGACGCTTCATCCGTCTCGAAAAACTCAACGCCGCCCAGCATGGCGATGGCCTGTGGGAGGCACTGGAAGGCCCGGCCGCTGACCGAAAATTGTGGGATTACCTGTTTGTGGGCCCGTTTCCAGAGCGCGGAGCATTCGATGACTATCTCGCAGGCCTGGAAGGCTCGACCGATCCGTGGTTCTACACCGTCATTGATCAACAGACCGGCGCCATCGACGGCTTTCTGGGCTTGATGTCCATCTTCCCGAGCGCGGGCCGCATCGAAATTGGCCATGTGACCTTCGGCGCGTCGATGCAACGCACGCCCAAGGCAACGGAAGCGGTGTACCTGCTGGCGAGGGAATCCTTTGCGCTGGGCAATCGCCGCCTGGAATGGAAATGCAACGCCAACAATTCCCGCTCCAAGCGCGCGGCCGAACGCTTCGGGTTCAGCTTCGAAGGCACATTCCGCCAACACGCGGTGTTCAAGGGGCAGAATCGGGACACCGCCTGGTACTCGATCATCGACAGCGAGTGGCCGGCAATACGGGAGGCGTTCGAAGCATGGCTGGCTGTGGATAACTTTAAGGATGGCCAGCAAATCAGGCCGCTGGAGCAACTGCGCGGCAAGTGAGCGCGTTGATACGAAACAGCCGAAGGCGCCCAGCTTCAGGCAAAAAAAGAGGAGCCACGAGAGCTCCCCCAGAGGTAATCGTTCAGCCTGCCGCGTCTGTGCGCGGCAGTCCGTCAATCTTGCAGCGGCTGTGTCAGCCCTCGATTTCGATCAAAATCTCGCCCGGGTTGACGCGATCGCCTTTCGCGACATGGATGGCCACGACCTTGCCGGCCACTGCCGCCTGAACTTCGGTCTCCATCTTCATCGCTTCGGTGATCAGCACCGCCTGACCGGCGCGAACGTCATCGCCCTCCTTCACCAGCACATCGACGATATTGCCCGGCATGGAAGTGCTGACATGGCCCGGCTTGCTGGCTTGCGCACGCTTGCCGATGCCGCTGCCAACGAACTCATTGAGCGGCTCGAACACCACTTCTTCCGGCATGCCGTCGATGGACAGATAGAAGTGGCGCTTGCCCTCGGCCTTGACGCCCACGCCAGTGATATCGACGCGGTAGCTTTCGCCGTGAACATCGATCACGAATTCGGTCGGAACGCCCTCGCCGCCTGCTTTAGCGACTGCGCCCGGCTCTGGAATCGGCAGCAAAGGCTCTGGCGCCAGCGTGCCCGCAGCACGTTCTTCGAGAAACTTGCGGCCGATGTCCGGGAACATGGCATAGGTCAGCACGTCCTCTTCGGTGGTGGCCAACGCGCCGATTTCGCCGCGCAGCTTGGTCATTTCAGGCTTCAGCAGGTCGGCCGGACGCACATCGATCAGCTCTTCACTGCCGATGGCTTGACGGCGCAGGGTCTCGTCCACTTGCCCTGGCGCCTTGCCGTAGCCGCCAGTCAGGTAAAGCTTCACTTCGTTGGTGATGGTTTTGTAGCGCTCACCGGCCAGCACGTTGAAAAACGCCTGGGTGCCGACGATCTGTGAAGTGGGAGTCACCAACGGCGGATAGCCCAAGTCTTTGCGCACCCGCGGAATCTCGGCCAGCACTTCGCCCATGCGGTTCAACGCGCCCTGCTCTTTGAGTTGGTTGGCGAGATTGGAGATCATGCCGCCCGGGACTTGATTGACCTGGACGCGGGTATCGACCGCCGTGAATTCGCTCTCAAACTGGTGATACTTCTTACGCACCGCGTAGAAATACAGACCGATTTCCTGCAGCAGCTCCAAGTCCAGGCCGGTGTCGAATTCGCTGCCTTTGAGGGCCCCGACCATCGACTCGGTGCCCGGGTGGCTGGTGCCCCAGGCGAAGCTGGAGATCGCGGTGTCGATGTGGTCGGCACCGTTTTCGATGGCCTTGAGCTGGCACATCGCGGCCAGGCCCGCGGTGTCGTGGGAGTGAATGAACACCGGCAGCGATTGCTCGGCCTTCAGCGCCTTGACCAGCTCGCCCGTGGCATAGGGGGTCAGCAGACCGGCCATGTCCTTGATCGCGACGGAATCACAGCCCATCGCTTCCATTTCTTTGGCTTGCGCCACAAACGCGCCAATGGTGTGCACCGGGCTGGTGGTGTACGCAATGGTGCCTTGAGCATGTTTCCCGGCAGCCTTCACCGCTTCGACCGCGACGCGCAGATTGCGCACGTCGTTCATGGCATCGAAGATCCGGAACACGTCGATACCGTTGTCCGCTGCCTTGGCGACGAATGCCTTGACCACGTCATCGCTGTAGTGTCGATAGCCCAGCAGGTTCTGACCGCGAAGCAGCATTTGCAGACGGGTGTTGGGCAGCGCCGCGCGCAGTTGGCGAAGGCGCTCCCACGGGTCTTCCTTCAGAAAGCGCACGCAGGCGTCGAAGGTCGCACCGCCCCACACTTCCAGCGACCAGTAGCCGACTTTATCGAGCTTGTCGCAGATCGGCAGCATGTCCTCGGTGCGCATGCGGGTCGCCAACAGAGACTGGTGGGCGTCGCGCAGAATAGTGTCGGTGACGAAGATTTTCTTGGACATGTTCGGATCTCCTTTTAGCTTCAAGCGGCAAGCTACAAGCGGCAAGTCACAGCGGATCGGCTTCAACTTGCAGCTTGCGGCTTAGCGCTTGCAGCTGGCTTTTTTATAAGCCCGCATGGGCAGCGATGGCGGCGGCGATGGCCAGGGCCAGCTCTTCGGGTTTGCGCTTGATCGAGTAATGGGTCAGCTCGGGATGGCTCTCAACGAAGCTGGTGTTGAACTGGCCGCTGCGGAATTCCGGATTGCGCAGGATTTCCTGGTAGTACGCGGCCGTTGTCTTCACCCCTTGCAGACGCATGTCGTCCAGCGCGCGCAAGCCGCGGTCCATAGCCTCTTCCCAGGTCAGCGCCCAGACGATCAGCTTCAGGCACATGGAGTCGTAATACGGCGGAATGGTGTAGCCGGTGTAGATCGCCGTGTCGGTGCGCACGCCGGGGCCGCCGGGCGCGTAATAACGGGTGATCTTGCCGAAGCTCGGCAGAAAGTTGTTCTTCGGGTCTTCCGCGTTGATGCGGAACTGCAACGCGAAACCGCGATGGATGATGTCTTCCTGCTTGACCGACAGTGGCAGCCCCGACGCAATGCGGATCTGCTCCCGCACGATGTCGATCCCGGTGATTTCCTCGGTGATCGTGTGCTCGACCTGTACGCGGGTGTTCATTTCCATGAAGTACACCTCGCCCTCGGCCAGCAAGAACTCCACGGTGCCGGCGTTCTCGTAGCCCACAGCCTTGGCGGCCCGCACGGACAGGTCGCCGATGTAGGCGCGCTGTTCCGGCGTCAGTTGCGGGCTTGGGGCGATTTCGATGAGCTTCTGGTTGCGGCGCTGGATCGAGCAATCACGCTCGAACAGGTGCACGACATTGCCGAAGCTGTCGCCGAGGATCTGCGCTTCGATGTGCTTGGGATTGACGATGCACTTTTCGAGAAAAACTTCAGCCTTGCCGAACGCCTTGGTGGCCTCGGAAATGACCCGGGGGAACGCCTGCTCCAGTTCTTCCCGGCTGTTGCAGCGACGAATGCCGCGACCGCCGCCGCCGGAAGTGGCCTTGAGCATGACGGGGTAACCGATGCGATCGCCTTCGACCAGTGCTTCGGCGATGTCGGCCACATTGCCCTCCGTGCCGGGCGTCACCGGTACGCCGGCCTTGATCATGCTGCGGCGGGCCTCGGTTTTGTCGCCCATGCGGCGGATCACTTCAGCGGACGGGCCGATGAACTTGATACCCCGTTCGGCGCAGATATCCGCCAGCTCTGCGTTTTCCGACAGAAACCCGTAACCGGGGTGCAATGCGTCGCAGCCGGTTTCAACGGCGAGATTCACCAGCTTGCGAGGGTTCAGATAGCCTTCGAGGGGCTCCGAGCCGATGCCGTAGGCTTCGTCGGCACGCTTGACGTGCAGCGCGTGACGGTCCGCATCGGAATAGATCGCCACCGAGCGGATGCCCATTTCGGCGCAGGCGCGCACGATTCGGACAGCAATTTCCCCACGGTTGGCGATCAGGATTTTTCTTATCACTGGTATCTCCTCGACCGATTAGCAGACGGACCAGATGACTGGCCAATACCGCGCGACATTCCGTAACTGCATGTTGCTCGCAGGTGAAGCCACCCTATGACGAATCAGCAATTAACAAAAATGAGTAAATATTTGGTGAACCATAAGTAAAACCTTATAGTTGCCAGTATCAGTTAGCCGATTAAGGGCAGAAGGATGCGTAAGTCACTGATGCGCATGACATTGCGTCAACTGCGTATTTTCAACGAGGTCTGTGATTTGCGTTCTTACAGTCGAGCGGCTGAGGAAATGTCGCTGACCCAGCCGGCGGTGAGCCTGCAGATGCGTCAGTTGGAAGAGTTGGTCGGCCAGCCGCTGTTCGAATACGTGGGTAAAAAGCTCTATCTCACGGAGGCCGCGGAGGCGCTGCAGCTCGCCAGTCGCGACATTTTCGGTCGGCTGGAGAACCTCGACATGCAGCTGTCCGACATGCAGGGCTCGCTGCAGGGGCAGCTCAAACTGGCGATCGAATCCAGTGCCAAGTATTTCGTCCCCCACCTGTTCGCAGCCTTCAAGCGCAAATATCCGGAGGTGATGCTCAACCTCACGGTCGTCAATCGGGCGCAGGTGATTCGGCGACTCTCGGATAACCGCGATGATCTGGTGGTGATGTCGATGGTCCCCCAGGACATGGGGCTGGAGTTCTTGCCCTTTCTGAATAACCCGATTGTGGCCGTCGCGCCGCCGGATCATCCGTTGACCTTGCTCGCCAATCCGACGCTGAAGGACCTGGAGGCGGCAACGCTGGTGGTACGCGAACAGGGCTCGGGGACGCGCAAGGCCTGCGAGGAGTATTTCAAGGAGAAACGCGTTCACTTCGAGCACACGCTGGAGGTGTCCTCGGCGGAAGCGCAGCGTGAATGCGTGGTGGCGGGGCTCGGCGTCGCACTGCTGACGCGCCATGCACTGAGCCTGGAACTTGCCACTGGCACGCTGATTGAGCTGCCAGTGGCCGAATTGCCGCTGTACCGAAGCTGGTGCGTCGTACAGGCACGGGACAAACGTCTGTCGCCGGTGGCTCACGCGTTCCTGTCATTCATTCGGACAGAGCGTACGCAGATCAGCGAGCTGGTCGCGCGCTTTGATGGACACCTTCCGAAGCGCTAGCGCTCTGCCAGAAATGGGCGCTGGCGCTGTCCAGGTAGCTCGAGAGTTCCTGGTTCAGGCGACGCTCTTCGGAATGGCTTTCGATCGCACGCCGGAACGCCATGCGGCGCTGGTCTTCCTGCTGACGGCGGGTCTTGGTGCTGGAGGTGCTGTGCTGCTGCGAGTCATCGTAGTGCCGAGGCATATCCTGTCTCCCATTCGTGTGCGGGAGTACAGAGTGGCGGGATGCGGTGACGATCAGACGTCGGAAGCGTTACAGCTTGGTGAAGGTTTCAGCATTGCGCCGGTTCAGCTCAATCTTCGGACGATTTGATCGATTTCGGCGACAACCGCAGGCTGCGCAAGCTGCGCTTCACGCTTTTCAGGTGGTTGACCAGGCTCGGACCGCGCGCCATCGCGACGCCCATCGCCAGGACATCGATGACCACCAAGTGCGCGATACGTGAGGTCAACGGCGTGTAGATTTCGGTGTCTTCGTGCACGTCAATGGCGAGATTGACCGTGGACAGCTCGGCCAATGGCGTCTGACTCGGGCACAGGGTGATCAGGTTGGCGCCGCTTTCGCGCACCAGGTTGGCCGTGATCAGCAGGTCCTTGGAGCGACCGGACTGCGAGATACACACCGCGACGTCAGTGGGCTTGAGCGTCACAGCCGACATCGCCTGCATGTGCGGATCGGAGTACGAAGCTGCCGTCAGTAACAGACGGAAGAATTTGTGCTGGGCGTCAGCCGCAACCGCACCCGATGCGCCGAAACCGTAGAACTCGACCCGATGCGCCGCCGCCATGACCGTCACCGCTGCCTGCAAGGCATGGGGGTCGAGCTTTTCGCGCACTTCTATCAGCGTGTGCAGCGTGGTGTCGAAAATCTTCAGGCTGTAATCGGCGACGGAATCGTCTTCGTGGATAGCGAACTGCCCAAAGCTCGCGCCGGCGGCGAGGCTTTGCGCCAGCTTGAGTTTCAGATCCTGAAACCCGGTGCAGCCAATGGCGCGGCAGAAACGCACGATGGTTGGCTCACTGATCCCGACCGCATGCGCCAGGTCGGCCATGGAGCTGTGCATCACGGCCGCCGGATCGAGCAGCACGTGATCGGCTACTTTCAGCTCCGACTTGCGCAAGAGATGGCGTGACTGGGCGATGTGCTGCAACAGATTCAAAGGACAGGACTCAAGTGAAGGATGGGCCGGGCTGTAGCTTTCTTGTAGTTATACTACATGACCTGCAAACCGCACAGTTAAACGATCTTCCCGTGGTCAACCGATCGGTGTTGAGGGTCAGGTCGCTTTGTAGTGTAGGGCTTTTCGCACAGGACTCCAGGCTTCAGCCAGACAACTGCGCAGGATGCCGCCCATGACGCTGGCCTCCACCGGGCGACTGATCAAGTAGCCTTGAACCTCGTCGCAACCATGAGCCCTGAGAAACTCCAGTTGCTCGCAATCTTCCACGCCCTCGGCCACAACCCTGAGGTCAAGACTGTGGGCCATCGCAATGATTGCCCGTGTAATCGCCGCGTCTTCCGCCCCTTCGTTCAAACCGCGGATGAAGGCCTGGTCGATCTTCACGCAATGCACTGGAAATCGCTTCAGATAGCTCAACGATGAATAGCCGGTGCCGAAATCGTCGATGGCCAATTTCACGCCGAGTGCGCGCAGTTGCTGGAACGTGGTGATGATGTGCTCGACGCTCTCCAGCAACTGACTCTCGGTGAGCTCAAGCTCCAGGTATTCCGGCTTGAGCCCGGTTTCTTCCAGCACTTGCCTCACGAGGCTGACCAGCTTGCCCTGGCGCATCTGATGCACCGAGAGATTGACTGACACCCTGATCGGCGCGAGCCCCTCCCGCTGCCATTCACAGGCCTGATGGCAGGCTTTGCGCAGCACGAACTCCCCGATGTTGGCGATCAGACCGGTCTCCTCCGCCAGTCCGATGAACTCGCCGGGCGAAATCAGACCGCGCTCGGGATGACGCCAGCGCACCAGTGCTTCTGCCGAGTTCAGGCGCCCGCTTTCCAGCTCCAGCTTCGGCTGATAAAACACTTCCAGCTGCCCTTCTGCGATCGCGCGACGCAGTTGGATTTCCAGCTGCAAACGACCGGGCGTGCCCGCCTCAAGGCTTTCGGTGTAGAACTGAAAATTGTCGCCGCCCAGGTGCTTGGCATGTTGCATGGCCATGTTCGCCTGGCTGACCAGCGCGGCGATGTCTCGAGCGGAACCCGGCAGCAACGCAATGCCGATAGAGGCACTGACCACCAGCTCATGGCCGGACACCGATATCGGCGAGCGCAGCTTGGCCAGCAGACGCGTCGTGATCCGCGCCATTGTGGTCAGGTTGCCGTGGCTGTCGAATAGCACGGCAAACTCGTCCGCCGACAAACGCGCGACGGTATCGGCGTCCGCTACGTGGGCGTTCAGCCGGCGCGCGACGAGGCGCAGCAACTGGTCAGCGATGTCGTGACCCAAGCTGTCATTGAGCAATTTGAAGCGATCAAGGTTGATGTGCAGCAGGGCCAGCGTTCGCCCGCCATGACGCGCACGCTGATTGGCCTCGCGCAGCCGCTCGTTGAACAACGCCCGATTGGCCAGGCCGGTCAGCTCATCGTAATGGGTCAGATAGCGTGTACGCTCTTCGTACTGGCGCGTCAGCTCGCGATTCAGCTCGTCACTTTTGGCCTGGGCCTGTTGAAGGTGCTCGATGAGCGCCACGTTCTGAAACCGCCGGATCAGGCCCCGCTCGATCAAACGGTTGACCTGCGCGGCCACCACGATCAGCGCCAGCAGCAGAATCAGGCCGAGCCAGCCCCAGCCATGGCATTGTGGGTCGCCGGTCCAGAACAGATAGAAGATGGGCGGCAGCAGGCACGGCAGCGTGAAGGTGAGGAATGCCGGAATGCTCACCGCATAGGCCACACTGGCAGACAGCGTCGCGGCGCCGATCAGGCCGAACACCCAGGCCTGTTGCGACAGGCTTTGCGCGGGCATCAGCACCAGCGCGGCGCTGGACAAAGTGAAACCGCTGACACAGGCGCCGGCCAGAAACATGCGATTCCAGATTGGCTGTGAACGACGATCCATTGATGCCGACCTGAACGCTGCGACCTGCAGCACGCGCAGACTGACCAGCGCTGACAGCCATCCCAGCCAGACGCCAACCAGCACGTAACGCTCGGGGCTCCAGAGCAGCCATGCGCAGAGCAAACCATTGATGAACATGAACAGGGTCGGCAGGAGCGATCCCTGATAGAGAAGGCGGGTGCGCTCGGCGGCAAGCTGGGTCGCGAACTGCTTGCAGATGACACGGCGTGTCGCCACGGAGTCGGCCGGGGCTTCGGAGCTTAAGGTCATGGCGTTTCTTATAATTGGTGGCCTTGAACGTTCGCGGAGGATACACAAGGGACCGTCGAGACCAAACAGTCATCAATTAAAATCTACAGACGGCAAAATGCGACCGACAACATCACGACCGGCCAGCGTTAGGGTTTGCCCATGCCCTCACGGCACCCTAGAATGCCCCGATGCGCGATGACCTCTCCCTTCTGCTTAACTCCCTCAACGATGCCCAACGCCAGGCCGTAGCTGCCTCCGTGGGTCGTCAGTTGGTCCTGGCCGGCGCTGGTTCCGGCAAAACCCGTGTGCTGGTGCACCGTATCGCCTGGTTGATCCAGGTCGAGAACACCTCGCCGCACTCGATCCTGTCGGTGACGTTCACCAACAAGGCCGCTGCCGAGATGCGCCATCGCATCGAGCAACTGATGGGTATCAACCCGGCCGGCATGTGGGTGGGCACCTTCCACGGCCTGGCGCACCGTCTGCTGCGGGCGCACTGGCAGGAAGCGGGTCTGAACCAGAGCTTCCAGATCCTCGACAGCGATGACCAGCAACGACTGGTCAAGCGCGTCATGCGCGAGCTGAATCTGGATGAGCAGCGCTGGCCGGCACGGCAGGCGCAGTGGTTCATCAACGGGCAGAAGGACGAAGGGCTGCGTCCCAAACACATTCAAGCCTCGGGCGATCTCTTTCTGACGACCATGAAGTCGGTCTACGAGGCCTATGAAGCGGCCTGTCAGCGCGCCGGCGTTATCGACTTCTCCGAGCTGCTGCTTCGCGCGCTGGACCTGTGGCGCGATAACCCGAGCCTGCTTGCGCACTATCAGCGCCGTTTCCGTCACGTGCTGGTGGACGAATTCCAGGACACCAACGCCGTTCAATACGCCTGGCTGCGCCTGCTCGCCCAGGGTGGCGACAGCCTGATGGTGGTCGGCGACGACGACCAGTCCATCTATGGCTGGCGCGGGGCGAAGATCGAGAATATTCATCAGTATTCCGAAGATTTCCCCGACACCGAGACCATTCGCCTGGAGCAGAACTACCGCTCCACCGCGAGCATCCTCAAGGCCGCCAACGGCTTGATCGTCAACAACACAGGGCGTCTGGGCAAAGAGCTGTGGACGGACGTCGGTGATGGCGAGCTGATCAATCTCTATGCCGCGTTCAACGAACACGACGAAGCGCGCTACGTGGTCGAGACCATCGAAAGCGCAATCAAGACCGGTCTGGCGCGCAGCGATATCGCCATTCTGTATCGCTCCAACGCCCAGTCGCGGGTCCTCGAAGAGGCCTTGCTGCGCGAGCGCATCCCGTACCGTATCTACGGCGGCCAGCGATTCTTCGAGCGCGCCGAAATCAAGAACGCCATGGCGTATATGCGTCTGCTGGACGGGCGTGGTAATGATTCGGCGCTGGAGCGGGTCATCAACGTCCCGCCCCGCGGTATTGGCGAGAAAACCGTCGAAGCGATTCGCGAGCATGCGCGCCATGCCGACGTTTCCATGTGGGAAGCCATGCGCCTGCTGGTCGCCAACAAAGGCTTGACCGGTCGTGCAGCGGGCGCGCTGGGCGCGTTCATCGAACTGATCGAAAACCTCGCCGCCAAGGCTGCGGACATGCCGCTGCATCTGATGACCCAAACGGTGATCGAGCAGTCCGGCCTGATCACGTACCACAAGGAAGAGAAAGGCGAGAAAGGCCAGGCCCGGGTGGAAAACCTTGAGGAACTGGTCAGCGCCGCGCGCGCCTTCGAGAACAGCGACGAAGAGGAAGACCTGACGCCACTGGCTGCCTTCCTCGGCCATGCCTCGCTGGAGGCCGGCGATACGCAGGCGGACGAGCACGAAGACAGCATTCAGCTGATGACGCTGCACAGCGCCAAAGGTCTGGAGTTTCCGTACGTGTTTCTGGTGGGCATGGAAGAAGGCCTGTTTCCACACAAGATGAGCCTGGAAGAGCCGGGGCGTCTGGAAGAAGAGCGTCGCCTGGCTTACGTGGGCATCACCCGCGCCATGCAGCATCTGGTGATGACCTACGCAGAAACCCGACGCTTGTACGGAAGCGAAACCTACAACAAGGTCTCGCGCTTCGTACGGGAGGTGCCGGCCAATCTGATTCAGGAAGTGCGGTTGTCCAACAGCGTGACCCGGCCGTTCGGCGGTTCCAAAACCATGGCCCCGAGCCGCTTGTTCGATGGCGAAGCCATTCCGCAGAGCCAGTTCTCCCTGGGTCAGCACGTGCAGCACGCGGTGTTTGGTGAAGGCGTGATCCTCAACTTCGAGGGTTCAGGCGCTCAGGCACGGGTCCAGGTGAATTTCTCGGAAGGCAGCAAGTGGCTGATGCTGGGGTACGCGAAGCTCGAGCCGGTGTGATCGGCAACTGCCGATGCGTTGATGCCCCACTTGCATTCCCACATCCACCCCCCATCTTTCCTACAGAACTTTCTTCACCTGCCTACAACCCAAGTGGGACAGGCAGGTGAGGATCCACGCAAAAGCCGGAAACATATGGCCGCTGGTCATCCCCATGTGTCCTGTGCAACATGGCGCGCGTGCAATCCACAAACGGGAATTCCCTTATGCAACGTTTTCTTAGCATCGCTCTGGCAATGATTATCGGGCTCACCATGAGCCTCGATGTCAACGCTGCGCGTTTCGGTGGTGGCAAGAGCATGGGCTCGGCGCCAAGTCACCAGGCGCGTCAAACAGCTCCTTCTACTCCTGCCGCAGCACCTAATGCCGCCGGCCGTCCTGCGCCTGCTGCGGGCGGTGCTTCCAAATGGCTGGGCCCATTGGCCGGTCTCGCCGCCGGTGGTCTTCTGGCCTCCATGTTCATGGGCGGTGGCTTCCAGGGCATGCAGTTCTTCGACATTCTGATCATGGCGATCATCGCCTTCGTGATCTTCCGCTTCATCGCGGCGCGTCGACGCAAACAGCAGCCACAGATGGCTCCCGCCGGTGCTCCTTACCAGCGTGAAACCTTCGAACAGCCACAACCGGCCCAGAATTCGATCTTCGGCGGTTCCGCTCCAGCAGCGGCAGCCCGTCCGGTGATCAACGCACCGGCCTGGTTCAACGAAGAACGCTTCATCGAGGCTGCGCGCAGCCACTTCCAGTCGCTGCAACAGCACTGGGACGCGAACGAGATGGACAAAATCTCCGAGTTCGTGACCCCGCAGATGCTGCAGTTCCTGAAGAAGGAACGCGCCGATCTGGGCGACGGTTTCCAGTCCACGTTCATCGACAACCTCAACGTGCAACTTGACGGTCTGGACGATCGTGCCGACAAGACGATTGCCACGCTGACGTTCAATGGTGTGTCGAAAACGTCGCGCTTCGACCAGGGCGAGGTCTTCAGCGAAAGCTGGAACATGGAACGCGCTCAGGGTGACAACCAGCCTTGGCTGGTGGCAGGTATCCGCCAGAACGGCTAATACCGCTGAGCTGCTTCAAATGAACCCCGGACTTGTTCCGGGGTTCTGTTTTTAGAGAAGCCAAGTTAATTTGGCGATGCCTTTGAGCTACTGTATAACCCGCGCAAATCGTTAGAGGATCCACGTCGTGGAAGAAGTCATTGAACAACTCCGTGAAGCCAATGAACCGGTCCCTGTCCCGCTTGAGCTGCCTGATGAAGATCAACTGGTCGAGGTTGAGGAGCAACTGTTCATCAATATCCCCTTCGTCTTCAAAGAGTTCTTGCTGACCGTCAGCGACGTGGTCTACGGCAGCCTTGAGCCCGTCACCGTCACTGACCCGGGCTCGCACACGTACCTGCCGGAAGTGGCGGCGACCGCGTGGGACATCGGCGTGCCGCGCGAGCTGATCCCGATCTGTCAGGACGGCGAGGATTACTACTGCGTTGAAGAAGACGGCACTGTGGTGCTGTGGTCTGGCGAAGAAGAACTGGTCACCGAAGAAAGCTGGGAATCCGTCTGGCACTGGGCGCGCGACGTCTGGCTGGAAAGCTGAGAAGCACAGCCGCCCTCCTCAGTCAGCCTTGAGGCACGAACCTCAAGGCTGATTCAGCGCTCATGACTCAGGGTGATTGCCCAAGGTTTCAAGCAACGCGATCTGCATGCGCGTATGCACCCGGATGAACCAGCGCCACAACACGGCAGCCACCACGGCCGCCACGACCACAATCAGCATCAGCCATTCGCGCGTCGGCAGCATGCTGGATGACAGCAATGCGATGAGCAGAAAAATCACCATCAATGACAGCAGCGGGATCACTTCGGCGATCACCCGACGGACACGCGCGGTGTGCCTGCCCGCCATCTCCGGCTTCACGCTCATCTCTGCCAGCAGCATGGACAGCGCCTTGAGCTTGCGATAAGCCGCGATCAGGAACGGCAGGGAAAGCAGCAAGCACCCACCCCAGATCCAGGCTTTTTGCTGCCCGACATCGCTGACCCAATCGCTGAAATAGACGCCAATACGCTTCGCGAAGAATGCGCCGGTGAAGAAGATGGCGATCACCAAAGCCAGATTGATCCCGACTTGCAGCAGGATCTTGCGGATCATCGCTGCCAGCACGGCGCCTTGCCCCTGCGGCTGAATGCTGCGCAACCACTCTCCGTATAGGCCAAACACCCGCGCCATGCGTGCAGGAACAATAGCGCCCAGTGTGTGGGACAACGGGTCTGCTGCCCGGATGAGGTAAGGCGTCAAGAGCGTCGTTATGGCAGACACCGCCACGGCGACCGGGTAGAGAAAATCGCTGGTAACCTGCAGCGTCATCCCCAGCGCTGCGATGATGAAGGAAAATTCGCCAATCTGTGACAGCCCCATGCCCACCCGCAGCGAGGTCTTGCCATCATTGCCCGCGATAAAAGCACCCAGCCCGCAGGAAATCATCTTGCCCAGCACCACGGCAACGGTGATCACGGCGATGGGCCAGGCGTAATCGAGCAGGATTTTCGGATCGATCATCAAGCCGATTGCGACGAAAAAGATCGCGCTGAACATGTCACGGATGGGCTCGACCAGGTGCTCGATCTTCGCCAGTTGCCTGGATTCAGCCATGATCGCGCCGATGAGAAACGCCCCCAGTACCATGCTGTATTCGAGTTTGACCACCAGCAGGCAAAACCCGAAGCACATGCCCAGCACCGTGATCAGCAGCATCTCGTTGCTGTCGAACTTCGCCACATAAGCCAGCAATCGCGGCACAACCAGAATGCCGATGACCAGCGCGACGATCATGAACAGCGACAGTTTGCCGACCGTTGAAAACACCTCGCCGGAACTGACCGTGCCGCTCACGGCGATGCCTGATAACAGCGCGATGATGCCAATGCCGAGGATGTCTTCGACGATGAGCACGCCGAAGATCAGCTGGGCGAAGCGCCGGTTTTTCATCTTTAGGTCGTTGAGCGCTTTGACGATGATGGTGGTGGACGAGATCGCCAGAATGGCACCGAGGAACAGAGAATCCATGGTATTCCAGGCGAAGAACTGGCCGATTTCGTAACCGATCCAGATCATCAGCATGATTTCGAGAAACGCGGCGATAAACGCCGTCGCACCCACCTTGAACAGTTTGCGCAGGCTGAATTCCAGGCCAAGACAAAACATCAGAAAGATTACGCCGAGTTCGGCGAGGGTCTTGATGGTGTCTTCGTCGTGGATGAGGCCAAAAGGCGGGGTGTGCGGGCCGATGATAAAGCCGGCGACAATGTAGCCGAGTACGACGGGTTGCTTGAGCCGATGAAACACCACCGTTACGACGCCAGCGACGAGCATGATCACAGCCAGGTCTTGAATGAAACTGATGGCATGCATGGGCGCTGCTCCTGCTGGCAATCGGCGAAATATGCGTATCTGCCTGAAAGAGGGACGACTGCTGTACGAAAACTCGCCAACGAGGTCCGATTATTCTGACTGAGACGCAGGATTTACCCCATCCAAGGGCTTCCGCAGGTTAACACCGCACAAAAGCGCGAGAAGCCAGTGCAATATATGGAAACAGATGGGTGCAGGGCGTGACGGCGGAGCGGCCGTTGGCGTCCCGGTATCGATGGTTTTGTAGCCAATCTGCAATTCGAGCACCTGAGCAAGGTGCCTTCTGACCCTTTTAGACCGTGAGCACGCTATGGAACCCGGAAACGCCCAGCTGTCGATGACTGTATTGATGACCCCGGACATGGCCAACTTCTCCGGCAACGTGCACGGCGGGACGCTGCTGAAGTACCTCGATGAAGTGGCTTACGCGTGCGCGAGCCGTTATGCGGGACGCTATGTCGTGACGCTGTCGGTGGATCAGGTGATTTTCCGTGAGCCGATTCACGTCGGCGAGCTGGTCACGTTCCTGGCATCGGTCAACTACACCGGCAATACGTCGATGGAAGTGGGCATCAAGGTGGTGACCGAAAACATCCGCGAACGCTCGGTTCGTCACACCAACAGTTGCTTCTTCACCATGGTGGCGGTGGACGACCAGCGCAAACCTGCCGGCGTACCACCGCTGACGCCGACCAACAGCGAAGACAAGCGCCGTTACGTGCAGGCACAACAACGCCGCCAGATCCGTCAGGAACTGGAGAAGCGTTATCGTGAAATCAAGGATGAGCCCGTTTAAGCCAGCGCCGGGATTCGCTCTACAACCGGACGGCTTCGAACTTGACGCGCGGGTGAGCGATTCGGTCCTGCGCGCGCACCAGCTCCAGCTCGTAGCTGCCGCAGGCCTGGGTTTCCAGCAGCACCTCATGCACTGCTGAGGCCGCGAATTCGAAGGCGCTGCGCAGGTCGTCACCCAGCAGAATCCGGGACAGGAACAGCCCGGACGTCAGGTCGCCCACACCGACCGGCTGCCGAGGGAATGCCAGCAGCGGTCGGCGCAGGTGCCAGGTTTCGTGTTCGGTCACGAGCAGCATCTCAAAGCCGTCTGCAGGTTTCTCCGGATAGGCCAAGTGTTTGACGACCACCGCCTTCGGACCTCGGGCCAGCAACGCCCACGCCATGGCCACGCAGTCGAGCAACGATTCGGGTTTGCGGCCGGAGAAGCTGTCCAGCTCCAGCTGATTGGGGCACAGAAAGTCGGCGACTGCAGCGGCCTCGTCCAGCAGGAAATCGCTGACCTCTTGGGGCACGATGCAACCCTTCTCCGGGTGCCCCATCACCGGATCACACAGATACAGCGCGCGCGGGTTGGCACGTTTGATCTGCGCAACGGCGCTCAGAATCGCCCGCCCCTGCGCTGCGCTGCCCAGATAACCCGACAGCACCGCGTCGCAATTCCCCAACTCGCCTATCGCGGCAATCCCCTCGACCAGCGCCGGAATCTGCTGCGGCGCCAAGACTTCCCCCGCCCAGTGGCCATACTGGGTGTGGTTGGAGAACTGAACGGTATTCAACGGCCAGACATTGATGCCGATACGCTGCATAGGGAACACGGCTGCGCTGTTGCCGGCGTGACCAAACACGACGTGCGACTGGATGGCGAGTAGATGGGGCGTGCGTTTCATGACAGGTTCCTGAGACCGGGAAGGCACAGTAGTGGCGATGCAGGACGAAGTGAAGCGAAATTAAACTTTCGGGCTATGGCTGTCTGTCACCCGACGCAGTTAAGCTGCAAGTCTTCTGTTGGAGTTCCTTTTCCATGCTGACCCTGGGCAACATTTTCGTCCTCATGCTGCTGGCGACCGCCGGCGCCTGGCTGTGGCACGCCCATGGCCTGCGTGAACGGGCGCTCGAACGCGTCAAACAGCACTGCGCCAAACTCGAGCTCGAACTGCTCGACGGCAACGTCGCGCTGAAGAAACTCGCTTTCAAGCGCGACAATGAGGGCCGCAAGCGCCTGGCACGGGTGTATAACTTCGAGTTCACCGTCACCGGTGAACATCGGCATCCCGGCACGATCACCATGTTTGGTGCCCATGCGGCGCAGATCGAACTGGCGCCCTACCCGTTCGAGATCAAAGACCCCAAGCCCACGGCCGAAATTATCCAGCTGAGCCAGTGGCGTCAGGAACACAACAAGTGGAAACAGTGATCCGCTGTGGATAACTCGCTTTAAAGCAGACAGGCCGCCAGTGCTGTCTGCAAAGCGGCCTCGTCCTGGGGCTTCTCGAAGATCAGCTCAAGGCGAGAGTCTCTGCGCCACTCACTCGACGTCCATTCCAGCGAACTCCCGTTTAGCGCATTGCCTGAGATCCACCCCTTCTCGCTGTGGATAACCAGCTTGGCGCGCCGCCAGCCCAAGGGTTGCAGCCAGCCTTGCACCTTTGCCGCATCGAATACCCGCTCAGGGTGCCAGCGCCAGCCAATGCTCCAGCCCTCCGCCTGTTGCTGGCTCAGGCACACCGGCGCCATCGGGTCCGACCACGTTGCGGGGAGTTGCGCCAATGACCGGGGGATGGCCGGATTGTCGGAGCCAGCGTGAGCGTTGACGTCGATGCCGGGCAACGCATTCAGAGACAACGCGCCGTGATCAGTCCAGCGCAGCGGCCGAACAGGCAGTCCATCTGTAATCGCCGTTCGCGTCGACGCGTCCAGTCCATCAGACTTGTTCAACACCAACAGGCCCGCCTGCGCCAGGGCGTCTTGCTGGGTGTCAGGCAGCGTTTTGCCCTGGGCGAGCGCCTGGGCGTCGAGCACCATGACACTGGGCTGGATCGCCAGCACGCCGATCCAGGGCGTTTCATGTAGTTGCTTGATCAACTGAACCGGATGCCCCAGCCCGGAGGGCTCGATGAGCAGGCGGTCCGGTCGGGCCTTGCGCAACAACCGGCCGAGCCCCACCTGAAAAGGCGCGCCGTTGACGCAGCACAGGCAACCGCCAGCCACCTCACCAAGTGCGATACCATCGTCGCCGGTCGTCAGCAGTGCCGCATCCAGGCCTATCTGGCCGAACTCATTGATCAGCACAGCCCAGCGCTCGTGCGCAGGTTTCTGCTTGAGAAGATGCCTGATCAGGCTCGTCTTGCCAGCACCTAAAGGGCCTGCAATGACATGAGTGGGGATGTTCTGCAGCATGTCGGCCATTCTTGAGTTCGCTCCTGAAGTGAGCGCTGACGGAGGTAATTGATGCGAATAATCAGGCTGCCCATAGGGCTGGCGTGGGCGCTGCTGGCGATGACGTCGGCGCAGGTCTGGGCCGAGTCGTGCGTTGTACACAGCCAAGGCGACCGAGTGGATGTCAAGGTCTGTCAGGAAAACCTGAACATTCCGCCAGACCTGTTCCATGACGGCTTCTGCAAACCCCAGCTCAAGGATCAGAAAACCGAGGTCACGTATTCGGAACAGTGCCCTTCCGGTTCATTTGGCCAGTGCAGCAACGCGCAGGTGGCCAATATGCCTTATCGGCAGAACATTCACTATTACGGCGTGGCCAGCGACGCGGCGTTTCTCAAACCGTTCTGCGAGCAGCAGAGCAAAGGCATCTGGAAAACGCAGTAAGTCGGACGGGTTTTAGGCCGCGTCGCCATACCAGTCGCCGAACGGATCAGGCATCGAGCGCCAGCACGCGACGCCGGCCGCCATCTCGGCGTCGGTCAGCAAGCATTCATCCAACTCGGCAGCCAGCCGACCGAAGTCGATGTTCTGACCGATGAACACCAGTTCCTGACGGCAATCACCGGTCTCCGCCTCCCAGCTGCGCATGATCACCTGCGTGCTTTCGTCATCCTGCGGCCACTGCGCTTTGGGCACGAAGCGCCACCAACGACCGGCGAAACCATGACGCATCAAGCCGCCGGCCTGGGACCAACTGCCGGCGTCCTCGTGCTTGCTGGCGAGCCAGAAAAACCCCTTCGAGCGCAGCAGACGGCCGTTTTCCCACGGCGCATTCAGGAAGTCGAAAAAGCGTTGGGGGTGAAAGGGCCGACGCGCCCGATAAGCCGTGGATGCGATGCCATACTCTTCAGTCTCCGGCACGTGTTCGCCACGCAATTCCTTGAGCCAGCCCGGTGCCTGCGCCGCACGCTCGAAGTCGAAACGGCCCGTGTCGAGAATCTTACCGAGGGGCACGGCGCCCATGACCATGGGCAGAATCTCCGCCTGGCTGTTGAGGCGACGCAAAATGGCCATCAGTTCCCGGCGATCGGTAGAGCTGATCAGGTCGATCTTGCTGATCAGGATCACGTCGGCGAACTCGACCTGCTCAATCAGCAGATCAGTGATCGCCCGCTCGTCCTCCTCGCCCAGGGTCTCGCCACGTGTAGCCAGGCTTTCTGCAGCGTTGAAGTCCTGCAGAAAATTCAGGCCATCGACCACCGTCACCATCGTGTCGAGACGGGCAACATCGGCCAGGCTCCGGCCCTGTTCATCACGGAAGGTAAAGGTCTCCGCCACGGGAAGCGGCTCGGAAATGCCCGTGGACTCGATCAGCAGATAGTCAAAGCGGCCTTCATGGGCCAGCCGGCTGACCTCTTCCAGCAAATCTTCGCGCAGGGTGCAGCAAATGCAGCCGTTGCTCATCTCTACCAGTTTTTCTTCCGCCCGATTGAGGCTGACGTCCCGCTGAACTTCGCTCCCGTCGATGTTGATCTCGCTCATGTCGTTGACGATCACCGCGACGCGCAGGTTTTCGCGGTTGCGCAGAATGTGGTTCAGCAGCGTGCTTTTGCCCGCGCCAAGAAAGCCGGACAGAACGGTAACGGGAAGGCGGTTCATGAAGGTTTCACCAGAGTACGGTTGTGATCGCTTTTTACGTTATAGTATAACGATACAAAGGCGCTAATCTTTTTTGAAGGCAGCTTCATGACGCGGTGGTTTGGGTTGTTGGCAGGGTGTTCGCTGGTGCTGAGTACGCAGGCGTTCGCCCTGCCACCCTCGCCCAGGCTGGACAAGTCGTTGTGCACGCGCACTGCGACGCTGTTGGCCTGCACCGATGCCGACGACAACACGTACAGCGTGGCGGTGGCAGGGAAGACGATGTTCGTGCGCGGCTTCGAAAGCGTGGGCAAGCGCCGCTGGGCGCAGACCAACAGCCGTTATGGCTCGCTGACGTTTTTTACCGGGCTGGCATCGGACGGCGAGACGTGGGTGGGTTATACCCGGAAAGTGGGGTGGACGACGATCAGTCGGGTGTCCAGTTCAAGCGGGAGCCGGACCAAGATTACCTGCGACCGAGTGATGGGCTGTCGGTGACCCCGATTCCTCGGCGCTCCCACAATGGGTGTTCAGCCAGGTGCATCTGCAGTGGTGTCAAGTTTGATGAGAGCGAACTTGCACATTCTGCCTCATGATTTAGTCCGTCAGACCAACGCCTCATTCGCCTTTTGCGCTTGGCGCCAAGCCACATATGACCCTGCTGGCGGATTGCGCTCGAAGTAGCGCTTCATGCCATCAAACAAACCATCGGCCACGGCCTGCTGATGACGCGCGGTGACGAGGCGCTGACTGTCACGGCTGTTGGAGATGAAGCCGGTCTCGACCAGAATCGATGGGACATCCGGTGATTTCAGCACCGCAAAACCGGCCTGTTCCACGCGCTTTTGGTGCAGCGTCGTGATCCCTTCCAGGCTGCCCAGTACGGTGTGACCCAGATCCAGACTCGCGGCGATCGTGGCGTTCATCGACATGTCGAGAATCACACCGGCCAGCATCGGATCCTTGTCTTTCAGGTTCAACAGGCTGTTCGCGCCGATCAGGTCGGCGCCGTTTTCACGCTGGGCCATGAAGCGCGCTGT
This sequence comes from Pseudomonas sp. CFBP 8772, assembly GCF_014841665.1. Lineage (NCBI taxonomy): Bacteria > Pseudomonadati > Pseudomonadota > Gammaproteobacteria > Pseudomonadales > Pseudomonadaceae > Pseudomonas > Pseudomonas sp. CFBP 8772. Next base: position 187,186 of record NZ_JACYUI010000002.1, on the reverse strand, counting down.
CGCGGAGGTCGCGCCGTTCTCCGACAAGGCAAACACCGACGCGCCGGAAGCCGTCAAACGGGGCGCTGCGTCGGCATGGACCGAAATGAACATGTCAGCGTTGTATTTGCGCGCGACGTCCACGCGCTTGCGCAGCGGAACGAAGAAGTCGTCATTGCGAACCAGGCGCACATCAAAACCCTTTTCGCGCTTCAAACGCTTGGCGAGCAACTGCGCGATGGACAGCACGACGTCTTTCTCCCGCTCACCCTTCGAGCCGACGGCGCCAGGGTCTTTGCCGCCGTGGCCTGCGTCGACGACCACCATGATGTCGCGCTTGGAACGGTCCCTTCCCGCGGACTGAGCGAGAGGCTCCTTCGCTAACGGTGCGGCTGCAGCCAACTGCACCGGCGGACGGGCAAGTACGTCATGCCCCAGATCAAGAACCAGCCGGTTGCCTTGCGCGCCATCGGGACCCAGCAGGAAGCTGTTGATCTGCACGGGGGATGTCAGGTCGAGCACGATGCGCGTATCGCTCTGACCGAAGTGGCCGGAACGAATGGACTTGATCGGCGTGTTTTCCAGCGCCAGCTGACTGAAGTTGCCCTCAAGCCGCGCGCCGCTGACATCAATGATGATCCGCTCGGGCGCGCTGAGCGTGAAGGTCTTGTACTGCACCGGGCCACTCAGGTCGAACACCAGACGCAGCTTGCTATCGGAACGCCACAGTCGAGCGTTTCGGATCTGCGTCGCGTTGACTGAGAATGGAAGCGCAAAGGCGGCGCTGGCCAAAAGCATGTTGAGCAGCATTTGACGTCGGTGCATGGCACGTTCCGATGGCGTTGAGCATCCCGGCTCAGAGATGGAGGGCGATAGTTACAATATAACAGCCGGGCTATCGGACGAAGATGAAGCTTTTTATAAGATCGGCGGGGTTTTAGTGAGCCTCATCAACGCCTAAGGCGGAAAAGCTCATGTGAAACAACACCATGTTCCACGTGGAACACGACCCGCTGTCTGCACCAACAAAAACGCCCTGACAAGTCAGGGCGCTTATGGAACATTGTGAATCAGGTTCTCGGTTTTACCGTTCCGCATTGCTGGCCCAGCCAAACAGCTCGGGTGTCCATGCTGCCGTTCTGCTGCTGCCCTGTAGCGTTGAAGGAGCCAATGACGTGGGTATTGAACTCACGGTCACTCAGGAACTGTGCAGTGCCGGTGCCTTGAGCGCGAGGGCAGCTGAACTTGAATTTCCAGGTAGCGCCGGTACGTTCGGTGATCTGCTGGGTGCAGCCCGACTTCGGATCGGTCAGCGGGATCTGCTCATTCTTGACCTGCTCTTGGGTCAGGCAAATACGTACGCCCTTACCACCCAGAGTAACGCCTTGTTTTTCCAGCATTTGCTCCATGGCAGCGCGCTGCTGCGGCGCCATCATTTGCAGCTGGGACAGCATCACCTGCAGGTCCGGCATCTGCTGACCGTCGACCTGCATGTTGCTAGAACTCAACTCCCACAGCCCCGGCTGCAACACCTGCGCCTGGGCGAAGGGGGCAGTCAGACAAACCATCAACGCCAGTACGCGCTTTTTCATGAATCGGGTTCCTTTATTACTCTTGGGCATCTTGATGCGGCCTGCTTGCAAGCCACTGAACGATGACGGTTAGACGGCAGATCGGGTAGCCAGTTGCACCCGCAATAAAATAGCGACAATCCTGGTGCAGTGTGGTCTGTTAGACACCAATAAGCTTCTAGCACAAGGTTGCGCATGGATTACCACAGCCCGTATTTCTTTGGCTATTTGCTGGGTTTCACTCACCTGCTGGGCATTGTCGCAGCAATCCACGCCTTACTCACCGTACGTACTGCTCAGGGCTCTATTGCCTGGGCGATGCCCCTCATTTTCATCCCTTATGTCGCCCTCCTCCCGTACCTTGTCTTCGGGCGGAGTACGTTCGATGCCTACATCAAAGCACGGCGTCAGGCGAACACCGAGATGCGCACAGCGATCGCCGACTTCAACTGGAAGCCATGGATTGAAGAGGCGGTGGCCGCGCGGCGCTCGGACGCTTATCGCTCGCTGCGCGCGATGCCAAAACTGGGCCGCATGCCGTGTCTGGCGAATAACGAAGTGAAGCTGTTGATCAACGGGGATGAAACATTCGGTGCGATTTTCGAGGCCATCAAAAGCGCCCGGGAAGTGGTGTTCGTGCAGTTTTTCATCATCCATGACGATGATCTCGGTCGCCGACTGCAAGGGCTGTTGCTGGAAAAAGCCGCTGAAGGCGTAGCGATTCATGTGCTCTACGACCGCATCGGCAGCCATGCGTTACCGGCGCGCTACATCGACAAACTGCGTGCCGGTGGCGTTCAGATCAAGGCCTTTGCCACACGGGGCGGCTGGCTGACGCGCTTCCAGATCAACTTCCGTAACCACCGCAAGATCGTCGTGGTGGATGGCATCAAAGGCTTCGTTGGCGGGCACAACGTGGGCGATGAGTACCTCGGCCTCAAGCCGCCGCTGGCGCCATGGCGCGACACTCACGTTAGCGTTGTCGGACCTGTCGTGGCGTGCTTGCAGGAATCGTTCGCCGAGGACTGGTTCTGGGCGACTCGTGAAATCCCCCCGCTGATCCTGCCCGACAGCTACCCGGAAGACGGCGTACTGTGCCAGTTACTTGCGAGCGGCCCGGCCGATGCGCAGGAAACCTGCTCGCTGTTCTTCGTCGAAGCCATTCATGCGGCAACCGAACGGGTGTGGATCACCACACCCTATTTCATTCCCGATGAAGCAGTGTCGGCGGCGCTGAGATTGGCGGTCCTGCGCGGCGTGGATGTGCGCCTGCTGCTGCCGTCGCGTCCAGATCACTACACGGTCTATGCCGCCTCCAGCTTGTTTGCGTTTGAAGCCGTCCGCGCAGGCGTTCGCATCTTTCGCTACAAACCCGGCTTCCTGCACCAGAAGGTGGTGCTGGTGGATAACGCGATCTCGGCGATCGGCAGCGCCAACCTGGACAATCGTTCGTTTCGGCTCAACTTCGAACTCATGCTCTTGACCGTGGATGAGGATTTCGCACGCGAGGTCGAAACCATGTTGATCGACGACTTCGCCCTCTCCCACGAAATCTCCAGTGAAGAGAGCAAAGAGACCCATCACCTTCAGCAGTTGGGAATGCGCGTTGCCAGGCTGATTTCGCCGATTCTGTAGATGTGATTGAGCAGTACGCCAAGTGTGGGAGTGAGCCTGCTCACGAAGACGGTATTTCAACCGCCGATGATTCGATGGATGTACCGACGTCTTCGCGAGCAAGCTCGCTCCCACAAGTTTTAGCAATTACGCGTAGATATCGTCCCTGGTCAGCGGCAAATTATGGCTGCCATCCGCATGCGGCTTGACCGCCAGAATCTGGTGCAGATTGATCCAGCCCTTGGAAAAGGCATACGCACAACCAGCCAGGTACAACCGGAAGATCCTCAGTGCCTGCTCCGGCACCATCGCAGCGGCGAGGTCGAGCTTCTCCTCCAGACGGGCGCTCCAGTGCTCCAGCGTCCTGGCGTAGTGCAGGCGCAGGCTTTCCACATCGACCACCTCCAGCCCGGCCTCGCTGATGAATCCGGTGATCATCGACAGGTGCGGCAGCTCACCATTGGGAAACACATAGCGATCAATAAAATCTCCCGCGCCGCGCCCGACAGGTCGCCCGTCGGTGTGCTTGGCGGTGATGCCGTGGTTGATCACCAGACCGCCCTCCTTCACCGCACCGAACAAACACTTTGCGTACAGCTCGAGATTGGCGTGGCCGACATGCTCGAACATGCCGACGCTGACGACCTTGTCGAAGCGGCCGTCCCTGGGCAGATCCCGGTAGTCGAGCAGCTGCAGTTCGACACGGTCCTGCAGACCGTCCGCGCGCACCCGCTCCTGGGCAAGCGCCAGTTGCTCACGGCTTAACGTGATGCCGAACACCCGGACGCCGTACTCACTCGCGGCAAAGCGGGAAAGCCCTCCCCAGCCACAACCCACGTCGAGAAGGTACTCCCCCGGTTTGAGGCGCAGCTTGCGGCACAGGTGATGAAACTTGTTCTGCTGCGCCTGATCGAGCGTCTCGTTGCCGGACTTGAAGTAGGCGCAGGAGTAGACCATCTCCCGGTCCAGCCACAAGCGGTAGAAGTCGTTGGAGAGGTCGTAGTGGTAGGAAATCGACGCGGCGTCGGTGGCCTTGTCGTGCTCGGTGCGCACCGGGAGATTGTCATCGCCCTCGTCTACCAGCGCTTTGGTCAGCTCGTCGCACACCCGGACCACTTCGCTGATTGACCCTTCCAGCTCAAGCCGGCCTTCAACGAAGGCGCTGCCCAGAAGGCCCAGACTCGGGTGGGTGAAATCGGAAACAAGGGACGGGTCCTTAACCACGATCGTGACGCGGGGATCATTCCCCAAGTCGAGCTCGTTGCCGTCCCAGAGCTTGAGACGTAGCGGCAAATGAAGGTTCTGTAACGCCGGTGGAAGTTGCGCGAGCATATGAAATCCCCCTGATCCAGCTACATGGAAAAGGGTAGTCCATAACCGGCTCCAGACCAGGAGCCGTCAGGCGATCGGCTTGTTTGAACGACGACGAATCTACAACGGGTACAACCTCGTGCCCCAGAATTCGAGCCAATGTGACGCCTGCAAATGGAGCACCCCGAACAAGACTGAACTTAATTTGTAACAGAGTTCTTCAAAGCTCAAGCGAATTTTAATACTTAGGAGAGCCCTCTAACCCGGCGCTTTCGATGCAGGCGCCGGGGAATATGGCTTAGGAAGGATTGTGAAACTTCGCGATGGGCTCGTGGAAACGCAGCAGTCGCCCAGCATTACCCAGCACTAGCAGCGTGCTGAGGTTATGCAAAACCGCCGCGATCATGGCGCCTGCGGCACCCAGCACACCGAAAGCCGCCATGGCGACAATGGCCAGCGTCCAGCCCAGTCCAATGATCACGTTCACTTGCAGGGTGTGGCGACACTGACGGCTCAGCCGCACACAGGTGCCCAGCCGGCGCAGATCACTGCCGATCAACACGATGTCGGCGGAGGCCAGCGCGATATCCGCACCGCCCGCGCCCATCGCCACGCCAACCACCCCGGCCTTGAGCGCCAGGGAGTCGTTGATGCCATCGCCGACGACCATCGGGCGAAAGCCTTTTTTGATTTCGCTCAGCACCCGACTCAGCTTGTCCTCGGGCAACGCCTGAGCGTGGATATCACTGATGCCGACCTCCTGACCGAGGCTGTCGGCGACACTCTGGCGATCCCCCGTCAGCAGTAACTGCCGACCCATGCCCAGTTCGCGCAGTTCACTGAGCGCCTGACGCGCCTCGGGCTTGAGGCTGTCGGCCAGCAGCAGCCAGGCCAGGAAGTGGCCATTGACCGCGAGCCCGGCAATCGGGCCATCGTGATCGGGGATCGGCGAGGTCGCGATGCCCATCTGCGCGAACAGCTCAGGCCGCCCCAAGGCGGCTTCACCCCGCGCGGTCTGCGCAACGACGCCCAGCCCTTGGCGCTCTCGAATGTCGTCCAGTGGGAGCAGATGATCCTTGTCCACCAACGTGGCCAGCGCGCGACTGACCGGGTGACTGCTCGCCGAACCCAGGCTTGCCGCCAGCTTAATGACGTCGTCGCCCGCGCCCTCCTCGGCTTGAACCGATTGCAGACGCAAACTGCCGTAGGTCAGCGTGCCGGTCTTGTCGACGACCAGTGAAGTGAGGTCGGCCAGTTCTTCAAGGAAAGCCGAACTGCGGATCAAAATGCCGTGACGCGCGGCGACTGCAATACCGGCGATGGCTGTCGCCGGCGCTGACAGCACCAGCGCGCAAGGGCAGGCAGCGACCAATACCGCCAGCATGGCCTGGGCGTTATTGGTGATGAACCAGGTCACGGCCGCAATCAGCAGCACCAGCACCATGTAGCTGCCCGCGTACTTTTCCAACAGGCGAGTGATGGGCGGTTTGGAGCGCTCAGCGCTTTGCATCAGCGCGATGACCTTGCCCAAGGTCGACTCGTTGCCAATGCGCGTCACTTCGATGCGCAGCAGCCCGTCGAGGTTGATCGCACCGCCGAAGACTTCCATGCCGGCGCGCGCTTCGAGCGGAACCGACTCTCCGGTGATGGGCGCCGTATCGAGGCTGGCCTGCCCCGAGACCACCAAGCCGTCGGCCGGGACACGGTCACCGGCGCGCACTTCGACGCGATCACCGGCCACCAGCGTACCGTTGTCGACTTCGCGAATGGAGCCATCCTTATCGATCAGCCGAGCGTGGCTGCGAGTCAGACGGCCCAATGCCTGAATGGCTTCCTGGGAGCCGATCACGCTGCGCTCTTCCAGCACGTGGCCGAAAATCATGATGATCGGCAGCAACGCGGCGGTCATCAAATCGCCCGTCGCCCACGCGCCCAGCATGGCCAGTGCGATCAATTGGTCAGTAATGCCGTGCAGGCTGGGGTACCGCAAGCTGTGCCAGCCGGCGCTGACCACCGGGATGGCGACCAACAGCGAGGCGGCGCCCAACAGCAACTGGCTGACGCCGACTTGCTCGGGCGAGAAAAATCGCCACACCAGCCCCAGCGCGAGCAGGCCGAGGGCAAGCATCGCCAGCGTCAACTGTCGGGCTGCGCTGCGCTGTTCACGGCTGGTGAGCATGCTGCCGGGCGCGTCGGGCTCGGCATGCGGGTGAGCAGGGTCGTGGGAATGGTTGTGTACGGCTTCGCCACTCATTTGTCAGCTCCCTGAATGATCAGGCGGGAATCGTCGCGGGGGTCGACCGTGGTCACTGAACCCGCCTGTTTCAGGATGGCCGGCACCCGCTCGCGGTAGATCCGCAATAGCAATCCGGGATCGCTCTTGTTTTGGATCGACATCGCCAGGCCGGTCACTGCTGCGGTGTCGGTCTGCGCCTTGGCCAGCCGTTCAGACGCTTGGGCGTGGGCGACCTGCAGCGTGCGGTCGGCCTGCTGATTAGCGGTCTGGTTGAGTTTCTCTGCGTCCGTGCGCGCGTTCGCCACGGCCTGATCGGCTTGCTGGCTGGCAGTCAGCACCGCGTTGAACGCATTCACCGCCGCAGCCGGCAGACTGGACTGCACGTCGACACGCACGACTTCAACGCCCAGACCCACGCCAGTGGCCGTAAGCTCGCCAAGCCGCGTATTGATGCCCTGCACCAGATCGCCGCGCAGGCGTTCGCGACGCTCGGCAGACTGGCTATCAGAGCCCACCAGCTCGGGACGCGCCACCAGAATGGTGTCCAGATCCCGCGCCGCCGTGAGGCTGACGGCGCTGCGATTGACCAGACGGTCCAGTGCCGGCAGCACGTGTTCGCCTTGGAGCACGAACTCCCGTGGGTCCGTCACTTTGTAGTACGCCGTCACGTCGAGTTGTACGACACCGGCGTCGCCCGTAAGCAGATAACCCGAACCTGCCAGTGCGTCGCTCATCGGCGTCGCAAAACTGGTGATCTTGTCGGCCGCCAACGCAGTGGGTGAACGCATCAGTGTTTCGACATGGCGCTCAATCACGCGGTCAGCAGAAGGCAACAGCACCACTTGCTCAAACGGCTGCGGCCAGGCCAGCAGCAAACCGGCGTTCTGCACGCGGTCCATCTCACCGAAGCGAAACACCACGGCGCGGTTCTGTGGGTCGATTTCCCGCACATTGGAGACAGCCCAGCCGAGCGCTGCCAGCAGGGTCACGACATACAGCCCCAAAAACGCCAGCCGGCTGGCCTGCAGCCATGGACTGTTCACCACCGGCCGCTCGATATGCGCCGCGTCTTGCTCGGTCATGGCTGCGTTCCAGCCTTGCCATCCAGGGTCGGCGGGCCGTCCACGAGGACACGGAACGGCGCGGCATCGGTGCGCAGAATCAGTTTGGTGCTCGGCCCCACCACGGTGCCGAGGGTGTCCAGCGAGCGCAGCAAGTTATACAGCTGCGGTGAACCGGCGTAGGCGCGACCGTAAATCTGCGCCGCTTCAACTCGGGATTGCGCTTCGATGTCGGCGGCTTTCACGGTTGCGTCGGCCTCGACAATCCGCGCGTCGCGTTCGGCGGCAGAGCGGATCTGCGCCGCCTCGCGTTTGCCGATGGCGGTGCGCTCGGTGGCGATGGTCTCGCGCTCGGCGCGCATGCGGTCGACCGTCGCGTTGAGGGTTACCGACGGCAACGTAAGACGTTCAACCCCCACTTGCAGGACGCGGACCCCGTAGGTGGTCAGCAGTTGCTTATCGATCTGCTGACGCAGCTGGTTTTCGAAATCGGCGATGCGCACCTGATTGGCGTCAGTGTTGATCAGGCTCGACAGATCAAAACTCGCGGCGGTGGTTTCCAGCGCCGAGCCGACGAAGGTGCGGATCTGCCGGGCTGCTTCGTCCGGCTGGTTTTGCACGGCGCGCATGAAGCGCTTCACGTTGTCCGGATCGCCCTGCACCTGCCAGGCCACGTACGCCTGAACGATGATGCGCAGGCCGTCACGGGTACCGACGTCTTGCAAGCCACTTGAGGTGGTGCGCAAACGCAGGTCGACGGGGATCGCTGCTTCGAATGGCGCCGGCCAGCGCCAGCTCAGGCCGGGATCGAGCAGCACCCGCGCCGGATTGCCGAAGCGCGTGATGACCGTCGCCTCGCCGGAGCGCACCTGCACCAGACTCGCCGCCGCGACCGCGAAGGCAATCAGCACCGCTGCCAACGCAGCACGACGCCACGGAAAGACAGCAGGGCCGGAGGCTTGGCCATGGTGATGACCGTGATGGTGGCCGCCATGACCATGGCCTGCGTGGTCGTGACCGGAATGGTCGTGGTGATCGTGGGAATGAAACAGACTCAAGAGACGACTCCTTATTCAGCCGAGGGCTGTTCAGCTGACGGGGTCGACGCTGCGGGGTCGACCGGGAGGATAAAGGAACGCAGATCGATGGTCGGTGCGCTGGTGCCACCGAGCCGATGATCCAGCACCAGCAATTTGGCGTGGGTCAGCCCCTGGGTCAGCTGAGTGAAGTACTGCTCCAGAAGAAACGCCTGGCCCGCTTTGGCGTAGCCCTGTCGTTCGGCGCTGAAACGCAAGTCAGCACCTTGCGCCGTTGCCATGACTTCCCGCGAACTCGCGGCCGCCTGGTCAAGGGCCATGCTGGCGTGCAATTGCGCCACATTGGCCTGATCGGCCGCCGCGCCACGCTCCCGGGCAATGAGTGCCTGGGCGCTGATCTGTGCGGCCTGGACCGCGTGATAGGCATTGGCTGCGCCGGCCGGTGGATGAATCGACTCGACCACGGTCGCGAGAATTTCCACGCCGCTGTCGAGTTTTTTCAGGTCCCGCTGTACGGCATCGCCGATGTCAGCCGCCAGATCATTGCGCTGCTCACCGAGCAATTCATCGAGGGTGCGCGAGGCGAAATCGTGCACCAGCACACGGCTGGCGGTGCTGCGAATCAGACTGGGGATGTCGGCGCTGTTGTACGTTGCGGCCAGTGCAGCCTCGTCCGTCAAACCGATGCGATACACAAAGCGTACGTCCATGTTGACGATCTGGAAGCTCTGCTTGGCACCGGAGCCGCTGGCGATCACTTGCGACTTGTCATTGATATGCGTGGCGTCCCATAACCGGTTGGCAATGGCAGGCGGCGGGCCCTCGGCAGGGTCAAGGGTCAGCTCTGCGCCCGCCCCCTCCGCGACGCTGGTCGCCAGCTCGTGGACCACACCGTTTTCCACTGCCAGTACTGTTCCGAACGGCCAGGGCAAACCGGCATGCAGACCGGGCTCCAGGACTTCAACCGGTTTGCCAAACCGCTCGTAAACGCCACGGCCCTGCATGGGAATTTCGTGAACACCGCTCAGCAACCAGCCCAAACCGACGATGACCGCCATCACCGGCAGAAAGGCGCGGCGCATGTAGGTAAACGCCCAGATCTGCCGCAGGTCGATGCCGAAACGGTTGTGCAATTCGTTTTGCAGCGCCAGCAGTGGGCGTGGTGGCCAGCGCAACAGACCGGCGACGAAGCTGCTGGCGATCAAGCGCGGCTCTAGACGCTCATTGCGCGGGCTGAAGACGGACAAGAACGCGCGGATGAGTAACTCGATGGCGACCAGCCCAGGCAACAGGCCAATCAACACCGCAAGCCGGGCGGGCCATACGCGATCGACGGAGGAGAAAAACAGGCAGAACGCCGTGATCAGCAGCGTACCGATGGCGACCTTGGTGATCTGCGCCAACTGCTCGGCTTCTGGCCAACCTGCCTCGGACTCATTGCTGAATTGCCGCTCCAGCACCAGCAGCGCAAACCCGATCAACAGCAGCAGGCCGCCGACCACGTTGCCGACAAGGCCGACATTGCTGCCTGCCAAAGCAAGGTTCCAGATAAGACCAATACTGATCAGCGACAGCAACGTCCAGCCCGCCAGCCAGAACACCGGCAATCCAACCTGGCCGACCATTGAGGTGCCGGCGCCGCTGATGCGGCCGAGCACGCGGTCGTACCAGCCCTGCTCTTCGGTGTGAAGCAGCGCTTCATCGTCAGAAGCCGCTGCGGAAGGGGGTGCGATGACGTCGGCGCGCCACTGGCTGACCACGTGCGCCGACTGCAATGCCGCCGCCAGCACGAGCAGGCTCGCGGCACTGTTGGTCAGCACTGCCGTCCACAGCGAGTTGGGAGAAAAGAGGTCAACAAAAAGCGACACCACCAGGCCGATGACGCCCACCGCTCCTGTCAGATACGTCAGCCGTGAAAGACGCCGCGATTGCACAGCCGCTCGCTGAAACCGTGGCAGGCTTGACGGTGCAGCGCCCTCATCATCCAGATCAACCCGCATTGAAACTCCAAAGCCCGTTTAACGCTGTAATCATCACCCCTCCCGCCCGCTCGCAGGCGTTGCGTGGCACTGCTTACAGCCACGCTGACACATGGCGTTACGATATAACAGAAGTCGTGAAATTTTCGTCTGATTATTCATTTGCGCAGCCCTGAATGCGGGGTCAGACAGCCAGCAGACAGGTGAACATTCACTGCAGTCGCATTGGCTCACATCCCCGACCAAACCGAAGGCGCCTTCCCCGCTAAGCCGGTCCTGCGAGATGCGCGAGGAATAGCGCCGGGGCCACGCACTTGACTTTGAAGTGCCCGGGGAGAAATATTACAGCCATCATTTAAGCCTTCCAAGTGACGCACGACATTTGTCCAGACACGGCTACGCTTCCCTCCATTGCTAGATTCCTCGAGGAGTACGTTCATGAGTCACTACGACGTTGTCATCATCGGCGGCGGCCCCGGCGGCTACAACGCGGCGATCCATGCGGGCCAGAAAGGCCTGAAAGTGGCGTGCATCGAAGGCCGTGAAACGCTGGGCGGCACATGCCTGAACGTAGGATGCATTCCTTCCAAATCGTTGCTCCACGCCTCGGAGCTGTATGAGGCGGCGACGGGCGAGGAATTCAAGAAGCTCGGCATCGAGGTCACGCCGACACTGAACCTGACCCGGATGATGGCGCAAAAGGCTGAAAGCGTGACAGGCCTGACCAAGGGCATCGAGTTTCTGTTTCGCAAGTACAAGGCTGAGTGGATCAAGGGTTGGGGCCGCCTCGCCGGGCCCGGCAAGGTCATCGTCACCGATGCTGCAGGTGTCGAAACCGAGCTGACCGCCAAGGACATCATCATTGCCACCGGCTCCGAGCCGACGCCCCTGCCAGGCGTGACCATCGACAACAAACGTATTCTCGATTCCACCGGCGCGCTGTCGTTGAGCGAAGTGCCCAGGCATCTGGTGGTGATTGGCGCGGGGGTCATCGGTCTCGAGCTGGGCTCGGTCTGGCGGCGGTTGGGGGCGAAGGTGACGGTGGTCGAATTTCTCGACCATGTCGCCCACGGCACCGACCTTGAGGCGGGCAAGACGCTGCATCGCTCACTGTCGCGTCAGGGGATGGCGTTCAAACTCGGCTCGAAGGTCACCTCTGCCGTCGCCGCGGAAACCGGCGTCACCCTGACCGTGGAACCCGCCGCCGGAGGCGAAGCCGAACAGATCGAAGCGGACTACGTGCTGGTGTCCATCGGCCGTCGCCCGGTGACGAAAGGACTGAGCCTGGAAACCGTCGGGCTGGAAGTAGACAAGCGCGGCGTCCTGCCCAACACGGGGCATCGCACGGCGGTGGAGGGCATCTGGGTGATTGGCGACGTCACGTCCGGCGCGATGCTTGCGCACAAGGCGGAGGACGAAGCCGGCGTGTGTGTCGAGCGCATTGTTGGCAAGAAGGGTGAGCTGAATTACAACCTGATCCCCAATGTCATCTACACCCAGCCCGAACTGGCCAGCGTCGGCAAGACGGAAGAGCAACTGAAGGAGGAAGGTCGCGCTTACAAAGTCGGCAAATTCCCGTTCAGCGCCAACAGCCGCGCCAGGGTCAATCACGAAACGGACGGCTTCGCGAAAGTGCTGGCGGATGAGCGCACTGACGAGATTCTTGGCGTACACCTCGTCGGCCCAAGCGTCAGCGAGATGATCGCCGAGTACTGCGTGGCGATGGAGTTCGCGGCCTCTGCTGAAGACATCGCCCTGACCTGCCACCCCCATCCGACAAGGTCCGAGGCGCTGCGCCAAGCGGCAATGGCCGTAGGGGGACATACCACGCAGGCTTGAAGTACGCGGCCAAAATCGGCCGCGCGAGCAAGACGCTGAAGCAAAACAGGTTGTGCCCTGAAACGATTTTTTTCCCCGTTGCGCGAACAAGATGCCGAGATTGTTATCTGTTTGTTGGTAATTTGCGTTCAGCAAGGATTGGGAAAGCGCACTTTTTTGTGCAGGAAGGCACAGCATCTTCAGAGGCTTCACCATATGAATCGCAGGAATCTCTTGAAAGCGTCCATGGCGCTGGCAGCCTATAGCGCGCTGCCCGCCTCAGGTCTTTATGCGGCACGCGCGCTGGCTGCGGCGGCCGATGGCGACATCGAACACTTTGACTTCAAGACCTTGCAGGACAACGCCAAACAGATGGCCGGCAAGCCTTACGTCAGCACCAAGCAGAACCTGCCGCCTACCCTGGCGAACATGACGCCTCAGCAGTTCAATGCGATCAAGTACGACGCCGGTCACTCACTGTGGAACGACGTGAAAGGCCAACTGGACGTGCATTTCTTCCACGTCGGCGCAGGGTTCAAGACGCCGGTGCGCATGTACAGCGTCGACCCGGAGACCCAGCAGGCGCGTGAAGTGCATTTCCGCCCTGAGCTGTTCAACTACGAAGCCAGTCGCATCGACCAGAGTCAGCTCAAGGGCGACTTGGGCTTTGCCGGGTTCAAGCTGTTCAAAGCCCCCGAGATCGCCATCAACGACGTTCTGTCATTCCTGGGCGCCAGTTACTTCCGCGCCATCGACAGCAACAAGCAATACGGTCTTTCCGCCCGGGGTCTGGCGATCGACACCTACGCCCATCGCCCCGAAGAATTCCCTGACTTCACGCAATTCTGGTTCGAGAAACCGACCAAAGACGCCACTCGCTTTGTGGTCTACGCGCTGCTGGACTCTCCCAGCGCGACGGGCGCGTACCGCTTCGACATCGATTGCCAGGCCGACCGCGTGGTGATGGACATCGATGCGCACATCAATGCCCGAGCCGACATCGAGCAGTTGGGCATTGCGACCATGACCAGCATGTTCAGCTGCGGCACACACGAGCGCCGCATGTGCGACACCCTTCACCCGGAAATCCACGACTCCGACCGGCTGGCGATGTGGCGCGGCAATGGCGAATGGATCTGCCGCCCGCTCAATAATCCGGCCAAGATCCAGTTCAACGCGTTCGCCGACAAAGACCCGAAAGGCTTTGGCCTGGTGCAGACCGACCATGACTTCAAGACCTACCAGGACACCGTGGACTGGTACCACCGCAGGCCGAGCCTGTGGGTCGAACCGACGACGGCCTGGGGCGAGGGCTCAATCGATTTGCTGGAACTGCCGACCACGGGTGAAACCCTGGATAACATCGTCGCGTTCTGGAACCCGAAAGTGCCGGTCAAGGCCGGCATGTCGATGAATTATGGCTACAAGCTTTACTGGAGCCCGCTGCCTCCGGTCAGCACACCACTGGCTCAAGTGCACGCGACGCGTTCAGGCATGGGCGGGTTCATCGAAGGCTGGGCGCCGGGCGAACACTACCCGGAAGTCTGGGCGCGGCGCTTTGCCGTGGACTTCAACGGCGGCGGGCTGGACCGACTGCCGGAAGGTTCGGGCATCGAGCCGGTGGTCACCGTGTCCCACGGCAAAATCCAGGATTTCAATGTGCTGGTACTGCCCGACATCAAGGGTTTCCGCGTGACGTTCGACTGGTACCCGACCAGCGACTCCGTGGAGCCGGTGGAGATGCGCATGTTCATCAAAACCGGTGACCGCACGCTGAGTGAAACCTGGCTGTATCAGTATTTCCCTCCCGCACCGGACAAGCGCCGCTACACCTGAGTGTGATCAGCTGATGGCGTAGCGGCATTCAGCTTGCTCGCAAGACGGCGTATTCGCCGCTGAATATTCAGCGGTGAATGCGTCGCACTTGTAACGAAAATGAGTCATAGAAAGCCGTCGTCATACCGGGATTTCTTCTCTTTTTAACAGCGTCAATTTTCTATCCGCTATAAGAATCAATGGCTTACGATTTATGATATTTAGCCACCACTAAATATGTCCGTAAATTTGACTAATTGATTGACAGCCCCCCGATCTGCGGCTGATATATCCCTGTCGTGCCGTTTGCGAGGGGACCGAAACGCCCTTCTCCTCCCCCGCTGCGACCCCCAAATATCATCGCGATTGCATGCCATCGACGGCCATTGCGCTCCTCTGGGCAGTAGCTTTTCCGCCCGGCGGCCTGCTCGCACGCTGACGCTTATCACACGTACAAATGCTCCCGAGGGGCTGCACATGATGTCGACTTCCCCCGCTTACGTTGAAAAACCTTCTTTGCTGTCATTCGATAAATCCACGGCGATCGTGCTGGTTGCGATCAGCCTGATGCTGGTCGAGACCTTCAACGGGGCTCTGCGTTTCTATCTGGATCAGGCAGGCATTTCCGTATTGCTCTATGCCCCGAAGGTCGCGTGTCTGCTGTTCTTCGCACTGGAGCTGCGCAGCTTCAAAGCCGGGCCGGGGGTCTGGCTGAGCCTGCTGGTGCTGTTGCTGTCGGCGGGATGGGCAGCGCTGAATGGCGCCCAGGCCGGGAACTTCGCATTTGCGCTGTACGGGATCAGCCCGCTGCTGTTCGGGATCGCCTGCGGTGACCAGATCATCCGCCACAAGCGCCTGTTCATGTGGGCGATTGCCTTGTGCCTGCTGGCTTCGCTGGGCGGGATTGCCCTCGACCGGTACGTCAGTCTGCCGTGGAAGGGCTACAGCTACACCGTCGGCGGCACCGAGCTGAGCGCCAACACCGCATGGACCTCCGAAGACATGGACCGCCCGGCTGGATTCGCGCGAATCTCCAGCTCACTGGCCATCATCATCTCGGTTCTCAGCCTGTACCTGATGGCGACCATGCGCTCGAAGTTGCTCGGGTTGGCAGTCTGCGTGATCGGCCTCGCCGGCGTGATATTGACCACCAGCAAGGCGCCAGCGTTGGCGTTCATTGGCGGTACCGGCCTGCTGCTGATGTTGCGGTTTCGCTGGACAGCACGGGCGACCATCGTTGTCGCGGTCGTAATCGGCATGTCCCTGCCCTTCGTGGCGATGATGACCGACTTCGATGCCAACAAAATTTCGGCCACCAGTTCGCTGGCATCTATCTATGACCGGTTGATCAACACTTGGCCCAACGTGATTCGGACGCTGATGGACGATGATCGAACGCTCACCGGTGTTGGCTTCGGGCTGGTTGGCAGTGCCGTGGCCGCCTTCCCGGTGCCCGGCGCCGACATCTTCATGGTTACCGACAGCACCGTGGTTTACCTGTGGGCGACGTTTGGGCTGGTCGGGCTGTTTCTCTACGCCCTGCACCTCCCGTTGTTTTTCATCCTGGCCGACAGCGTCAGCCGTTACGGCCAGGCGTTGCTGGTGACGGGTTTTTGCATCTGCATTGTCAGCTGGACGACCGATACGCTGGAAGTTACCCTCGCCAACATGTTCCTGGGCATGGCAATCGGCCATGCGCTGGCCATGAAATCGCGGGTTAGACAACCGGCCCCAAAGTCCCATGAGTTGCCCACGTGGAATGGCCTGCCGGGCCTGAGTTGACTGAGGCACTCCTATGAGCTTTCGCAGCATCGGCCTGAGCGGCCTGGCACTGATGGCCGCCCTGTGCGCTGCCAATGTCGCCACGGCCGAGCCTTTTATCGTAGGCGTTGCCACCCATTCGATGAATAACACCGGGCAACCGCTGCGCAGTCTTCAGATGGCGAAAGCGGCTGGCGTCACGTCCATTCGCGATGACGCCTTCTGGTCTACGGCCGAACCTGTACGGGGTCAGATGCAGATCATTGCGCCGTGGCGCGCATGGCTGAGCACTGCCAAGGGGCTGAATCTTGCCCCGATGGTCATTCTCGGCTACGGCAGCTCGTATCAGGGCGGCGCCAAGCCCCGCAAGCCTGAGGTCAAGATTCCGTACCTGAAATACGTGGACTACCTCACTCGCCAGTTGGGCAATCCGGTCAGGTTCTATGAGGTCTGGAACGAGTGGGACCTGGACGGCCCGGCCGATCCGCGCTTGAGCAATGACTACGTGACGCTGGTCAGGGACGCGGCACCGATCATTCGCAAGAATAATCCCCAGGCGCTCGTACTCGCCGGTGCCGTAACGAGCATGGGCATCAAGAGTGGGTTCGTTGACCGCATCCTGGCTGCAGGGGTGATGAAGTACGCCGATGGCCTCTCGCTGCACCCGTATGTGCACTGCGAAGGCAGCTACCGCAACACGCCGGAGAGCTGGGTCGGCTGGATGCGAGATCTGGACCGTCGAATCAGCGCCAAGGTCGGCAGGCCGGTGCCGCTGTATCTGACCGAGATGAGCTGGCCGAGCCACAATGGCAATTGCGGCGTCAGCGCCGAGCGCCAGTCTGCGTACCTGGCGCGTGCGTACTTCCTCATTCGCACGCTGCCGAACGTCAAAGGCATGTGGTGGTATGACCTGATCAACGATGGCACCAACCGCACCGAGCAGGAGCACAACTTCGGCCTGCTTGATGCCGATCTTCGCGCTAAACCGGCTTATTCGGTGCTCAAGGCCATCAGCCCTTATCTGCCTGATTTCAACTACGAGCCGGCAAACAGCCTCCAGTCCGACGGCGTCTTCCAACTGGCATTCAGCAATGGCCGCGAGCGGATTATGGTGGCGTGGGTCAGCGGTCGCGAACACGAAGTCAGCATCAGCGCCGCGGCCATGAAAAATAAACCGGTGCGCATCCTCGATACGCAAACGCCGGATAAAGGCATGACCGACTCCGCGCAGCAGTGGGTGTGCGATGCCCAGCGTTGCTCGGCCCGACTGACGCTGACGGAGTTTCCGAAAGTCATTCGCCTAAGTCCAGACGCCTGACGACCGCACCTGTGCAAACCCGCCTGACCTGTCAGCGCGGGTTTTTTATGTGCTGCAGATCCAGATAGTGGCAATACGACATTTACTGGACATGTCTTACTGCTATTTTACGACCTTGGGCAGACACACTGCCGGAGGAACGTATGGGGCTTCGAGGAAGATTCATCGTTGGCGGGTTGCTTGGGCTGCTCATGCTGCCAGCAGTGGCTGAACCGTACGTCGCGGGCGGAGCTCAGTCGAAGCCGTATGCCTATAAAGACAAGGACGGTCACCTGGAAGGGATCTCCATCGACATCTCGCGGCGCGTGATGAAACTGGCAAACATTGACGTTACCTTCGTGATCTACCCGGTCAACCGCCTGCAGGCGATGCTGCGCAAGGGCGAGATCGATATCAACTTTGCTGACGCGCTGATCTGGAACAGCCCCGAGGAGCAACGTCGATACGTGTTCTCCAAGCCCTATTCCACGGTCAAAGAGCACCTGTACTTTCTGGCCAATCACCCTGCCCGCGGCCAGACCATCGCACAACTGGAGCACCTCACGATCGGCATGGTTCGGGGCTACAACTATCGGGCACTGGACCCGGCGATCGAGGAGCGCCGTTTGAGCCGGCTGGAAACATCGCAAGATGAGGCGCTGATCAAGTTGCTCCAGAGCAGGCGCGTGGATGCCATCGCCATGGTCGACGACATCTTTGATGAAGTAACTTCGGCCCATGACCTGGATCCCGGCCAGTTCGTCCAGGGCGCACGACTCAGCGAAGCGCCGCTGGTCTTCAAGCTCCAGCCGCAATACGCCTCGTGGTTGCCGCAGATCAACAGCGCGATCGACAGTCTGAACAAATCGGGCGAGCTGGAGCGGATTCGACGCAAGTATTTGCCTGGGGCGAAGGCGGCGAAGTGAAAGCAGCCCGATCAATGAGCCAGCAATTTTGTAACCGTGGAACAGTAGGCAGCGCGCATCCCAGAGCTCGAAAGTACAATGCCGACCTCAAAAAAAACCCCACCGTGAGGTGGGGTTCTTGTTACTTCGTCTGTCCTCGGGGGGAGGTGCATGCACCCGCGTATCCCGTGGCTAGTGAAAAAACTATATGGACATGGGTTTATTGAATCAAGGCCTCTTTTCACGGTTAGTCGCTGTTACTGCGAAGACGGCGCTCAAACTATTGCCCTGACTTCCACATTCAACCCCAACATCTCGCGGGCGGTTCGGTCGGCGTCGACGAAGGCCCGGGAGTAGCTGCCCGAGGACGGGACGTAGTGGTTGTAATAAGTAGAGCCTTCGACAAGAGGGCCGGTTATCCACAGATTGGGCTGTGCTTTGCCTTCGCTGTCGACCAGCACGCCCTCACCGTTCTCGCTCAGGCTGTGGATAATTCCGTTGCGTTTTAACGAGCGAAGGATCGTTGGCAGCGACGATACGTCACAGGGGGTACTGACGTGGGCCTTGATAATTCTGTTTAAGGGAACAGTCAGATTGCCAGCGAGAAGCACTGCGGTCCGTGCTCCGTCATCACTGTGGATAACTTGAGAATGTCGCACCCAGTGGACAACCCCCGCGTCGGCCAAGGCTAGCAGCTCCTGATGACGTTCCTTCTGCGGCCCGGCCACCATTCTATTGACATGGGGCGCATACTTTTCGAAGAAGACACTGCGTGAAATGCTGGTCAGCCCGCGGTTATCCACAACCCGACGCAGCTGCTCACGACAACTCCTCCACACTTCAATCGCGGCTTTGATAGGGCTTGCATCAAGCCCTAAACAGCTCTGCGCAATGTCGCTTTCAATAAATGCGCGCATGACCTGGGGATAATCCAATGCGTCAATGCTCGGCACATGGGGGTTATACACAGCATCGTCCAGTGGCGGCGCTTGAAAACGTGATGCCATTTCAGCGGACACCGCTTCAAGCTGGCCTGAGTCATACGCTCGCGCAATTTCCGCCTTGATCCTTACTGCCGATTCGCTCTTTTGAGAGGCGATCATTCCGAAGTATTCCGCGACCATTTCAGCTTTGATCAACGGAAGGACCTGCTGCTCGAAATCCAGTCCGGCAGGGTTTTCCGTTCGCAGATCAGCGACAGCCGACAGTGTAAAAATCAGCGCCGCATTAGAAGTCCGATGGGGCACGATGTCCGGTCGTGTGCGGTACGGCAGACCGCTGCGCGAGAACAAATAGATACGCGGCTCTTTTCCACTGGGCTCGTAGTGCAAGCCTTGCGCCCGTTTGCTGAATTGGCCTCCGCGTCCGACCGTCAGACCGGCCACAACGTCCATGGCGGTCAAGCCTACTCCTTCGATGCCAACCGCTTCTGTGGATAACTCAACACCGCGCGAATCAGAGTGTCGGTCTGTGGGCAGCTCTCTATGCTCATCCCGCAACTGACGCGCATGTCCTACTGTGATCGCCAACCAATCCACAGAGCGCTCTGCCTCGGCTGTGGACAGAACAAACCGGCCCATATCTGTATGTTCAATGTTATCCACAGCGTGAGGATGGTGAATGACGCGCACGTTTGTCGGCAGACTGCGAATAACTTCCTTGTAAGTCCACGCCAGATATTCCCCCAGCCAGCTCCGTGGCAGGAACTCATTGGGCTGTACGTTGCGTGCTGCAGATTTATAACGCAGACACCATTCGTAGAAGTCGGGTCCTTGGCGTCCCACTTTTCCGTCCAGTGCGGCCGTGTCCGGAAACATCGAGATCTGCGAGGCAACGGTGTTGAGCATCAGGTATTCAGGTTGATCGACGGCATGTAAGCCCGGCCCCGGGGGGTGGGGGTCAAATACGTTTACTTCGATGCGCCGGGCCGTATTGACCGCCAGCGCACAGATACGCTCCAGCACCGTAAGGCCGCGTGAGCCACACCCGACGATACCGATGCTGATACCAGGCTTTTCCGCACCTGGGGATAACTTTTCGGCCGCCAGCGCTGCGCTCAGTTCCATCTCAGGGTTTCTCCGAAGAACGATTCAATAGCCACGCCACGGGAGTCAGCCAGCGCGGTGTCAACGATGAATTTGCTCAGCGCCAGGTCGAGTACGCCCAAGCCGAACGGCGAGAAAATCGAGGGCTTTGCGGGATCAAGCTCGACCTCGCCGCGGATGAGGCCAGCCAGCGTGCCGTTCATGAAAGCGCGTCCGCCGGTGAGTTGCTCAGCCAGGTGCGGCGACGTATTGGCCTTCATACAGTGCTCGATGTCGTCACAGAGGTTGTTCGCCTCCAGCAGCAACTGCGGCGCGATGTCCCGCAACGAAATGTTCAGCACGACCTGCCCGGCGCGAAACGCCATTGGCGGTTTGACGTAGGGCTCGCCAGCCGTCGTGGCGAAGATCACCAGATTTGCCGCGAGCGCTTCCTCCAATGACCCGGTGCGGGCTGTGCATAAGTCGGTATTTTCGATGAAGCCAGTCAGAGCATCCGCAGACGCTAGGTCGAAATCATGCACAACGGCGTGGCCGATGTCCCACCCTTCGACGCAGAGCATTCGGGCGATGTTGCGGGCAATCACTCCGGCACCGATAAATCCTACGGACGCGGCCTTGCGTGACTGACCGTTGAGCCAGTAAGCGCCTGACACCGCCGACGCTGCCGTGCGCACCGCGCTGATTTGTGCCCCTTCCAGGCACGCATAGGGATAGCCGGTGTTAGGGTCGTTGAGGATGACCACGGCTGATGCCCTCGGTTTCTGCTGCGCGACGTTGCCGGGGAAGCTGGAGATCCACTTGATCCCGGCCACGGCGTCCTCTCCCTCCAGCGCCGCTGGCAGCGCGATGATCCGGTTGGCAGGTTGTTGAGGGAAACGCAGAAAGTAGCTGTCCGGGTTGAGCGTCTGGCCGTCATGGTGCTGCAGATACACCTGCTCGATGCGCCGCACCATGTCGTGGGCGTGGCTGTCGAGGATGTCTTTGATGACAGCGCCGGGGATCACATGGAAGTCAGACATTCAGCGCTTCTCCCTCGAAGGTGTGAACGTACTGCTTCAGATACCGAGTGATCGGCTGCGAAGCCAGCGCGGTCAACTCTGCGCGCCCGAACTTCTGCATGACCCACTCATCGTTGTAGATGGTCTCCAGATAGCGCTCGCCGGCGTCCGGTGATATCGCCACGACAACGGCGTCTTTGGGAATTCCCAGCGAGGGTGCTGCCAGCCCGGCCACCACGGTCCCGGTAGAACCGCCCGCCAGCACGCCATTGGATTTCGCCAGCCAGCGACACATGGCGACGGTGGCGCGCTCATCCACCACTTGCTGCTTGTGCAGGTGGTGGGCGCGGAAGATCGGCGGCGTCTGGCTGGAGCCGAGTCCTGGAATGAAGCGCGGGCCGGTCGCCTGACCGAAAGTCACCGAACCAACGCTGTCTACCGCGATGATCTTGGTGCGCGGCGAATGCTTGCGGAAATACTGCACACAGCCCATCAAGGTGCCGGTCGTTCCGGCGCCGACCACCAAGTAATCCAATGCCGGAAAGGCGATATGAATCGACCGCGCCGTGGTGTGTTCATGGGTCTTGGCGTTGGCAGGATTGCTGTACTGGTTAAGCCACAGATGCCGGGGATCGCGGGCTACGGCATCGCGAATGTAACGAATGCGCGTGCCCAGATAGCCGTCGTTGTCATCGCGCTCGGTGACGATAACGATCTGCGCACCAAAGGCTTCCATCATCTTGATGTTGTGCAGGTTGGTGTTGGGGTCAACGACACAGCAGAAGGTGTAGCCGCGCTCGGCGCAGATCATTGCCAGCGCCACGCCGAGATTTCCGGACGAAGACTCGATCAGCACCGTGTCCTTGTGGATAAGTCGGCGCTCGGTAAAGGAGTCGATCAGGCCGATGGCTGTCTTCATCTTGATTGAGCCGGCTGGGTTGCAGGACTCGAGCTTTAGATGCAGGTTTTCAAAACCCAGGCCTTTTACCCTGACGAAGTTCGAATCGCCGATGATGTGGGAGATGAAATTCATGGCCGTGCCTCGACCGGTGCGGGCCGGGTGTAGCCCGGCATGGTCACCCGCGGCGCGTGCTGCCAGGGTTGGGTCGCCAGCAGCGCATCGGTCAGGTGCTGCGCCCGTAAGGCAACCATGGAAAACGACTGGGCGTCGCTGATGCCGTGGGTTCTTTCCGATGTGCCGTTCGCCAAAATCTGCACGCCCTCGCTGTGCTGCAGGGCAACCCGGTAATAACGGTCGACCGCCAGCGTGCCGTCCTCATCGCGGACCAGCCAGGGTTGCAGCAGGGTCAGCAGCGGTGGCACGGCGAGCTGCTCGTAGCCGGTACCCAGGACAATGCCGTCGACATACAGCACAGTTTCAACGCCGGTATTGCTGTCACGCAGCACCACCGAATAGGCATCGCCCACTTTTTCCACCGAGGCCACTTCGGACCACGCATGCAGATTCAGGCGTCGGTGTCCCGTCACCTCGCCTTCGTACAGGAAGGAGTAAAGCGCCTGACTCTCGTCGACATCGATGCCTGCGTAATTGGTCGACCGGATCTCTTCGAATACCCGGCTGCGTCTGCCGGGCTCAAGGTCGTGGAAATAGTCGATGTGCTCTGGCAGGAAGGCCATGTTGGGAAACTGCCCGAGCTGTCCCACCTTGAAACCCACGCCGCGGTGCACCGAATGCACCTGCGTGGTGGGCGCGGCGCCGAGCAGGTGGGTGACCGCCTCCCCCGCGCTTTGACCCGAGCCCAGCACCAGCCACCGCTGCGCGATGGGACCGCCGCCGAGGTGGATGTTTTTCAGGTACCGGGACGTGTGGAAGACACGACCGCCTAGATGCGCGCTGAACGGCTCCGGTATCCGGGGCAGGCTGCCGTGGGAAAGCACCAGCCGTTTGGTGCGATAAGTGCCTTTTGCAGTGACGACATCAACGCCCTTCAGGATGCCCTTTTCCGCCACCGGCAACACGTCGAGCACGCCTTCGTCGTAGGCAACGTAGTCCTTGAGTTGTGCGGCGACCCAGGCGATGTAGTCAGACCATTCCACCCGGCTGGCCGGACGCCCGAGCAAGCCGAATTTATGCAGACGACCCTTTTCCTTCAGGTACATGGCGAAGGAAAAGCGGCTGCGCGGATTGCGCGGCGTCACCAAGTCTCGAAAGACATGGTGGTTGATGTCGGTGCCCGCCAGCAGAAACGCACCATGCCAGGTTGAATCACGCCCTTTTTCGAAGAAGCGCACGCGCTGGAAAGGCTTTCGGCCGCAATCTTCCGCCTCATCCTCCAGCGCACAGGCCAGTGCGATACCGGCCGGGCCGAAGCCGATCGAGACGACGTCCAGCGTTTCACGCACACCTTCGATTTCATACTGAGTCATGGTCATTCTTCCTGAAAGTTGCAAAAGATGTGGCGAGCTTTTGGGCAGGACGCTTCAACACAGCAGCCGCCGCTCATGGACATGCTCGTCGGTGTAGACCCACAGCGACACCCGGGCGTAATCGTTCTCCCCGTCGCTGAAACTGACCGGGCCGGCAGGAGTGGCAAAGTGATCAAGGCGCAGTGCGTCCAGCAGTCCGCGCTGATCAGCGGCGGCTCGGTCCACCAGGGCAAACGCTGCAAGCGTCTCGACGGCGTATACCGGCGCCTGTTCGAAGTAGATCTGTTGATAAGTCGCATCGAATGACTGCGCCTCGGCCAAGTCGCCCGCGATCGGAAAGCTGATGACGTACACCGTGCCGGTTTGCGCCATTCCATCCACCAGCGCAGGAGACGCGGCATCGTCGGTGAAGAAGATCGGTAACCCACAGCCAGCAGCACGGTTATGCAAAAGGAACTGGCGGCTTGCTTTCAATCGCCCGCAGAAGACCAGGGCGTCGGCGTTATTCACATCGCCCACCAGATTGACTGTGGATAACGTCGCCGCTGCGTGAAGTTCATGCATCTGCTGGCGCCCGTGCAGGCTCGGATCAGTAAGCACAGCGAGGCGGCGCAGCCCTTCAGATTCGGCGAATTCGATCAGGCGCGTTGCCAAGAGTCGATCAGAGGCACAAAGGCGAAACGTGGTTTTCCCAACGCCGGTCAACGCTGCACAGGTGGATGCTGGCAAGATCAGCGGAATGCCGGCCTGTGCATAACTTTCTGCCGCAGCGGCGGCAGAGTCCGAGGCGAAGTGACCAATCACAGCATCCACCTTCGCGTCGATGAAATGCCTTGCCGCCGCACGGCCGCCCTCCGCGCTCGCGCCGTCATCAAAGTAAAAATGTCGCGCGCGTCGCACATGGGGGAACAGGTGGCTGGACAGGTACACGCTGCGCAAGAAACCGCGCGCGTGCAACGTGGTGCCAACGTAGAGTGCCGCGCAGATACCCAGGCGCATCATGACAACGCCACCTCGGCGAACCGCGAAGGGCGGAACGCTTCCATGACCGATCGGTAAGCCTCGTCCATCGACACACCGGACATCAAACCACCCAGCTCGAGCGCCAGCAGCTCGGCAACATTCGGTGCCATTTTGAAGCCGATGCCGCAAAACCCGGTGGCGAGAAACAGGTGGCTCTTAGCGCTGGAACGGCCAATCACGGGGCGGCCGTCTTCGGTGTACGCGTCCCAGCCCACCTGCGTGACCACCGGCAGACTGTGGTGCCTGTCGTAGCCGAGACGAGACACTCGGTCCATGACGTCTTGCTCGTTATCCAGCGGCGCCATGTTCAGCTGATCCGCATGTTCTGCGCGCTGGCGCCGCTGGCCGCCCACTTGCACGAGATTGCGTCCCAGCGGGAGCAGGTAGGTATTCAGGTGGTGAGTAATGATCGGCATGCTCGGGGCCTGGTCGCAGCCGAAGCGCGTGAACGGAATCGTCCGCGCGTGCACGGCGTTGTGCGGCCGGGGCATCGGGCCACTGGCACCGCAGGCATCGACGACCCATGTCGCTTCCAGGCACAGCTTGCCGGCATGAACCTGAACATAGCCGTCCAGTTCGACGCAGCGGTCGACGGCCAGGTGATCGAGGTACGTCGCTTTTTCACTGACGTAGCGGCATAGATTCGACACCGCGACGCGAGCATCGACCGTGCCGCCATTGCGTTCAATAAGCAGGCATTCGCCGACACAAAACGGCGAGAAACGCCCGTTATCCAGTGCATCGACAGACGCGTGCAGCTCAATGCTTTCGCAGCCATCGCTGTCCACCGCTTCCAGGTATTGCCCACACACTTCGGCGCTGGCGATGTAAGCGACGCCACTGCGATTCAGCGCGCTCTCATAGAGGCCGTGGACGATGCCTGGATTGCCGTAAAGTGATCCGCGGCGAGTCAAGGGACGCAACGTGGCGTCCAGCTCCAGACCGCGAACGATGCCGCCCGTGTCCCGCGTTGCGCCTTGGGCGCCAGCGATGCCTTTCTCCATCAGCGCCACATCGAGGCCGCTTTCAACCAGTGCCGCGGCGATCGAAGCGCCCATGATGCCGGCTCCGATCACGATCACATCAAATGAAGTTTTCATCGTCGTCGCCCGTTTCTCGGTCAGATTTCGTACTCGACCGCACTGACATACACCAGCTGCTGCAGGACTTCGTTTTCAGTAAAACGGCAATAGCGCAGGATCTGTTTCGCCAAGTCCGGGAACACGGGTGCGCCGATGGCACCGATCAGGGCCATGTACGGCAGAATCCGCTTGCCGAGGGTCTGCCGATCACGGGCGGCGTTGATGATGTCCGACAGCAGCACCGCGAGGCCCTTCATGCTGAAGTGATCCGCCGACGTCACTTCGAACCAGCGCGCAACCAGAATCTTGAGGGCCGCCGCGTCCGCCGCACTGACTTTCAGGCTGTCGCCGTCCACCCGTTCGCGCTCGGCCTGGGCGGCCAGCTTGACCAGCACCTCGTTGAAGGTTTGCTCACGCCAGGCGGAGAACTTCTCGACATCGAAATCATCCGTGTCCTGCTCCGGCGCGATCAGCGCCAGATAGAAGCGTGCGCTGTCGGTGCAGGCGTCTGCCACCAGGTCCCGCGCCCAGATCGCATAGTTGCGACTGGTGGAAAGGTTCTTGCCGTTCAAGGTCAGAAACTGGTTGGTGTAGAAGGTCTGGCGCAGGCGATAGCCGTGCATGGTCTGCAGCAGCGAGGGGTAAACCATCATGTGGCTAAAGGCGCAGTCGTAACCCAGAAAGTGCACCAGCCGGCCTTTGCCGGAGCGGCAGTATTCGTCGTACTCCCACGGCGCAAGCTTGTGTTCATTGAGGTATTCGCGGAAGGCCGCCAGGTAACCGCACAGGCCCATGACCCAGGTGTGTATGCGCCGGCTGCCATCGGGCTTGAGATCCAGTCCGCCGTCGTAGGGACAGGTTATGCCCCAGTCCGCCGGGCCGATGTCGAATTCTTCCTCCAGAAAGCGGCGAATGAAAGGCCGCAGCGGCGCATGTTCGAATGTGCTTTTGAGGTGGTTACGGAAGTTCGACAGCGCCAGAAACTCACGCTCTATCGGCCGCCAGATCATAGGCGCCGCGCATAATTTGCAGCGGAAGTTGCTCATCTTCGAGGCATTGGGGGTATGGGCGCATTCTTCGCACTGGCTGGCATCCGAGTCTGAGCCACAGTGATCACAATTGCCCCGCCCGAAGGCTTCGTAGCCCCACTTATCACAGTGCTCGCAATACGGTTCCGGGCTGACTTTTTTGTAAATGGCCCCCGCCTTCACCGCGTACTCGTACATCTCCTCCACGGCGTTCTTGAAGTAACTGTTGCCGAACGGGCGCATCCAGAAATCCACCTGGATGCCCATCTTCTCAAGCGTGTCGTTGATTTTGTCAGTGTTCTCCAGCGCCAGTGTTTGAGGCGCCTGGTCCAGCTCGATTCCTCGCCGCAGCATGTAGGATTGATAGTCATCGGAGTATGAGACGAGGGTGCAATCGTGACCGCGTTGGCGTTGGGCCCGGGTATAGATGTCCGCTGCCAGAAAAGGCCCCGCCATATGACCAATGTGTAAATCACCATTGGGGGTCGGCGGCGTGATCGTAACCAGCAACTTGCCCATCACGACGCCCTCTGATCGGACACGTCATGAACCGTCGCTTTGTGCAGGGCGAACTCATTGGCGGCCACGGCCTGCCGGGCGTCTTCATCGAGGAAGCGATTGGCGGATTCGCGATCCCACCATACGACGTAGAAGTGGAAGTCTTCGTCAGTGTCGTTGAATACATAGTGATCGGTGTGTTTGGGAATGGCAGCAATGTCGCCCATGGTGAACGGGTACGTTCGATCCCCGACGATCAACTGTGCGGTCCCTTTGATGCCGATAAAGAATTCCTGGTCTATCTGCGTGTGGGACAAGGATTTGGTGTGGGGCCGCACGACACACCAGCCGCCGCCGATGGGCGTCGGATATCCATTCCACGGCAGCAGCCTTGCGCCATCCAGGTCATATTCATGAACCAGTTTGTCCCACGCCATGGGACGAAAAATATCGAAATCAGTCATGGGGTTTTCCTTCAGCCGGAGCATCCTGCTCGCTGTTTTATCGGCGCCAGGCTGAGCTGACGGGCGCGTATTAGCTAAGGAATAAACTGAAGAAAAGTAAGTGGCGGGGCAAACTAGAAATCCGCAATCAGCGGTTAAGTCTGACTTAACGGGTCTCGGCTTAATTGTTTTTATAATCAACACGTTGATCAGTTTTACCCGTATGGGTGCATCACCCACGGACACTGAAGCAGGACTTAACTGCTCTGATAAGTAATCAACACTGTGTCGGGAACGTGAACGCAAACTATCGCGTGGTGAATTCACGCTGACTGACGGTGGCCTGGGACACTAGCCAGTCACGAAACTGCTTGCTGGACTTGGGGAGAATGGCTGTCTCGTCGTAAACCAGGTAATAGGCAATCGGCGTGTCGATCGTCGCGCGAAACGGCACCACCAGTCGGCCGGACGCCAGCTCTTCTCGAATCAGCGAACGGCGCACCAGCGCAATGCCCATTCCCGCCAGTGCAGCCTCGATGACGCCGTTGGAATCCACGAAAACCGAGCCCTTGTGAACGGCGGCCTCGCCGTCTTCGATACCCACCGCACGGAGCCATAACGCCCAGTCTTCGCGGTGTTCGTCGTGCAACAGGGTGTAGCTTTTCAGGTCAATGGGGGACGACAGGTACCGGGAGTCCGGCAGCAAGGAAGGGCTGCAGACCGGCTGCAGTCGGTCGTTGATCAGCATCTCCACTTCCAGACCGGGATAACGGCCGAGGCCATGGCGCACGGCGAAGTCAACGCCGTCGCCGAGCAAATCAACCAGCCGATTGGTGGTGCTGATCAGCACCTCGATGCCGGGGCAGATGGCCTGGAAATCAGGCAGCCGGGGCAGCAGCCACTGCATGGCAAAGCCGCTGGTGCAGCTAACGGTGATCGTATTGGGGCCGTTGTCGCTCATCAGACGCTGGGTGGCGTCGGATATCTGCCCGAGCGCGGGACGAATGGCCCGCAGGTAGATCTTGCCCTCGGCAGTCAGCTCCAGGCGTTTGGTGTTGCGGATGAACAGCGTGACGCCAACGGCTTTTTCGAGCTTGGCGATCTGTTGGCTAATGGCCGCAGGGGTCACAAACAGCTCACCGGCCGCGCCTTTCATGCTGGCGTGGCGCCCCGTCGCTTCAAAACACAACAGCGCGTGCAGGGGCGGGAATTTCATGCCTGACCTCGGTTAAGAAAATCTAATGTGCTTAAGAAAAGCTCGCTTGAGCCCCACTTCAGACACTGCTCAAATCATCACACCCGAACTCGACGAGCGTCAATCAACAACGTTTCGGTCGGCGTATCAGTGATAGGGATCAAGAAAGGAAACACGATGAAAGTGTCCGACTGTGTTCGACTGATTGTTCTGGCCGCCATCTGGGGCGCCAGTTTTCTCTTCATGCGCGTTGCCGCCCCGGTACTGGGTGCGTTGCCGACCGCCTTCTTTCGGGTGTTGCTTGGCGCCATCGGGTTAATGGTTATTCTGAGCATCTTCAGAACCCGCCATGAGTTCAACGGCAAGTTCAAATCCACCTTGATCCTCGGCATTATCAATTCCGGCATTCCCTTTTTGATGTACAGCATGGCGGCCCTGTTATTACCCGCGGGTTATTCCGCCATCCTGAACGCGACCACGCCATTGATGGGCGTGTTAATTGGCGCTGTGTTTTTCAATGATTCGTTGACGCCTAAAAAAGCCGTCGGCGTGTTTCTCGGTTTGCTGGGGATAACGTTACTGACCACGACAGGCCCGGTGACTTTCACCACGTCGGTGGTCATGGGCGCACTCGCTTGCTTGGTCGCGACCAGTTGCTATGGCGCCGCAGGATTCATGACCCGTCGGTGGATCGGCGACCGGGGAGGACTGGACGCCAAGCTCGTAGCCTTCGGCAGCCAGATCGGTGCAACGCTGTTCCTGCTGCCCTTCTTCGCCGTCTCCGCGACGGTCAACCCGCCGGCCACGTGGGGCGACTCGACCGTTTGGCTGTCCCTGGCAGCCGTTGGTTTCGTGTGCACGGCGTGCGCTTACATTCTGTACTTCCGTCTGATCGCCGATATCGGCCCGGTGCGTTCGCTGACCGTCACCTTCCTCATTCCGCCGTTCGGCGTTCTGTGGGGAGTGATGTTCCTCGGTGAAAAGGTTTCTGCGGGACACCTTTACGGCGGCGGCCTCATCTGCCTGGCAGTCTGGTTCGTGCTGAGTCAAAGCAGGCCGAAGCCGGCACCGGTCGCTCGGGACAGTGCCGCAACCACCTGAAAACACGTTATCCACAACTGACTTCCACGCCGGGTATGCACCCGCCCCGGCCCGGCTGCGCCTGACAATATCCAATGCCGGGTGATAAACACCCTTTTGGGATTCATCCGATGGCAACTTTAGGACGCTTTTCCGTCACCTGGCGCACGGGCAGCATTCTCACGACGAGGTATGCAGGATGAGCAGAGCGATCCCGTTGATAGCCCTCCGCACGTTCGTTGAGGTGTGCAAGGCCGGAAGCATGAAACGTGCAGCGGATCAGCTGTGCGTGTCACCGGCGGCCATCAGTCAGCAGATCAAAGGGCTGGAAGACCAGATTGGCAGGCGCCTGTTCGAGCGAGACGCCAAGGGCATCCAGCTCACCCCTTGCGGACGCAGTCTGTTTGACGAACTCGCCGGCACTTTCGACGTGATCGAAAAAGCCTGGTCGCGCGCTGCACTCAAGGCGCCACGTCAGACGCGTCTGGTCATCAGCACAACGTCCACCATCGCAAGTTCGTGGCTGATCCCGGCACTGAGCGGCTTCAAGGAGCGCTGCCCCAACGTCGAAATCTCGATTCAGATCTGTAATGGTCTTTCCGAGCTCAAGCACGGCCACGTGGACATCTGCATTCAGCGTGAAACGGCAGCCAGTTGCGAAAACCACGCCACGCATTTGTGGTCGTCCTACCTGATACCCGTGTGCAGCCCACGCCTGCTCAGCACCCAGCGCAACATCGAGAGCCCGCAGGATTGCCTGACCTTCCCGCTGCTGCAGGACACCGAGCGCAACTACTGGAAGGTCTGGATGAACGCGTTCGGCATGAGCAATCGCAAGATGATTCAGGGCTCCAGTTATGGCGATGAGTCCCTGTTGATCAGTGCGGCCTGTGCGGGTCAAGGCATTGCACTCGTCAACAGCGTCTTTGCCTCCGAAGCCCTGCAAAGTAAACGCCTGGTGCAAGTCACCAACGCGACGGCGGAGCTCAAGTTCGACTATTTCGTGTACTGCGCGAAAGAACGGCGCGAAGAGTGGGCGATTGCGGAATTCATGAAGTGGGCCGTGCAGCAGGCGGGCAAGACCGCGAAGGGGCATGCGCGGGAGATTGAAAGCGCGGGCCAGGTGGCTTGATTCGGTTCGAGCAACCCTTTGAAAACATCTTTCAAATAAGCATGCGGCTCATGCCCACTGAGTCGCGCGATGGGACATTGGCCGAGGGGTTGCCCATGCGACGCTGACTTCCGCTGCGAAAGCACCTTGAACGTTCGTTACGGACATCATAGAACAGCTGTGTGGCCTGCTCGCCAGTCAGAGTCCCTTCTGTCCGTCCCTGCTCGATCCGAGTGAGCAGCGCGTCACACTCATCTTCCAGTCTGGGCCGGTCGACCTTATGCAGATCGTTTATGGATTGCTTGAGAGCATCGAGCACAAGGATCACCTGGATCGCGCATTAACTTGGGGTCATTGAGACGTGCAGACACGACCCATTGCAAGAGTAATTACTGGCCGGCTTGACCCGAGAACTGCTCAACGGCAACCACGACACTGTTGGCACCTTGCTGAATGTCCTTGATCACCTCGTCCGCCTCACTGGCCAGATCCAGCGCCGCCCCGGCCTGCTGCTTGCTTTTGCCAATCAAGGTCACCGCACTGGACGCCAGAACCTGGTTGTTTTTCA
Source organism: Pseudomonas sp. CFBP 8772 (assembly GCF_014841665.1). Classification (NCBI taxonomy): domain Bacteria; kingdom Pseudomonadati; phylum Pseudomonadota; class Gammaproteobacteria; order Pseudomonadales; family Pseudomonadaceae; genus Pseudomonas; species Pseudomonas sp. CFBP 8772. Next base: position 155,343 of record NZ_JACYUI010000002.1, on the reverse strand, counting down.
CGACCTCGAAGATTTCCGCCGTCGCTTTAGTGGTTCGAAGGGCCAGGTTCCTGACCTCGTCGGCGACCACAGCGAATCCCCTGCCTTGCTCCCCGGCACGTGCCGCTTCGATCGCCGCGTTCAAGGCCAACAGATTGGTCTGGTCCGCGATGCTGCCGATGGTTTTGACAATGGTGCCGATTTCCTGGCTCTGGGCATCCAGTGCTTCGATGCCATGGGCCGCATCCTCCATCAAGGCAGAAAGCGTATTGAGGGTCGTGACGGTGTTCTGAATGACTTCGCGACCTTGCTGTGCGCTGGTATTGGTTCGAACCGAGGTGCCGTGGGCCATGCCGGCTGCCTCGGAGACAGCGCGCTCGCGGATGACCTGGTCGGTAATAACGGTGGCTAACTTGGCAATTTTGTACAGCTTGCCATTGGCATCCACGATTGGGTTGTAGGAAGCCTCCAGCCATACCTCGTTGCCGAATTTATCCACTCGGCAGAACCTGCCGGCGACATAGGATGCCTGTCTAAGGGTCTGCCAAAACCGATCGTATTCCTCTGACTGAGCGTCGGATGGCACGCAAAAGATTCGGTGGTGCTTGCCCAGGATTTGGGGAAGCGTATAGCCCATAGCGCTCAGAAAATTCTGATTGGCTGTCAGCACGACTCCGTCCAGGGAGAACTCGATAACGGCAGTGGAGCGCATCAACGCTCCCACCAGCGCTTCGTTCTCCCTTGAGGCTTCAATGGTTCTTGTGAGCACGCTGGAATACATAACGATCCGTTCGACACGCCCACTCTCACCCGCGAAAGGTATAACCATTGCTCGTAGCCAGACGTGTCGACCGTCGTGGCTGCACAGGCGCAAGGTACCGCTGTAATGCTTGCCTTCGGCGATTGCATCCAATGCGCGCCGCTGATGGACGTCGCCCTGCAGTTCAGAGGGACTGAACTCACGCAGGGTACGCCCGGACAATTCAGCCTGGGTGAATCCCAACTCTTTCTCGAACTGAGCATTCACCTCCAGGATGACGCCTCCTGCATCCAGAGTGACGGACACGGTTTCGAGATCCAGAGTTGCCTTTACCTGCTCCAGGGCTCCCAGCTGTTTTTCCAATTGCTGGATTCTATTTTTCAACCGGGTATTGAACATGAGGGGCGCTCGCATTGACTTGAGAAGCTATCGACGCGGCGAGGGAAACCTTGAGCCTCATGGAGCGTAGGAGGCCAGGGTGGGTGCAAAAGGGGTGCAGTTGACCTCAGCAAGGATGTAGGCAGGACGACCGAAGGCAAATTAAAAGCCGTGCTCATTAAGCCCACTAACCTATCCACTCAACCTCAAAATCAACTAGTTGAGCATGAAGCTCTGCCTCATGCTCGAACCAATAATCAAAATTTTCAATATCACTTTTCTTCAAGTAAAGATAATAGCCGCCAGTGTCGCCATCACGGTCGTTGCCATCGCAGCCGTGGTTGCTACTGTTTTGCAAAGGTTTGAAATCGAGGCCGGTTTTCTCGTTAAGGGTTTGGAGGGACAGTTGCTCGCCGAGCTTGCCATCATTTACCAGAGAGCCGTTCTTCCAATTGGGAAGATGTGACAACGGGATACTCTCAAACGTCTGCCCAAACAGGTCTTCAACTGAGCTGAGTTTGGGGGGCTTATAGCATCAGGGTAACCTGGCCCGGCCCTTTTGCACCAAGTGAACTGCTATTCAGCCACATCAACATCTACGAAAAACGTGGTCTGTCCCCTATCGTTTATCAGGGTCAGTTCCCGATTGTTCTATCTGTGCTTTAGCTGAAGAAATTTCTATAGGCCGTCTCAACCCTTACAGAAACGTCATCAGGCTTGAAAGCCAGATTCTCCAATGCAGCCACTTCAATAGATAACAAGGGATTCGCAACTGCAAGTGACTTCAACCCGCACTGTTGGCGAACCTTAAAAATTGCGAAAACTTCCAAAGGCAGCAAATCAAAAGGTGGATTTTTGAACTCAGGGTCCCAAGCCCCGCCCTGATCTTCGGAGTTAGCTAAGTGATATTGGCATACTTCGTCCAGTACACCGGCAAGCGTTTTCTCATCTGCCCAACTGTCTATCACTTTCTTGTAAATGCCGAGATCCACAGACTCAATCAGGGCAGGTGCACTCCCACCCGAATAGACAGAATAGAGCCACAGCATGAAAGGTTCGAATCGACGCTCTTTGAGATAGCCGGGATCAACAGCTCCATCAACAGTTAACATCCCGACAAGCACATCGGCGACCGACTCTGCTAGATCATGCCTATCCGCAGCAATGAAACCCGCAAGTAAGCAACCTGCATTGCTCAACTGATTAGTCAGATTCGGGGCGTTTCTAATGCCTTGAAGAAAGCTCGTATTAGAAAAGGTCTTAGCTCTGAGCATTAGCGCCCAATAGCGGTAAATCATCGCGCGGGATACTTCCTCCCAGCCAGAAATATCACCGGCACAAATAGAAACTTCTCCCTGTATACCGTGACAAACTGCAAGTATCCCCAATGAATCAGATACATTGCCCAACCCCTCCAAGGATTCACAGGCAAGATCCTCTTCAAGGTACTCAAGCTCTTGAGCCACCATCCCATCCGACTGAGACAGCCAGTGCCGATGCTGCTCTAGGATTCCTTCTATTTTTTTCATTCTGGTACGCCCCATCAGTCAATTACGCGCCCAAGGTGAGACCCGCAATACTTCACCCTGTAGGTCAACGCCGATCAAATTACCACTCACATTTTCAGGGGCACGCCTGAACTCCCGAAGCATCTGCCTAGCCTGCTGCTGCTCTGCCACGCTGATGCTCTTGTAACGACCTTGTCGACTAGCTGCCTGACCCAGAACATCCTCGATGAAGGTTGTCATGTTCTGCTGTCGTACAGAAAGATCTCCCACATTCCCCGTTCGCGAAGTTTTTACTTCAGTGAACGCGAGGCGGCCATCCGGTGTACGGCTGACAATGTCGATACCGTTACCACTGCGGTTCTGCACAGCGAAGATGTCAGTGTGGTTGTTGTCACGCAAGAAGACCTTGGAGATATCTTCACCTAGGTCACCAACCTGCTGATTGGTTAGCTTCGAAAGATCTTTACCTCGGGTGGCTGAAAACAGATCAAGTGTCGTACTCGAAGTAACGGCTCCACCTGTCTGACCTAGCCCTTTTGCACCTGTAAAGCTCGCATCATTAGACGCTGGTGTACCGTCACCTACTACTTTTGTTTCACCCGATGGCAAATCGATTGCCGGTCCTTTTGCACCTCCAAAATCCGCATCGTTAGCAGCAGCTTTACCGGTATCTACAAAGCCAGTTTCTCCAGAAACCAAACCTGAAGGGGTTGCTTTCGCACCCGCCAGCTCTGCCTTGGCAGCAACCTTAGCCGTAACTTTTTCCGCCAGCAAGGCCCCCCCCTTCAACGCGCCACCACCGACTGAAAGAACCGCAGCCATATCACTGATCAGTCTTCCAGTTTCGGCTCCAGCCTCAAATGCACCACTGGCCCCGGCCTCCTCATACTGCGCTTGCAAGTGATCGATACGGTCGACGTACGACTGCTTGACCGAGTCCCAAACACCACCGCTCTCAACTACCGCTTTCAGCGCCGTATAAGTCTCCGTGAGATTACCCGCCGTGCGCACGATGCCATCAACGGTGTCGTTTAGCTCCAGAACAGCACCTTTGGCTATGCCTGCTGTAAAAACGGCATCCTGGGCGATATCAATCGCTGTCCATTTGGTAGCAGTGCCTGTCCTGCACACCACACTCGGACACCCTTCCATCTCCTTATCTCGCTGGGCTTTCTGCGCTTTGCTCAGGTAGTTGTTCTGAACAGCATTTGTCCCCGCCTGCGCCCCCGTCACCGCACCGCTCAGATCACCACCAGCAATCCCCCCAGCCAGCCCTGCCGCCAAGCCCGACAGCGCTGAGACCGTTTCTTTTTGCTGCTGCGTCAGATCCGCCGTTGCCGTGCCCGGATAGAGTTGGCGCGCGATGAGCTCGCCTGTCGCAGCTCCCGCAGCCCCCGCTCCCGCAGAATTGCCTTGTGCCTGCGCCACCACCGCGCCCAATACGGCATGGGCCATGATATTGAGCGCGGTGTTATCGCCAGTCGATTTCTTGATGACCTGTGCCAGGTAAGGCGCCGATGCGCCCGCAATGGCTGAGCCGATATCGCCCCCCACCAGCCCTTGCAATGCCGCTGTCACCGCCTGTGCGACACGTGGGTAATTGCCGCCGACCCCGTAGTCAGCCATGATCCGTTGATAAGCATCAGTGGCAATCAGTTGTTTTTGGTAGGCTTCGACCTCCTCTTCTTTGGCATCTTTTCCAGGCTCCTTGACCCCACGCTTATCAAGTTCAGCACGCGCCTCTTTATCGGCATCGATCTGACCTTGGGTCCGCACGATGTCTACTGTCTGAGTGCCAATATCCGCAATCAACTGCACCTGCCGCAGACGCTTCTGCTCTTTCTCCTTATCGAAGATGGGGCTGATGCTGTCGTTGGCGTGTTCAACATCGTGGCTCAGCGTTGCGACGTCCTGCTGCTGTTTGGCAGGGTCGCGAATGTCGAGAGTGCCGTTGGAAATGGCCGATGAGGTCGTGCCGCTGGCACTGTCGCCATGGTTGAAGGCGATCAACGTGCCGGTGGGCATATTGCTGATGAAACCATTGGTGCCATCGCTGCCATTGCTGAGGCTCGCGCTCTGCAACTGGCTCGTGTAGTCAGCCTTGTTTTTTAGGACGCTCCACCCGAGCGTGCCCGTGCTCAGGCGGTTCTTGTCCGGCGACGCAGTGCTGGCAATCACGCTGCCATCAAGTTGGGTATGGTTGCCCGCATCGATCTGGTAACCGCCCTTGCCGCCGAACAGGCCGGTCTGCTCTTGCACACTCTTATAGTTGGAGTCGATCTTGCTTTTGCTGACGCTCAGGTTTGCGCTACCACCGCTGCCGATGATTGCGAAGCTGATGCCCCCGCTGACATCCGTCTGTTTGGACTTGTAGTCATCGGTGTCTTGCAGACTTTGCAGCGTGAGGTCGCGACCTACGGTGGCTTTAATCTGGTATGCACTGACCTGAGCACCTTTGAGGACGGTATCTCGCCCGCTGACCAAGCTGATCTGCTTGCCCGCATCTAGCGTCGTTTCTGTCCAGGTCGTGCCGGTGCCCTTTTCGTTTCCGGTGCCCTTGTTCGCATTGGCGAAAACGCTCAGGCCACCGCCTTCGGAGCCCACGCCAAGGCTGATGCCAAGCGCTCCCCCGCTGCTGTTGTTTTTCCCATCGAGCTTTTGATTGTTAGCCGCAGCTTCCAGGCGAATATCGCGCGCGGCAGCCAGCTGCATCTCATTGCTAGCCTGAAGCTTGCTGCCTTGAACATGGATATCACCCGCTTCGCCAGGCGTACCATTACCGTCCGCCACGATGGTGAGATTATTGCCGGCCGTCAGGCTGCTGCCCTGGCTAAGGGTTTGCTCTTGGGTCTGTTTGGATTCGGACTTTTGCGAGCCCACGGAGAGGCTGATACCTACGAACTGCGCAGCGTTGTCCCCGGTCATTCCGCCGTCTTGCTGCGCTGCTTGCCAGGCCTGTACGCCGGTCAACCCTGCTTTAACACCTTGCAGCGCCGAGAGGCGGCTGTCGTCCTCGTTCTTGGCTTGCTTGGCGGTCTGGTAAGCGGCGTCCACTGCGCCACCCACGGTGCCGGATAACGCCAGAGTCAGACCGCTGGATTTGCTTTTAGCCGTCTGCTCACTGCGGTTGTTGTTCTCAGAAGCCAGGACGCTGACATTTTGCCCAATCAGGCTGATGTCTTTACCGGCAACCACGTCAGAGCCGCGAATGGTCAGGTCTTTACCCGCCTGTACATCCACGCTGCCCAGCACACTGCCGATGTTGCTGGCCCGGGTGGTTTCGGTGCTGCTGGTGAACGTGTTTTTGTTGCTGCTTGAGCCCAACGTGACGCCGATGCCGCCAGTGCTCAGCAGGCCTGATTTTTTGGTTGAGGACGAATGGCTTTGTTCAAAGGTTTCCGTCGCGCCGTCGATCACCACATTGCGCCCGGCAATCAGGCTGGTGGCGTTGGTAGAAACCACGGCACTGGCCGCAGTGCCGATGTCTCGACCGGCACGTACGACGACGGTGTCCGCACTGACTGAAGAGCCCTGCTGGCTGATCTGGTTACTGCTGTCGATACGCGTTTTCGAGCTGCTGGACAACAACCCGCTGCTGGTTTTGGTTTTCCGGTAATAGCTGTAGTCGCTGTTCTGCGCGGCGTTCAGCGCCAGATCATTACCTGCGTATAGGTAGGCTTCCTTACCCGCACTCGCGCGGCTGGCGCTGAGGGCGAGGTCGTTGCCTGCGCTCAGGGAAAGGTTGTCACCGGCCACAAGCGATGTGCCCACTTGCTGAACATGGTCTTCCTGTTGGGTGATCTTCTTGGAGTTGGAGGCCGAATGCTGTTCATTCGCCGCCGACGCCAGGTTCAAATTCCCATTGGCCACCATCGCCAGATCACGCGTTGCATTCAACTGGCTGCCAATCGCACTGATGTCCCGCGCAGCCACAACCTGGAAGTCTCGCCCCGCCTCCACAACGGTGCCGTACTGGGCCACGCTGCTACTGCGTGAGCGAGTGCCGACGCTATTGGCAGTGCGCTGTTCGGCGGTAGCCAGATTTACGTCGCGCCCGGCTTGTATGCGGGTGTCGGCGCCGCTTTTCAGCGCGCCGCCGGTGCTGTTGACGTCACGCCCGGCTTGGAGAGTCAGGGTGTTGGCGGCTTCGATGCGCCCGGCGTTGTCGACAAAGTCGGTGCGTTCGGTGCGGTAGCCGCTGCTGCTCTGGTGGCTGGTTACGCTGCGTTCGTTGAGCACGTCACCGTTGATGGCACCCACGCTGACGTCGCGCCCGGCGATGATGCCGCCAGCGCGGTTGGTCAGGCTGTTGCCGGCGAGCAGGTCGAGTCGGTTGCCGGCTTCGGTGAGGCCGCTGTTGACCATGTTGCGCCCGGCGCTGGCGGCAAGGTTGTTGGTCGCGCGCAGGGTGCCGACGTTGTTGAGGTCGGTGCCGGACACCAGATTGAGATCGCTGCCGGTGATCAATGCGCCGTTTGGCGCCAGGCGGTTGTTGGCCTGGGCCAGGTAGAGCACCGGCACCAAAACTTGCTGGCCGGCAACGGTGGCGTTTTCCATCCACACAATGTCGTGGGTCAGGGCGGCGACCTGTTCGGCGGTGAGGCTCACGCCCACCGACAGATTAAGCGCCTGCTTGCTGCCGATCGCGTTGTCCATCAGGTACTGGAACATCGCCGTATCGCTGGTAATACCGTCGATGAAGCGCTGACCGGTGCGGGCGATGATCGCCTGTTGGATCAGGCGTTGTTCATAGAAACCATCACCCAGGCGTTTCTGCGCCTGGTCCGGGTCATAGCCCAGTTTGGACAGCAGGTAATCGGAACTGAGGAACTGACCGAGGTTGGTCAGTGCAGGGTTGGTTTCGATCAGGTATTTCTGCGGGTTGGAGACGAACTGGCTGTCCGGCAGGCCTTGCACGCGATTGATGACTACACCGTCAGCCGAGGTGCCGCTGCCAGGTACGATCGGGCCACTGGCCGGCGCACGGTCAACGGTGCCGCCACTCAGGGTCCAGCCCTGAGGGCCGGTGCTGGCAGGCGCGCTGGCGCTTTCACCGCTGAGGCGGAAAAGGCCGCCCTGCCCGCTGGGCAAGGTAAAGCCGGGCAAGCTCAGCGGGTTGATCTGCTGCTGGGCCAGGTCAGGAGGTAATTGCTGGTTAAGGGTGATGCGGGTCGAGTAACCGGTAGCGCCGCTGGCGCCTGTAGCATCGGTACCGGTTTTGGCGCCCGCGCCCACGTAGGTATAGCCCGGGCGCACCACGGTGTTATCGATGTTGTTCTGGGTGATGACAGTGGCCGCGCCGCCGGCCTGGATGATGCCGGCGTAACGTTGGTCGCCCGTAGCAATATTGGTGACACGGCGCAGCGAGACGCTTTCCTTTTCAGTGGTGCCGGTAGGCAAGCAGCCAAGATGAAGATAAAGGAGGCAGACTCATTCGAGTTGTAAAGGGCTTAACACTCAACTAAATCCGCCAGCTTCTCGCTGAAACTTTACGTATTAAACAAAACTTTCCTCAGCAAGGCCTGCCTCTCAGCCTGAGCCCCTACGGCTGAAGTGAAGCACTGATCATAGGCAGCGATTTTCAAAACTCCACCCAAATCTTCTACTTCAAAGCAGTCGACATCCATTAACGTCTTTTCGTCCACACCCTCTACCTGAAGCAAGGATTTATTTACCCACATGACAGCGCCAACTGCCTCAATATAGCCGCTTTTTAAAACCCAGCGCCCAAGATTTTTTGATATATCTACGATCTCTTGGGTCAACGGAAAAGGAAGCCCGTTACTTCTCTTGGGCAGATGAGCATGCTCAGCGCACTCAACTTCAAAGAGCGTAAGACTCTCGGCATTCTGCCAACGCTCATACTCAGCGTCGTAAATTCGCGCCTGAACAAATCCGGACTCATCGATCAACCCTTCCATCAAGGATTGGGCCACCTCAATCGAGTTAGCCAAGTGCTTCATATCAAGCCGATAAATCGCTTTATCTGCCACATACGAAAACTCAACAGAACCGTTTGCCAGTTCAATAAAAAACTTCGACACTTATTTTTTATCAAGTAATCCGAGACGTCCGTCAACAATAATCTCTTGCCCGAGAATCCATCAGTGACGGCACTTTCATTAATTTTTCTGAGCGGCTGGATCAGGCTTCCCCACACATCTGAAGTGCAATCACGTAACCTCTCGTTAAAAACAACTTCAATTTCAACCATATGATTAGCCACAAAATCGTTTAGTGATCACGCTAATATTATGTTGCTTTCCGTACTCTATTACCTTGCTCGCGTCCGCCAACCCACCCCGCTGGAACCCAATGGGCAAAATCTTCGTTTACGGCGAAAACAGGGGTCAGACCACTGTTATCTTCCAAGACCTTGTAATTTACCGCCTGCACTCAATAAAATATTTCGGGAAGGGCCAATACGATAGCAGCCCCGTCATTAGCGCCCCTCCAAAGAAAGCAATCGAAGCAGGAAACATGCTGTTCACAACGCTCAAACTGAAACTATTACGACGTAAATGAGAATCCGCCAAAAACATATATAAAGAAGCAACTACAGCCCCGAAAATCGAAACACTCCTGCAAACTTTTAAAGTTCCAGTCGGCTTAACAATGTTTATACAGCATGCAAATGCAAGGGAAGGCAAAAAACTAGCTCCGCAATAAATGGAGCAGTCAACAGAATTGAAAACGCGTCCCCCCCCTCACTTTCCCTGGCTAACCAGCGTTGCTAAAACAGTCCTACAAGCATGACTATTAGAGAAATTGGTTCTATGAGCAGACCTGCGAAAAAAGGGCAAAATAAAAATATGAAGAATATTTTCATTGCTAGGTATTTTTTTTAATTTCATTGCGCGCACCTTGGGCTCGCTCAATAACCCAGCAACTTACATCCGAATTTAAATCTTGGCTTACAAGCCAAATATCAACGCCACCCTCTATGCGCTGAGTTTCCACAAAACGTATATATATCGTAAAGCTATCGACCCAATCCTAGCAAAAATTGGCCGAACCACCTCACCACTAATCAAGCAACTAAGTAACAGTTTCTTGATCACCAATGACTGAGTCAAACAGGACGCCGACGATGCCAGCCGCGATCAACCGCTGCCTCACTTCCTCACTAACTATAATAGCGCCCAAATACTTTTTTAGTCTAAAAATATGACTTGCACCTACCTTATCCAGATCGATTACTAAATTGTAGAAAGCACGGTAATTGCCAGCCATATCAGGCCTGACAGGATCATCAACTTCAAACTTTTTGAAGCGCGAGCATTTTTCATCTACACAATCAATTTGCGTCTCAATGATCATCAGGAAATAGTTCTGGCAAACTTCTTTATTACTTATTTCAACTGGCGCAAAAATGACATCTCGATAAGGCTCATCAACTTCTCGCAAGCCGACTAGCGAATTCCGTGCTTTTTCGCTTAAGACTGGAACACCTGCGTATCCAGCGAGGGAATAATCAACCTCTCTACCGTCGAACTTGACATCAAGCGTATACGTACCTGGCTCCATGAAATTAACTGGAGGATCACTAAAATGCCAGTTATTTACATGCTTTACGTCGCCAAGCACCCACTTATCGCAGACAGTTACGTCTTGCCGCATTAAATAATATTTCATCTCAGTCCCTCGTAAGCCACTTATTAACTTCACTACCCACGATTACTGCCTCCTTCTTAATCCCCTCTAATGTTCTCGTCACAGCTGATTGATAAGCTTGGGTCCCTGGCTCTAATCCTCGAGTAGCCTGCTCCAAGCTACCAAATACATACTGATGGTACTCGATAGGATGAGGCCCTCTGTGTCCTGGCACCGCAACCAAATTTTCCGTGGCGCTGTTAATATTAAGATTAGCTCCATCAAAGAATTGCTGGTATTCCTTTGTCCACGCAATCTGCCCATTCGCTCCAGAGGTACATTTATTAGTGCAAATATGGTGTATGGGTATGGATTCATAATTTACGGGTGCAGGAACACTAGCCCGACCGCCATCCAATGTAACATAGCCGCCACTGTTATCTCGGTACACTGGCTTTCCTTCTGCAGTATAACGCCCAGTTGAGTTATACACTCCACCTCTAGGTCCTGTGACCGTGGCCGTGCCGTCTGCATTCCGACTCAGATGATAGTCTACTGGTACGTTGAACTCAGGTGAAGCTAGGGCTAAAGGCTTGCCTGATGGTACCTCTCCAACTGCTTTCAAGTTGCCCGTTGACAGTTCTTTCGAAAGCCCCTCTACCAAATCTGCAGACTCGGCGACCTTACCTTCCAGATAAAGTTTTTTAGCTTTCCCTAAGATTTTCTGGGCTGCATCGCCGGCGCCCGGGATCAGCCCAACACTCGCCACTGCATAGTCAAACGGATCCTCAGCCTCATAAAAGCCCTTCGCATCGCCGTAAACCGGAATGAAGTCTGATCCAAATTCAGCGAGCTGCTTAGCCAGTCGCTCTGTCTGAGCAAGGGCAATCGGGCTATCTACTTGCCTAATGCTTCGAAGCTCCGCCTCAATGGAATACGCCGCAAGCTCCTTATTTTGATCAATTTGCTTAGCCTGCTCTTTAGCCTCAGGACCGAATCTCGCAACCACCAGGCTTCTAGCAGCCGCGGATGCTTCTTGCCGTAAAAAACGACAGGTAGTACCAGCACCATTCGCAGTGCAGGCCGTGGTTAGCGCCAAATCTCGATTTTTATCTAGAGCATCCAGAGCGTCAGCACGCCCGCACGCAGCGCTATCTCCGCCCTGGCATTTTTTCTTGGCAGCCCAGCGCTCTTGATTTTCTTCATGATTTAGATAGTTGTACTGTGTCGAATTTCCCGCAACCCATGCTCCGGTTTGCAAACTCTCACCGTCAGCATCGCTGTCAACCGAGGCCGCCAACACGCCAATCAACTGCGAACTCATCACCAGCAAACTTTTTCTCTTATCCTCAGGCATGCTGGCGTACTGTTTGGAGAGGCTATCCACCAAAGCCTCATTCACACCGGCTGCCAATGCGCCGGTGCGGAAATCGCCGCCAGCCGCTTCAGCTGCCAGCCCGCCCATCAACGCGTGCAGTCCAATCTTGGTGATGCCGCCGTCGGCAAATCGATTCTTGGAGACGTCACCAATCATGTTGAAGCCATAAGCAGCAAATGCATTGGCAAGGCTGCTTTGCAATGCGTCCCCAAGGCTGGCCTCCCCTCCCAGCGCCTTAGTCAGGATGGCCGATGTGCCATTTTGCAGAACCTGATTCGCAGTGAATTGACCAACACCTTGCCAAGTACTCAGTGGGCTAGCAGAGGCTACTGCGCCTGAGTTAGGCAGCGCGGTAGTAGTGCCCGTCTGCGTGCTGGTCCAGTCGTCATACAATCCTGCGGTTAGCCCTGCAGTAACACCGGATGCAACATAGCCTCGCATCGCATCGCTGGAGGTTACGTCCTTAAACACTGCGCCTAAATTGCCACGGTTATTGATCGTACTGATCGCACCATTACTGGCCATGCCGCCAAGAACGACGCTGCCCGCAGCATTGGCCCAGCCTGCCGCAGACGTGGCGGTGGCAGCAGCCGTCGCACCAGCCATCGACGTGCCCGTTCCAGCAGCGGCGATTGCACCCGTGGCAGCCCCCATCGTGAAGTAGGTAACAATGATCGCTATGACAATTTGCGCGCCGGCACCCAGGCCTGAGTTGCTGTATTTGAAGCTGTCGTGCAGCTCTTTGACCTCACGCCAGTCAACATCGCCGCGCTGCTCCATTTGCTTGATCCAGGCGAGGCTTGGGTCCGCTTGGACCATCGCGTCAATGGTCTGGCTTACGGTGTTCTGGTTAACCTGCCTTACATCAATCCTTAAGCCGTCCACGGCCTTGATCGCCAACTCGCCCTGCGCCTTCAACTCACTCTGACGCAACGTCTCGTCGGTATTACCCTTACCCTTGGCGCTCGTCCAGGCTAGGTCACCCTTGCTTTTCTCGTGGCTCTCTTGATGCAAGTCTTTAACCGCTTCGAACGTCACCGCGCCGTCGCTGGCAATCGTCAGGTCATTAGCGCTGTCGAGCTTGGCGCGCTGATACAACTGGTCGCCGCCACTGACAAGCGATAAGTCGCTCCCCGTCTTGATCTCAGTGCCGACATTGGTAACGCGGGTTACCTCATCGCGCTGGGTCTTTTTGGAGCCCCAGCCGCTGTTTTTCTTCATGTCGTAGAGGGTGTGCGTGCTGTTCTCAGCCGCCAACAAACTCAACTTATCCCCGCTGTACAGATAAGCCTCATTCCCCGCGCTGATCTTGCTCGCCACAATCGTCGTATCGCGCCCGGCCTGGCTCACAAAGTCCCCGCCTGCCGTCAACACGCTAGCCACTTGGGTAGTCTGGTCATCCGAGGTCTTGATGCGTTCCTTGCCGTGTTTTTCCTTGCCCTCGACGTTGTGCATCTCGCTGACCGACGCCACGTTGAAGTCGCGCCCGGCCTGAATATTCAGGTCTTTGCCGGCTGTGGCCGTGCTGCCGATGATGTTGACGTCCTGCCCGGCTTTCATATTGAGGTTGCCGCCTGCCGCGACGCTGGCGGCGAGGTTTTTGACGTCGGTGGTGATGCTGGATTTTTCGCCGCCGTCGCGGGTCTCGTGCTTGACGCGGGTGTCGCTGGCGGCGATCAGGTTGAGGTCGCGGCCGGCGGTCAGGTTGGCGTCTTTGCCGGCGGTGAGTGCGCCTCGGTTGGTGAGGTCGCGCCCGGCGTCGATGGCGAGGTTTTCGCGGGCGACGATGGTGCTCGCGCTGGTGTCGGTGAGGGTGCGCATGCCGGCGCCGTCACGTACCTGGATCGCGGTGTTGTCGTTGGTGATGTCGCCCTTGAGGGCGGCGAGGCTGACTTGGTTGCCGCGAATTTCGCCGGCCATGGCGTTGCGGATGCTGTCCTGGGCCAGCAGGCTCAGGTTGTTGCCGGCTTCCATCAGGCCGCCGGTGTAAATGCTGCCGCTGCTGACGGCGGAGAGGTTGTTGCTGGCGCGCAGGGTGCCGACGTTGATCAGGTCGCCGCCGGTGACCAAGTTGAGATCGCGGCCCTGGATCAGGCTGTTGCCGCGTACGTTGCGTGATTCGGCCTGGGCCAGGTAGAGCACCGGCACGAGGACGGTCTGGCCGTCGACCACGCGGTTTTCCATCCACACGATGTCGTGGGTCAGGGCGCCGACTTGCTGGCTGGTGAGCGTCACGCCGAGGCTCAGGCGCAGGGCGTCTTTGCTGGCGAGGGCGTTGTCCATCAGGTAGCGGAATTGGTCGGCGTCGCTGTAGAGGCCGCCGGCGAGGAAGCGTTGGCCGGTTTGCGCGAGGACGGCGTCGCGGATCAGACGGCTCTCGTATTGGCCATCGCCCAGGCGGCGCCAGGCGTTGTCATCGGTTAACCCGAGTTTGCCGAGCATGTAATCGGAGCTGAAAAAGCCCGTGGTGGTGGCAAATTCCGGGTTGGTCTCGATCAGGTAATGGCTGGTCGGGTCGGGGTTTTTGACGAACAGGCCGTACTCGCCCTTGGGCGTCTGGAAGTTCGGCGCGGTGGTGGGGTCGACCGGCGCGAACGGCGTGCCGGTGTAGTCCACGGGTACGAAGCCGCCGCCGGGGGCGACGCTGGCAACCGGCAACAGGCTACCGGCGGCTTGAGCGCTTGGGTCGTTGGCGTGTTTGCTCAGGTTGATATTGATGCCGCCGACGGGGATCCCGGTCTGGTCGTCGCCCAGGGTGCCGGTCAACTGCGCCAGAGTGTTGTTATGCAGCGTGCCGTTTTGCAGGGTGCGCGCGACGTTGAGGTTGACGGTGCCGCCGGCTTGTATCGTGGCCGCGTAGCCTGGGCCGCCGTTGTCGGTCCAAGTGGTGACGTCGCTTGAGTGGGCGAAAGGCTGGCTATCGGGTGAGCGGTTTTTCAGTTCTTCGAAGCGCGCCTTATCGAAATGCCCAGCCGCCGTGGCCGCATTGAACGCTGGAACGTCGACATATTGCATGCGTTCAAACAAATCGTCGGAAACGTGACCTGGCGTGCTGACGACAATCTTGCGCTCCCCTGTGCGTGTCGCGGCGCCCTGATTCAGCAGGTCACCGGCGGTGATACTCAGGTCGCCGTTGGCTGCCATCAGGCTGTAGCGGTTCTGCACATTGTCGCCTTGCACCAGCATGTTTTTGCCAGCCACCAGGCGCGCCGCTACCGAATCCTTGGTCGCCGCCTCAAGGTACGTCTCGTAGATGGTGATCTCGCCACGTTCCCAGCTGTCTTTCTCGCCGCAGTGCTGGTAACAGATCCAACTCAGGCTGCCGGTGGTCAACGTCTGCCCGAGTTCGAACTCGTCTTTGGCGTTTTCGATAAAGCCTGCATTGATGCCGATGGAGCCTTCGCTTTCCACGGTGCCGGAGCGGTTGCTGAACAGCGCCGCCTTGCCGCCATCCGCCGCTGCAAAACTCAGGTCGCCCTTGCTGTAAACGTCGCCATACAGGTTGCTGAAACCATTACCGCGCAGCGTCATGTCGCCGCCGCTGAACAACAGCGTGTCTGCCGCGTTGTTGATACCGTTGACGGCCGTCAGGTTCACCGCGCCTTGAGCACCAAGGGTGCCCCGGTTATTGATCTGCGTCGCTGCGATGTCCAGCTGCTGACGCGCGGTGAGTAAACCGAGGTTGTCCAGAGTCCCGCCCAGCTTGACCTGGGTATTGAGGCCTGCGAGACGGCCGCCGTTCTGGCTGAGGTTATTCGCCGCCACACTCAGTGTTTGCAGGGCTGACACCCGGCCGCTGTTGGTCATGTCGCCGGTGGTGGTGATGCTTAGGTCACCGTCGCTGAGCAGTTCTCCGCCGTTGTTCAGGCTGGCTACGTCGAGGATCAAACCCTTGCCGCTGGCCATGCGATCGCCCGCCTTCAGGGTCAGGCCTTGGGTGCTTTTATAGGTGAGGACTTCGTTTAGTTGCACGCTCCCCAGGCCATCGACGGTGCCGAATGCCCAGTCGGCGCTGCCCATGCCGTTGATAGTGCCTTGGCTACCGGTGAGGCTGGCGGTATTGATGTGGAACGCGCCCAAGCCCGCATGCTGCAACAGGCCAGACGTGTTGTTCAGGCTGGCAGCATCGAGGTTGAAAGCCGTGCTGCCGAATTCGAGGGTGCCGTTCTGGTTGTTGAGTGCGCCGCTGAGGTTGAGGCTACTACTGGCACCGGCCAGTGCACGCAGCTGGCCGCCGGCGCTATTGTCGAGGTTGCCGCCCGTGAAGGTCAGACCCTGGTTGGCCTCGATCAGGCCGCCGTTGTTGGTGAGCGTGTCGCGTGAAGTCAGGTTGATCAGGTTGCCGCTGATCTGGCCATCTGCGCTGTTGTCGAGGCTGGCGCCGCTGACGGTGGCCTGTTCTTTGGCGAACAGTTTGCCGCCGCGATTGGCCAGGGCTTCGACGGTCAGCTGCAAGTTGCCGAGCAAGCTTGCCATCAGGCCGCCGTCGCCGTTGTCCGCCGCGTTGGCGGTGACGGTCAGGGTATCGCCCTGCACGGTGCCACCGCTGTTGTTCAGGCTGCCGGTATCCAGCTGGGTGTGCGCGCCTGCGCTGAGGATCAGGCCTTTACGATTGGACACATCGCTGCCGCTATAGCTCAGGCCTTGATCGCCAGCCAGCAGTTGGCCGCCGCCGTCGTTGTTCAGGTGTTGGGCGGTGATGTCCACGCGCTTGCCGCGTAAAGTGCCGCCGATGTTATCGAGGGTAGTGAGGGCCTTGACCAGAATGCTGCGCTCACCCGCATCAAGGGTGCCGCCAGCGTTGGTCAGCAGGTCGCTGACGTTGAAGGTGATGTCGCCGCCGTCGCTGACCAGGGCACCTTTATTGCTGTTGGTGAAGGTCGGCGCAGTCACTTCGACCGACTGGCCGAGCAGGATGCCCGCGCTGTTGTCGAGGCGCTCGCCGTCCAGCTGCAACAGGCCTTCGCTTTGAATGCGGCCTTGGGCGTTGAGCAATTGGCCCGGTCCTTTGAGCAGCAGGCTCACCCCTTGCGCACCACCGGCCAGCAGGCCAGCGTCACGGTTGTCCAGGCTGGACGCGCGTACGTCGAGTTGATCACCCAGCACACGCCCGGCGCGGTTGTCGATGTCACCGCCACTGGCGTCGAGCAGCAGCTGCTTGCCGACGATCACGCCGCTCTGGTTATTGAGTTTCGCAGCGTGAAGCTCCACGTTGCCCTGCCCGGATTGCAAGCGGCCCTGAGCGTTATTGAGCTGCTGGGCGGTTACCACGGTCAACTTGCCGGTATTGGCGCTAAGTACGCCATTGGCGTTGCTGCTAACGCTGCCTACGTTGAGATTCAGGTCGGTGCCGGCCTGGGCAAAACCCTGGCTGTTATTCAAGGCATTGGCGACGGAGAGGTTCAGCGCGCCGTTGTCGGCCTGGATCAGGCCCTTTTGGCTGTTGTCGAGGTCGCCGGCGTTCACCGTCAGCGCACCGGCGACCAGCACGCCGTTCTGGTTGTTGAGGCTGGCTGCGTTGACCGTCAGGTCGTTGGCGACGATTTGCCCGCCACTGTTGTTCAGGGCGGCACTGCTGAGCACCAGGCTGCCGCCGGCCATTTCAATGCGGCCCTGGCGGTTATCCAGGGAGGCCGTGTCGAGCGTCGTGGCCTGGCCTTCACCGAAGCGAATCAAGCCGCCCAGGTTGGCAATGGCAGGTGCGCTGATTGCCAGGTTTTGCTCGCCGAAGATGCGTGCGGTGGCGCCCTGATTGGTCAGGTTGCTCGTATTGACGCTGACGGTTTTGGCCTGGACGATGCTGCCCTGGTTGGTCAGCGCCTGCGCGGCGGTGATCGCCAAGGCGCGGCTGGCCAGCAGGTCGCCACTGGTGTTGACGGTTTGCGCGTTCACCACCAGGTCGCCGGTGGCGTTGCGGCTGTTGTCCGCTGCCACGCCCGCTTCTATGATGCCGGCGTTGGTCACGCTGGCCGCGTTCAGTTCAATGCGTTGGCCGGCGGCCACGCTCTTCTGGTTGACCAGGGCTTGAGCGCTGGTGATGTTTACGTTGCCGGTGGCGTAAACCTTGTCAGTCAGGTTAACGCTCTGCGCCGTAACCCTTACGTTACCGGTGGCCGCCGCCTGAGCCATGCTCAGGCGCCCATTGGCATCCAGTTGAATATCCCCGCCACTGGCCGCCAGCGTGCCGTCGAGCTTCACGCCCACACCGGCCTCGGTGCCCACCAGTTTGATCGCGCCGGCGTACATCCCGCCCAGGGCCGACGAGTCAATCGCCAGCTCGGGCTTGGTGCTGCCATCGTCTGCGCGGGGTGTGGCTGTCAGGCTTTGGGCGTCCACATCGTTGCGACCGGCGATCACATTCAGTTCGCGCGCATTGATCTGCGCGTTGATCTTGGCCGAGCGGGTGATGATGTCGAAGCGGTCGACGTTGCTGGCGTTCAAGCCTTCCCCGTCGATGGTCACGGCGCCGCCGTCGACCTGGTAGCTTTTCAGTTGGCCGTTCGCGTCGAGCACCGGCTTGCCGGTGGTGAGGGTGACGTTCGGTGTGTTGATGAAGCCGCAGCCGCTGCAGGTAACACCGTACGGGTTGGCAACGATGACTTTGGCCGACTGCCCCGCCACTTCGGTGTAGCCGCGCAATTGGCTGGGGTTGCTGCCGGTGACTTCGTTGAGGATAACGTTGGCCGCGCCGCCCTTGAGGTTGGGGTTGCCGACGATATAGCCGCCCAACTGGGTGTTGGCCACAATGCCGGTGGCGTTGTTGAGGATCACGCCGTTGGGGCCGACGTTGTAGTCCTGGAACTTGTTATGGGACAGGCCGCTGCCGTTCGGCGTGGCGATGTTCACCACGGGCACGCCGTTGCCCGCCTGGCCTACGGTGGTGCCCGGGGCACTGACCACGATGCCTTCGGCCTGAGCCAGCAGTGGCTGCCAGAACAGCGCATTGATCAGGATCAGCACCAGGCCGCGCTTGGGCAGGCCGAAGAACGAGTCCCGCGGCTTCAGCGCAGAAGAAGGTTGGCGAGCGAGGAAGGCAAACTGGCGAACGTCCATTGTCAGATTCTCGATGTAACGGGGCGTTGAATTACAGGAAGAAATCCATACGGAAGTAGATCGGCGCTTCGCGCTCGGTGACTGCTCCCGGTCTTTCTAAAGAATGGGCAAAGGTCACGCTGGTGCTGACGTACTTGCCCCGAGCGAACAGCTCCAGGGAATTGCTGGACACTCGACCATGCACGTCGCCGTTGTAGCGGTCGTTGCTGATCACGCCCTGGTCGTAGCCGACGCTGGTGCCGTACTCGGCAAAGGCCGGGCGCATCCAATCCAGCGTTACCGGGCGTGCCCAGCGCACTTCGTTGCGCCAGTAACCGCCGCTGTCGCCGGTAAGCTGCTGGTCCTTGAGGCCGCGTACCGAGGCCGAGCCACCCAGGCTCATGCGTTGCGGGCTGAAGAGGATGTCTTCGCTACGCTGACCGGTGGCCAGGCTGGTAAAGCTGAACGACTCGCCCCACAGCGTGAACGGCTGCAGGTAGCTGACGGTGCCGGTGTATTTGCGGTAGCGCGAATTGGCCTGCCGGTTGCCGAACTCATCGCGTTCTTCTTCAGACTGGGCATCGAGCAGGCCGATGCCGTTCTGCATGCCGAGGTCAAGGTTGACGAACGCATTGCCGATGCGCCGACCGTGGTTGAGGCCGAGTTGGAGTTCGCTGAGGCGGTTACTGCTCGGCTCGGTGCGCACGTCGAGCACGTAGTTGTTGGTACGCAGATGGGCCAGGCCGACGTTCACCGAGGTCTTGCTCACGTCATCGCGATGGATCACCCGCTCGGCGCGCAGCTGGTGGTTCTCGTTATCGCCATTGAGCTTGAATTCGCTGCTGTCGGTCTGGCCGTAGGTGCGATAGTCGCTTTCGCTGTACGTGTAGCTGAAGTTCCACCAGCCCCACGGCACGTTGTAATACAGCATGTTGTTTTTCGAGGTTTCCTGGTGGTCACTGACAGCGTCGTGGCCGCTGCGCAGTATCAATTGGTCGCCCAGGCCCAGCGGACTGTCCCATTCCAGGCCCGCGTCCCATTGCTGTTCACCGGTGCTTTCCTGGCCGTCGTTGTTACGCGACAGGCTGGCGCGCCAGGGCTTCTGCGGGATGTTCCTGACCACTACGTCACTGCCGCCGATTTGCTGGCCCGGGGTCAATTGCATTTGCGCCTGCCTGGAGGGCAAGCGGTTGAGTTGGTCCACCAGTTGCTCGATCTCGCGCAGGTCGAGCGCCTCGCCGACTTTGCCTGGAAAGGCCATAGCCAGTTCGCGGTCCGTCACGGTGCTGCCCTCGGCGGCTTTCAACGCTTCGAGTTTGCCTTCGACCACCAGCACCTGCAGGTGACCGCTGGAGAGGTCTTGTTGCGGCAAGTAGGCACGGCTGGTGACGCGACCCTTGTCGATGTAGTAGTCGGTGATGACCTTGAGCAGTTCGTTGAGCTGCGTCACGCCCAGGCATTGGCCGATGTAAGGTTTGAGCAGGCGCGTGCGGTCGGTGGCGGACAGGCTGTCGGCCCCCTTGAGTTCGATGTCCTGGATCGGGAAGCAGCGGCTGTCGGCCGGCGTGGCCGGGGCCTCGGGCTTGGCCTGTTTGCCGGGCAAGTCCTGAAGCTCTTGCAGGCGGCGGCTTTGCTCTTCGAGCAGGCGGTTCTGCCGGTCGCGGATCAGGTCTTGATCGCCGGGCGTGGGGGCAGCGGTGGCGCTGTTCAGGCTCACACACGTGAGCAGGAAGGTGCACAGCAGTAACCGAATCCGTGGCAATGACAAGGGAATGTTCGATCCGTCGAAAAATCAAGGGGCGGCAAATTAACATCGAACCCCCCGGTGATCCAAAGCGTTGGATCAGATGGGCGTTCTTGACAAATAATTCTGCAAGTCTTTGATTGGTATAGGAATAAAGTACAAAAAAGAGTTACAGCCTGTTACCGGCGTGGTTGTTCCGACAAGCGGCAGCCGTTTGGTAACAGAGCGGCGAAGTTTACCGAGATGCTATTAATTAGCCATCAAGCTACTGCCGAGACACCTTAGTACCGAGGAATGCAGGAAAGTTCGCACGAGGTTTGTGAACTGGATCCCAATTATCAAACTGCCGCGCCAACTCAGAGGGTAGATCCACGCGCTGAGGTCTGTGCTTATCTCACCGGCAGGTTAACGCGCACTAAACTGCGCTTTAAACGGCATAAAAGCTCACCGGAGTGAGCTTTA
The DNA here is from genome assembly GCF_014841665.1 of Pseudomonas sp. CFBP 8772. Taxonomy (NCBI): domain Bacteria; kingdom Pseudomonadati; phylum Pseudomonadota; class Gammaproteobacteria; order Pseudomonadales; family Pseudomonadaceae; genus Pseudomonas; species Pseudomonas sp. CFBP 8772. The sequence continues at coordinate 134,509 of NZ_JACYUI010000002.1, read as the reverse complement.
CGCTTAACGCGTCGAGGGCTTCGATTCCCTAATTCGCTGGGACGGTGGCGACCTCGGCCAATGCCCTGTGGATAACTTATTCCACCGTTACAGACTTCGCCAAGTTACGCGGCTGATCCACGTCCGTCCCCTTCAGCACTGCCACGTAATACGAAAGCAGTTGCAGCGGGATGGTGTAGAGAATCGGCGTCAGTGCATCGAGGATATGGGGCATGGAAACCACATGGGTGCCCTCTCCGTTGACCAGCCCGGCCTGTTCGTCCGCGAAGACGATCAGCTCGCCGCCCCGGGCCCGCACTTCCTGCAGGTTGGATTTCAGCTTCTCCAGCAGCTCGTTGTTTGGTGCCACGGTGACAACAGGCATGTCGCTGTCCACCAAAGCCAACGGGCCGTGTTTCAGTTCGCCGGCCGGATAGGCCTCGGCGTGGATGTAGGAGATTTCCTTGAGCTTTAACGCCCCTTCCATCGCCACCGGGAATTGCGCGCCACGCCCCAGGAACAGGGTGTGATTCTTCTCGGCGAACAGTTCGGCAATTTTCTCCACCGTTGTGTCCATCGCCAGCGCTTCACCCAGGCGGGTCGGCAGGCGGCGCAGTTCTTCCACCAGTTCTGCTTCCACGCCAGCGCCCAGCGTGCCTTTGACCTGACCCAGGGACAGCGTCAGCAGCATCAGCGCGACCAACTGGGTGGTGAACGCTTTGGTCGACGCGACGCCGATTTCCGGGCCGGCCTGAGTGAGCAGGGTCAGATCGGACTCACGCACCAGCGAACTGATGCCCACGTTGCAGATCGCCAAGCTGGCAAGAAAACCCAGTTCCTTAGCATTGCGCAGCGCGGCCAAGGTGTCAGCCGTCTCGCCGGACTGGGAGATCGAAACGAACAGCGTGTCCGGCTGGACCACGACTTTGCGGTAGCGGAATTCGCTGGCCACCTCGACCTGGCAGGGAATACCAGCCAGGCCTTCGAGCCAGTAACGCGCGACCATGCCGGCGTGATAGCTGGTGCCGCAGGCGACGATTTGCACGTTGCGCACTTTAGCGAACAGCTCCGCCGCTTGCGGCCCGAATGCCTGCACCAGAACCTGCTGCTGACCGAGGCGGCCTTCCAGGGTGCGCTGCACGACTTTTGGCTGCTCGTGGATTTCCTTGAGCATAAAGTGGCGGTACTCGCCTTTGTCCGCCGCTTCTGCGCCCTCGTGGTACTGAACGGTCTCCCGCTCGACGGGCAGGCCGGAGGCGTCCCAGATCTGCACGCTGTCGCGGCGGATCTCGGCGATGTCGCCCTCTTCCAGGTACATGAAGCGATCGGTGACCTGACGCAATGCCAGTTGATCGGAGGCGAGGAAGTTTTCCCCAAGGCCCAGGCCCACCACCAGCGGACTGCCACTGCGAGCGGCAATCAGGCGATCCGGTTGCTGTGCGCTGATGACCGCAAGACCATACGCGCCGTGCAGTTCTTTGACCGTAGCCTTCAAGGCAGCGGCCAGGTCAGGGGTGTCCCGCAGTTTGTGGTGCAGCAGGTGGACAATGACCTCGGTGTCCGTGTCAGACGTGAACACGTAACCCAGACCCTTCAAGCGCTCGCGAAGCGGCTCATGGTTTTCGATGATGCCGTTGTGGACCACCGCCAATTGCTCGTTGGAGAAATGCGGGTGCGCGTTGTGCTCCAGCGGTGCGCCATGGGTCGCCCAACGGGTGTGGGCAATGCCGAGGCGTCCTGTCACCGGTTCGCCGGCAAGAGCCCGCTCCAGTTCGTTCACCTTGCCGACTCGACGACGACGCTCGAGCACGCCGGCGTTGTTGAATAACGCTACGCCAGCGCTGTCGTAGCCCCGGTATTCCAGGCGCTTGAGACCCTCCAGCAGGATCGCAGTCACATTCCGTTCAGCAACAGCGCCGACAATTCCACACATGGTCTTCTCCTAGGAAACAGCAGCGCAAATCAAGGTTACGCCGCGAGCCTGAATTTGTTCGCGTGCCTCTTGAGGCAGGCGATCATCGGTAATGAGGGTATGGACGCTGCTCCAGGGCAGCTCCAGATTGGGAATCTTGCGCCCGACCTTGTCAGCCTCGACCATCACGATCACTTCCCGGGCGACTTCGGCCATCACCCGGCTGAGGCCGAGCAGTTCGTTGAATGTGGTTGTGCCGCGAGTCAGATCAATGCCATCGGCACCGATAAACAGCTGATCAAAATCGTAGGAACGCAGCACCTGCTCTGCCACCTGGCCCTGAAACGACTCTGAATGCGGGTCCCACGTGCCGCCGGTCATCAGCAGGACCGGTTCGTGCTCCAGCTCACCCAGCGCGTTGGCGACATGCAGTGAATTGGTCATCACCACGAGGCCCGGCTGCAACCCCAGCTCCGGGATCATCGCAGCCGTTGTACTGCCGCTGTCGATGATGATCCGTGCGTGTTCCCGAATGCGGGCAACCGCCGCGCGTGCGATGGCTTGTTTGAACCTGGAAACGGGCTGGCCGGGTTCGCCGATCAATTCCTGGGGCATGGGGATGGCGCCGCCGTAACGACGAAGCAGCAACCCGTTGCTTTCGAGCGCAGCCAGATCCTTCCGGACCGTCACCTCGGAGGTCTCAAAGCGCTTGGCCAACTCATCCACACTTACCTCGCACCGCTCATTGAGCAAAGCAAGGATGTTATGGCGGCGCTGGGGCGTATTACGTTTCGACATGATGATCTTAAGTTTCGATTCGAAAGTTAACGATCACAATGAAAGCTCATCGAAAGATATACGTCAAGGGGAGAGAGGCGTTTCTAGAGAAGGAATCAGGGATTTGCTTGAACGGATGCCATCCAAAACCCGGCATCGGCTGCTTGTCTGGCAAGCAGCCGAACAGACCTGTGGATAACTTAGTCTTTCTTGATTTTCACCGGACGCCTCCAGCCTTCTATGTTGCGTTGACGCGCACGGGCGACCGCAAGCTGTTCGGCGGGTACATCCTGATTGATGGCAGAGCCGGCGGCAGTGCTCGCGCCCGACGCGATATGCACAGGGGCCACCAGCGAGTTGTTCGAGCCAATGAATACGTCTTCGCCCATCACCGTCTTGTGCTTGTTCGCGCCATCGTAGTTGCACGTAATGGTGCCTGCCCCGATGTTGGTACGCGCGCCGATGACCGCGTCACCCAGGTAGGTCAGATGACCCGCCTTGGCACCCTCGCCCAGATGAGCATTCTTCAATTCTACGAAGTTACCCACGTGGGCGCGGGCGTCGAGCACACTGCCTGGGCGCAGACGAGCGAAAGGCCCCGCATCCGCGCCTTCGCCCACGATTGCGCCTTCCAGGTGACTGTTTGCCTTGATGATTGCGCCTTTGCGCAAGGTGCTGTCCTTGATCACGCAGTTTGGCCCAATCGAAACGTCGTCTTCGATCACCACTCGGCCTTCAAGGATGACGTTCACGTCGATCATCACGTCGCGGCCCGTGGTGACGTCGCCACGAACGTCGAAACGCGCCGGGTCCCGAAGGGTGACGCCCAACGCCATGAGTCGGCGGGCTTCGCGCTGCTGGTAATGACGCTCGAGCTCGGCAAGCTGTTTACGATCATTGGCGCCCTGCACTTCCATCGCATCTTCAGGCTGTGCGGTGGCGACTACCAAGCCATCGCTGACGGCCATCGCGATAACATCGGTCAAGTAATACTCACCTTGAGCATTGTTATTGGAAAGGCGGCCCAGCCAGTCGGCCAGGTGCTTGCCCGGTACTGCGAGTATTCCGGTGTTCCCTTCCTTGATAGCCTTCTGCGCTTCCGTTGCATCCTTGTGCTCGACGATGGCAGTGACGCGGTGCTCCGTGTCACGAACAATCCGACCGTAGCCGGTTGGGTCATCCAGGGTGACTGTCAGCAGGCCCAGTTGCTGATGGTTTACCAGGGCAAGCAAGCGGTGCAAGGTCTCCACTTTTATGAGCGGGACGTCGCCGTAAAGAATCAGGACGGTTTCGGCGGTCAATACCGGCAGCGCTTGCGCGACTGCATGGCCTGTCCCCAATTGTTTGTCCTGCAGAACAAAACTCAGATCATCGCTGGCCAGTTGCTCGCGGACCCGCTCGGCGCCATGCCCGATAACCACATGAATGCCTTGGGGTGAAAGCTGCCGTGCGCTATGGATAACATGACCGAGCATCGATTTACCGGCCACAGGATGCAACACCTTGGGCAGAGCAGAACGCATGCGAGTGCCCTGACCCGCAGCAAGAATGACGATATCGAGAGACATGAAGGGATTCCAGACGAGCAGGCCACATTAGCCAAGCTGATGATTCGGGCGAGAAAGCCGAAAAAAGAAAAAGGGTAGCCGAGGCTACCCTTTTACTCAATCGCGCAACGAGACGTCGGGGTTAGCCGCCGAACTTCTTGCGAATTTGCTGAACGGTGCGCAGCTGAGCCGCGGCCTCCGCCAGACGTGCAGCAGCAGATCCGTAATCGAAATCTGCGCCTTTTTCATTCAGAGCACGCTCGGCAGCCTTGACGGCTTCCTGAGCTGAGGCTTCGTCCAGATCAGCAGCGCGTTGCACGGTATCGGCAAGCACTTTGACCATGTTCGGTTGAACCTCAAGGAAACCACCGGAGATGTAAAACACCTCGGCTTCGCCACCCTGCTTGATCAGACGGATCGGACCTGGCTTCAGATCGGTGATCAACGGTGCGTGACCTGGAGCAATACCGATATCACCCAGGTTACCGTGTGCAATCACCATCTCGACCAGACCGGAGAAAATCTCTCCTTCCGCGCTGACGATATCGCAATGGACTGTCATAGCCATTTGCCTGCCTCAACCTGATTAGCGCCCGTTGCCGGGCGCCTGGATTACAGTTTCTTGGCTTTCTCGATCGCTTCTTCGATGCCGCCGACCATGTAAAACGCCTGTTCAGGCAGATGGTCGTAGTCACCGGCGAGGATGCCTTTGAAGCCAGCAATGGTGTCTTTCAGGGAAACGTATTTACCCGAGGCACCGGTGAAGACTTCAGCCACGAAGAACGGCTGCGACAGGAAGCGCTGAATCTTACGAGCGCGGGATACCAACTGCTTGTCGGTTTCCGACAGCTCGTCCATACCCAGGATCGCGATGATGTCTTTCAGCTCTTTGTAACGCTGCAGAACATACTGAACGCCGCGAGCGGTGTCGTAATGCTCCTGACCGATGACGTTCGGGTCCAGCTGGCGCGAAGTCGAGTCCAGTGGATCGACCGCTGGGTAGATACCCAGGGATGCGATGTCACGGGACAGAACGACAGTGGCGTCCAAGTGAGCAAACGTTGTAGCTGGCGATGGGTCAGTCAAGTCATCCGCCGGTACGTATACCGCCTGGATCGAAGTGATCGAGCCTTCCTTGGTCGAAGTGATGCGCTCTTGAAGCACGCCCATCTCTTCAGCCAGCGTCGGCTGGTAACCTACTGCAGACGGCATACGGCCCAGCAGTGCGGATACTTCAGTACCGGCCAGTGTGTAACGGTAGATGTTGTCGACAAACAACAGAACGTCGTTACCTTCGTCACGGAACTTCTCAGCCATGGTCAGGCCAGTCAGGGCGACGCGCAGACGGTTACCCGGCGGCTCGTTCATCTGACCGTAGACCAGCGCTACTTTGTCCAGAACGTTGGAGTCCTTCATCTCGTGGTAGAAGTCGTTACCCTCACGGGTACGCTCGCCCACACCGGCGAACACGGAATAACCGCTGTGCTCGATGGCGATGTTACGGATCAGTTCCATCATGTTTACGGTCTTGCCGACACCGGCACCACCGAACAGACCGACTTTACCGCCTTTGGCAAACGGGCAAACCAGGTCGATGACCTTGATGCCGGTTTCCAGGAGGTCGTTGCCGCCAGCCTGATCAGCGAACGAAGGCGCAGGACGGTGAATGCCCCAGCGCTCTTCGGTCTCGATCGGGCCCGCTTCATCGATCGGGTTGCCCAGTACGTCCATGATCCGGCCCAGCGTCGCTTTACCGACCGGTACGGAGATAGCTGCGCCGCTGTCGATAACGTCCAGACCGCGCTTCAAGCCTTCGGTGGAACCCATCGCAATGGTACGAACTACGCCGTCGCCCAGCTGCTGCTGAACTTCCAGAGTAGTTTCCGCGCCTTGTACTTTCAGCGCGTTGTAGATGCTCGGTACGCTGTCGCGTGGAAATTCCACGTCGATCACGGCGCCGATGATTTGAACGATACGTCCGCTACTCATTAGCTGGATCCTCTGAATATTTGAACCGTTAAACCGCGGCAGCGCCGCCGACGATTTCCGAGATCTCTTGGGTGATCGCTGCCTGACGCGCCTTGTTGTAGATCAGCTGCAAATCGCTGATCAGATCACCGGCGTTGTCAGTGGCGTTCTTCATCGCGATCATCCGCGCAGCCTGTTCAGCCGCGTTGTTCTCGACCACCGCCTGATAGACCTGTGACTCCACGTAACGGACCATCAAGCCGTCCAGCAGCTCTTTGGCGTCGGGTTCGTACAGGTAATCCCAGTGGTGCTTGAGTTCTTGATCCTGGGTCGCGACCAACGGAATCAACTGCTCGACCGTTGGCTGCTGAGTCATGGTGTTGATGAACTTGTTGGACACCACGGACAGGCGATCAATACGGCCCTCCAGGTAGGCATCCAGCATCACCTTGACGCTGCCGATCAAATCGTTGATCGACGGCTCTTCGCCCAAGTGGCTGATCGCAGCGACGACGTTACCGCCGAAGTTGCGGAAAAACGCCGCACCTTTGCTGCCGACCACGCACAGATCGATCTCTACGCCGTTTTCACGGTTCTTCGCCATGTCCTTGACCAAAGCCTTGAACAGGTTGGTATTCAAGCCACCACACAGACCACGGTCACTGCTCACCACGACGTAACCGACGCGCTTTACTTCGCGCTCGATCATGAAGGGATGACGGTATTCCGGGTTAGCGTTGGCGAGATGACCAATCACCTGGCGGATGCGCTCCGCGTAAGGACGGCTAGCAGCCATGCGCATTTGAGCCTTGCGCATTTTACTGACCGCCACTTTTTCCATGGCGCTGGTGATCTTTTGCGTGCTTTTGATGCTCGCAATCTTGCTGCGAATCTCTTTTGCGCCTGCCATGTAACACCTATCAGGTTAGCAAGCGGGAACCTCGCGGCTCCCGCTGCGGCTTACCAGGTTTGGGTGGCCTTGAACTTCTCGATACCGGCTTTCAGGCCAGAATCGATTTCGTCATTGAAGTCACCCTTCACGTTGATCTTCGCCATCAAATCGGCGTGATCTCGGTTGAAGTAAGCAATCAGCGCTTGTTCAAAGCTGCCAACCTTGGCGATTTCGACGTCAGTCAGGAACCCACGCTCAGCGGCATACAGCGACAGCGACATGTCAGCGATCGACATTGGCGCATATTGCTTCTGCTTCATCAGCTCGGTCACGCGCTGACCATGCTCAAGTTGCTTACGGGTCGCTTCGTCCAGATCAGAGGCGAACTGGGCAAATGCTGCCAGTTCACGGTACTGAGCCAGAGCGGTACGGATACCACCGGAGAGCTTCTTGATGATCTTGGTCTGAGCGGCACCACCCACACGGGATACCGAAACACCGGCGTTCACTGCCGGGCGGATGCCGGAGTTGAACATGGCCGATTCCAGGAAGATCTGACCGTCAGTGATGGAAATCACGTTGGTCGGAACGAACGCGGAAACGTCGCCAGCCTGGGTTTCGATAATCGGCAATGCGGTCAGGGAACCGGTTTTGCCGGTCACTGCGCCATTGGTGAACTTCTCTACGTACTCTTCCGAAACGCGGGATGCACGCTCCAGCAGACGGGAGTGGAGATAGAACACGTCGCCTGGGTAAGCTTCACGGCCTGGTGGACGGCGCAGGAGCAGGGATATCTGGCGATAAGCCACGGCCTGCTTGGACAGATCGTCATAAACGATCAGTGCGTCTTCACCGCGGTCGCGGAAGTACTCGCCCATGGTGCAACCGGCATACGGAGCCAGGAATTGCAGCGCAGGAGATTCCGAAGCACTGGCCGCCACGATGATCGTGTTGGCCAGAGCGCCGTTTTCTTCCAGCTTGCGAACAACGTTGGCGATGGTCGATTGCTTCTGACCGATTGCTACGTAGACGCAGAAAATGCCGCTGTTCTTCTGGTTGATGATCGCGTCGATCGCCAGAGCGGTTTTACCGATCTGACGGTCGCCGATGATCAGCTCACGCTGGCCACGGCCGACGGGGATCATCGCATCGACAGCCTTGTAGCCAGTCTGTACAGGCTGGTCTACCGACTTACGCCAGATCACGCCTGGAGCAACTTTCTCGACCGCATCGGTCTCGGTGTTGTTCAGCGGACCTTTGCCGTCGACAGGGTTGCCCAGTGCGTCGACCACGCGACCCAGGAGTTCCTTACCAACCGGAACTTCCAGGATGCGGCCGGTGCACTTGGCACTCATGCCTTCAGCCAGAGAGGTGTAAGCGCCCAGTACGACAGCACCCACGGAGTCTTGCTCCAGGTTCAGTGCCATACCGTAAACGCCGCCCGGGAACTCGATCATTTCGCCGTACATAGCGTCGGCGAGACCGTGAATCCGCACGATACCGTCAGACACGCTGACGACAGTGCCTTCGTTTCGGGCTTGGGAGGCTACATCGAGGTTCTCGATGCGGCCCTTGATGATTTCACTTATTTCGGAAGGATTGAGTTGCTGCATTGCTCTGCTGCCCCTTCAAACTCAAGATTTCAATGCTTCGGCTAGTTGCGCGAGTTTGCCGCGAACTGAGCCATCGATAACCAGGTCGCCGGCGCGGATGATGACACCACCTATCAGGGCAGCATCCTCCGCAGCGTGCAGGCGCACTTCCCGGCCGAGCCGTGCACTGAGAACCTTGGCGAGTTTGTCTTGCTGTTCTTGGTTCAATGCGAAGGCACTAGTTACATCCACATCTACCGATTTTTCCTGTTCGGCCTTGTAAAGCTCGAACAGTTCGGAGATCTCCGGCAGAAGCTGAAGACGGTCGTTTTCAGCAACGACGTGAATGAAATTCTGTGCCTTGGCATCGAACTTGTCGCCGCACACTTCAATAAAAGTGGCGGCCTTGTCTGCGCTCGTCAGTCGCGGGGCCTTGAGCATGCGCTGCATCGTGTCGTCTTGCGACACTGCAGCAGCCAGGCCGAGCATGGCTGACCAATTGGCCAGTTGCTGGTGCGCCTGTGCATGCTCGAAGGCTGCCTTAGCGTAAGGTCGGGCCAACGTGGTCAGTTCTGCCATGATCGCCCTCGCTTAAATTTCAGCAGCCAGTTTGTTTACCAGCTCCGCGTGCGCGTTTTGATCGATTGTGGCACCCAGGATCTTCTCTGCGCCGTTGACTGCCAGGCTACCCAGTTGGGCGCGCAGCGCGTCTTTGACGCCGTTCAGTTCCTGTTCGATCTCGGCCTGAGCCTGAGCCTTGATGCGGTCAGCTTCGACGCGAGCCTGTTCACGGGCTTCGTCGACAATCTGGGTACCGCGTTTCTTGGCTTGCTCAATGATCTCAGCTGCCTGAGCCTTAGCTTCGCGCAGTTGCTGACCCACTTTATCTTGGGCCAGCTCCAGGTCGCGAGCTGCTCGTGTAGCAGCGTCCAGTCCATCCGCAATCTTCTTCTGACGTTCGTGCAAAGCCGCGATGACCGGAGGCCACACGAACTTCATGCAGAACAGCACAAAAATGAAGAACGCAACGGACTGGCCAATCAGGGTTGCATTAATGTTCACGCCAACACCTCGCTCGTTCGTTGTCCATCACACCAATCAACTCGAAAATTCGAGTGATCAGCCAGCGAGTTGACCAACGAAGGGGTTCGCAAAAGTGAAGAACAGAGCGATACCAACACCGATCATGGTCACGGCGTCGAGCAGACCAGCCACGATGAACATTTTAACTTGCAGCATTGGAACCATTTCCGGTTGACGCGCAGCGCCTTCCAGGAATTTACCGCCCAGCAGGCCGAAACCGATTGCAGTACCCAGTGCGCCCAGGCCGATCAGCAGTGCAACAGCGATAGCAGTTAGACCAACTACAGTTTCCATCTTTCCTCCCGACTTTTACGTCGTATTGGTTAGGTTTTCTTAGATTAAAGCGGTAAAGCAAAATCGTTTCTTACATCAAGCCCTCGCGGGCACCCCCTTACCGAAGCAAGGGGATCATCAGACTCGCCAGGCGGGTCTCAATGGTTATCTTCGTGAGCCATCGACAGGTACACGATGGTCAGCATCATGAAGATGAACGCTTGCAGGGTGATGATCAGGATGTGGAACACAGCCCACGCCCATTGCAGGACCACGCCCAGACCGCTGAGCCACAGCAGGCCGCTGCCGAACATGACCGCGATCAGAATGAACACCAGCTCACCCGCGTACATGTTGCCGAACAGTCGCAGTGCCAGGGAGATCGGCTTGGCCACCAGAGTCACGAATTCAAGCAGGAAGTTCACCGGAATCAACAGAGCCTGAACGAAAATGTTCTTGCTGCCGAACGGGTGCAGGGTCAATTCGCCGATGAAGCCGCCGATACCCTTGATCTTGATGCTGTAAAAAATGATCAGCGCGAATACGGAGAGTGCCATACCCAGCGTCGCGTTAGGATCGGTTGTCGAGACGGCGCGGAAAGGAATGTGGTGATCACCGGTGACCATGATTGCCAATTGCGGGATCCAGTCGACAGGAATCAAGTCGACGGCGTTCATCAGGAACACCCAGGCAAAGATGGTCAATGCCAGAGGTGCGATCACGGCACTACGGCCATGGAAGCTGTCTCGAACGCTGCCATCGACAAACTCGACGAGGACTTCAACGAAGTTTTGCAATGCGCCCGGCTGGCCGGAAGTCGCCTTTTTTGCGGCCATACGGAAGATAAGGACGAAAATCAGACCCAGTGCGACAGACCAGCCGAGGGTATCGACGTGGAAAGCCCAAAAGCCCATTTCTTTTGCTTCCGCCGCAGAATGCGCGAAGCCCCAACTGCCGTCAGGCAAATGACCAAAGGTCAAATTCTGCAAGTGGTGCTGGATATAGCCCGAAGCTGTCTGCTCTGCCATGGTTGCCTCAAACGCCCTAAGGTCTCGAAAGTCTTGTTTTCAGTAGCAGGGGCGCAAACCAGCTGACCAGCTGGGTCAGTATGAATACGCCGAAAACCGCCAGCGGAGCCAGCGGCTTTACTCCTGCAAACGTCAGTGCAAAAAGCACTGCCGTAAAAATCAGCTTGCCTGCCTCGCCGGCGTAGAACGACCGAACGATGGCCTGCGCTGCCCTGGCCCCGGAGTACCGGAATGCCTTATGAGCAAAGTACAAATTCGGCAGCCAGGCTATCAGGCCTCCGCAAAGCCCTGAATACCCGGCCACGACACCGTGCCACTGCCAAAGCGCCAGCGCAGCCCCGAGAAGGACAATCAACTGAGCCAGCAAAATCGGGAAAACAGCCAGGCGATGGAATGGCAAGCGGTTTGGCGTGCGTGTCTCCATCACATGGGCTCCTCGTGAGCCGGCCGCCAAAATCAATAACTTGGCATAAATTGTGCCGACAAAATGCGCGCAGAGTATAGGGGCGGTTCAGCCCCTATTCAACTGCCAGGTAGTGATTTCCGACTACGCGCTACGCATGATTTGTTTCAGCGAATGTGGGCGAGCACACCCTGCAGCTCATCCAGAGAGTTATAACGGATAACCAACTGACCTTTGCCCTTCTGTCCATGGCGGATTTGCACCGCGGAGCCCAGCCGCTCGGCGAGGCGCTGCTCCAGACGTGTGATGTCAGGATCGGCCTTCACTGGCTCCGCAGCGTCCTGCTTCCCGCTGAGCCACTGGCGAACCAGTGCCTCGGTCTGACGCACAGTCAGACCGCGTGCGACAACGTGTCGCGCCCCATCAACCTGCTGATCTTCGGGTAGACCCAGCAGCGCACGGGCGTGGCCCATCTCCAGATCACCATGGGAGAGCATTGTCTTGATCGCTTCCGGCAATGCGATCAGGCGCAGCAGATTCGCGACGCTGACTCGCGATTTACCCACCGCCTCGGCCACTTGCTGTTGGGTCAGCTGAAATTCCTGCTGCAGACGCTGCAGTGCAATCGCTTCCTCGATCGGATTCAAGTCTTCGCGCTGAATGTTCTCGATCAGCGCCATCGCGATGGCCGCTTCATCAGGCACGTCGCGCACCATGGCAGGGATGGTTTCGATCCCTGCCTGCTGGCTCGCGCGCCAGCGGCGCTCTCCTGCGATGATTTCGAAGCGGTTGTCAGCAATCGGACGGACCACGATCGGCTGCATCACCCCTTGCGCCTTGATCGAGTTCGCCAGTTCTTCCAATGCCTGGGGATCCATATCACGACGCGGCTGATATTTGCCTCGTTGAATAAGGTCCAGCGGAATGTGCTGAAGCTCGCGCTCACTGGCCTTAACCGCCTGTTCTTCCAGGGCGGTGACGGTGGGGCTGCTCAGCAGTGCGTCCAGCCCACGTCCGAGTCCACGTTTCTTGACGGCCATGGAATTTCCTTAAGTGGGCTGGGCCGCGGCACGACTGCCGCGACGTTGGCGACGGACCATCTCGCCCGCAAGCGCCAGGTAAGCCAGCGCGCCGCGAGATGTCTTGTCGTACGCCAATGCCGGCATGCCGAAGCTGGGCGCCTCAGCCAGTCGAATATTGCGCGGGATAACGGTGTCGTACAGCTGGTCGCCAAAGTGCTCTTTTAGCTGCGCCGAAACATCGTTGATCAGGCTGAGCCGCGGGTCGTACATGGTCCGTAGCAAGCCTTCGATCTTGAGTTGAGGGTTGAGTAACTCACCGATGCGCTTGATGTTATCCACAAGGTCGCTCAAACCTTCGAGCGCGAAATACTCGCACTGCATGGGGATAATGACGCCATCGGCCGCAACCAGCGCATTCAGCGTCAGCATCGAAAGCGATGGAGGGCAGTCGATGAGGATGTAATCGTAATTCTCGCGGATGGGCGCCAGTGCCGAACGCAGACGCGATTCCTTCATCTGCATTTCGAGCAGGACCACCTCGGCAGCCGTCAAATCACGGTTTGCCGGCAGCAGCTGATAGCCCCCGTGTTCGGAAAAGTGCATGGCCTGATTCAGGTCGCATTCGCCAATCAGCAAATCGTAGACCGAATGCTCGAGCGCATGCTTATCCACACCGCTGCCCATGGTGGCATTGCCTTGCGGATCGAGATCGATCAACAGCACCCGACGCTTGGTAGCCACCAGCGAAGCCGCGAGGTTGATGCAGGTTGTGGTCTTACCCACCCCCCCTTTTTGGTTCGCTATCGCGAATACCTTAGCCATTCTTGCGTGTGTTCCCTGTCATGCCGTGCGGCGCAGTATCAGCAGATGCCGTTGACCTTGGCAACCGGGTACGGCCAAGGCTTGCGCGCTTTCCAGATGAAAATCTGCGGGCAATGCTACCAGTTCATCCACCGGATGCAGACCCTTCATTGCCAACCAGCGCGTTTCACCGTCGCCCATGTGCCGAGTCCACTGGGTAAAGTCTTCCAGGCTGCTGAAAGCGCGGGAGATAATCCCGTTGAACGGCAGCTCAGGCTGGAATGCTTCGGCACGGCTGTGGATAACTTCAAGATTGGCCAGCGCCAGCTCGAGTTTGACCTGCGTCAGAAACCGAGTCTTTTTGCCGTTGCTGTCCAGCACGGTGACTTTCATCTCTGGAAACAGGATGGCCAGCGGGATACCCGGCATCCCGCCGCCACTGCCGACATCCAGCTGACGCTCACCTTCGATGAAACGCACCACGCTCAAGCTGTCCAGCAGATGGCGAGAGACCATCTCATCCGGATCACGAACTGCGGTCAGGTTGTAGGCCTTGTTCCACTTGATCAGCAAGGCCAGATACGCCAGCAACTGACTATGTTGGCTCTCGCTCAAATCGACGCCGAGCTCTCGAGCGCCGAGCGTCAGCTCTTCTGCGTGCTGCGGGGAAACCATCGAATTCAAGCGCTTTGCTCCAACTGACGGCCCGCGCCGCGTTTTTTCAAATGAATCATCAACAGAGAAATCGCCGCCGGGGTAACGCCGGGAATCCGCGAGGCTTGGCCTAGGGTTTCCGGACGAGTTATCCCCAGCTTGCTCTGGATTTCTTTGGACAGACCGGAAATCCCGGTGTAGTCGATGTCAGCAGGGAGTCGAGTATTTTCGCTGGCACGCAGACGGGTGATTTCATCTTGCTGACGGTCGATGTAACCGGCGTACTTGGTCTTGATTTCGACCTGTTCAGCGACCTGCGGGTCAGGCGAGCCGTGGCCGGTCAGCGCAACCAGGCTGGCGTAATCCACTTCGGGGCGGCTCAGCAGATTCAGCAGATTGTATTCGTGGGTCAATGGCGTGCCGAAGTGCGCCGAGACCGCATCACCCTGCTCGGTACCCGGACGAATCCAGGTGGACTTCAGGCGTTGTTCTTCCAGCTCGATGCCCTCACGCTTGGCACAGAACGCCGCCCAGCGGGCGTCGTCGACCAACCCCAGCGCCCGACCCTGTTCAGTCAGACGCAAGTCCGCGTTGTCTTCGCGCAAAATCAGCCGGTATTCGGCGCGCGAGGTGAACATCCGGTACGGCTCTTGTGTGCCCAGCGTAATCAGGTCATCCACCAGCACGCCGATGTAAGCTTCATCGCGACGCGGACACCAGCTGTCCTTGCCTTGAGCCCTGAGGGCCGCGTTGGCACCGGCGAGCAAACCTTGCGCACCGGCTTCTTCGTAACCGGTCGTGCCGTTGATCTGGCCTGCAAAGAACAAACCACCGATAACCTTGGTTTCCAGGCTGTACTTCAGGTCGCGCGGGTCGAAGTAGTCGTACTCGATGGCATAGCCAGGCCGGACAATGTGGGCGTTTTCCATCCCGCGAATAGACCGGACGATCTGGAGCTGTACATCGAACGGCAGCGAGGTCGATATACCGTTTGGATAAAGCTCATGGGTCGTCAAACCTTCCGGTTCGATAAACACCTGATGGCTTTCCTTGTCGGCAAAACGATGGATCTTGTCCTCAATCGACGGGCAATAGCGCGGGCCGACCCCTTCGATCTCCCCGGCAGCAGAATACATCGGCGACCGATCCAGATTCGCAGCGATGATTTCGTGGGTCCGGGCGTTGGTGTGGGTAATCCAGCAACTGACTTGGCTCGGGTGCTGGGCCTTGGAGCCCATGAACGACATCACGGGGATCGGCGTATCGCCCGGCTGTTCTGTCATCACCGAGAAATCCACAGATCGGCCATCGATGCGCGGAGGTGTGCCCGTTTTCAGACGGCCCACTCTGAGCGGGAGCTCACGGAGCCTGCGTGCAAGCGCAATGGATGGCGGATCACCGGCGCGACCGCCTGAATAGTTCTGTAGACCAATGTGGATAAGTCCGCCCAGAAAGGTACCCGTGGTGAGAACCACGGAGTCGGCCATAAATCGCAGGCCCATCTGAGTCACTACGCCGCGCACCTGGTCTTGCTCAACGATCAGGTCGTCGCATGCCTGCTGGAATACCCAGAGGTTGGGCTGGTTTTCAATAATTTCTCTGACCGCCGCCTTGTACAACACCCGGTCAGCCTGGGCACGCGTTGCCCGGACAGCTGGGCCTTTGCGGCTATTGAGCACGCGGAACTGGATACCACTTTTGTCAGTGGCCGTTGCCATTGCTCCGCCAAGCGCATCGATCTCTTTGACCAGATGACTCTTACCGATGCCACCAATGGCCGGGTTGCAACTCATTTGGCCGAGGGTTTCCACGTTGTGCGTAAGCAGCAGGGTGGTAGCACCCATACGTGCGGACGCCAGTGCTGCCTCGGTACCGGCATGACCGCCGCCGATGACGATCACTTGAAAACGGGAAGGGAAATCCACCACGCACCTCGTGCCTGTTGATTGGGGGGAATAGGAATGGCGGCAAGTATAGGGACTTACCCCCCCTTAAGAAACCCGTTGCGCAAAATCTAACCAGCTGTGGATGAATAGCGGTTATAGAAATTAAAAAGAAAGAAATTTATAAGATCTTTGTTTTTATGTTTATTTCTACTGAGCACCCTTTCTGTGGATAAAGTCATGCGGGCCTTTATCTACGTGCTGTACAGAGAATCAAAACCCTGTGTCCATGTGACCAAGAGACCCTTGGATAACGGGTCTAATCCTGTGGATTAAATGACCAGTTGTCCACAGGCACGATTATCCTCAGGTCAGACGCCTGTTTATCAACCGAGCTCAGTTGCGGTTATGCACAGGGCTTATCCGAGCATTCAGGTGCTGAACGGTTAAATTCGAGGTGCACTTATCCGCCGGTACGCTGATCGGAAGTCACGAAAAATGGGATGAGTGAATCGATATGAGGCAGGTCCGGAGAGATTGACCTGCCTGGGGATAGGGCGTGATGCTATTTGCCGATGCAAAAGCTGGAGAAAATCCGCCCCAATAAGTCGTCCGAGCTGAAGGCGCCGGTAATTTCGCCAAGGGACTGCTGGGCTTGGCGCAGGTCCTCGGCAAGTAGCTCACCCGCGCCGGCTAAGGTCAGCTGCGAGCGTCCATGCTCCAGAGAAGCACTTGCCGTGTGCAACGCCTCAAGATGGCGCCGGCGTGCACTGAAGCTTCCCTCGGCTGTTTGCTGATACCCCATGCACGCCTTCAGATGCTCGCGCAAAAGCTCCACACCTTCCCCACCGGCCTTCGCACTCAGGCTGATGGTCACGTGGCCATCGACGCTGGTCACCAGTTCCACTGGTTCGTCGCTCAAGTCCACCTTGTTACGAATCAGCGTGACATGGGCCGGGTCAGGCCGTTGATCGAGGAACTCTGGCCACAGTGCAAAGGGATCGCTCGCCTCGGGCGCCGTTGCATCGACCACCAACAAAATGCGATCTGCCTGGCCTATCGCCTGAAGCGCGCGTTGAACGCCTATCTTCTCCACCTGATCGTCGGTATCACGTAGACCGGCAGTGTCCACAACATGAAGAGGCATCCCGTCAATGTGGATATGTTCACGGAGAACATCCCGGGTTGTGCCGGCAATCTCAGTTACGATCGCCGCTTCTTTACCCGCCAGTGCATTCAGGAGACTGGATTTACCGGCATTGGGCCTGCCGGCGATAACCACATTCATGCCATCCCTGAGTAACGCTCCCTGATTGGCCTCATGCAACACTGTGGATAACTGATTGCGTACGTTATCCAACATGGTCAGCACGTGACCGTCCGCGAGAAAGTCGATTTCCTCCTCTGGAAAGTCGATGGCCGCTTCAACGTAAATGCGCAGACTGATGAGTTTCTCAGTGAGCTCATGCACTCGCTGGGAAAATGCACCCTGCAGCGACCTCAAGGCGTTACGCGCAGCTTGCGCAGAACTCGCCTCAATTAGGTCCGCAATCGCCTCGGCTTGGGCCAGATCAAGCTTGTCATTGAGAAATGCGCGTTCGCTGAATTCACCCGGCCGTGCCAGGCGGCACCCCAGCTGCACACAACGCTGCAACAGCATATCCAGAACCACAGGCCCACCATGCCCCTGAAGCTCGAGCACATCCTCCCCGGTGAACGAGTGGGGTCCTGAAAAATAAAGACCAATACCCTCGTCAATCACTTCGCCGCTTTCTCCCTTGAAAGCGCCGTAATGTGCGTAACGAGGCTGTGGCAATTTGCCAAGAATCATCTCGGCGCATTTGCAAGCTTTCGGGCCGGAAATACGGACGATACCCACGCCTCCTCGTCCTGGAGCCGTTGCAATGGCCGCGATGGTTTCTGACAGAACATTCATGGACCGACTCCTGGACAACCGACGGATAGCAAAACGCCCCACTAGGGGGCGTTTTGAATAACTTGTTAACAGGGTAGATCAGGCTTCAGCTTTCTTGGCTTTCGCTTCGATGCTGCGGGTGATGTACCACTGCTGGGTAATGGACAAGGTGTTGTTCACAACCCAGTACAGCACCAGACCAGCCGGGAACCACAGGAAGAAGAACGTGAAGATGATTGGCATCAGCTTCATGACCTTGGCCTGCATCGGGTCCGGCGGTGTCGGGTTCAAACGCTGCTGGATGAACATGGTAGCGCCCATGATGATCGGCAGAATAAAGAACGGGTCTTTGATCGACAGGTCGGTTATCCACAGCAGCCACGGCGCCTGGCGCATCTCGACGCTTTCAAGCAGTACCCAGTACAGCGACAGGAACACCGGCATCTGTACCAGAATCGGCAAGCATCCACCCAACGGGTTGATCTTCTCTTTCTTGTACAGCTCCATCATCGACTGAGAAAGCTTCTGACGATCGTCGCCATGCTGCTCTTTCAACGCGGCCAAGCGCGGAGCGACTGCACGCATGCGTGCCATCGACTTGTAACTGGCCGCCGACAGAGGGAAGAAAAGCCCTTTGATCAGCATGGTCAGGAAGATGATCGACCAGCCCCAGTTGCCCACGATGCTGTGGATATGTTGCAGAAGCCAGAAAATAGGCTGGGCAATAAACCACAGAATCCCGTAATCCACCGTCAATTCCAGACCTGGGGACAACTCCTTCAGGACTGCCTGACTCTTCGGCCCGGCGTAAAGCGTTGTAGTGGTCTCGGCTTTTGCGCCAGGTGCGACTGTCAGTGCCGGGCCGGTGAAGCCGATGATGTAATTGCCGGCACTGTCCTTACGGGTGGTGACGGTGTTGCTATCAGTTTTGTTCGGAATCCAGGCGGTCACGAAGTAATGCTGCAACCAGGCAACCCAACCACCCTGGACCGTGTCCTTCACCGAACCTTTGTCGATGTCCTTCATGGAAACCTTTTTGTAAGGTTCCGAAGGAGTCCACATCGCAGCACCCAGATAGGTGGCCGTGCCAGTGGCAGTCGTCGAGGATGGGTCAGCGCTCGAATCACGTTTCAGCTGTGCGAACAGGTTACCGTTCCAAGGCTGGGCGCTCTGGTTGTCAATCACGTAAGAAACGGTCAGGTCATACAGACCGCGTTTGAACGTAAAGCGCTTGATGTAGTTGACGCCGCCGTCGCTGAATTTCAGGTCGACGACCAAGTCGTTCTGACCATCAGCCAACTGGTAACTTTTTTGCGTAGCCGAGTAGACCGGGCGACCAGTGGCTCGGGCATCAGGGCCGTTTGCGCCAGTCAGACCGCTCTGAGCGAGAAAGATCCGTTCGCCGCCGTTATCGAACAGCTGGAAAGGAATCTCGGGATGATCCTGACGGCGTGGATAAAGTGGCAAACGAAGCTGCACCACGTCGCCGCCGACCGGATCGATTTCCAGATTAAGGACGTCTGTCTTCACCTGGATCAGATCTTTGTTGGTAGCCACCGGCATTTCCGCCGGCGCAGCCACTTCGCCGGTAGCGCTAGGAACGTCTGCATTTGCAGTCGCTGAACCTTGCGGAGCATCAGGAATAGCGGATGTATTGGTGTTGGCAGCAACATTCTGAGTCGGCAAGGCAGCCTGACCGTAGTCCTGGTTCCATTTCAGGACACCGACATAGGTCACGATTGCCAGGGCGACGATCAGGATCGTGCGTTTAATATCCATGATTACTCGGCCATCGAAGAGGAACGGGAGGTGGGAGCAGGTGGAACCGGGTCATAACCACCGGGATTCCACGGATGACACCGACCTAAGCGACGTAAGGTCAGCCAGCCACCGCGCACCAGACCATAATTCTCAATGGCCTCGTACGCGTAGCAGGAGCAACTGGGGTAGAAACGACAGTGACTGGCCATCAGAGGACTGATGGCATAGCGGTAAAACTGGATCGGAACGAGCGCCAGTTTACGCATCAGTACTGTCTACCCCCGCAGTTTCGGTTTTAAGTTCGGGATCGGGCCGGCTGCGCGCCAGACGTTTCCAGAGCTTGCCGAAATGCTGAATCAATTCGGGGTTTTCGATATCACCCAAGCCTTTGCGTGCAACGACGACGATATCCCATCCGACCAGGTTGTCCTGGTGAAGGCGAAACGACTCACGCATCAGGCGTTTCAAACGGTTGCGCTCGACGGAGAGCTTCACGCTCTTCTTCCCGATCACCAGCCCTAGACGGGGATGATCAAGGTCGTTGTTGCGCACAAGGAGCAGGAGATTTTTTCCCGGAACCTTGCCGGTGGGGGAGTCAAAGACTGCCTTGAAATGCCGGGGTGTCAGCAAACGCTTTTCCCGACTGAAGTCCTGACTCACCACCTGTGCCGATTAATCAAACTGCCAGACGCTTACGGCCTTTGGCACGACGACGCGAAAGAACTGCGCGACCGTTTTTGGTGGCCATACGAGCACGGAAACCGTGGGTGCGAGCGCGCTTGATAGTGCTGGGTTGGAAAGTACGTTTCATGGCGTGTTACCTGGTTCGTCCACAACGGGCCGGAATGGCCCCCGTTTTAAGAGACCGGGGATTCTAGAGAAAGCGGGCTCGCAGGTCAATTTCCAACCAATGTTTCTTGCATTTAGTTCCTGGGTCCATTTCGTCGACAGCGATCTATCCGTCGGTACATTCTTGGGACGTAGATATAGAAATAAAGAAGGAAGGTATTTAAAGCTTCTTTATAAAGCTTATAAAAGCTTAGGGAAAGGATTTCTGTGGATAAAACGCTGCAGACCACGTACTGCTTGATGTACAGAGGGATGAAAGTCTGTCCACAAGCAGTGCCGCGGCTGTGCGACAGCTGGCGACAAGCTGTGCATAGAAGGGTTGCTTATCCACAGGCGCTTTATCCACAGACTTCAGCCCCTCGTTATGCAGAGAGCTAACCCTCGGTTATCCACAGAGCTTAACTATCCACCGGCTGTCGTCTTTTTAGGCGCTTTGTGCAGGCTTTCGTGCGCTGGGGCTCTACCTTCGTGTGGATAAGTCAGCTACGGGTGGTTACAATGGCCGCTTGTTTTTGCCACGCCGGCTTCAGAATCTAGGGGATATTTGTGTCAGTGGAACTTTGGCAGCAATGCGTTGAGCTTTTGCGCGATGAGCTGCCTGCCCAGCAATTCAACACCTGGATCCGACCTTTACAAGTTGAAGCTGAAGGCGACGAATTGCGCGTGTATGCGCCCAACCGGTTTGTGCTGGACTGGGTGAATGAAAAGTACCTGGGTCGATTGCTCGAGTTGCTGGGCGAGCATGGCCAGGGAATTGCGCCGGCGCTGTCCTTATTAATAGGCAGCAAGCGCAGCTCTGCTCCACGCGCGGCTCCGAACGCTCCGCTTGCAGCAGCGGCTGCCGCTTCTCAGGCCGCCGAGTTGGCAGCCACCAGCGAAGCACCGGCTGCAGCACGAGCGCCGCAGTCCGTAGCAACGCCTGCTCCGATGATTCAGACCTCATTGAATGTCGAGGATGAGCCTTCCAGGGCGAGCTTCGATCCAATGGCTGGCGCCAGCTCTCAGCAAGCTCCTGCGCGCGCCGAGCAGCGTAATGTTCAGGTTGAGGGAGCGCTGAAGCACACCAGCTATCTGAACAGGACCTTCACGTTCGAGAACTTTGTCGAAGGTAAATCGAACCAACTGGCGCGGGCTGCTGCCTGGCAGGTAGCGGACAATCCCAAGCATGGGTACAACCCGCTCTTCCTTTATGGAGGTGTGGGTCTGGGTAAAACCCACTTGATGCATGCTGTGGGTAACCACCTGCTCAAGAAGAATCCGAACGCCAAAGTCGTGTATCTGCACTCCGAGCGATTCGTGGCGGATATGGTCAAGGCGCTACAGCTCAATGCCATTAATGAGTTCAAACGCTTCTATCGCTCCGTCGACGCACTATTGATTGATGACATTCAATTTTTTGCGCGCAAGGAACGTTCTCAGGAAGAGTTTTTCCACACCTTCAACGCCCTTCTCGAAGGCGGTCAGCAGGTTATTCTCACGAGTGACCGCTACCCCAAGGAAATCGAAGGCCTTGAAGAGCGGCTCAAGTCACGCTTCGGCTGGGGTCTGACGGTGGCAGTCGAGCCACCGGAACTTGAAACACGCGTGGCGATTTTGATGAAGAAGGCGGATCAGGCGAAAGTCGATCTGCCTCACGACGCCGCATTTTTTATCGCGCAGCGAATCCGCTCCAATGTGCGTGAGCTTGAGGGTGCGCTGAAGCGCGTCATCGCTCACTCACACTTCATGGGTCGGGACATCACGATCGAGCTCATCCGTGAATCGCTGAAAGATTTGCTCGCGCTGCAGGACAAACTGGTGAGTGTGGATAACATTCAGCGGACTGTTGCTGAGTACTACAAGATAAAGATCTCCGACCTGCTTTCCAAACGCCGCTCCAGGTCTGTTGCGCGACCGCGGCAAGTGGCGATGGCATTGTCAAAGGAGCTGACCAATCACAGCCTTCCTGAAATCGGCGATGTGTTTGGCGGCCGGGACCACACAACGGTCTTGCACGCATGCCGGAAGATCAATGAGCTTAAAGAATCCGATGCGGACATCCGCGAGGACTACAAGAACCTGCTGCGGACTTTGACAACGTGATGCCGACGCAGCTTATCAAGGCAAGGGACTAGACCATGCATTTCACCATTCAACGCGAAGCCCTGTTGAAACCCCTGCAACTGGTCGCGGGCGTCGTTGAACGCCGTCAGACCTTGCCGGTTCTGTCGAACGTGCTACTGGTCGTGGAGGGCCAGCAGCTGTCTTTGACTGGTACTGACCTCGAAGTCGAGCTGGTCGGCCGTGTGCAGTTGGAAGAGCCTGCAGAGCCTGGCGAGATCACGGTTCCTGCGCGCAAGCTGATGGACATCTGCAAAAGTATTCCGAATGATGCGCTCATCGACATCAAGCTCGACGAGCAGAAGCTGATCGTCAAAGCGGGCCGCAGCCGTTTCACGCTTTCGACCCTGCCTGCCAACGACTTTCCTACCGTCGAAGAAGGCCCGGGTTCGCTTACATTCAGCCTCGTTCAGAGCAAATTGCGCCGGTTAATCGAGCGCACCAGCTTTGCAATGGCCCAGCAAGACGTTCGCTACTACCTTAACGGTATGCTGCTTGAGGTTCAGTCGGGCATTCTGCGCGCGGTTGCAACCGACGGGCACCGTCTTGCGATGTGTTCCATGGCCGCCGAGATCGAGCAGGCTGACCGTCATCAGGTGATCGTGCCGCGTAAGGGCATCTTGGAACTGGCCCGGTTACTGACCGAGCAAGATGGCTTGGTCAGTATCGTATTGGGTCAACATCACATTCGTGCAACCACGGGTGAGTTCACGTTCACGTCCAAGCTGGTCGACGGCAAATTCCCGGACTATGAGCGAGTGCTTCCCAAGGGCGGCGACAAGCTGGTGGTGGGTGATCGTCAGGCACTGCGGGAAGCGTTCAGCCGTACCGCGATTCTCTCGAACGAGAAGTACCGGGGCATTCGCCTACAACTGGCCAACGGTCAGTTGAAGATTCAAGCGAATAACCCGGAGCAGGAAGAGGCCGAGGAAGAAATCAGCGTCGACTACAATGGCAGCTCTCTCGAGATCGGATTCAACGTGAGCTATCTGCTCGACGTACTGGGTGTCATGACCACGGAGCAAGTCCGTCTGATCCTCTCTGATTCCAACAGCAGTGCTTTGGTGCAGGAATCCGGTAATGACGACTCGGCCTATGTCGTTATGCCGATGCGTCTGTAACAGCAGTTGATCAATGTCTCTTAGCCGCGTCTCGGTCACCGGGGTGCGCAATCTGCACCCGGTGACCTTCTCTCCTTCTCCCCGCATCAACATCCTGTATGGCGCTAACGGCAGTGGGAAAACCAGTGTCCTTGAAGCGATTTACCTTCTCGGCTTGGCGCGCTCATTCCGCAGTGTACGGCTGCAGCCGGTCATTCAATATGAGCAACCTGCGTGCACAGTCTTTGGCCAGGTAGAACTCGCCGAAGGCGGCCACAGCAGCCTTGGCATTTCCCGCGATCGCCAGGGAGATTTCCAGATTCGGATCGACGGCCAAAACGCCAAAAGCGCCGCGCAACTTGCCGAGACTCTGCCGCTGCAACTGATCAACCCCGACAGCTTTCGGCTCCTTGAAGGTGCTCCTAAAATTCGTCGTCAGTTCCTGGATTGGGGAGTGTTCCACGTGGAACCTCGTTTCATGTCGACTTGGCAGCGGCTCCAGAAGGCCCTGAGGCAGCGGAACTCGTGGCTTCGGCATGGTACACTTGACGCCGCTTCGCAGGCCGCTTGGGACCGTGAGCTGTGTCTTGCTAGCGATGAAATTGATGAGTTTCGGCGCGCTTATATCAAAGCGTTGAAACCTGTGTTCGAGCAAACCCTGAGTGAGCTTGTTCAGATCGATGGGCTGGCGCTTAGTTACTATCGAGGATGGGACAAGGAAAAAAACCTGAGTGACGTGCTGGCATCTTCCCTTTACCGCGATCAGCAGATGGGTCACACGCAAGCGGGACCCCAACGTGCAGATCTACGCCTACGGCTAGGCGGACACAACGCGGCGGATATCCTTTCCCGTGGGCAGCAGAAACTCGTGGTCTGCGCCCTTCGCATTGCGCAGGGACATTTAGTCAGCACGGCCCGTCGTGGCCAATGTATTTACCTCGTCGACGATCTGCCATCGGAGCTCGATGAGAATCACCGCGGTGCGCTATGTCGCCTGCTGGAAGAATTACGCTGCCAGGTATTTATCACCTGCGTAGATCATGAATTGTTGAGGGAAGGCTGGCAGACGGAAACGCCAGTTGCTTTGTTCCACGTGGAACACGGCAATATCACCCAGACCCACGACCACCGGGAGTGAAGGCATGAGCGAAAACCAAACGTACGACTCGACCAGCATCAAAGTGCTGAAAGGGCTCGATGCCGTACGCAAGCGTCCTGGTATGTATATCGGCGACACAGACGATGGCAGCGGCCTCCACCATATGGTGTTTGAGGTTGTAGACAACTCGATCGATGAGGCATTGGCCGGTCACTGTGACGACATCAGCATCATCATTCACCCGGATGAATCGATCACTGTTCGCGATAACGGTCGTGGCATTCCGGTCGATGTGCATAAAGAAGAAGGCGTTTCCGCAGCCGAAGTCATCATGACTGTGTTGCACGCCGGCGGTAAGTTTGACGATAACTCGTACAAAGTATCCGGCGGTCTGCACGGTGTGGGCGTTTCAGTGGTGAACGCGCTGTCTGAGGTGTTGAACCTGACTGTTCGGCGCAGTGGAAAAGTCTGGGAACAGACGTACGTCCACGGTGTTCCACAAGAACCAATGCAAATCGTTGGTGAAAGCGATACCACGGGGACAGAGATTCACTTCAAGCCCTCCTCTGAAACCTTCAAGAACATTCACTTTAGCTGGGACATTCTCGCCAAGCGCATTCGTGAGCTGTCGTTCCTCAACTCCGGTGTGGGTATCGTTCTTAAGGACGAGCGCAGCGGCAAAGAAGAGCTGTTCAAGTATGAAGGCGGTCTGCGCGCATTCGTCGAGTACCTGAATACCAACAAGACGCCTGTGAATCAGGTCTTCCACTTCAACATCCAGCGTGAAGATGGCATAGGCGTTGAAATTGCCCTGCAGTGGAATGACAGCTTCAACGAGAACCTGTTGTGCTTCACCAACAACATTCCACAGCGCGACGGTGGTACCCACCTCGTCGGCTTCCGCTCTGCGCTGACTCGGAACCTGAACAACTACATTGAGCAGGAAGGTCTGGCCAAGAAGCATAAGGTCGCCACCACCGGTGACGATGCGCGTGAAGGCCTGACAGCGATCATTTCCGTCAAAGTCCCCGACCCTAAGTTCAGCTCCCAAACGAAAGACAAGCTGGTGTCTTCAGAAGTGAAGACTGCGGTTGAGCAGGAGATGGGCAAGTATTTCTCTGACTTCTTGCTCGAGAACCCGAACGAAGCAAAAGCCGTCGTCGGCAAGATGATCGATGCAGCGCGTGCCCGTGAAGCTGCCCGTAAAGCACGTGAAATGACCCGTCGCAAGGGCGCGCTGGATATCGCAGGCTTGCCCGGCAAACTGGCCGACTGCCAGGAAAAGGACCCTGCCCTTTCCGAGTTGTACCTCGTGGAAGGTGACTCTGCTGGCGGTTCCGCCAAGCAGGGACGTAACCGTAAGACCCAAGCCATCCTGCCACTCAAGGGCAAGATCCTGAACGTGGAGAAGGCGCGCTTCGACAAGATGATCTCATCTCAGGAAGTGGGCACGTTGATCACGGCGCTGGGCTGCGGTATTGGCCGTGACGAGTACAACATCGAAAAGCTGCGCTACCACAACATCATCATCATGACCGATGCTGACGTCGACGGTTCGCACATCCGTACCCTGTTGCTGACTTTCTTCTTCCGTCAGTTGCCGGAGCTGGTTGAACGCGGTTACATCTACATTGCTCAACCGCCGTTGTACAAGGTGAAGAAAGGCAAGCAAGAGCAGTACATCAAAGACGACGATGCCATGGAAGAGTACATGACTCAGTCGGCCCTTGAAGATGCGAGCCTGCACCTGAACGAATCGGCGCCTGGCATTTCCGGCGCAGCGTTGGAGAAACTGGTTCACGACTTCCGCATGGTCATGAAGACCTTGAAGCGCCTGTCCCGTTTGTACCCGCAAGAGCTGACCGAGCACTTCGTTTATCTGCCGGCTGTGCCAATGGAGCAGTTGTCGGATCACGCGGCCATGCAAGAGTGGCTGGCGAAGTTTGATGAGCGCCTGCGGGTGGGTGAGAAGTCCGGGTTGGTCTACAAGGCCAGCTTGCGTGAAGACCGCGAGCGTAACGTATGGCTGCCAGAGGTCGAGCTGATCTCCCACGGCCTGTCCAACTACGTGACGTTCAACCGCGATTTCTTCGGCAGCAATGACTACAAGACAGTCACTGCACTCGGTGCTCAGATCAGCACGTTGCTGGAAGAAGGCGCTTACGTTCAACGTGGTGAACGCAAGAAAGCGGTTACCGAGTTCAAGGAAGCACTGGCCTGGTTAATGGCAGAGAGCACCAAGCGCCATACCATTCAGCGCTATAAAGGTCTCGGTGAGATGAACCCTGATCAGTTGTGGGAAACCACGATGGACCCAAGCGTGCGACGCATGCTCAAGGTGACGATCGAAGACGCCATCGGCGCTGATCAGATTTTCAACACACTGATGGGTGACGCCGTCGAACCGCGCCGTGACTTCATCGAAGCCAACGCATTGGCAGTGTCGAACCTGGACTTCTAAGGTTCACCCGTAAATAAAACAGCCCCAACGATGTGAATCGATTGGGGCTGTTTTCGTTTAGGCATTCAGCTCACTGTTTTAATCGGACTGATCGGCGCTGGGTTCCGCCCTCTCCTGCTCAACCGTTTGCCCCATTCGATACCGCGCAGTTCAATGAACCGATGGCTGATAGCGGATATACCCACGATGACGATTAACAGACCGATGAGCACGGAGTTGTCAGCTGCTGCATTGTGAAAGGAAAGCAGTGGACCTGGGGCGGCAGCAGCATAAGTCACGATCGTGAAGCCGGTGACTTTCCCTATTAGAAGCATGGCGAGGGTGAAGGCGAAAAGAACCATCGCATGAGTCATGTAGATCGAGTACGACAGCGTGCCCAATTTCTCGAATGGGCTAGCCTTCAGCAACGTCGAGATCACCCCTCCCTCAAAAGAGAAAATCAACATAAGCACGCAGAACACCACCATCAGGATGATCTGCTTATGATCA
Source organism: Pseudomonas sp. CFBP 8772 (assembly GCF_014841665.1). Taxonomy (NCBI): domain Bacteria; kingdom Pseudomonadati; phylum Pseudomonadota; class Gammaproteobacteria; order Pseudomonadales; family Pseudomonadaceae; genus Pseudomonas; species Pseudomonas sp. CFBP 8772. The sequence goes on along the minus strand of NZ_JACYUI010000002.1, from coordinate 106,921 downwards.
ATGTCACTCACCAGCAAGCTCACTGCCAAACAGATGCCGACAAGTTCCAGGACGGTGTGCAGCCAGCGGGCCATGGTTTTGTTGTGGATAACTTGGTAGAGCTGGTAAGTCATCACACCTGCAAAGAAACAAGACAGCCCCTGCAGTGCGGGCTCCATCAGATAGGCAAGTCCCAGCGACAAGCACACAGTAGCGATCAATGAAGTCATGAGAAATATCGCCGTGGCGAAGCGCGGGGTACACAGGAGTATCCCCGCGAATATCATGTAGATGTAGTACTCGACACTGATGCTCCACGCCGGAAAGTTGAACGACTGGGGGTTGAATCCCGGCCACCAGGATTGCAACAGCAGCAGATTGGGGATGATTTCCTGAGGCGCTCGCTGCCCGGTGAAGCTGGCTTGATTGAACGTTATACCGGCATGCTCGGCGCCCATCTTCACGACCTCCAATGCGATGGCAAACAGGAGCACGAAGACGTGCAGTGGATACAGGCGGAAGGTGCGAGTAATGAAGAACTGCCTGAACTGATCGGTCGTGGCCAGTCGCTGGCCGTAGGTGTGGACCATGACAAAGCCGCTCAGGACGAAGAAGAAGCTCACCAGGTAATGAGCATTTCTGAAGAACGCCCATTCGCCAAAGCTCAGTGGCATGTGGATGTGATAGACCGCAACGCTGAGTGCACAGATGCCCCTGAATCCGTCCAGCACTTGAAATCTCTTCATCGCCAACTCCCTGTTGAATCCATGCCGAATGCGTTTAGATCCGCCCTCTGGGCGTAGGTCATCATGCGTTACCTTTCCCGGTCGTGTTCCAACGAGTTTTTATGTGTTCCCAGCGACTGCCTAAGCGCTTGGCAAGCTCACGGCGCCGGGCCATGGATGGCCTTTCGATGAAGTGCCAAGAGAATATGGCCGCCAGTAACACCAGTGGGAAGGCGAGCAGCATCAGACTGCCAGGGCCGAGGCCTTTGAACAGGTGGGCAATTATTTCCTGAATCGGGAAGGCATAGATATAAACCCCGTACGAGTAATCGCCCAGCTGGTTGTAACGGTCTATCGCGGGCTGGGTTGCATACCCGAGGTAGAAGATCAGATACGTCCAGGCCAGCACAAAGCACTCGAAGAAATATCCTGTGCGCCACGTGCAGGCGGCTAATACGACAAAAGGCAGGAGGCCGATAAATCGATGCTCGATGTGCTGACGATAGCGGTAGAAGGACATGCCGAGCACAAACGGCAAGCTCCACGTGAAGAAAGATTCGGTGCCGTAGAAGTCACTGACCAAAGCGCTGTTCAGCATCAAGGCTTTGAACGAGACGTAAAGGGCGGCATAAGACATGACAAAGCCGGTGAATTTCCGGCCTTCACTGAAGAAGGAGACTGTCCCAAGCGCGCCGACCAGAAGGTAGAGGGCCACCTCATAAAAGAGTGTCCACAGCGAACCGTTGATGCCGGGCCAAGGGTTGTTCTGGAACAGACCAGGCAGCTGAAACTTCATGCTGAACAGCGTCAGGTTGTGGGCGAGATAGCCGTATGTTTCCCCTGACCTGAAATATTCTGACGCACTCAGTGTCGTAAGCAGGGGGCCGATCAGAAATACGCTCAGCAGCAGCACAAGTATCAATCCAGGAAAGATGCGCAGAAACCGGGCGGTGAAAAAATCCATCGTGCTGTCCGCCCGATCGCGGCTAAGCGAAATAAAAAAGCCGGAGATGCAGAAGAACGTAATCACCGCCACGTCACCAAGGGACAGTCCGATCCAGTCAGAGAGCGGCTCAACCGCATCATGCCCAAGTGCAAGAGGGTAACTGTGGGAAATCAATACCGCCGTGGCGGCAAGCATTCTGATCAGGTTGAAGTGGTTGTTTCGTCTGGACGCCAGGTCACCCAACGTATTCATACTGCCTCCGCGCGCGGTCAGGGTCGTACCGGTTCGATCCATTCACCGCTGTGACGCTCACGCCGTCGGGGACGCGCGATACCGAGAGGGTTGGAAATGGTTTTTGAGCTTGAACGATACACTGGGGGCGCTGCACGTCTAATTGGCATCTCCAATCGGGACGCGGATTACCTGCATGCCTTGTCAGCCAATAATTTGGCCATGAAACTCGATCGATAGCTTTTGTTGGGCGAGACTGTGTCGTTGCGCGCTAATTGACCGATGACTGCCCAAAATACCCGGATACCTATCGATCAAACCGTTGCATCAGGACAGATGTAAGACAAAGGAGCCTCATTCATATGTCGATTCGTAAATACCAAAGAGTGCTGGCTATCCCTCGAGTGTTGCCTGCCACATTGTTCATGTTCGTCGCAGGCCTGCCGCTGACCATCATGGGCCTCACCCTGAGCCTGCATGTGCTCAACGAAATGGGTGGCAGTTATTTTGATGCAGGCGTGGTGGGGACGGCGACCGCACTTGGCTTCGCGGTGGGCTCTCCCCTCCTCGGTCGAATGATTGACCGTCACGGCCTGCGCCCGGTGGTGGCCGTATGCGGAACACTGTCGACTCTCGCCTGGATACTGCTGCCCATGGTGAGCTATTGGCTTTACGTGCTTCTGGCGTTTGTGGCCGGGCTGTTTACCGTGCCGACAGGATCGCTAGCCCGGCAGTTCGTCGCCAGCCTGGTTCCGGAAGATCAGCGCCGGCCTGCGTACTCGCTCAACATGATGCTTATGGAGCTTTCATTCGTCATCGGGCCCGCCAGCGGTATTCTTTTGATCACTACCTATTCGGCGACAGCCACTCTGGCGGGCATAGGCCTTTGGCGAGCGCTCTCCTACGTCGTGCTCTATGTGTTGAATTGGCCCACGCGCAATGTGGACGAGGTTGCAGCGAATCCGGATCGTGTCCGACCCAAACTCCGCACATGGATGAGCGGCCGCTTATTGGCCGTCATGTTTGTCAGTGCGGGGGCGTTATTCGTGCTGTATGGCACCGAGTTGGCACTCATTGCTGTGCTGCGCGCCAGCGATCAGCTCGCCTTTACCGGGTATGTCATCGCCGCAATGTCTATCGCGTCCATCGTGGGCGGGTATGTCCACGGTGTCGTCCACCGGTCGTGGTCACAGATGAAACTTGCCCTGGCAATGAGCCTGCTGCTGCTTCCCGTGGTGTTCTTTGATGACGTCTGGTGGTGGCTGATGCTCGCGCTGTTGCCCACTAATCTGCTGTGCACGCCGACGCTGGCTGCAGGCTCGGAAGCGGTTGCCAAGCTGGCGCCTTCCAGCGTGAGAGGTGAAGTGATGGGGCTGCACGATTCGGCTTATCGAATAGGCCAGACACTGTCCGCGCCGATGGTGGGATTCGCGATCGACAGCGTTTCCCCCGCCATGGGATTCGTCGCAGCCGCGTGCGGAGGGATTGTATTGGTGGGTATGGGGGCGCTCTGCAACCTGAGAATATCGGCGCCGGCCAGAACGGCTTGATTCACACCACGGTCTTGGCTGCACAGGCTCAAGACCGGGTTTTTTTAGTCAGTGGGGAACGGTAAGGAAAAACTTATGCACGCATCGGCCGCGCTAAGTGCTGGAAGAAATAAGTATTTAAATTAACGAGTTAGCGCCGAATTTTTCGAATTTCGATTTATTCGTGCACAGGTTATCCACAATTCATGCCGGTGATTTCTCTGGGGTTGGCGCAGGTACTGCCGGCGACCCCAAATCGCGCTGGGTTTGCTCGTTCCACGCCGACACGCGATCGTTCAGCGCAGCGATTGCGCGTGGGCCAGTGCCCTCTGCGTACATCGGTTTGCCAATCACGACTTCAATGGTGCCCGGCTTCTTACCCCACCCCTCTTTCGGCCAATAGCGGCCGGCATTATGGGAGATAGGCAGGACGGGCAAGTCCGCGTTTACTGCCAACGCCGAACCGCTGCGCGAGAACTTGCCGATCTGGCCGTAAGGTACGCGTGTGCCTTCAGGGAAGATCAGCACCCAGACCCGATCTTTAAGCAGCTCATCGCCTTTCTTCGCGACAACCTTCAGCGCCGCCTTGGGATTGTTGCGATCAATGGCGATGGGACGCAGCATCGCCATGGCCCAGCCGAAGAACGGCACGTACAGCAGCTCCCGCTTGAGCACCTGGCTCAAAGGCTGAAAGTGGGCCGAGAGAAAAAACGTCTCCCACGTGCTCTGGTGATTAGAGACGATCACGCAGGGTGTGCCGGGGATGTTTTCCTGGCCGGTGATGCTGACCTTGATGTTGAGGAACACGCGAGTCAGCCATAGGGCGCAGCGGCACCAGTAAACATTGATGAAACGATAGCGGAGACGGAACGGCAGGAAAGGTGCAATAAAGAAACTCAGCGAACACCACAGCAGGGCGGTAGTGCCCAGCAGCAGGTAAAAGAAGAAAATCCTGATGGCCTGCACAATCGACATAGCTGCTTTTACCGTTACGGGGCAATTGCCCGAATTGAGCGAGCCGTTGAAGAGCTGTTAGCCGTTCAACGGGGCGCTGTTGTGAATAAGTTCTGCGGCAACCGCCGCCAGATCGTCAAAAACCAACGTGCCTGCGGGTAATGCACCGCTTCGCGTCTTCTGACCTTTGCCGGTCATGACCAGAACAGGTTGTGAATCGACGGCCACCGCCGCCTCCAGGTCACCCTTGCTGTCGCCCACAAACCAAACGCCGCGTAAATCCACGGCGTAATGGCGGGCAATGGTCTTCAGCATGCCCGGTTTTGGCTTGCGGCAATCGCAGCCCGCGTCCGGGCCGTGAGGGCAATAAACAACCAGTCCGACCTCGCCGCCCTCCTCCGCCACGAGTTCACGCAAGCGTGCGTGCATGGCATCGAGGGTGGCCAGATCGTAGTAACCGCGAGCGATGCCGGACTGGTTGGTGGCCACTGCCACCGTCCAGCCGGCTTTGCTCAGTTGCGCAATAGCCTCGATAGAGCCAGGAATCGGAACCCACTCTTCGACCGACTTGATGTAGGCGTCGGAATCCTGGTTGATCACCCCGTCCCTATCGAGAATCAGCAACTTCACTGGCATGCGCTCCGCCGTCAGCTCAACAAGGAGATGTCGGCAACGCCGAGGAAGAGATTGCGCAGACGGGCGAGCAAGGCGTAACGGTTGGCTCGCACGCCAGCGTCTTCCGCATTGACCATCACTGCCTCGAAAAAGGCATCTACAGGCTCGCGAAGTGCCGCAAGACGCGTCAGCGCTTCGTTGTACTGACGGCTCGCAGACATCGGCGCTACCGCCTGATCTGCCTGCTGAATGGCCGAGTACAGCGAGAACTCGTTGGCGTTATCGAAGTACTTCGGTTCGACGGTCTGGGCGATGTTGCCGTCCGCCTTGCTCAGCAGATTCGAAACCCGCTTGTTCACGGCGGCCAGTGCTGCAGCCTCAGGCAATTTGCGGAAGGCCTGGACAGCCTGAACACGTTGATCGAAGTCCAGAGCCGAAGCGGGCTGCAAGGCGCGCACCGACAGGTAGACGGAAACGTCGACACCTTCGTCTTCATAGCGCGCACGCAGACGATCAAAGATGAATTCGAGCACCTGCTCTGGTAGGCCAGCAGGTTTGATCTTCACACCAAACTGAGCGACGGCGAACTGCACGGTTTTGACCAGATCGAGATCCAGCTTCTTCTCGATCAGGATGCGCAGGATGCCGAGGGCAGCGCGGCGCAGTGCGTACGGGTCTTTGCTGCCGGTCGGCAGCATGCCGATGCCGAAGATGCCCACAAGTGTGTCGAGCTTGTCAGCGATGGCAACTGCGGCGCCGGTCAACGTGCCTGGCAATTCAGCGCCAGCGCCGCGCGGCATGTATTGCTCGTTCAACGCCAGTGCGACGTCTTCGGGTTCGCCGTCGGCCAAGGCGTAGTAGTAGCCTGCAACGCCCTGCATCTCCGGGAACTCGCCGACCATCTCGGTCGCCAGGTCGCACTTGGACAGCAAACCTGCACGCGCGGCGCGCTGGGCATCGCCGCCAATGCGGGGCGCGATGAACGCGGCCAACTTGGAAACGCGCTCGGCCTTGTCGAACACCGTGCCCAATTGCGCCTGGAACACCACGTTCTGCAGGCGCTGGTTGAAGGTCTCCAGCTTTTGCTTCTTGTCCTGCTTGAAGAAGAACTCGGCGTCGGTCAGACGCGGGCGAACGACCTTCTCGTTACCGTGGACGATCTGGGACGGGTCCTTGCTGTCGATGTTAGCGACCGTAATGAAGCGCGGCAGCAGCTTGCCGTCGGCATCCAGCAGGCAGAAGTACTTCTGGTTGTCCTGCATCGTGGTGATGAGCGCTTCCTGCGGCACTTCAAGGAAACGTTCCTCGAACGAGCACACCAGCGGCACCGGCCACTCGACCAGCGCAGTCACTTCATCAAGCAATGCCGGCGGCACGATGGCGGTGCCTTCGTGTTGCGTGGCGAGCTCTTCGACGCGCTTGCTGATCAACTGACGACGCTCGTTGAAATCCGCGAGCACGTGGGCCGCGCGCAAGTCGCTGGCGTAATTGGCCGGGGACGAAATGCGCACGTTGTCCGGATGATGGAAGCGATGGCCACGGGACTCACGGCCGGACGTCTGGGCAAGAATGGTGCAGTCGACGACTTGATCGCCGAACAGCATCACCAGCCACTGGGTCGGACGCACGAACTCTTCCTTGCGCGCGCCCCAGCGCATGCGCTTCGGAATCGGCAGGTCGTTCAGCGAATCTTCAATGATCGTCGGCAGCAGGCTCAACGTTGGCTTGCCAGGGATGCTCTGGCTGTAGCGCAGCTTCGGGCCGCTCTGATCGATTTCGCTCAGGTCAACGCCGCACTTCTTGGCGAAACCCAAGGCAGCCTGGGTCGGATTGCCTTCGGCATCGAACGCTGCCTGGCGTGGCGGGCCGTCCAGGTTGACGCTGCGATCCGGCTGCTCGGTGGCGAGCTGAGTGATCAAAACTGCCAGGCGGCGTGGCGCGGCATAGACCTGCTTGGCGCTGTAGGTCAGACCGGCAGCCTGCAGGCCTTTTTCGATACCGGCCATGAACGCATCGGCCAGGGTATTCAATGCTTTGGGTGGCAGTTCTTCAGTGCCCAGTTCAACCAGAAAATCTTGAGCACTCATTGCGCAGCCTCCAGCTTGGCCAACACTTCATCGCGAATATCGGGTGCGGCCATCGGGAAGCCGAGCTTGGCCCGGGCCATCAGGTACGCCTGGGCCACGGAGCGAGCCAGGGTGCGGACGCGCAGAATGTACTGCTGACGCGCCGTCACGGAAATCGCGCGACGGGCATCCAGCAAGTTAAAGGTGTGAGAGGCTTTGAGGACCATTTCGTAGCTCGGCAATGGCAGCTCCACTTCGATCAGGCGCACGGCTTCGCTTTCATAGAAATCGAACAGCTCGAACAGTTTGTCGACGTTGGCGTGCTCGAAGTTGTAGGTCGATTGCTCCACTTCGTTCTGATGGAACACATCGCCGTAGGTGACTTTGCCGAACGGGCCGTCAGTCCAGACCAGGTCGTAGACCGACTCGACGCCTTGGAGGTACATCGCCAAACGCTCGAGGCCGTAGGTGATTTCACCCGTGACCGGGTAGCACTCGATGCCGCCGACCTGTTGGAAATAGGTGAATTGCGACACTTCCATGCCGTTCAGCCAGATCTCCCAACCCAGGCCCCAGGCGCCGAGGGTGGGTGACTCCCAGTTGTCTTCGACAAAGCGGACGTCGTGCACGAGCGGGTCAAGACCCACGTGCTTCAGCGAGCCAAGGTACAGCTCCTGGAAGTTGTCCGGGTTGGGCTTGAGGACGACCTGGAATTGATAGTAGTGCTGCAGGCGATTCGGGTTCTCGCCATAACGGCCATCGGTAGGACGACGGCTCGGTTGTACGTAGGCGGCGTTCCAGGTTTCCGGGCCGATGGCGCGCAGAAATGTAGCGGTGTGGAAAGTGCCGGCGCCCACTTCCATATCGTAGGGCTGAAGTACCACACAACCTTGCTCAGCCCAGTATTGCTGGAGGGCGAGGATCAAGTCTTGGAAGGTACGCACGGCTGGCGTAGGCTGGCTCACGAAATTCACCTGTACTGGGGGGCTGCGATTTAAAGAGCGGGAGTATACCCGATTCGGCCGCGCCTCCACCCTTGGGAGCCCTATGCCACGCTGCTTTTGGTGCAACGAAGATCCGCTTTACATGGACTACCACGATCAAGAGTGGGGTGTGCCGTTGCGCGATGCGCAGATGCTGTTCGAGTTCCTGTTGCTCGAAGGGTTCCAGGCCGGACTGTCGTGGATCACCATCCTGAAAAAGCGTGAGCGCTACCGCGAAGTGATGTTCGGCTTCGACGTCCAGCGCATCGCTTCGATGACCGATGCTGAAGTCGAAGCGCTGATGCTGGAGCCCGGCATTGTGCGCAATCGCCTCAAACTTAACGCTGCGCGCAAAAACGCCCAAGCCTGGCTGCGGCTGGAAGACCCGGTTGCGTTCGTCTGGTCATTCGTCGGCGGCAAGCCAAAGGTCAATCACTTCAAGGACCGCAGCGAAGTCCCGGCCATTACGCCCGAGGCCGAAGCGATGAGCAAAGCGCTGAAGAAAGCCGGCTTCACCTTCGTCGGCCCGACGATCTGTTACGCCTACATGCAGGCCACCGGAATGGTGATGGACCATACGATTGACTGCGATCGATACGCCGAGCTGGCGGGTGGTGTGGATAATCGGCTCCCATGAACGGTTACAATGGCCGCCTCATGTATTCGGGAGTGATCTGTGGATAAGTTCAAAGGCGCCTTGATGGTTGGGGCATTGCGCCTGTTTGCCCTGTTGCCGTGGCGCGCAGTGCAATGGGTCGGCACCTGCATTGGCTGGCTGATGTGGAAGTTGCCTAACCGGTCTCGCGACGTCGCGCGCATCAACCTGTCCAAGTGCTTCCCCGAACTAAGCCCTGAAGAGCTCGAAGCACTGGTCGGCCGCAGTCTGATGGACATCGGCAAGACCCTGACCGAGAGCGCCTGCGCGTGGATCTGGCCGGCGCAGAAGTCAATCAATCTGGTTCGCGAAGTCGAAGGGCTTCAGGTGTTGAAAGATGCCCTGGCGTCGGGCAAGGGCGTCGTCGGTATCACCAGCCATCTGGGCAACTGGGAAGTGCTCAACCACTTCTACTGCAGCCAGTGCAAACCGATCATTTTCTACCGGCCACCCAAGCTCAAGGCCGTGGACGATCTGCTGCGCAAGCAGCGCGTCCAGTTGGGTAACCGCGTTGCAGCCTCGACCAAGGAAGGCATTCTCAGCGTCATCAAGGAAGTGCGCAAAGGCGGCGCCGTCGGCATTCCGGCGGACCCGGAACCCGCTGAGTCGGCAGGCATATTTGTGCCCTTCTGCGGAACAATGGCGCTGACCAGCAAGTTCGTACCGAACATGCTGGCGGGCGGCAAAGCCGTTGGCGTGTTCCTCCATGCGATGCGTCTGGAGGATGGTTCTGGCTACAAAGTCGTACTCGAAGCCGCGCCGGACGACATGTACAGCACCGACACCGCAACGTCGGCAGCTGCCATGAGCAAGGTGGTTGAAAAGTACGTGCGAGCCTACCCAAGCCAATACATGTGGACCATGAAGCGATTCAAGAAACGCCCCGAAGGTGAGAAGCGCTGGTATTGAGCTTCTAGAAAAAGCTCAAGCCCACCTGAAACAGCCGCTCCACGTCGCGGATGTACTTTTTATCCACAAGGAACATGACCACGTGGTCGCCCGATTCGATCACTGTGCTGTCATGGGCGATGATCACTTGGTCGGCGCGTGTGATGGCGCCGATGGTCGTGCCGGGCGGCAAGTTGATGTGCATGATGGCTTTGCCAATCACCTTGCTGGATTTGGCATCGCCGTGGGCGACGATCTCGATGGCTTCCGCCGCGCCCCGACGCAATGAATGCACACTGACGATATCGCCGCGCCGCACGTGGGCCAGCAACGTACCGATGGTGGCGAGCTGAGGGCTGACGGCGATATCAATCTCTCCCCCTTGCACCAGATCGACATACGCCGGGTTGTTGATGATCGTCATCACCTTCTTCGCGCCGAGACGTTTGGCCAGCAACGACGACATGATGTTTGCCTCGTCGTCGTTGGTCAGCGCCAGAAACAGGTCGGCGTTATCGATGTTCTCTTCCACGAGCAGGTCGCGATCCGAAGAGCTGCCTTGCAGGATGACCGTGTTGTTCAGCGTGTCTGAGAGGTGACGGCATCGGGCGGGGTTCATCTCGATGATCTTGACTTGGTAGCGGTTCTCGATGGCTTCCGCCAGCCGCTCGCCAATCTGACCGCCGCCGGCAATCACGATGCGCTTGTAGCTCACATCCAGGCGACGCATCTCGCCCATGACGGCGCGAATATCCGCCTTGGCAGCGATGAAAAAGACCTCGTCGTCAGCCTCGATAACCGTATCGCCCTGGGGAATGATCGGGCGGTCGCGACGGAAAATAGCCGCGACGCGAGTCTCCACATTCGGCATGTGCGTGCGCAGTTGACGCAGCTGCTGGCCCACCAGAGGCCCGCCGTAGTACGCCTTGACCGCCACCATCTGCACCTTGCCGCCGGCGAAGTCGATGACTTGCAGGGCACTGGGGTATTCGATGAGCCGTTTGATGTAATGGGTCACCACTTGCTCAGGGCTGATCAGCACGTCCACGGGAATGGCGCCGTTGGCGAACAGGCCTGAGCGGGTCAGGTACGCCGACTCGCGAACACGGGCAATCTTGGTCGGGGTCTGAAACAGCGTGTAGGCGACTTGGCAGGCGACCATGTTGGTCTCGTCGCTGCTGGTCACGGCCACCAGCATGTCGGCGTCATCGGCGCCGGCCTGACGCAGTACGGTCGGGAACGAGCCGCGACCATGGACGGTACGGATATCGAGACGATCACCCAACGCTCGCAGACGATCCTGATCGGTGTCCACGACGGTGATGTCGTTGGCTTCGCTCGCCAGGTGCTCAGCCAGCGTACCGCCGACCTGCCCTGCGCCGAGAATGATGATCTTCAATCAGTCTCTCCTTGAAATGATGATTCCGTCATACCGGGCAATCGTCTTCACGCCGCCGCAATCTTGATCAGTTTGGCGTAGTAAAACCCGTCATGCCCGCTTTCCTGCGCCAGCAACTGACGGCCGTGGGGCTGTTTCAGACCGGGCGATGGATTGCCTTGCTGACCAGCAATGTCCAGCTCCCGAGCACCCGACGTACGCGCCAGAAATGCAGCGATGACTTCGGTGTTTTCAGTGGGCAGCGTCGAGCATGTGGCGTACAGCAAGATCCCGCCAACCTGCAGCGTCGGCCACAGCGCGTCGAGCAATTCGCCTTGCAGCGTTGCGAGGGCGGGAATGTCATCCGCCTGACGGGTCAGCTTGATGTCGGGGTGGCGACGAATCACGCCGGTTGCCGAGCACGGCGCGTCGAGCAGAATGCGCTGGAACGGTTTGCCGTCCCACCATAGGTCGGTGGCGCGGGCATCGGCGGCGATGAGTTCGGCACTCAGGCCCAGGCGATCAAGGTTCTCTTTGACCCGCACCATGCGCTTGGCTTCAAGATCCACTGCGACCACGCCCGCCAGGCCCGGTTGTACTTCCAGCAGGTGGCAAGTTTTGCCACCCGGCGCGCAACAGGCGTCCAGCACACGTTGACCCGGCGCCAGCTCCAGCAAGTCGGCGGCCAGTTGCGCTGCCTCATCCTGAACGCTGATCCAGCCCTCGGCGAAACCCGGCAGTGAGCGAACATCGCCCGGTTCGGTGAGCACGATGCCGTCCTGGCTGAACGTGCTGGGCGTTGCGCCAATGCCTGCGTCCAGCAACAGCTGAAGGTACTGCTCACGGGTTTTATGCCGGCGGTTGACCCGCAAAATCATCGGCGGGTGGGCGTTATTCGCCGCACAAATCGCTTCCCAATGCTCAGGCCACGCGGCTTTCAACGCTTTTTGCAGCCAGCGTGGATGAGCAGTACGCACCACCGGATCGTGTTCCAGCTCCGTCAGCAATGCCTCGCCTTCCCGTTGAGCACGACGCAGCACAGCGTTGAGCAACGCTTTTGCCCACGGTTTTTTCAGCTTGTCAGCGCAGCCCACGGTTTCGCCGATAGCGGCGTGGGCAGGAATTCGCGAATAGAACAGCTGATACAGACCCACCAGCAATAAAGCCTGCACGTCGTTATCAGCGGTTTTGAATGGTTTCTGCAGCAGCTTGGCCGCCAGCGCGGACAGCCTTGGCTCCCAGCGCGCGGTGCCAAATGCCAGGTCCTGAGTCAGGCCGCGGTCGCGGTCTTCAACCTTGTCCAGTTGCGTGGGCAGAGAGCTGTTCAGAGATGCCTTGCCGCTCAGTACGGCAGCCAGTGCCTTGGCCGCGGCCAGACGCGGGTTCATTGCGCATCCACCGCTTGGCCGAGAACGGTGCTGACGGCGAACTTCTCGCGGCGGCTGTTGAACAGGTCAGCGAAGCCCAGAGGTTTGCCGCCCGGTAGTTGCAGACGGGTCAGACGCAGCGCGCCTTCACCGCACGCGACCAGCAGGCCGTCTCTGCTTGCGTCGATGATGCTGCCGGGCGTGCCCTCCCCGTCGGCGATCTGCGCGGCCAGCACTTTCAGTGATTCGCCCTTGAGCGTGGTGTGGCAGATCGGCCATGGGTTGAAGGCGCGTACCAGTCGCTCCAGCTCAACGGCCGGGCGGGTCCAGTCGATGCGTGCTTCGTCTTTGTTCAGTTTGTGCGCGTAAGTGGCGAGGCTGTCGTTCTGCACTTCGCCAACCAGCGTGCCGTCCGCCAGCCCTGCAATGGCTTGAATCACTGCAGGTGGGCCGAGCTCGGCAAGTCGATCGTGCAGCGTACCGCCGGTGTCGTCGCCTGTGATCGGGGTCGTCACCTTGAGCAGCATCGGGCCGGTGTCCAGGCCCGCTTCCATGCGCATGACCGTCACGCCGCTTTCGGCATCGCCCGCCTGCACCGCGCGCTGAATCGGCGCAGCACCACGCCAGCGTGGCAGCAACGAGGCGTGACTGTTGATGCAGCCCAGACGCGGGATATCCAGCACGGTCTGCGGCAGGATCAAGCCATAGGCGACTACGACCAGCAGGTCCGGCTTTAACCCAGCCAGCTCGGCCTGGGCTTCGGGTGCGCGCAAGGTAGGCGGCTGCATGACAGGAATATTGTGCTGGAGGGCAAGCTGCTTGACCGGGCTGGGCATCAGCTTCTGACCACGACCGGCCGGGCGATCTGGCTGGGTGTACACCGCAATGACGTCATGGGGACTGTCGAGCAGGGCTTTCAAATGCTCGGCGGCGAATTCCGGGGTGCCGGCGAACACGATGCGCAGTGGCTCAGTCATGGGCTTCTCTTGAAGTAAGGCTGTAGAAACGTACTTGCCCGCGATGGCGTGGTGTCGGCCGACAAATGCGGCGGAGGACAGGTCGCTATCGCGGGCACTCGGGCTCCTACGGTAGAAAGGAGGATGGCGGGATCAGGCGTTTTGCTTGTGGAGTTTTTCCAGCTTTTTCTTGATCCGGTCGCGCTTGAGATTGGACAGGTAATCAACGAAGAGCTTGCCGTTCAGGTGGTCGCATTCGTGCTGGATGCACACGGCGAGCAGGCCCTCGGCGATGAATTCATAGGGCTGGCCATCACGGTCCAGCGCCTTGACCTTGACCCGTTGCGGGCGATCCACGTTCTCGTAGAAACCTGGAACAGACAGACAGCCTTCCTGGTACTGGTCCATCTCGTCGGTCAGCGGCTCGATCTCGGGGTTGATGAACACCCGCGGCTCGCTGCGATCTTCGGAGAGATCCATCACCACCACGCGCTTGTGTACGTTAACCTGCGACGCGGCCAGACCGATGCCGGGGGCTTCGTACATGGTTTCAAACATGTCGTCGACCAACTGGCGAATGCCGTCGTCCACTTCAGCCACCGGCTTGGCGATGGTGCGCAGGCGCGAATCGGGAAATTCGAGGATGTTTAGAATGGCCATATGCGTAAGGGATGCACTGTAGGGTAAAGTCAAAATCGGCTGCTAGGCTTGGGACGTCACAAGCTGCAGCCCTAGTAAAACGGGAAGTCTCGCAAGACTCAGCGTTTCACGCGAAGCCAACATGATAAAGGGATTCACCGCATGAGGAAATCACTACTCGCCCTGCTGCTGTTGGCCGCGACCGGCCTTGTCCAGGCGCAAGTACAGCTCAGGGATGGCCATCCACAGAGTTACACCGTCGTCGCCGGTGACACACTTTGGGACATTTCCGGAAAATTTCTCAATCAGCCCTGGAAGTGGCCGCAGCTCTGGCGCGCCAATCCACAGGTTCACGACCCTGATCTGATCTACCCCGGCGATACGCTCAATCTGATTTACGTCGATGGTCAGCCACGCATCGTGGTCAATCGCGGCGCGTCCCGGGGCACCATCAAATTGTCCCCGCGTGTGCGCAGTACGCCGATTGCCGAGGCGATTCCGACCATACCGCTGGGCGCAATCAATGCCTTTCTGCTGAACAACCGGATCATCGATAACGCCAGCCAGTTCGAAGCCGCGCCCCATGTCGTGGCCGGTCCTGGCGAGCGGGTGCTCAGTGGCGCGGGTGACCGCATCTATGCGCGCGGACAGTTCGAGCCGAGCCATGTGGCGTACGGCATCTATCGCAAGGGCAAGACCTACGTCGATCCGGTCACCGGCGTGGTGCTGGGCATCAATGCCGATGACATCGGCAGCGGCGAAGTCATCGCCACGGAAGGTGATGTGGCGACGTTGCAAATGCAGCGTTCGACCCAGGAAGTGCGCCTTGGCGACCGCCTCTTTGTCAGCGAAGAGCGCCGAATCAATTCCACTTTTGTCCCCAGCGAACCTCAGCAGCCAGTCGACGGCAACATCATCGACGTGCCTCGGGGCGTGACCCAGATCGGCGAGTTCGACGTGGTCACCATCGACCGTGGACGGCTCGATGGCTTGGCCGAAGGCAACGTGTTGGCGATCTACAAGACCGGTGAGACGGTGCGCGACCGGGTCAACGGTGATCAAGTCAAAATTCCCGACGAGCGTTCCGGACTGCTGATGGTCTTTCGCACGTACGAGCGACTGAGCTATGGCATGGTGCTGCACGCAACTCGATCTCTGGCGGTGCAGGACAAAGTCCGCAATCCGTAATGCTATGTATCAGCTGTAACTCACTTTTCTCCACCGGCATGCTTCACTTATCAAATTGTTGTTAACAGACTTATCCACAGCTTGGTTCACTGAATAGGGTGGACCACGGATCAAGGAAGATCACATGCCGTTGTTCGAAAAGGCCGGTCAGTCGCCGGCCGAGCTGGAAGCACGCTTGCGTTTGCATCGGCTGCCGGAAGTCGGCCCAAAACGTTTCCACACCCTCATCGATGCGTTCGGCAGCGCCGGCGCGGCATTGAGTGCGCCGGCTTCAGCGTGGCGATCTTTACGTCTGCCGGCGGCCAGTGCCGAGGCCCGTCGCAGCCCCGAAGTACGCGACGGCGCCAGCGCGGCACTGGCCTGGTTAGAGCGCCCGGGCCAGCATTTGCTGATGTGGGACGACCCTGACTACCCCGCGTTGCTGGCAGAAATCCCTGATCCGCCGCCCCTGCTTTTCATCGCCGGAAACCGCGCTTTGCTTGATCGTCCGCAGTTGGGAATGGTGGGCAGTCGACGCGCGTCCAAGCCCGGACTCGACACCGCTGCAGCGTTCGCGCGGAGCCTGGCAGGTGCCGGTTTTGTCATCACCAGCGGGTTGGCGCTGGGTATCGATGGCGCCGCGCATCAAGGTGCGCTGGACGTAAAAGGCGGGACAATCGGCGTGCTGGGCACGGGCATCGAAAAACTTTATCCACAGCGGCATCGCCAGCTTGCAGCGCGCATGGTGGCCGACGGCGGCGCGGTGATCTCCGAGCTGCCACTGGACGCAGGTCCCCACGCCAGCAACTTTCCCCGGCGCAATCGAATCATCAGCGGTTTGTCCCTGGGTGTGCTGGTGGTCGAGGCCAGCGTCGCCAGCGGATCGCTGATCACGGCACGTCTTGCCGCCGAACAGGGTCGTGAGGTCTACGCCATTCCCGGCTCGATCCATCATCCGGGCGCCAGGGGGTGTCACCAGTTGATCCGTGAAGGGGCGGTGCTGGTGGAAACCATCGACCATATTCTTGAGGCGCTGCAGGGCTGGAAAAACATTGCGCCGAGCCATGAGGTCGTTGATAAGCCGTCGACGCCGCTCCATCCGCTTCTCGCCCTCTTGCACGCAGCGCCGCAAACCGGCGAGGCGCTGGCCCACAACAGCGGTTGGCCTTTGCCAAAAGTCCTGGCGGCGCTGACCGAGCTGGAACTCGACAGCAGCGTGGCTTGCGAAGCCGGGCGATGGTTTGCCCGGGCACGCTGAGGTTAAACTGCCCGCCTGCGTAATTTGGGAGAACGGACGATGGTCAGCAGTTGGCGAGTGCAGCAAGCCGCACGAGAAATTCGGGCCGGGGCGGTGATTGCCTATCCAACCGAAGCGGTGTGGGGGTTGGGCTGTGACCCTTGGGATGCGGAGGCGGTGTATCGCCTGCTGGCAATCAAGGCGCGGCCGGTTGATAAGGGCTTGATCCTGATCGCAGACAACATCCGTCAGTTTGATTTCCTCTTCGAGGATTTCCCTGAGCTGTGGATCGATCGCATGGCCAGCACCTGGCCGGGACCGAATACGTGGCTGGTTCCCCATCAAGGCCTGTTGCCGGACTGGATCACCGGAAAGCACGACACCGTCGCCCTTCGCGTCAGCGATCACCCCATCGTCCGGGAGCTGTGCGCGTTGACCGGCCCGCTGGTGTCGACTTCCGCGAACCCCACCGGCCGCCCTGCCGCCCGCTCCCGGCTGCGGGTCGAGCAGTATTTCCACGAGCAGTTGGACTTGGTTCTGGGGGGAAGTCTCGGCGGGCGCCGCAATCCGAGTGTGATACGGGATCTGGTCACGGCTGAGGTGGTAAGGGCGGGGTAATGCCCTTCCACCGTCTGGCCGGGTGTGATCAAGGCACCAGAATGATCGACCCCACCGTTCTGCGACCGGAGAGTTCGGTGTGGGCCTTCGCGGCATCCTTGAGGGCAAACTTCTGGATGTCGTCGACCTTCACCTTGCCGGTGGCGACCATTTCGAACACTTCATCGGCCATTGCCTGCAAGGCTTCCGGGGTGTTCGCGTAGGAGCCCAATGTCGGGCGCGTGACGTAGAGCGAGCCTTTCTGAGCGAGAACCCCCAGGTTCACGCCGGTCACTGCGCCTGACGCATTGCCGAAGCTGACCAGCAGGCCGCGTAATTCCAGGCAATTCAGAGAGGTTTCCCACGTGTCTTTGCCCACGCCGTCATAGACCACCGGGACCTTCTTGCCATCGGTCAATTCCAGTACACGTTGAACGACGTCCTCCTTGCTGTAATCGATCACCTCCCATGCGCCGTGGGCCTTAGCGTGTGCGGCCTTTTCTGCCGAGCTGACCGTGCCGATGAGCTTGACGCCCAAGGCGTTGGCCCACTGGCAGGCGATCGATCCCACCCCGCCGGCAGCGGCGTGAAACAGGATGGTTTCTTCAGGACGGATTTCGTAGGTCTGGCGAAACAGGTACTGCACGGTCAGGCCCTTGAGCATGACGGCGGCGCCCTGCTCGAAGCTAATGCCGTCAGGCAGTTTGGCGATGTTAGCGGCCGGCGTTACATGAACGTCCCCGTATGCACCCAGCGGGCCTGTGCCGTACACCACCCGGTCGCCGACTTTGACGTGGGTGACTTCGCTGCCGACCGCTTCAACCAGGCCAGCGCCTTCGTTACCCAACCCCGATGGGAACGAAGGCGCCGGGTACAGGCCGCTGCGAAAGTAGGTCTCGATGAAGTTGACGCCAATCGCCTTGTTACGCACGAGCACGTCTTTCGGGCCTGGCGCCGCGGGTTCGAAGTCCACGTACTCAAGCACTTCGGGACCGCCATAAGCCTTGAACTGGATACGTTTTGCCATTTGCTTTCTCCGTCATGGATCGGACTTGCAGAGTATGACTGTCGATGCGAAAGGGCTCTATCGGACTCCTTCGTCGTCGCTTCGTCAACTGCGGCATCCGCCAAGCCGGTGATATGCTACGGGCCGAATTTCGCCGACGGGATTTGCTCAGCGAGGCGTGTCATTAACGCCAAGGCCGATCCAATCCCGCCCCCGACGCACGTTTCAGTTTATGCAGGTACCGCCATGTCCTTTCGCACCGATGCCGTCAAAGCCTACTTGCTCGATCTTCAAGACCGCATTTGCGCCGCCCTGGAAACCGAAGATGGCAGCGCCCGTTTCGTCGAAGACGCCTGGGAACGGCCTGCGGGCGGGGGCGGAAGAACCCGGGTGATCGAGAACGGCCACATCCTCGAAAAAGGCGGCGTTAACTTTTCCCATGTCTTCGGCGCCGGCCTCCCACCGTCGGCCAGCGCACATCGACCGGAACTGGCAGGGCGTGGTTTCGAAGCCCTCGGCGTGTCGCTGGTGATGCACCCGCACAACCCTCACGTGCCAACTGCCCACGCCAATGTGCGGTTCTTCATCGCAGAGAAAGAAGGCGAAGAACCGGTGTGGTGGTTCGGCGGCGGCTTTGACCTGACGCCTTACTACGGTGTCGAGGAAGACTGCGTTCATTGGCACCGCGTCGCCGAACAGGCCTGCGCGCCGTTCGGGGCTGACGTCTATCCCCGCTACAAGGCGTGGTGCGATCGCTACTTCCATATCAAGCACCGTAATGAGCCGCGCGGCGTCGGCGGACTGTTTTTCGACGACTTGAACGAGTGGGATTTCGACACCAGCTTCGCGTTCATCCGTGCCATCGGAGATGCGTTCGTCGAGGCGTATCTGCCCATCGTTCAGCGCCGCAAGGACGCGCCGTACACGCCGCAGCAGCGTGAGTTTCAGGAGTTCCGCCGTGGGCGTTACGTGGAATTCAATCTGGTGTACGACCGCGGCACCTTGTTTGGGCTGCAATCGGGTGGCCGCACTGAATCGATCCTCATGTCGCTGCCGCCGCAAGTGCGCTGGGGGTATGACTGGAAAGCCGAGCCGGGCAGTGAGGAAGCACGCCTGACGGAATATTTTCTGCAGGATCGCGACTGGCTGGCTGAGGCGGCCCAGTGATGACTGACCAGTACGTTGTCTTCGGCAATCCCATTGGCCACAGCAAATCCCCGCTGATCCATCGCCTGTTCGCCGAGCAGACCGGTCAGGCGCTCGACTACCAGACCTCACTCGCGCCGCTGGACGGCTTCACCGCCTTCGCCAGGGCGTTTTTCGAGACAGGCCGTGGCGCCAACGTCACCGTGCCCTTCAAGGAAGAAGCGTACCGGATGGCCGATCAGTTGACCGAGCGCGGCCGTCGTGCCGGCGCGGTCAATACCCTCGCCGTTCAAGCGGATGGCAGCCTGCTCGGCGACAACACGGACGGAGCAGGCCTGGTTCGGGACCTGAAGGTCAGTCATGGCGTCACGCTCAAGGACAAACGCATTCTCGTGCTAGGGGCTGGCGGTGCAGTGCGTGGCGCACTTGAGCCCTTGCTGGCGGAAGATCCCTACGTGCTGGTGGTCGCCAACCGCACCGTGGAAAAGGCTGAACAGCTGGCTCAGGAATTCGCCGACGTCGGTCCGGTGCTGCCCGCAGGCTACGACTGGCTGGAGGAACCGGTGGACATCATCATCAATGCCACGTCGGCCAGCCTTTCGGGGGAAGTACCGCCGATTTCGCCCAGTCTGATTCAGCCGGGCGTGACATTCTGCTACGACATGATGTACGCCAAGGAGCCAACCGCATTCTGCCGCTGGGCCTCTGAACACAGCGCCGGGCAGGCAGTGGATGGGTTGGGGATGTTGGTCGAGCAGGCTGCCGAGGCGTTTTACCTGTGGCGCGGCGTGCGACCGGAATCGGCGCCAGTGCTGGCGGAACTGCGACGGCTGATGGCGCAGAACGAATAAAGCTCCACTCCTACAGACTGATATTAGCCCTGTAGGAGTGTGCTTCTCGTCGGCGCTTACAACTTGGCTTTCACCGCTGGCAGCGCATCTTTGTCGTCAACGGTTTTCACGCCGCTCAGCCATTTGTCCAGCACCGCCGGGTTGGCTTTCAGCCACGCTTTCACCGCTTCGGTGTTGCTGACCTTCTTATCCACCACGGTTTGCATGATCGAGTTTTCCATGTCCTGGGTGAAGACCAGGTTGGAAAGCAGCTTGGCCACGTTCGGGCAGGCGTCGGCGTAACCTTTGCGGGTCACGGTGTAGACGCTGCCGGTATCGCCGAAGTATTTCTCGCCGCCTTTGAGGTAGTGCATGCCTTTGACCTGCACGTTCATCGGGTGCGGCGTCCAGCCGAGGAATACCACGAACTCCCCCTTCTTCACGTTGCGCTGCACTTCGGCCAGCATCGCCTGCTCGCTGGACTCCACCAGCTTCCAGTCCCCCAGTTCGAACTCGTTCTTTTTGATGATTTCCTGAATCGACGCGTTGGCCGGAGCCCCCGAACCGATGCCGTAGATTTTCTTGTGGAATTTGTCGGCGAATTTGTTGAGGTCGGCGAAGTTGTGGACGCCTGCGTCATACACGTAATCAGGGACGGCGAGGGTGAACTCCGTGCCTTCCAGATTTTTCGCGTATTGCGTCACGTCACCCGTGGCGATGAACTTGTCGTAGAAACCCTGCTGCGCCGGCATCCAGTTGCCCAGGAAAACGTCGAGTTGCCCATCCTTCAGGCCGCCATAGGCGATCGGCACCGCGAGGGTGTCGATCTTGGTTTTGTAGCCCATGCCATCGAGCAAAAAGCCTGCAGTGGCGTTGGTCGCGGCGATATCGCTCCAGCCTGGATCGGCCATCCGCACGGTGCTGCAGCTAGCGTCGGCGGCATAGGCCACGACGCTGCTCAAACTCAAGACCCCAACCGCCAGCGTGGTGAACAGCTTATTCATGGTGTGCCCCTTTTTGGTTTTCTAAGTGTTGGCAGGGTTCAAGGTTGCGGATAACGGGCCTTGCGCTCCAGATCGTCCAGATCAATATGGTTGCGCATGTACTGCTGACTGGCGTCGACCAGCGGCTGGTGATCCCAACTCTTCAGCTTGCCGATGGCCAGCGACTCGGCGACGAAACGCCGACGACGCTGGCTGGCGAGCACCTGGTGGTGTATCGCCGGAATGTCCCACTTGGCCTTTGCTTCGGCCAGGAACGCAGCGAACAGGTCGCGATGAGCCTCGGATCGACTCAGCTCTTCCTGCTCCTTCGGATCGTTGCGCACGTCATACAGCAGACAGGGGTCCCGTTCCGAATAAATAAATTTGTACGCGCCGCGACGAATCATCATCAGCGGACTGTTGGTGCCCTCGGCCATGTACTCGCCGAAGACCTCGTCGTGACCACCCTCGCCTTGCAGATGCGGCAGCAGTGAGCGCCCATCGAGCGGCAAGCCAGCGTCCAGCTGACCATCCGCCAACGCAACAAACGTCGGCAACAGGTCGGCGGTGGACACTGCAGCCTGCACGCGGCCGGCCTTGAACTGCCCCGGAGCGTAGACCAGCAGCGGCACCCGCGCCGACATCTCGAACCAGTGCATTTTGTACCAGAGCCCGCGCTCACCCAGCATGTCGCCATGGTCGCCGGAGAACACGATGATGGTGTCGTCGGCCAGGCCGGTTTCCTCCAGGGTTTTCAGCAGTTTGCCGACGTTGTCATCAATGTAGCTGCAGGCACCGAAATAGGCGCGGCGCGCATCACGAATCTTTTGCTCGGGCAGCGGTTTGTCCCACAGGTCATAGACCTTCAGCAGGCGCTGGGAATGGGGGTCCAGTTCGGACTGGGCCAACGGCGCATGGGGCATCGGGATTTCTTCGTCGCTGTACAGATTCCAGTAAGGCTTGGGGATTGTGTACGGATCGTGGGGATGGGTCATCGACACCGTCAGGCAAAACGGCTGATCGCCGTCTTCGCGCACATGGTCGAACAGATACTGCTGAGCCTTGAACACCACTTCTTCGTCGAAATCGAGCTGATTGGTGCGTACGCAAGGTCCCGCTTGCAACACCGATGACATGTTGTGGTACCAGGTCGGGCGCACGTCCGGTTCGTCCCAGTTCACGGCCCAACCGTAGTCGGCCGGATAGATGTCGCTGGTCAGGCGTTCTTCGTAGCCGTGCAATTGATCAGGCCCGCAGAAATGCATCTTGCCGGACAGTGCGGTGCGATAGCCAAGACGCCGCAGGTAGTGGGCGTAGGTCGGCACATCAGCGGGGAAATCAGCCGCATTGTCATAGGCGCCGATCTTGCTCGGCAACTGACCGCTCACCAGAGTGAAGCGTGACGGTGCGCAGAGCGGGCTGTTGCAGTAGGCGGCGTCGAACACCACGCCTTCAGCAGCGAGGCGACTCAAGTGGGGCATCTTGATGGGAGAAGAGGCGTACATCGGCAACATGGGCGCGGCCATCTGATCGGCCATGATGAAAAGAATGTTCTTGCGCTTCATGTATTCGCGGCATCCCATAGTCATTATTTATGCGAAAGTGCTCCGACCGAGGATGGTGCCCATGCCGTCTGCGGTAAAGCCCATGAGAGGCAATGCCTAGGATAAGTACAGCTTATGTTTGAAGCCCTTGGTGTCATGTCGCTGGATTTACTTCGCGGCTTCGAAGCCGCCGCACGGTTGCGCAGCTTTACCGCTGCGGCCATCGAGCTCGGCACCACTCAGCCGGCCATCAGCCAGCAAATCAAGCGGCTGGAGGAGCAACTGGCGACGCGGCTGTTTGATCGCATCTACCGCGGCATCGAGCTGACGGACGCCGGGCAGATCCTGTTTAATCACGTACAGACCGGGCTGGAGTCGATGGACGCTGGCCTCAGCGCGATCACCGAGCAGCATCAGCACGAGGTGCTGCAAGTGGCGACTGACTTCGCCTTCGCCGCCTATTGGCTGATGCCGCGCCTGCACCGTTTCCACAAGGACAACCCCGACGTCGACGTCAGCCTGGTCACCAGCGAACGCAGTCACAGCATGCTGCGCGCGGATATCGATGTGGCCGTGTTGTTCGGTGACGGGCGATTCAAGCAGGGTGAAAGCCACTGGTTATTCAGCGAGGAGGTGTTCCCGGTGTGCAGTCCGCAATTGCTGAAGGGGCGCGACCTGCCCCTGCCCACTGAGGCGCTGAAAGACTTCGCGCTGCTGCACCTTCGTGGCGAAGGCGGCAACAACTGGTTTGACTGGAGTGGCGTGTTCCGCGCCCTGAATATCCTCCAGGCACCCGCGCCGGGACAGCTGCGATTCGACAACTACACGCTGATGATTCAAGCGGCGATCGGCGGCCAGGGCGTGGCCATCGGCTGGCGACACCTGGTGGATGATTTGCTGGAGCAGGGCTTGTTGTGCCGCCCGATCGAAGCCAGCGCCGTCTCCGGATACGGTTATTACATCGTCCTGCCGCAACGCAAACGCCGCGTGCAGATCGTCCAAAGATTTGTGGATTGGTTAAGAAGTGAGCAGGCGTTGAGCGGGGATTTGCTGAAGGGCAAGGCCCTGCCGTCGATTGCGGTTTAAAGGCGTTATCAGAAACATACCGACACCGGTTTGGTGGCGGATCATTGCGGGGCCGTTGGCCTCCCAGAATTTATTTTCATTCCAGAAGATTCCTACAGACTTGTCGGACTCGGTGAGGTTTACAACTGCAGTCACTTAAGATTATTTCCTACATGCAACTGGGGTATGGCAATCGGGATCACTGCATCCACTTTTGTCAAAGCTAATTGTCATGCAGGAGTTCACCATGCTAATCCGGCTTACGAAGATGCTGATAAATGCAAGGGTGAACTTGATAGCGACTTGGCGATGGCTTGGCGAGCGCTTGAACAGAAAGCTTATTATTGTCTGTCTTAACGTATGCAGGGCAGTTTTGATTGCTTATTTCCTGCTTTTCTTTTTCAGATACTACAGCTTTGGCTGGTTAATATGACTGTCACACATTTAATGGGTTGGACTGAATAATGCCTGCGCAGCTGAATAAAAATGATATTGATAGGCTGAATATATTGCTTAAACACGAATCCCCTAAACTTATGTATGGGGCACTTCAATCCTATGGCTATAAATATGCAGCACTTGCTGGAGGTATTATTGACCCCCATTCGCCATCGGGCTCGGCGGCGGTTAGCTTTCTACGGCTAACTGCGTAGCGCGACGGCGCCCGATTTACGGAAAATTCGATTCGCTTTGTCTATGACAGAATGGCTCAAGCTTACTTGGATGTGCTCAACGCACAGTACAAAAGTCAAGGCGTAGTCAATAGAGATATAAATCATCAAGAGGCATGGGAGAGCCACAACAAGGTTTTAGCGTACCTCGGCTATTCCGCGGATGCTTGGACGCTGAATTCAGTTTTCATGGTCATGGCAAATGATGAAGTAAGGGAGCGGTATTGGACTGAAATTCTTGAATCCGCTGGTAACCCGGTCACAGAAGCTTTAATTATGATGAAAACAGAGACCTTTATGGCAACTGCTTCTGTCATCGGCAATGAGCATATGAAGGCTGTTGCTAACGGATGGCGATCGCGAGTGGATGCGGCATCAACAATTGCAGCTGTTGGAAGCGGTGCGACCGGTATGATCGCCGATCGAATCGGAAATCTTTTTAACGATATTACCAATAGCATTTTGGGGCCCGTGCCAGCGGGTACGATTATACCGACATGGACACCCGCACCCGCAGCAACTCCACTGCCAGTGCCAAATGCCGCTACTACGCCCCCGCCTCCGATACCCGCGCCGCCGCGAGTACCAGTCAATCCAGTACGCAAACCTCGCAGGAGGCCACGCCTTCCCCCGCCGACGACCCATAGGGGTCATCCCGGAAGTGGATATGAACAAACAGGTAGAGGGGGGGCGTGGGCCAGTTTTCTGGCTAGAGTGATATGACTAACTACTGATCCCTATTTAGAGTGCGCTTGCCTGCTAAATGCATGGGGCATTGCGATTTGCACTGCTGACACAACGCATTCGCGGGCAAGCGCGCTCCTACAGATTTTGCGTCCATCTCACGTGCATGGACGGACGCGATTCGGAGGAGCCTTAATTCAGCACGCCATCCAGGATTTCATAAACAATTCCGCTGCCGATTGCGATCAGCACAACGTCCGGGCCCAGGCGGCGCCATTCGTAGCCATCGTATTGCGGCAGGTATTGCAGCGAGCGTTGGTCCAGTCGACGGCCATAACCGCGTGGCAGCGGGTGGCCTTTGACGATGTGGACGCCGGGAGGCAGTGGCTGACCGCGACCGATGACTTCCCGGTGCTCGGTGATGGTCCGGCGCACGTCGCCGAAGTCGGCAGGAGGACGCCCGCCACGCTGGTTGTTGCCACGGTTATCGGTGCGCGGTTCGTTGCGATGGTCGTTGCCGTTGCCGTTGCCGTTGTTATTGCCGTTGCCGCGATCGCCCTGCGGACCGCCCTGCGGACCATTGGGTTGGCCGTGGTCCTGATGCTGGCCGGGGCCATTGTCATCGCCGCCGCGTTGATCCGGTGGTGCAGCCTGAACCAGCGCGCTGGCGCTGAGCATCAACACACCCAACCCGGCGATCAAACGATTCGAGACTTTCATGTAGCGCGCTCCTGAGCCAATACGGGCAGCAAAAAGGGGTTCAGAACGTGGTCCTGAACCCCTTCGCTGTACGGCTTAGTGTGCTGCCAGAGAACGAGATTCCTCTGTATCAGAAACTTTACCTTCGGCTACGCGGGCTTTACGCACCCCTTCCGACAACTGCGCGCACAAATCCAGCACGCCGCTGACTGCTTGTTCTGGCGAAGACGCATTGGCGATCTGGTCGATCAATGCCGAGCCGACAACAACACCGTCGGCCACGCGCGCAATGGCTGCTGCTTGCTCAGCCGTGCGAATCCCGAAGCCGACACTGATTGGCAGATCGGTATGGCGGCGCAGGCGTTGCACAGCATCCTTGACGTGATCAATGGTTGCCGAGCCCGCACCCGTCACACCCGCTACCGACACGTAGTAGACGAAACCTGAGCTACCGTTGAGCACCGTAGGCAAACGAACGTCATCGGTGGTCGGTGTGGTCAGACGAATGAAGTCCAGGCCAGCGTCCTGCGCAGGGTCGCACAGCTCGGCGTTGTGCTCTGGCGGCAGATCCACCACGATCAATCCGTCAACGCCCGAGGTATGGGCTTCGGAGATGAAGCGCTCAATCCCGTAATTATGAATCGGGTTGTAGTAACCCATCAGTACCAGTGGCGTTGTGCTGTCCTCTTCGCGAAACTCACGCACCATCTGCAGCGTTTTTGCGAGATTTTGCTTGGCGTTGAGTGCGCGAATATTGGCCAGCTGAATCGCCGGGCCGTCGGCCATCGGGTCAGTGAATGGCATGCCCAGTTCGATCACATCGGCACCTGCCTTCGGCAATCCCTTGAGAATAGCCAGCGAGGTGTCATAGCCCGGATCGCCTGCGGTGACGAAGGTCACCAAGGCTGCGCGATTTTGTTCTTTCAGTTCGGCAAAACGTGTTTGCAGGCGGCTCATCAGTGTTTCTCCTGCTGGGACAAATCAAGGTGGTGCATCACGGTTTGCATGTCTTTGTCACCACGACCGGACAGATTGACCACCATCAGGTGATCCTTTGGCAGCGATGGTGCGCGTTTGAAGACTTCAGCCAGGGCGTGAGCGGTTTCCAGCGCCGGGATGATGCCCTCGAGGCGGCAGCATCGGTGGAAGGCAGCCAGCGCTTCGTCGTCAGTGACGGAGGTGTATTCGACCCGGCCAACGTCGTGCAACCAGGCGTGCTCAGGACCAATGCCTGGGTAATCGAGGCCGGCTGAAATCGAGTGGGCGTCGGTGATCTGGCCATCGTCGTCCTGCAGCAGGAAAGTACGGTTGCCATGCAGCACGCCCGGAACGCCGCCGTTCAGGCTGGCGGCGTGCTTGCCGGTTTCGATGCCGTGACCAGCCGCCTCCACGCCGATGATGCGCACACTCTTGTCATCCAGAAACGGGTAAAACAGGCCCATGGCATTGGAGCCACCGCCAACGCACGCCACCAGACTGTCCGGCAGGCGACCTTCATGCTCCTGCATCTGTACACGTGTTTCCTTGCCGATGACGGCCTGGAAATCGCGGACCATGGCCGGGTAAGGATGCGGCCCGGCGACGGTGCCGATCAGGTAGAAGGTGCTGTCGACATTGGTGACCCAGTCACGCAGCGCCTCGTTCATGGCGTCTTTCAGCGTGCCGGTGCCGGAGACCACCGGAATGATCGTGGCACCCAGCAGCTTCATGCGAAATACGTTGGCCTGCTGACGTTCGATGTCAGTGGTGCCCATGTAGATGACGCATTCCAGCCCGAAGCGCGCGGCGACCGTCGCCGTTGCAACGCCGTGCATGCCGGCACCGGTCTCGGCAATGATGCGTTTTTTGCCCATGCGCCGCGCCAGCAGAATCTGGCCGATGCAATTGTTGATCTTATGCGCGCCGGTGTGGTTGAGCTCTTCGCGCTTCAAGTAAATCTTCGCGCCGCCACAGTATTCGGTCAGGCGTTCGGCGAAATACAGCGGGTTGGGACGGCCCACGTAGTCGCGCTGGAAGTAGGCAATATCGTTGAGAAATGATGGATCAGTCTTCGCGATTTCATACTCGCGGCTCAGATCAAGAATCAGCGGCATCAGCGTTTCAGCGACATATCGGCCGCCGAACCCGCCAAACATACCGCGGTCGTCCGGGCCGCTGCTGTAGGCATTTTGTGTCTGGGTCTGGGTCATGTGGACCTCCGGGGATGCGAATTGGATGAGCCGTCAGGCAGTGATCACACTCTAACCAGCGCCAGCGACGATGAAAACCGATAAGATCGGCGCAACCTGTCAGGAAAACTCACCTATCCCATGAGCCGAGATCTTCCGCCCCTCAACGCCCTGCGTGCGTTTGAAGCCACCGCCCGGCTGAACAGCGTCAGTCAGGCGGCCGAGCAATTGCACGTAACCCATGGTGCCGTGAGTCGTCAGCTGAAAGTGCTGGAAGAGCACTTGGGCGTTGGCCTGTTCATCAAGGAAGGTCGTGGCCTGAAACTCACAGATGCAGGGATCCGTCTGCGCGACGCGAGCGCTGAAGCGTTCGACCGTCTGCGCACCGTCTGTGCCGAGCTTAGCCAGGGCAGCGCAGATGCGCCGTTCGTACTGGGTTGTTCAGGAAGCTTGCTGGCGCGCTGGTTCATCCCGCGGCTGGGGCGCCTGAATGCCGACCTCCCCGACCTGCGCCTGCATTTGTCCGCGGGAGAAGGAGACCTCGACCCACGGCGCCCGGGGCTGGACGCGTTGCTGATATTCGCCGAGCCGCCGTGGCCTGCGGACATGCAGGTCTTCGAGCTTGCCAGCGAGCGCATCGGGCCGGTGATGAGTCCACGATTCGCACGGTTCGACGAGCTACGGCACGCACCGGTCCACGCGCTGTTGGGTGAGCCCTTGCTACAGACCACATCGCGGCTGCAAGCCTGGCCGACATGGGCGACGCAAAACGGCATCGAGCCCGACGCGCTGAGCTACGGACAGGATTTCGAGCATTTGTATTATTTACTGGAGGCGGCCGTCGCGGGCCTGGGGGTTGCGATCGCACCAGAGCCATTGGTGGCTGAGGATTTGAAGGCCGGACGCCTGGCTGCGCCATGGGGATTCAGTGAAACCCCGGCGCAGCTGGCGTTATGGGTACCAAAGCGCGCTGCCGATGGGCGCGCTCAGCACCTGGCTCGATGGCTCAAGCAGGAACTCGAGCGATCGGGGCGGGCTTGATCAGCCGCGCTTGCACAGCAGGTAGGCTGCCAGCAGGCCGATTGCGCCGACGGCGACGCCTGCGGTGGTCCAAGGGTGCTCTTGGGCGTAATCACGGGTCGCAACGCTGGTTTCGCGAGTTTTGACTTTGACGTCTTCGTAGACATCGCTCAACAGGCTGCGCGAATGGCTCAGCGCGCTTTCAGCGTTGGCTTTCAGGTTTTTCAGGGTCTTGCGCGACTCGTCGGAAGCGTCGGACTTCAAGCCTTCCAGCGACTTGAGCAGACTCTCGATCTCGGCTTCCATGCTTTGCAACGACGCTTTACGGGATGACGTGAATGCCATGATTTGACTCTCCTGCTGTGATGAGTGGCGTGTGTTGTTTCCGACTACAGGGTTTCGAGAAAGTGCAGTGCGTGATGTGAAGTACCGTTTCTTCTGAACTTTTAGGGCGCATTTCGGCACAGAGGTAGTGAACACAATCACTGCGGCGCTGCCACCGCGCAACACCCTTCAGGAGAACTGCCATGTCTGATCATCACACTTACAAAATGCTGGAACTGGTTGGCTCATCGACTGTGAGCACCGACGACGCGATTCAGAACGCAATCGCCCAGGCGGCCAAATCCGTGAAACTCATGGAATGGTTCGAAGTACTGGAAACCCGCGGTCACATTGAAGATGGCAAAGTGGGCCACTTCCAGGTCACCATCAAGGTCGGCTTCCGCATCGACAACAGCTAAGTCGCTGAACTTTTGCAGTGGCCGAGTGCCACAACCTTCGCTATACATACCGCGCAGTCGTGACTTTTCCAAGGTGACGACGCAGGTTCATGTAGTCAGGCCGCTCGATTGGAGCGGCCTTGTTGATCCTAAAATTGCGCCTGACGAGGGGACGTACCGATGAAAAAAGTTCTGTTGGCCATAGGCTTGTTGAGCATCGCGGGCACTACCATGGCCGCTGGCAAATCGTGCGATGACGTGAAAGCCGATATCGACGCGAAGATCAAAGCCAAAGGCGTTTCCTCCTACACGCTGGAAGCCGTTGAAAAAGGCAGCTCGGCGGACGGCAAAGTCGTCGGCACCTGCGAAGGCGGCAGCATGGAAATCGTTTACAAGCGCGGCTGATACCGGCCCGCTGACATAAAAAAACCGACGCATCTGGCGTCGGTTTTTTTTGGCAGACCGTTTTAGCGCGTGGCCCTGTATCAGCCCCTCGCTGCTTGCGCCAGGATCTCGTAAGAGCGAAGGCGATCGGCATGTTCGTACATGTCGCAGGTGAAGATCAGCTCGTCCGCGTCGGTCTGTTCAAGCAGCACGTCCAGCTTCGCGTGAATCTTCTCCGGGCCGCCGACGACCGCCAGCCCCAGGAAATCCATCACTGCGTCGCGTTCATGGGGCAGCCACAGGCCATTCATGCTCTCGACGGGCGGCTTCTGCATCAAGCTCTGCCCACGCATCAGGCTCAGAATTCGTTGATACACCGACGTCACCAGATACTCGGCTTGCTCGTCGGTTTCTGCGGCGGCCAGCGGCACGCCGAGCATCACGTAGGGCTTGTCGAGCACCTCGGAAGGTTTGAAGTGGCTGCGGTAGACGCGAATCGCTTCGTGCATGAAACGCGGCGCGAAGTGCGACGCGAATGCATACGGCAGCCCTCGCTCACCGGCCAGTTGAGCGCTGAACAGGCTCGAACCCAGCAACCAGATCGGCACGTTGGTGTTGGTCCCCGGCACAGCGAGAACCCGCTGATGAGGCTGACGCGGTCCGAGGTAGTTGACCAGTTCAGTCACGTCATCCGGGAAATCATCGGAACTGCCGGAGCGCTCGCGACGCAGGGCGCGGGCGGTCATCTGATCGGAACCTGGCGCGCGGCCGAGGCCAAGGTCGATACGCCCCGGGAACAAGCTTTCCAGCGTGCCGAACTGCTCGGCGACCACCAGCGGCGCGTGGTTGGGCAGCATGATCCCGCCCGACCCAACCCGGATGGTCGATGTCCCACCGGCCAGGTAGGCCAGCAGAACAGAAGTCGCCGAACTGGCGATGCCGTCCATGTTGTGGTGCTCGGCCACCCAGAAACGGTTGTAGCCCCATTTCTCGACGTGTTGCGCCAGATCCAGCGCGTTACGCAGCGATTCCGCCGGGCCTTTGTCTTCGCGGACGGGCACCAGATCGAGCGTCGAAATCTTCACATCAGCTAATCGTTTCATAGGCCGTTGTTGATCCTCTTGAGGCTTGAATCGGCGCATCCGTCGGGGGACATCACGCGAGCAAACCGGCATTAAGACTAAATATTTGCGTTAAGCCATAGGATAAGGGCGGATTTCAGAGTTGCAATGGGGAATGCGAAATTTCCTACTAATTTGGTCGGATTTTAACGGTGCGAGCGTCCGCAAAAAAGCACGTGCGGCACAAGCGTTGAACTAAGTCCCGCCTACACTCCTCAGAACTTTGGTCCGCGTGCGAGCGAAATCGCACTTTTTCATGAGGAGACACCATGAGCATCGTCAAGAAAGCATCCGCCCACTGGGAAGGTGACCTGAAGTCGGGTATCGGCAGCATCTCTACTGAAACCGGCGTCCTGCGCGAAGCGCCGTACGGCTTCAAGGCCCGTTTTGAAGGCGGCAAGGGCACCAATCCGGAGGAACTGATCGGCGCAGCCCACGCTGGCTGCTTCTCGATGGCCCTGTCGATGATCCTCGGCAATGCCAACCTGAAAGCTGACAGCATCGACACCACTGCTGACGTCACCCTGGATCAAGTCGATGGCGGTTTCGCAATCACCGCAGTGCACCTGACACTGAAAGCCAAGATCCCTGGCGCGACTCAGGAGCAGTTCGAAAAGCTGACCAACGATGCGAAGGAAGGCTGCCCGGTTTCGAAAGTGCTGAACGCCAAAATCACGCTCGATGCCACGCTCGTGAGCTGATTTGCTTCACCGCTGTACTCGATGGCCCGCAATTGCGGGCCATCTTCGTTATGGACGCGCGCCAGAACCGGCGTGCGCCCCCACGGTCACATGCAAGGCCGATGCGTATCGCACGGTGTCGAAGGAGTCGATCATGAAACGTATCGCCGCAATACTGATTCTCGGTGCACTGACCACCAGTGCCTTCGCAGCGCCCAAGCCCTGCGATGAGCTCAAGGACGAAATCGAGGCCAAAATCCAGGCTCAGAATGTCAGCTCTTACACGCTGGAAGTAGTGACCAATGAAGAGGTCCATGACCAGAACATGGTCGTCGGCACCTGCGAAAACGGCACGAAAAAGATCATCTATCAGAACAACGATCGGTAGCTCGGGCGTTGAGCGAAGTGTTTCGTGAGCCTTGAATGAGCGAGTCCCTGTGCGCGTTGCCGTCGCGATCACGGGTCACGGAATTCAGCAGCGTCGTGGGACACAGAAGCCTTATGGAATACAGAAGATGTCCCCCTCCTCCGCGAGCACGTTGCGTTGCTCGTCCCGCAACTGTGCGTCGATGCTGTTGGTGATATTGCGCACATCCAGACGGTAGCGGTGGCCGGCCTCGAAGCGGTCGTAGTTGATCGTCACGTAGCAGGTTCGCTCGTTGTAGATGTCCATCGACAAGCCCATCGCGCCGGGCGCGTAGTCGTAGTCGTAACGCACTTCGAGCTTGTGTTTGCCGGGCGTCACCTGAAAGAAGCGACCATCGTAGGTGCGCACGCCGTCCAGTTTGTCGGCCATCAGGGTTTTGCCGGTGAAGGTGTGCAGGTCGACCCACGCCTGTTGGGGATCGACCGCAGGCAGCGGTCCCGCGCATCCAGCCAGAAGACTCAGGGCAACGAGGAACAGAGGCGAGCGCATGATGAACTCCGCAGCAGGACAAATGGCGATGATGGTTGCGTCAGCGGCGGGCTGTCCGGCATAACGCTGGTGTTTGGACTTCATGAATATCGACGTTAAGGCTGCTGCATGATTCGATCGAAAAAGGCCTGGCTGCAACGCGGCCTGCCGGTGCTGGCGACTTTACTCCTCAGCGGCTGTTCCAGTCTTTCCTATTACTCACAGCTGGCCAGCGGTCAGATGGCCCTGTTGCGGGCGCGTGAACCGGTTGCGGACGTCATCGCTGACCCGAAGCGCGACCCTACGCTGCGGGATCATCTGCGCACATCTCAGCAGGCCCGTGCGTTTGCGACCGAGCATCTGCACCTGCCGGATAACCGCAGCTATCGCCTTTACGCCGACATCCATCGCGCGTATGTCGTCTGGAACGTCTTCGCGACCGGCGAATTTTCCCTTGATCCTGTCACCCATTGCTTCCCCATCGCCGGGTGCGTGGCCTATCGCGGCTATTACACCCAGGGCGCAGCGCGCGGGGATGCGGCCGTTCAGAAGCTTGCGGGCAAGGACGTGTATGTCAGCGGCGTTGAGGCGTATTCGACGCTCGGCTGGTTCGATGACCCGATCATGAGCTCGATGATGAACTGGGGCGATGAGCGACTGGCCACGCTGATCTTCCACGAGCTGGCGCACCAGCGGTTTTACGTGAAGGACGACAGTGAATTCAACGAGTCCTACGCCAGTTTCGTGGAGCAGGAAGGCACGCGTCAGTGGCGCGCGGCGCGGGGATTGCCTGCCGAAGGTGGGTCTTCGGAAGCGCGGCGACGGGATCAGCTGACTCAACTGGCCCTCGACACCCGGGATCGGCTGAAAGCGCTGTACGCCGAGCCGCTGAGCCCCCAGGTGATGCGCGAACGCAAGGCCGCTGAGTTCGAGCGTCTGCGCAGGGAGTATCGGCAGTTGCGCGACAGCCAGTGGGGCGGCGACAAGCGTTTCGACGGCTGGGTGTACGCACCGATGAACAACGCACGCCTGCTGCCCATCGGTTTGTACGATCAGTGGGTGCCGGCGTTCGAGGCGTTGTTCAGGCAGGTCAACGGCGATTGGCCCGCGTTCTATTCAGCGGTGGAAAAGCTGGGCAAATTGCCCATGGAGGAACGCAAGGTGGCGCTGCAGCGGCTGGCCCAAAAAGCCTGAGCGGCATGATCGTTCCTACAGATTGACTGGCCTCAGGTATCGAGAAACGCCTGATGCAGCGCGCTGACAGACTCAAAGCGATACGTCGGCGCCTCGGCTTCCAGCTCGTCACGACTGCCAAACCCGTACCCCACCGCTGCCACGTCCAAGCCGTTGCGCTTGCCGCCAATCAAATCGTGTTTGCGGTCCCCGATCATCAGCGTCTGTTTTGGGTCGAGCTGCTCTTCGTCCAGCAAGTGCCGGATCAGCTCGACCTTGTCAGTGCGGGTGCCGTCCAGCTCGCTGCCGTAGATCACCTTGAAATGGCGCGCGAAGTCGAAATGCCGGGCGATTTCATGGGCGAATACCCAAGGCTTGGATGTCGCGATGTACAGCGTACGGCCCTGATCCGAGAGCATGTCGAGCAGTTCGAAGATGCCGTCGAACACCAGATTCTCGTACAGGCCCGTCACCTTGAAACGCTCGCGGTAAAAGCCCACCGCGTCCCAGGCCTTCGCTTCGTCGAAATCGTAGGCGCGCATGAATTGCTGCAACAGCGGCGGGCCGATGAAATGCTCGAGCCGGGTGATGTCGGGTTCGTCGATACCCAGCTTGCTCAAGGCAAACTGGATGGACCGGGTGATGCCTTCGCGCGGATCGGTCAGGGTGCCGTCCAGGTCGAACAAAATATTCTGGTAATGCATGTGTGCTCTCAGCAGGGTTTGTCGAAGCCTTCGGCCAGGTGCTGGTCTTTCAACTTCACGTAATTGGTCGCGCTGTAGGGGAAGAAAGCGATCTCTTTCTCGGTCAGCGGGCGCATCTGCTTCACCGGACGCCCGACGTAGAGAAACCCGCTCTCCAGGCGTTTGCCGGGCGGCACCAGACTGCCCGCGCCGATGATCACCTCGTCCTCCACCACCGCACCGTCCATGATCGTGGTGCCCATGCCGATCAGAATGCGATTGCCGACGGCGCATCCGTGCAGCATGACCTTGTGGCCGATGGTGACTTCATCGCCGATCAACAGCGGGAAACCGTCGGGGTTGAACGGCCCGGCATGGGTGATGTGCAGCACACTGCCGTCCTGCACGCTGGTGCGCGCGCCGATGCGGATGCGGTGCATGTCGCCGCGGATGACCGTCAGCGGCCAGACCGAACTGTCGGCGCCGATTTCGACATCGCCGATCACAACCGCCGAATGGTCGACAAACGCCCGCTCGCCAAGGGCCGGGGTGTGGTTCTGGAACGTGCGAATGGCCACGATAGGCTCCTTCTCTGGCGCCGATAGCTGCGGTCGGCGCCGATTCTAATTAAGATGCGTGGGTGTTTCTTTTAGCCAAGGTGCCAAACCGTGAGCGCGAACAACCCTCTGTTGCAATCCTACGACCTGCCACCTTTCTCGGCGATTCGTGCCGAGCATGTAAAACCTGCCATCGAACAGATTCTCGCCGACAATCGCGCCGCGATTGCCGACATCCTCGCCAAGCAAGGTTCGCAGCCTACATGGGCTGGCCTGGTGCTGGCGATGGACGAACTCAACGATCGCCTGGGCGCCGCCTGGAGCCCGGTCAGTCACCTTAACGCCGTGTGCAACAGCGCGGAACTGCGCGAAGCCTATGAGTCTTGTCTGCCGGCCCTGAGCGCCTATTCGACAGAAATGGGCCAGAACCGCGAGCTGTTCCAGGCCTTCGAAGCCTTGGCCAACAGCCCGGAAGCGGCGAATTTCGACGTCGCCCAGAAGACCATTCTCGAGCAATCGCTGCGCGACTTCCGCCTGTCGGGCATTGATCTGCCGCCGGAGCAGCAAAAACGCTACGCCGAGGTGCAGAGCAAGCTGTCCGAGCTGGGCAGCCAGTTCTCCAACCAATTGCTCGACGCGACTCAAGCCTGGAGCAAGCACGTCACTGATGACGCCGCCCTCGCCGGCCTGACAGATTCGGCCAAAGCCCAAATGGCCGTCGCTGCCCAGGCAAAAGACCTGGAAGGCTACCTGATCACCCTCGAGTTCCCGAGCTACCACGCCGTCATGACCTATGCCGAAGACCGTGCGCTGCGTGAAGAAGTCTACGCGGCGTATTGCACCCGCGCGTCTGACCAGGGGCCGAACGCAGGCAAAAACGACAACGGTCCGATCATGGAGCAGATTCTCGATCTGCGTCAGGAACTGGCCAAACTGCTGGGTTTCGCCAGCTTCTCCGAGCTGAGTCTGGCCACCAAGATGGCTGAGTCGAGCGATCACGTTCTTAGCTTCCTCCGTGATCTGGCCAAGCGCAGCAAGCCGTTTGCCGTTCAGGATTTGCAGCAGTTGAAAGCCTATGCCGCCGAGCAAGGCTGCCCGGACCTGCAAAGCTGGGACAGCGGTTTCTATGGCGAGAAACTGCGTGAACAGCGCTACAGCGTTTCTCAGGAAGCCCTGCGCGCCTATTTCCCGGTCGACAAAGTGCTGACCGGCCTGTTCGCGATCGTACAAAAACTGTACGGCATTGAAATCGCCGAACAGAAGGGCTTCGACACCTGGCACCCGGACGTTCGCCTGTTCGAAATAAAGGAAAACGGCCAGCACGTCGGCCGCTTCTTCTTTGATCTCTACGCCCGCGCCAACAAGCGTGGCGGCGCATGGATGGACGGCGCCCGCGATCGTCGTCGCACCGCTGAAGGCACACTGCAAAGCCCGGTGGCCAATCTGGTCTGTAACTTCACCCCGGCGGTCAGCGGCAAGCCTGCGCTGCTTACCCACGATGAAGTCACCACCCTGTTCCACGAATTTGGCCACGGCCTGCATCACCTGCTGACCCGCGTCGAGCATGCGGGCGCGTCGGGCATCAATGGCGTGGCGTGGGATGCGGTCGAACTGCCTAGCCAGTTCATGGAAAACTGGTGTTGGGAGCCGGACGGCCTGGCGCTGATCTCCGGTCATTACGAAACCGGTGAACCGCTGCCTCAGGACCTGCTGGAAAAAATGCTCGCGGCGAAGAATTTTCAGTCCGGGCTGATGATGGTTCGCCAACTGGAATTCTCACTGTTCGACTTCGAGCTGCACGCTACCCACGGCGACGGCCGCACCACGCTGCAAGTGCTCGAAGCCGTGCGTGACGAGGTGTCGGTCATGCGTCCGCCCGCGTACAACCGCTTCCCGAACAGCTTCGCACACATCTTTGCCGGCGGTTATGCGGCGGGCTATTACAGCTACAAGTGGGCCGAAGTGCTATCTGCCGATGCGTTCTCCAAGTTCGAGGAAGAAGGCGTATTCAACGAGCAGACCGGCCGGGCTTTCCGTGAGGCCATCCTGGCGCGGGGCGGGTCCCAGGCGCCGATGGTGCTGTTCGTCGACTTCCGCGGACGCGAGCCTTCGATTGACGCACTCTTGCGCCATTCGGGCTTGAGTGAGGAAGCGGCAGCATGACCGAGACACCGCAGGTGATTACCAAGAAACGCTTCATCGCCGGGGCTGTCTGCCCGGCGTGCAGCGAGCCTGACAAGTTGATGATGTGGAACGAAGACGACGTGCCGCACCGTCAATGCGTGCACTGCGGTTATTCCGACACTCTTAATGCCCAGGGGCAATCGATCCCGACAGAACTTGGCACGCGAGTGAACAAGCCTGTGGTGAAGCCGGCCGATCCCAAGGTGCAGGGCGTGCAGTTCTTCCCGAATCCGAAGCTGAAGAAGCCGGTTGATCCGAGTTGACGTGATCTCTGATAAAGAAAGGGATACCTGTAATGGGTATCCCTTTTTTTTGCGTTTGCGGATTACCGGGCGCCGTTGATATAGGCGAAGGAGATTTTGCCACCGACGGCCTTGGTGTAATTCGTGACTTTAATATCGGCGTTTGAATAGCTGCTGTTGAACCCCGGGATGACTACAGGAAGAGTAATGTCGCGCAGGACCTCCACCGTCGTGCGACCCTCGTTGAAATTGCCTTGGGGATGGCCCGTGAGCGTGAAAGACGTACCCGCTTTGGCTTTGATGATGCGCGCCGACTTGATTTCGTCGTTGGAGCAGCCAAAGCTGTTGCTCTTCATCTTCATGGTGTAGCTCGAACTGAAAGGAATCACGCAGTCCAGATTCTGACTGGCGTTAGTGCCCTCGTAGAACGCCACGGATGCGTCCGAAAAGTCGGTGGGGGTCCGGCCAATGACAATGCGTGAAGTCTTGCCATCAAGCCCGTTGTTGCGGTTATAAACTGCCTGAAAGTTGCTGTTGCTCGCGTCGGACTCGAAGCTCGGGATGACCACACGCTCGCCAATTCCGATGTTGCGCTTCACGTCGATGGTGATGTGGTCGTCCTGGGTATTGCCACTGCCACTGTCGAACAACTGAATGCGGGTTCCACTGGCAACACCCGACAAGGACATCGACCTTGCCTCATCATTCTCACAACCATGAACCTTGCGATTAACCACCCCGGGGCGAACGGGAATCACGCAGACAATGTCCTGGGACCGACTGGCATTTGGACCTTCATGCAGAAAGATGCCGCCGTTGTTGAGCGCAGCGGTATAACGCTCCGCCTCACCGCTCTTGTAATTGTTGATACCAACGTAGTTGGGGACAACACCACAGTTGTCCTGGCGGCGCTTGAGGTAGGTCAGATTGTTGTCGTAGCTGGCCGAATCGAAGACGGTCGATGTGCCCGGGTGAAACTGGTTCATGAGGAACAACCGTTTCCACTGCTTGCCCGTCGAGGTGGCAACCTTTGCGGTGTTGAGGGGTAAACCGCCCCATCGCGTTGGACATGCCCAGTCATGAGTACTTTCGATGCTGCTGGCGATGTTCCCCAAGGTGTCCCAATGGTTCTGCAGCATCCAGTCCTGATCAAACATGACCGTGATCTTTTTGCCCTGAACCCAGTAGTCGCCTGCGACCTCGCGTTTGTCCGTAAACAGGAGCAAGCGGTTATTGCGTGCCGCCATCTGGTTGATCGTCGGCCAACGGTCCGCCGCGAAGTTTGCAGGGTCGAATGAAACACTCGCCAGTTCCGGCAACGTATTGAACACCTCCTGCAAATGCTCCCGCTTAACGTACGTTTCAAGGAACAGCGTCACCACCTCCCCTGGATTCCTCTGGAGGAAAGGCAGGAACTCTTTTTTTAAATGGGCAGATAACGGTCCATAGCAGGCAATTTGCTGATGGCACACTTTGATACGTTCTTCGGGGCGAGGGTTTGAACCTTCCACATAGAGATCAAGCATGAAACCCCGGACACCATCATTGAGCTGGGCCGGCATCTCCTTCAGGTTCTGGTTGATCTTTTCATAGGAATTGTGGGTGGTGACCCAGCTGTATTCGTTGAATGGTTTGTTTCGTGAGTCGAGCGTCGTCGCGTATGCGTCAAGTGTGCCGATGCTCAAGAGCGTCGCCAGCGCGCACGTCGAGTAATTAAATGTCATTGTCGAAATCCTTTTCGATAGGGTGTTTCCGGTAAGCGTTGATTGCCTCCATGCCGTGATTGGCACCTGCTGAGTAGTAGTTGTGTTTTGCGTCAGTGCAAACGTTGCGCTGTTCAGGTGTATTGCAAGATGCAAAGGCGTTGAGAGCAATCAGGCACCGTTGATTGCCAACGGAGGGGGCATACCCTTAGTTGATCATGCCCACTTTGTGAGACAACCCTTTGATGGCACAAAGGGCAAATACGCTCGTGCTGCACGCACCGCTGTCCATCGCTGACTTCAACGCCGCCACGTCGACAGTGTTGATGTAGGCAATTCCCCGCTTGAGGCTGTCTTGGTCGCCGTAGCCGCCGTGTTGCATCTCATCGAGGGCTGCCTGCTTGCTCCAGCCCTGAGCAACGATGCGGTACATCGCTGCCACCAGACCGGTCCGGTCCAGGCCATGCTTGCAGTGAATCAGTACCGGCCCTTTTTGCTGCGCGGCCTGGATAGCCCTCAGGCTTTCAATCACATCGGCATCGTCGATGTGCACCACCTGCAGCGGAATCTGCACCTGCTCGACGGACGTGTCGGATAGCCATTTACTGTCACTTTCCTTGAGGAAGTTGATCACTGTGTGCACGCCAAGCTGCTGCAGAAGCGGCTGTACTGCAGCGTCCGGCTGGCGACTGCGATAAAGCGTTGGCGTGATCTGGTAGAGGTTGTAGTGCGCATCCACGAGTTGCGCCCACTGCGCCGGGCGTGATGATTGCGCCGGTGAAGAATCGTCGGCTCGAGCGAGGGAGGCAGATGACACCGCCAGTAGCAGGGCGAGTTGAGCAGCAAGCGGGCGAAGGCGCATGGAAGACGTACCGTGGAAACCAGCCATTTATCGATGGGGCAAGTTTTCGCTGCTTTGGGTCAAGGCGCTGTGAGGCGCGTGTCAAAAGTTGGTGAAAGCCGTTGATCGGTGCCGGGGTTTTTTTCAGGGTCTGAGCGTGAGGGAAATAGGTATTTCGCGATACTGTATGCATAACCAGTTATCAAGGAGCCGTCATGTCCATTCAGTTGCCCCCACGCGGGCGCGGCACCGCGACCAACCCGCATAACCGCTTCGCGCCCAACCGATCCGTGGTCGAAGACGACGGCTGGTATCAGGAAGTGCCGCTGACCCAGGGCACCACCGTTACGATGGAAACCGCCAAGAGCATCATCGCGCGCAACTCATCGCCCGACATCCCTTTCGACCGCTCGATCAATCCGTATCGGGGATGTGAACACGGTTGTATTTACTGCTACGCCCGGCCGAGCCACGCCTACTGGGACATGTCGCCGGGGCTGGACTTCGAAACCAGACTGATCGCCAAAACCAATGCGGCTGCCCTGCTGGAGCAGCAGCTGTCCAAGCCAGGCTATAGCGTCGCACCGATCACCCTGGGCGCGAATACCGATCCGTATCAGCCCATCGAGCGCGAATACACATTGAGCCGGGCGACGCTGGAAGTGCTGCTGCGCTATCGCCATCCGGTGACGATCATCACCAAGGGCTCGCTGATTCTGCGGGATCTGGACCTGCTGGCCGAGCTGGCGAAGCTGCGGCTGGTATCAGTGTTCATCAGCCTCACGACGCTGGACGATGAGCTCAAGCGCATCCTTGAACCCCGTGCTGCGGCACCCAGGGCCAGGCTGCGGGCGATTCGGGTCTTGCGCGACGCCGGTATTCCGGTGGGCGTCTTGCTGGCGCCGATGATCCCGATGATCAATGACATGGAGCTGGAGAAGTTGATGGCCGAGGCCAAGGCCGCCGGTGCATTGAGTGCGAGCTACGTGATGCTGCGCCTGCCGATGGAGGTTGCGCCGCTGTTCGAAGAGTGGCTCCAGGCGCATTATCCGCAGAGGGCCGAGCATGTAATGAGTCTGGTACGGCAGAGCCGCGGCGGGGAGGTGTACGACAGCCGCTTTGGCTCGCGAATGCGCGGTGAGGGGGTGTTCGCTGAACTGCTGGCCCAGCGTTACAGTCTCGCGATCAAGAAGCACGGCTTGAACCGGCGGGAAAGTTTTCAGCTGGACTGCACCGCGTTTTGCCCGCCTGGCGGTCAGATGTCGCTGTTGTGACTTGAGCGGCGTCTTAAGGGTGTTGCGCCACGACAGGCGCTTGCGCTTTAGATTTTCTAACGCAAGAGCCCCGATCTAGAGCCACGCATTCAGTTTCAATTAAGTTTGCGTCGTTAAGGTGAGTCGGAAGTGACCGATTGGTCTTGTAGGAAAATTAACGCAAGAAGACCAGAAAAAAGTGGGTCATCCACAGGATTCGCCGGAAAATCCACTTAAATCCGTCAGAGAGGATGAAACATGAGTGACCAGGATAAGCAGCCTCAGGCTGCGACGACAGGCGTAACGCCTCAGGTGGAAACCGCCGAAATGGCGTTGAAGCAGATCGTTGATGGCTTCAAGCATTTCCGTCATGACGTCTTCCCTCAGCAGGAAGAACTGTTCAAGAAACTCGCCACCGCCCAACATCCCCGGGCCATGTTCATCACCTGCGCCGACTCGCGCATCGTCCCGGAACTCATCACCCAAAGCTCCCCGGGCGACCTGTTCGTCACCCGTAACGTGGGCAACGTCGTCCCGCCGTACGGCCCCATGAATGGCGGCGTTTCTACCGCTATCGAATACGCCGTACTGGCTTTGGGCGTGCAGCACATCATTGTCTGCGGCCACTCCGATTGCGGGGCCATGCGCGCCGTTCTCAACCCCGACACGCTGGAAAAAATGCCGACGGTCAAAGCCTGGCTGCGCCATGCGGAGGTCGCCAAGACCGTTGTGCAGGACAACTGCAATTGCACTGGTGAGCATGAAACCATGCACGTGCTCACCGAAGAAAACGTCATCGCGCAGCTGCAACACTTGCGCACGCACCCCTCCGTGGCGTCCAAGCTGGCCAGCGGTCAGTTGTTCATCCATGGCTGGGTCTACGACATCGAAACCAGCGAAATCCGCGCTTACGATGCCGAGCAGGACTGCTTCCTGGCGCTGGATGGCGACCACCCGGTGCCCATGGCGTCGATCCCCCGCGGGCGATATTGATCGCCGGCTGACCCGCTGCGCCTGAGCGCAGCGGCGTTGGCCCTGACGGTTCCACCTCATACAAGCTCGTAGCGGCCGCACATAGCGCGTGCCGCCGGGCGTCGTCACGTCTGAATTCCGGAGAGTCGTCATGGCTACTACTGATCTGAAAGCGTTGTTACCACGGGAGCTGCTGGCTTCCGTGGTGGTTTTTCTGGTGGCCCTGCCTTTGTGCATGGGAATCGCCATCGCGTCCGGCATGCCGCCGTCAAAAGGTTTGATCACCGGCATCATTGGCGGCTTGGTAGTGGGGTGGCTGGCCGGTTCGCCGCTTCAGGTCAGCGGCCCGGCGGCAGGTCTGGCAGTGCTGGTGTTCGAGCTGGTCCGTGAACACGGTATGGCCATGCTCGGGCCGATTCTGCTGCTCGCCGGTGCGCTGCAATTGCTGGCTGGACGCTTGAAGCTCGGTTGCTGGTTTCGTGTGACGGCGCCTGCGGTGGTGTACGGCATGCTCGCGGGCATCGGCGTGCTGATCGTGCTCTCCCAGGTCCACGTTATGTTCGACAGTGGTCCCAAGCCTTCCGGGCTCGATAATCTCGTGGCGTTCCCGCAGACCCTCATGGGTGCGATGGGAATGGGCAGCGCCATGCAGGCCGGCCTGCTCGGGCTGGGCACCATCGCCGTGATGTGGCTGTGGGAAAAGCGTCGGCCCCATGCACTTCGGTTCGTACCGGGCGCGTTGCTCGGCGTCGGCATTGCGACGGTGGTGAGTCTGGTGATGAGCTTGCAGGTCAAGCGCGTCGAGGTTCCAGCCAATCTTGCAGAGGCCATCGACTGGCTGCGCCCCGCAGACCTGCTGAACCTGGCTGACCCTGCCATCCTGATCGCGGCGATTGCCGTGGCTTTCATTGCCAGCGCTGAAACCCTGTTGTCGGCAGCGGCGGTGGATCGGATGCATGACGGCCAGCGGTCGGACTTCGACAAAGAGCTCAGCGCCCAGGGTGTGGGTAACATGTTGTGCGGTCTGGTCGGCGCGCTGCCGATGACGGGCGTGATCGTGCGCAGTTCGGCCAACGTTCAGGCCGGTGCCAAGACGCGGCTGTCGGCAATGTTCCACGGTTTGTGGCTGCTGGCATTCGTGCTGTTGCTGTCCAGTGTGCTGCAAAGTATTCCTGTGGCGAGCCTGGCAGGCGTGCTGGTCTACACCGGCGTGAAGCTGGTGAATGTTCAAGCGCTCAAGGGGCTGGGGCGCTATGGCCGCATGCCGATGTTCATCTATGGCGCGACCGCCGGCGCGATTGTCCTGACCGACCTGCTGACGGGTGTGTTGATCGGCTTTGGCCTGACCCTGGTGAAGCTGGCGCTGAATGCATCGCGATTGAAGATCAATCTCGTCGATCTGCCAGCCGAGGGGGAGATGGAGCTGCGCCTGAATGGTTCGGCCACGTTCCTCAAGGTGCCGGCCCTGACCCAGACGCTGGAAACCGTGCCCCCTGGCACCACGTTGCATGTGCCGCTGGGCAACCTGACCTACATCGACCATTCCTGCCTGGAACTGCTGGAGGAGTGGG
Source organism: Pseudomonas sp. CFBP 8772 (assembly GCF_014841665.1). NCBI lineage: Bacteria > Pseudomonadati > Pseudomonadota > Gammaproteobacteria > Pseudomonadales > Pseudomonadaceae > Pseudomonas > Pseudomonas sp. CFBP 8772. Next base: position 63,212 of record NZ_JACYUI010000002.1, on the reverse strand, counting down.
GTCGCGCCAATGCAGCGCAGGGCTCGCGTTTATTGCTGGAGCAGCGGCTGCTCAAGCGTCGCGTGGAGGGAAGGATCCGCACGTCGATTGGAGGAACAGCGCTGCATTAAGGTCCGCGCGAGGGGCGTGCGGGATCAGTCTTTCCCGCACTCCATCTCCAGCCCCACGCCCAACTGGCGTGACAGGCTGGGCCAGCGTTTCCATGCTGCTTCGGTGTCCGGGCTGGCGAGGCGCTCGCGGTAGGCTTCCACCGACTCCAGGGAGAAGCTGTCGTCGTCGAGCATCTCGTCGATGGCGTGATGCACCACTTCGTCGAGCTGATTGGCGAAGGCCTCGCCGATCAGCTGGTGGGCGATGACGCTGGCCACGGTGGTATTCATGGGTATCAGCGGCTGGCCGAAGTGCTTGATGTACAGATCGTTCACTTCTTCCACCAGCCGGTGGGCCAGGTAAGCTTCGTCCAGCAACCCATCCAGCCCTTCGTGGCCCGCCATGATGGCCGGCGGCGCCGTGAAGAATTGCTCGGCGATTTTCAGGACCGGTCTGATCTGGCTATCGATTCCGGCCTGCAACGCGACGTCATGGGCAGCGTCCAGCAGGTCCGGAACCTGACCAATGTAGGCAATGACAAAGCGCGTCAGTACGCCTCGCGCGTCTACGTCAGGCAGGTGAATGGACGGGTGGAGATGAGGAAGTTGCGACTCCAACTGGCGCGAAAGCTGACCGGATTGGGCTTCGTGTTCCTGAGCTCGGGTGATCTGCTCGCGCAATGCGGCGGTGTTCATGGATGCTCCATAGGCAGTGAAACCAGGCGGTCATTATAGGGAATTCATACATTAGCCTGCTCACGAATGGCCCTAAGACGTAATTGTCATAACAGCTTCATGCTTATGTGCATAATCGCGCGCTCGTGGACTATCAATGTGCTGAACTCATGACCCGAACCCAACAAACCGTTTTCATCCTTGCCGCCATCGTGGCGCTGGTGCTGGGTCTGACCGTCTTCCGGGTGTTGTCCGGCACGGATCAGGGCGATCAGACCGCGCTTAACGACGCGGGCATCATCCTTCTCCCGCAGAGCCGCACTGTGCCTGATCTCTCGTTCACCGATCAGGACGGTCAACCCTTTCCATTGAGCCAGTTGAAGGGTCAATGGACGGTGCTGTTCTTCGGCTACACCTTCTGCCCGGACATCTGCCCGACCACCCTCGCCCAGCTTCGTCAGATCAAAAGCGAGCTGCCCCCTGAGACCGTCGACAAGCTGCGCATCGTGCTGGTCAGCGTTGATCCTGATCGCGACACGCCGCAACAGCTCAAGCAATACCTGGGTTATTTCGACAAGGGGTTCGTCGGCTTGAGGGCGCCGGTCGATACGCTGAAGAACCTGGCGAATGCGGTGAGCATCCCGTACATCCCGGCGGACACCAGTAAGCCGGGCTATACGGTCGACCACAGCGGCAACCTGGCCCTCCTCGGCCCTGACGGCACCCAGCGCGGGTTCATCCGCGCGCCGCTGAACAGCCAGAAGCTGGTAGCGCAGTTGCCGGGGCTGGTTGAGAGGAAGTAAGGACTGATCTCGGCGTTGCGCCGAGATCATGGGCGTGTGGCGATCAGAATGCCGGGACCACGGCGCCTTTGTACTTCTCAACGATGAACGCCTTGGTTTCCGGGCTGTGCAGCGCGGCGACCAGTTTCTGGATGGCCGGGGCATCCTTGTTGTCCTCGCGGGTCACCAGGATGTTCGCGTAAGGCGACTCCGCCCCTTCGATGATCAGCGCATCCTTGGTCGGATCAAGTTTGGCAGTCAGGGCGTAGTTGGTGTTGATCAGCGCCAGGTCCACCTGCGTCAGTACGCGTGGCAGGGTCGCCGCTTCCAGCTCGCGGAACTTCAGGTTCTTCGGGTTCTGCTGCACGTCGCTTGGCTTGGCGGTGATGCTGGTCGGATCCTTCAGGGTGATCAGACCGGCCTTGACCAGCAGTAACAAGGCACGGCCCTCGTTGGTGGCGTCATTCGGGATGGCCACGTTAGCGCCATCCGGCAGCTCGGCCAGACTCTTGAGCTTGTCCGAGTAAGCGCCAAACGGCTCGATGTGAACCTTGGCCACACTCACCAGATGGGTACCCTTGCCCTTGTTGAACTCATCCAGATACGGCTGATGCTGGAAGAAGTTGGCGTCCATGCGGTTCTGATCGACCTGCACGTTTGGCTGAATGTAATCGTTGAAGACCTTCACGTTCAGCGTCACGCCCTCTTTCGCCAGCATCGGCTTCACGAACTCGAGAATCTCGGCATGGGGCACGGCGGAGGCCGCAACGGTCAAGGTCTCATCGGCATGGGCAGACAGCGCCGCCACGGCAGCGAATACAGCCAACAACTTCTTCATTTCTACTACTCCTGAAATGCACGCGCAGTCGCATGCATCTGCCGGTCAGTGACCGGCGAATTCGGTTAACGGTGTGAAAAATGCGCGACCATTCTGTCGCCGACGGTTTGCAGGATCTGCACAAGCACCAGCAGCAATACGACCGTTACAAACATCACATCGTTCTGGAAGCGTTGGTAACCATAGCGAATCGCCAGATCGCCCAGGCCACCGGCACCGACCGCACCGGCCATGGCCGTGAACGACACCAGCGCAATTGCGGTCACGGTGATTGCCGCGAGGATGCCCGGCCGTGCTTCAGGCAACAGCGCCTTGATCACGATCTGCCGGGTCGTCGCGCCCATCGCCTGAGTGGCCTCGATGATGCCGCGGTCCACTTCCCGCAGCGCGGTTTCCACCAGGCGCGCGAAGAATGGCGTGGCGCCTGCGATCAACGGTGGCAGCGTGCCAAGAATGCCCAGCGAGGTGCCGGTGATGATTTCCGTCAGCGGCATCATCACGATCAGCAGGATGATGAACGGCAACGCCCGCAGCATGTTCACGATCAAGCCGACGGTGGTGTAGACCGGCTTGTTCTCGAGCAACTGACGCGGCGAGGTCAGGAACATCAGCACGCCCAGCGGCAAGCCCAGCAGAACAGTGAAGGCGAGCGAGACGCCAAGCATGATCAGGGTGTCGCCGGTCGCCAGCCAGATTTCGTACCAGTCGACGTTGGAAAACAGGTTGAGAAAAGTGTCCATCAGCGCAGGACCTCCATATGAACGTCGGCTGCGGTGAAGCGGGCAAACGCGGCGTCCATGTCACCACCGGTGATGGCCAGCGTCAGTTGCCCGTAAGGCGTGTCTTTGATGCGGTCGATACGACCGGCCAGAATGCTGTAGTCCACGCCGGTTTCCCGCGCGACCGTTCCCAGCAATGGCGCGTAGGTCGCTTCGCCCTGAAACGTCAGGCGCACGATGCGGCCCTGAACATGGGCGAAATCACTGTTCACCTGGTTTTCGTCGACCTCTTCGTCTTCCTGGACAAAGCGGCGCGTGGTCGGGTGCTTGGGGTGCAGAAACACATCGGCCACGGCGCCCTGTTCGACGATCACGCCCGCATCCATGACGGCCACCTGATCGCAGACGCGACGGATCACGTCCATTTCGTGGGTGATCAGCACGATGGTCAGCTTCAGTTCGCGATTGATCTCGGCCAACAGCTGCAACACCGAGGCCGTGGTTTGCGGGTCCAGGGCGCTGGTGGCCTCGTCGCACAGCAGAATCTTCGGCTTGGTTGCCAGCGCGCGGGCGATGCCAACGCGTTGCTTCTGACCGCCGGACAATTGCGCTGGGTACTTTTTGGCGTGATCGGAAAGACCCACGCGGGCGAGCAACTCGGCCACGCGCTGATCGATCTGCGCGCGGGACATGTCCCCGGCCAGCGTCAGCGGCATGGCGACGTTGTCGGCGACCGTCTTGGACGACAGCAGATTGAAGTGCTGGAAGATCATGCCGACCTGACGGCGGAAGCCGCGCAGACCCTCGGCGTCCAGTGCGGTGACGTCGACGTCATCGACCAGAATCTGGCCGCCACTCGGCGCTTCAAGGCGGTTGATCAAGCGCAGCATGGTGCTTTTACCGGCGCCGGAGTGGCCAATCAGGCCAAACACCTGGCCATTTTCGATGCGCAGGCTGGTGGGGTGCAGCGCGGGAATTTCCCGGTCGGCGACCCGATAGGTTTTGTGGACGTTCTGGAACTCGATCACGGAGCGAACCTTGTGGGGCGCGTTGAAAAATCAGCGTGGAGACTTATGCCTTCATCACGCTGCTGAGCGATGCCATTTCGGCTTCGGCTGGGTAAACCGGGCGCGCATTTTAGCCTGTCGAATCCGGATTGGGCCCAGCCTTCTTATCATTTATTTCACACTGCACCTGCCGAACGGTCATATGCACAGCCGACTGTCGGGCTGACGAAGGAAATCGATGAATCCGAAAAACAAACGGAACGGCTGATTTCATCGTCAGTCACTTACTTAGCGCCTGAATAATGCCTGACCTCGTGTCAGGTGTTGCCGCCTGCGAGCTCCTGCTGCCTCCACACCATGGAACGCCGAACAGGGAGCCGTCCGAACCGAGGAGTTTTGTCTGATGAGTAAGAACACCAATCCGCCTGTCAGCGCCACCGCCAACAGTGAACTGGCTGGCACTGACACGCTGGATCGTGGCAATACCAACGCCAAGATCGAAAGCCTTGAAACCTTCCGCTCCGACGCCACCGGCGAGGCTTTGCGTACCAATCAGGGCGTAAAGATCTCCGACAACCAAAACACGCTGAAAGTCGGCTCGCGCGGCCCGTCGCTGCTTGAAGACTTCATCATGCGCGAGAAGATTACCCACTTCGACCACGAACGTATCCCGGAGCGTATCGTCCACGCGCGCGGTACTGCGGCTCACGGTTACTTCCAGACCTATGAAAACCATTCGGCGCTTTCCAAAGCCGAATTCCTTCGTGACCCGGGCAAGAAAACCCCGGTCTTCGTACGCTTCTCCACGGTTCAAGGCCCACGCGGCTCCGGCGATACCGTGCGTGACGTACGTGGTTTCGCGGTCAAGTTCTACACCGGCGAAGGTAACTACGACCTGGTCGGTAACAACATGCCGGTGTTCTTCATTCAAGACGCCATCAAGTTCCCCGATTTCGTACACGCGGTGAAGCCAGAGCCACACAACGAAATCCCTACGGGCGGCTCGGCCCACGACACCTTCTGGGACTTCGTATCCCTAGTGCCGGAATCCGCGCACATGGTGCTGTGGACCATGTCCGACCGTGCGATTCCGAAAAGCCTGCGCTCTATGCAGGGTTTCGGCATTCACACGTTCCGCATGATCAACACCGAAGGTAAATCCACGTTCGTTAAATTCCACTGGAAGCCTAAGTACGGTACTTGCTCCCTGGTGTGGGATGAGGCCCAGAAGCTCGCGGGCAAGGACACCGACTTCCACCGCCGCGACCTGTGGGAGTCCATCGAGATGGGCGACTACCCGGAATGGGAACTGGGCGTTCAGATCGTTGCCGAGGAAGACGAGCACAAGTTCGACTTTGACATTCTGGACCCGACCAAAATCATTCCGGAAGAGCTGGTGCCGGTAACACCGCTGGGCAAGATGGTGCTCAACCGTAACCCGGACAACTACTTCGCCGAGACCGAGCAGGTTGCGTTCTGCCCAGGCCACGTCGTGCCGGGTATCGACTTCTCCAATGATCCGCTGCTGCAAGGTCGGCTGTTTTCCTATACCGATACGCAGATCAGCCGACTGGGTGGGCCGAACTTCCACGAGATCCCGATCAACCGTCCGGTCTCGCCGAACCACAACAACCAGCGTGATGCTCAGCATCGCACTACCATCGACAAGGGTCGCGCTTCCTACGAGCCGAACTCCATCGACGGCGGCTGGCCGAAAGAAACCCCTGCAGGTCGGGAGGATGGCGGTTTCGAGACGTATCCAGAACGCATCGAAGCGCACAAAGTGCGTGAGCGCAGCCCGTCGTTTGGCGATCACTTCACCCAAGCCACGCTGTTCTTCAACAGCATGAGCGAGCACGAGAAAGAGCACATCATCGCGGCGTACAGCTTCGAGTTGGGCAAGGTGGAGCGTGAGCACATTCGCGCCCGTCAGGTGAACGAGATTCTCGCGAATATCGACCTCACCCTGGCCGCACGTGTGGCTGAAAATCTTGGCTTGCCGGCGCCGAAAGCCGCTACCGTCAAGGCGCAAGGCAACGGCAAGTTGAGCGTCGACAGCTCGCCTCTGCTGAGCCAGGCGAACCTGCTGCCTGCTGACATTGCTTCGCGCAAAGTCGCTATCCTCGTCGCGAACGGTGTTGACGACAAAGCTGTAGCGACGATGAAATCGGCGCTGGAAGCCAAAGGCGCACACGCCAAGGTGCTGGGTCCTACCTCCGCGCCGGTCAAAACCGCGAGTGGCGCGTCCCTGGCAGTGGATGCTTCGATGGAAGGTTTGCCATCGGTCGCGTTCGACGCTGTGTTCATCCCGGGCGGCGAAGCTTCGATCAAGGCCCTGAGCGGCGATGGCGTGGCACTGCACTACGTGCTTGAGGCGTACAAGCACCTCAAAGCCATCGCCTACGCGGGCGACGCGCAGAAATTGATCGACCTGCTGCGACTGGAAGCCGATGCCGGCTTGCTGACCGTTTCAGACAGCGCCTCGTTCAAGGCGTTCTTCGATGCGATTCAGCAGCACCGCGTTTGGGCTCGTGAGCCGAAAGCGAAGGCAATTCCTGCGTAATTTGCAGGAGTAGCGCGTAACAAAAAGGCGTTGCCCGCGAGGGCGACGCCTTTTCTTTTGATCAAAAATCGATCAGAGCTGAGCGGGTTTCAACACGATCTTCGCGGGTTCGGTGCGCTCGATTTCGCGCTGCATCTGCAACTCGAAATCGGGGTTGATCTTCGTGACACGTTTTAGTGCGTGCCCCGGCGGTATTGCCAGCTTAACTCGAAGAGGGTTTTCCCTTTGGTTCCTCAGGCAAGCTATCGCTGCTGAAACTCGAAGTGCTCCGCCATTATAGTTATGGCAGTTCTAGTGTTTTTACCCATGAACCCGAGCACTTCGATGAACCATGATAATGATTCCCCTAAACTACCAACTTTGTCTTCATCAATTGATAGCAAGCAAATTGCCAGTCTGGCCATTAATACTTGGGGATCCCTCAGCTCCCTACTTTCTCCTCGAGAGTCGATGTAGCTCCACCACGCGATGGCTTCAGCTCTACACTGCTCGCTTGTGCACCTTCCAGCGATATAGCCTTCAACAAAGTGCACCGGGTTTCTTTCCCATCCGGCATACTCGATTTCTAAAGAACTCAGGACTTTAATCATGTAAGAAACGTAGTGCCTTTGTGCAGCCAAATTATCTTTGGGCCAAATAATAGAATTAATTGATAGACTCATTCACCAACTCCGAAATAGCCCAAAAGTTCGCGACACGAGCCACACGCTTTTTTGGGCGTTTTGTGTCCTTCTCCAGACACTCCAATGTTCACTGGTCGACTACTTGCCAGATTAAAGGGGTTTTTCCCCTTAGAGTCCCAGGGGGGGCGTGCAACTTACTACTATCTATCGATATTCAAAATATTTTATCATCATGTCATTTGGTATTTTCGTATCCACCTCCAAGAACTCAAGCACCTCAAAGAACCATGACAGATTATCTCCTAGCTCCGAACTATTGGTCTCGTCGTAATAAAGAAGACAGATAGCAAGTCTTGCCATTAATACATTGCGCTCCCGGAAGTCACGCACTGCTGCTGGAGTATCAATGATTGACCACCAAGCTGGAGCATTAGCCGTGAGCTTTTCAACAGGGATGCTGTCTTCAATGTAGTCCTTTATCAACTGCAGCGGATTGTTTTCGCCGTCGGGAAAAGAGATTCCCAATGCTTCCAAAACGCTGACAAAAAAACCAAGCTGATGCTTAAATGCATCAATATCGTCGGTAGGTCGAACAATCGAGTTGGTGCTGTATTTTTTTAAATTTTCGCGGTTCATATTTTAACTTCGAAGTTTGCTCGTGCTGTGCCAAGAGATAAAGGGGCAGCGTCTTTTTTGCCCTGACAGCCTTCTACCCCTTCAACATCAATCTAACAGTCTTTTAAAAAAACCTACCAATGCGGGACACACTTCTGGATCTATCTTCTTTAAAAGATAGAGATACAGCAACAGGGGCGTCTGATCACCTGAATCCTCCTCAATCCATTTTTGCTCTGTACTGAAGCAGAGAATTGAACACCGAGCGAAGCGTGACAGATCCGGACTCAACGTCCGATACTGCCCTTCAATGGTCCACAGTTCGCCGATAACTTTAACCAACTCATCAGAATCCCTATTAATCCGTGCGGTGGCAGCAGCGTCTTTTAGATAAAGTGCCAGGGCTTCCAAGTCTTTTTCATCTGTATCTGGATAGCGCTTTTTGTCCAGCATATCAAGCAATAAAATCGCGTAATGCCTTCTAAGCTGATCATATGAAATAGCTTGCTCAAGCAACATACTTTCCAAGTTATCGATATCAAGAACATCTTGATCGCTGATCATTTAGAGACTCCATCTTTAATGCCGAGGATGCTCATCACCTGAGCACATGAAGAGCTAAAGGGGGCCGTCCCCTTTAACTATTTTTATCGCACTAATAGCTCCTCGGACAGAACAATAGCGCCGCCCCTCAACCAATCAGCCCTTTTTTGCATCCAAAAGTCCTCTAAAAAACATTATGAACTGTTGCGGGATATCCGGAGCGCATCTTGCCAACAGGAACAGATAATAGTCGAGAGGCGTAGGTTCTCCAGAATCCGATTCTATCCATTCTTTCTCTGTTGCAAAGCACATGATCACGCATCTTGCTAGTCTTGAGCCCGTTTCGTTTTGCGCCTCTCTCCTCTCTTCGATCTCCCATAGTTCCGAGATATGTTTTTTCGTTGAGCAGTCGGCTTTATCAATTGTTTCCCGAGCAATTGCGCTATTCAGGCATGAATCTATTATTTTCATCGTATCATTGGACACATCTCTAAAAATCCCACTATTTACGAGCTTTAGCAGAAATCTCGCATAGCAACGTCTCAGCTGGTCTATTGACACTCCGCGTAGGACCAATAATTCTTCAAGACAGTCAATTTCCCGGGCGTCCTTATCACTTATCATTATAAAACTCCGTCCCTTATACCGAGGGTATTCATAACTGGAGAGCACGAATCGCAAAAAGTCAGCGGTTTGCCATCATTCCGGAGGGTGGTAAAGGTGGCGCCTTCAACAAGGACCCGCAATTCTCCAACATTCTGGACGTCATTCTCGCGCGCGATCTTGCTGAGCACGTCGGCCTCTCCACAATCGCCGTGAAATATTTTAGAACGTTTATCGGGTGGCACCGAATCATATAGCGCCCTCACTACAGGGTGCTCCGCCCCGGTGCCGCCGGCTCGCTTGCTGTAACCAACTTCCGGTGCTGGAAGTGGCCCCTTTTCACCAGTTGTACGGGCGCCCTGATTATTGGGTGTAATCCCCTTTAGACGAGCAAGTCCCAGCGGGTCAGACCACCCCGTCGGATTCGGTACGTATTGATAGAGGTTTAGCCCACCACTGTAGCCAATCGGGTCCTTGCTGATAAACCGCCCGACCCTTGGATCATAGTACCGATGCCGGTTGTAGTGCAGGCCGGTTTCGTGGTCGTGGTACTGGCCTTGGAATCTGATCGGATTGGTCAGGCCGACTTGCTGTGCGAATTCGGAGCGCTGTTCGGTTGCGTCGCCCCAAGCTTTGTATTGCGCGCTCCAGGCGGTGTTGCCGTTCTGGTCGGTGATTTCCTGCGGGGTGCCGAGGTGGTCGCATTGATACCAGGCCAGTGCGTCGATCGGCAGCGCGAGTGGTTTGTAGTTCCAGAGCGGGTCTTCTTTGAAGTTATAGCGCCCGGTGTAAGTCGGCTGGCTGACGAGGCGAATGGTTTCGTGGCGGATGCCCTGGGCCACGGGCACGAAAGTGCCGGGTTCGTGGATGTAATGCACCGTCCGGCCGAGGGCGCCAGCATATGGCGGCGGGCTGCTTTCCCAGGCGAGGTTATCTCCGTCCCAGCCGTACAAGGTGAATCCGCAGCCGAGTTCGCGTTCTTTGCGGGCGTGTTCGTTTTCGTTCCAGCCGGTGCCGGCTTCAGGACGCGGGCGGTAGTGGGCTTTTGAGAACTTGTAGAGGCGCCGTCCGAGGGGGTCGTAGCCAAAGTCGACAGTCAGGCGCGAATCTCGGAAATGCGCGAGGCGATCGAAGAGGTCCCAGTGCAGTTCGCTTCGCAGTCCGTTGGTCCAGCGGACTGTCTGGTTGCCGCGTTCGTCGTATTCGTAGTGGTTGCCGCCGTAGTCACGCAGCAGGTTGTCGACGAGTTTGTTTTGAGTCGGCTCGGGGTCGAGTGGACGGCGGACGGGTGTTGCGCTGTCGTCGAGCAGATTACTGGCCGGATCGAAGGCGAAGGTTTCTGTACCCAGGCGACTCGTGGCGCTGAGCAAGCGACTGACTGGGTCGTAGCGGTAACTTAACGGGCCGCGACGGCTGTCGTGGATGTCGGTGAGCTGGCCGGCGGCGTCGTAGGTGTAGGCGCGTTTGATGAACGTGGATTTGTCGTCGCTGCGTCCTAGCAGTTGTTCGTGCAGACGCCCCGCTGGGTCCCAGCTTTGGGTTTGCAGCAAGCTATTGCCTTGATGCCGGGCGACTTCGCGATGCAGGTCATCGCGTTCGTAACTGAGTAGTTCGTGCTCGTCGAGCTTCAGACCGATCAGATGACCGCTGCCATAGGTCAGCCAGCTGACGCGATGCCCGTCCGGGCGGATGGTCGCGACCCGATTATTAAGGGCGTCGTATTCGTGCTGCCAGACGGCAACCAGGGGTTTATCCAGATTCGAGTAATGCTGGTGCTCGCGCAGCAAATTGCCAGCCGGGTCGTGAAACCATTGCAGGCGGCTGGCGGCGTTGGTCGCCATGACCAGATGGCCATTGCCGTCATAGGCAAAGGTTTCGCTTTGGGACTTTTCACCGAGGATGGCGCGGCGTTCGGTCAGGCGGCCCATCGGATCGAAAGTCAGTGCGATCGTGCGCTGGCCGTTAACCGTATAAGCGAGCCGTCCCGTTTCCGGGTCGTACTGATAGCGAGTCGAGCGATTGTCGAAGCCGCGTTCTTCCAGCAGCCGGCCGACCGGGTCGTAGTGAAAATGGGCGCGGCGTTCGTTTTCGTTTTCCAGCGCAACGAGACGGCCGAGTTTGTCCCAGCGATAGCGCAGGGTTTGCTCGGCGGCGTCGACGCGCTCGGCGATGAAGCCCGCAGCGGTGTAGCGCCACGTCGTGCAGCGTTCCAGACCATCGGAGTAGGCGAGCAAACGGCCTTCGGCGTCGCGGCTAAAACGTTCTTCGGTTTTGTCCGGGTGTTTTATCAGGACCAACTGGCCTGACTTGTATTCATACGTAGTCGCGTGGCCAGCAGGGTCGGTGAAGCGGACCATCTGGCCGCGCTCGTCGTACTCCCACGCACTTACCTTGCCCGAGCAGTCGGTGTACTTAACGAGCTGTCCGGCTTCGTTGTAGGCCAACGCTTTGGTATTGCCGTTAGCGTCTTTGATCGCTGTAGGAAGACCAAACTTGTTGTAGGCGTATTCGGTAACGTTCTCTAGCGGATCGATCGCCTCAGTCAAATTGCCGCGGTGGTCGTAGTCCCGTTTCCACAAGCCGCCCTCGCCATCGCTGATCTTGATCAGATGGCTTTTATCGTCGTATGCGTAATTCATCACGCTGTGGTCAGCGCGAATGTGTTCTGTGAGGTTGCTCAGTTTGTCGTAGCGATAACGATCGGTGCTGCCGTCGGTGTGGACATGCCGAATGATGTTTTTCGCCGCATCACGGAAGAACCACTCCGAGCGGCCGTCGGCGTGGCAAATGCGGTAGGTGTAGCCCAGGCTGTCGTAGTAGTGCCGGGTTTCATGACCGAGAGCATCGGTGACATAGGTCAGACGAATGTTTTCATCCCACGCCAGACGAGTATCAAAACTCCCGTCATCGGCCCATTCGCGCACGGCCTTGGCATCGGGACCGGAGCCCTGCCATTGCAAGTTCAAACCGCGATTGGTGCGGTCGGTATAGCGCGTGATCAGGTGGTCTTGATACTGATAACGCCAGGCAGCGCCGTTCTCGTCCTGAGCCAGAACAAGATCGCCGAAATCATCGTACTGATACGCGCAGAGTTGGCGTTTGACGTCGCCGTCCCGGACTTCCCAAAGCCCCGTCAACCGCCCCCGATCATCAGTCAGAGTGCCAAGTCGCAGATGGACTTTGTTGGCATCTTTCTCCGAGTAAGTCACCAACTCTGAGAGCACCAACCGCCCATCATGACGATGCTCATGATGCAGCATGACCCCGGCGCCGTTAGGCAGCATCTTGTTGATCAGAACAAAGCGCTTGCCCCGCCGAACATAGGTTTCCCTGTGCTCAAGCCCCCGCATCAGCAACAGCCGATCCTTGCTAAGGCGGATGACGGTCAGATTTTCGATGGCATTGAAATGGAACAGCTTGACCTTGGGCAGAGGAAATTCGTGGGAGCGGCCATCGGCGTCATGAAACACCATCACCGACGAGATCAAACCGCGTGGTAAACGGCGTGATCCAGCGTGCGCCGATAACGTCCTGATCGTAAGCATCCAGACTCGAACAGTAAGTCCGGGTCCACTCAATGGGAAACGGCCCCGGCAAACTGAAATCGGTATGACTGACGGACTCCGAGCCCATCGCAAAACTGATGCTGTGGCCCGTATAAGCACAGGCACAATTTATCTTCGGGTTGGGCTGGCCCTTGGCAGGCGTCTCATGCTGAACCTTCTCAAGCTTGCCTTCCCCGGCCCTGCGCTTGGCCTGATTAGTCACCCCAGGCTTGATGTTGAACGATTGACCATGCCCGTTGCGCGACCGCCAGCTTGAGACTGCGCCGTCCAGCGTCAGCAGCAAAGAACCAAGCGAGTTCTGAACCCCAGGATCTGCCAGACCTTTAATCTGGGTCCGAAGCTCCGGCCCCATGGCACGCAACAATTTGGCCTGTCTGACCACCTCATCTTTAACTGCTTCAGGTACAAGGTGTTCGACGGCGCCATTCACCGCACCCTTGCCCGCCGCAACGCAAACCTCCGCAGCCGCCGCAAAAATATTCCCAATCGCCGCCTTAGGGTCGTAAGCCCAGAGATCCCCAGCGGCATGGACCAACTGCTCCGCTTCCAGAAAATCAGCCTTGGCGTTGAGGTCCGGCTTAACCAGCCTTTCAAGGCCAGCAGCGATCTCAAACAGCACGCCTTCCCCAAGCTTCCCCGCATCTTCAAGAATCCCGGGAAGCTTGGCCTGCGCCTGACTCACAAAGTCATCAAGGGTCCCGACGATGGTTGCATTCAGGTGCCCGATCAGAACCTCGATCAGCGCATCCCCCAGCACCATCTTCCCCGCCTGGCGCATCTCCTGACGCACCAGAAACAGCATCGGCCGCAAGGTCATCCGCGCTGCCGCCATGCCCGGCGGAATAGGGATCATGCCGATCAGGTTGATGCCCAGACTCACCCAGTCCAGCGGATCGCGCTTGTCACTGGTCGCCAGCCGAACGATGTCATTCAGCGCATCAACCAGCGCCATGATGTTACCGACCACCGGCAGCCCGCCGGCCACCGTCTTGATCCGCTCAAGCGTGATAACCCCGCCGCTGATCTCCCGCAGCCAGGCATCGACATTGGCCGCACCAAGACCAACGTCTTCGACCTGGATCAGATCAAGCGGAACAACCGCCACTTGAGGTTCGCGTTTGTCGTCGCTGCCGGGTGTAATTGCGGGGCTTGCCAAGGATGCTCTCCGTGCTTAAAAAACCATCCGAAATGACGTGAATGCCAATCCGGGGGCCACGGAGATATCAAGGGCTGTGCCAGCTACAAATTAGCCAAACAAAAACAACAGCTTAAGAAATAAAACGACAGGTTTTAGCGAACGCTAAACCCGAAACCCTATAAAAAGTGCGCAAGGAGTTGCGCACCCCTGCGCAACGTCTTGCGCACTCGCGTACAGACCACAAACGACGTGGCCTGCAGAGCACTATCCCCCCAATTTTCAACAAATGAGTGCGCAACTTCTTGCGCAGTTGTATCGCTGCGGCCCTTTCCGAAGCCATGAAAGGAGCGCAAACAAAAAAGGCGTTGCCCGCGAGGGCAACGCCTTTTCTTTTGATCAAAGACCGATCAGGGCTGAGCGGGCTTCAACACGATCTTCGCAGGTTCGGTCCGCTCGATTTCACGCTGCATCTGCAACTCGAAATCCGGGTTGATCTTCGTCACTCGCTTGGTCAGCAGCGTTGCCAGCCAAGGGTAGTCGTCTGTGCGCGGCACCTGCACCGTGACGTCGCAGTTGAAGGCAGTGACGTCTTCAGCGATGTCACTCAACTGACGGCGCAGCTGTTTCATGTCACTGAGCTTCAACTCGATGGTCGTGCTCTCGGCGCTCGGGTCAATCACTTTCGCCTTGCGCCTGGCTTCCGCAGCCCGCAGATCAGCCTCGGCCTTTTCCAGCTCGGCCTTACGCGCGTGGGCGATAGCGCCGTTGACGCCACTGGTCAGCGCCGGAGCCTTTGGCATCAGGGCACGAGCACGACTGAGCGCGGTCGCGGCGGCATTCATGTCGCCTTTTTGCAGCACGATCTGACTGCGGCTCAAATAAGCCTCAGCCAACTGACGCTGGTATTGCTCGAGTCGAGGATCGTCCGGGGATTTGCCTTGCAGCGCGGCGAGTTGATCTTCCGCGGTGGCCAACTCGCTGCTGGCAATGTTCTGCTCCAGCTGCTGATAGGCATCGGGCGGCGCAACAGGCACCGGCTGCTCTACGGGCTTGCTCTGGCAAGCGCTCAACAGAACGGAAAATGCAGCAAGCAGCAGATAACGGGATGCGAACGGCTTCATTCCTGCGATTCTCTATTTGCGCAAAAAACGAGCAAGTCTACACACAAGTGGCTTGCCCCGAAAATAACTGATCACTATCGGTAGGCGGGCAAAGAGTCATTGCACATTGCCGCCATCCGATTATTGCGGAGTATGACTCTACCCGCCACCCAAGGTTCTACCGCTTGGGCAAAAGGAAGCTGAGCAGAAACAGTGCCGCCGCCGAGACCACGATGGACGGGCCTGCCGGGGTGTCTTTGAACCAGGACAACGCCAGTCCCGCGCATACCGCGATGACGCCAATGATGCTCGCACCCAGGGCCATTTGCTCCGGCGAGCGTGCGTGACGTTGTGCCGCAGCGGCGGGAATGATCAGCAGCGAGGTGATCAGCAACACGCCGACGATCTTCATGGCCACCGCAATGACCACTGCGATCAGCAGCATCAACGTCATCCGCAATGTCGCCACCGGCAGCCCTTCGACCGTCGCCAGCTCTTCATGCACAGTGATCGCCAGCAGCGGCCGCCACAGCGCGCAGATCAACACCAGCACCAACGCGCTGCCTGCGAGGATCCACGCCAGATCGTTCGGGCTGATGGCCAGCAGGTCGCCGAACAGATAGCCCATCAAATCAATGCGCACGTCCCGCATGAAGCTCAGCACTACCAGCCCGAGTGACAAGGTGCTTGGCGCGAGAATACCCAGCAGTGTGTCGGACGCCAGCGGTTGACGTTGCTGCAGGGTTACCAGCAACACCGCCAGCAGCAGGCAGCCCACGGTCACGGCGATCGTCGGGCTGATGTCCAGCAGAAAGCCCAGCGCCACGCCGAGCAACGCGGCGTGGGACAGCGTGTCGCCAAAATAAGCCATGCGCCGCCAGACCACGAAAGACCCCAAAGGGCCTGCAACTACCGCTAACGCGAGGCCTGCGAGCAAGGCGTAAAGAAGAAAATCAGCCATGCTTGCAGCTGTCCCCGTGGTCGTGATTGTGGGTATGGACGTGATCGTGGACGGGCGCGGGTTGGCAGACTTCGCCATGCAGGTCGTGCGCATGATCGTGATGATGGTGGTAGATCGCCAGGCTCGGCGCGTTCAGGCCGAACAGCTCCACGAAGGCAGGATCGTTGCTGACCTGCTCGGGATGACCGGAGCAGCACACGTGGCGATTGAGGCAGACCACCTGATCGGTGGTGCTCATGACCAGATGCAGGTCATGGGAAACCATCAGCACGCCGCATTGATGCCGGTTGCGCAGCTGAGTGATCAGCGCGTACAGCTCGGCCTGTCCGGCGACATCGACGCCCTGCACCGGCTCGTCGAGCACCAGCAGCTCCGGCTTGCGCAACAGCGCTCGCGCCAGCAACACGCGCTGCATCTCGCCACCGGAAATCCCTTGCAGCGGGCTGTCGATGACCTTTTCGGCGCCGACCTCGACCAGCGCCGCCCGCGCGGTATCGCGATCGACGCCGGGCACCAGACGCAGGAAACGCAGGACCGACAACGGCAGCGTGGCATCAATGTGCAGCTTCTGCGGCATATAACCAACGCGCAGTTTCGGCTTGCGCCAGATTTCGCCCGAATCAGCCTTCAGCAGCCCGAGCACGGCGCGCACCAGCGTGGTCTTGCCCGCCCCATTGGGGCCGATCAGGGTGACAATTTCACCTGAACTGACGCTCAGCTGGATGTTTTCCAGCACGCTCTGGCCGGCGCGGGTCACGCTGACGTCCTTCAGGCGGATCAGTGCATCGCTCATCAGGCGGCCTTGCACCCGGCACACACGCCAACGACTTCGACGGTCTGGGCTTCAACGTCAAAGCCCACCTCGTTGGCAGCGTCGACGATGGCGGCGCTGATGGTGGCGTGCTGCAACTCGATGGCGGCGTGGCACTCGCGACAGATCAGGAACTGGCCCTGATGCGCGTGGGTGGGGTGGTTGCAGCCGGCGAAGGCGTTCAGCGACGCGATGCGGTGAACCAGACCGTTTTCCAGCAGGAAGTCCAGCGCGCGGTACACCGTGGGCGGTGCGGCGCGGCGGCCGTCTTCTTCGCTGAGCACGGCGAGGATGTCATAGGCGCCCAGCGGCTTGTGGCTCTGCCAGACCAGTTCCAGCACGCGACGACGCAGGGCCGTCAGCCGCAAGCCTTTGCCCGCGCACAGCGAGTCGGCTTCAGTGAGCGCGCTGTGCACGCAGTGGGAGTGATCGTGGGGGCGACTGGCCAGGGGTGTTTTGGACATGAGCGGCGACGGCCTTTGAGAGAGACGTTATTATGTTACCCGTTCCTGCCCCCATGAGTGGTTATCGTGTCCCGACTTTTTTTACTTTTTGTCGTATTTATGACTGGTTTTTTAACCGCCAATGCCGCCGATGCCAGCGTGCGAATACTGACCAGCATAAAGCCGCTGCAGCTGATCGCCGCGGCTGTGCAGGACGGAATCGCGGTGCCGGAAGTCCTGCTTCCGCCGGGCGCATCCCCTCATAACTACGCGCTACGGCCGTCCGACGTACGGCGCGCGCAGGAAGCCGATCTGCTCTACTGGATCGGCCCGGACATGGAGACATTCCTGCCCCGCGTACTGTCCGGGCGCAGTAAGTCTTCTGTCCCGGTTGAGTCGTTGCCGGGTATGCACCTGCGTCATTTCACCGCCAGCGCCGAGCACCACGATGATGACGAAGACGAGCATGATCACGACCACCGCCCGGGCAGCGTCGATGCGCATTTATGGCTGTCGTCAATCAATGCGCGGGTGATTGCGGCGAAGATGGCCGCTGACTTGAGCCAGGCCGATCCCGCCAATGCCGCGCGTTATGAGAGCAACGTTCAAGCCTTCGACACACGCCTTGACGCGTTGGACGCCAAAATCAAACAGCGGGTCGCCGGGATTTCGAGCAAGCAGTATTTCGTGTTCCACGAGGCGTTTGATTATTTCGAAGAGGCATATGGGTTGAGGCATGCCGGCGTGTTTGCCGTCAGCAGCGAGGTTCAGCCGGGTGCCCAGCACGTCGCCGCCATGCGCGCGCGGTTGACCGAATTCGGCAAGACCTGCGTGTTTAGCGAGCCGCCTCTTCGCCCGCGGCTGGCCGACACGTTGAGTGCGGGTCTGCCGGTCAAACTGGCGGAGCTGGACGGATTGGGCGGCTATACACCCGCCACCGCCGAGGGTTATGAGCAATTGCTGAGCAAACTGGCGGATGATCTGGCGGGGTGTCTGGAAGGTTTGTAAGTGCTGGGCCGATGCCTTCGCGAGCAAGCTCACTCCTACAGTTGAACGCGGTCCCTGTGAGAGTGAGCTTGCTCACGAAGCTTTTATGAGGCCTACAACGCAAACGGCAACGGGATGTGGGTTTCTTGCCGCTGTTCCAGGCGTTTGCGGAATTCGTCCGGATCATGGATCAGCACGTCCTGGCCGGCGAAGGTTTCGGCGGCAATGAGGCGTGACAGCCAGAAGCGTACGCAACCCACGCGCAACATCGTCGACCACAGCTCGGCTTCGGCGGCGGTGAACGGCCTCAGCGCGGCATAGGCACCCAGAAACGCCCGGGCTCGCGGCCCATCGATGGTGCCATCCTCAAACGAGCACCAGTCATTCACGGCAATCGCCACGTCGTACAGCATCGGCCCGGAACAGGCATTGTAGAAATCGATCACGCCCGTCAGGTGAGTGCCTTCGAACAGCGTGTTGTCGCGGAACAGGTCGGCGTGCAGATTGGCCCGCGGCAGCGCCATGATGGCAGCCTTGCGCCGCTGGATTTCCTCGACCGCCTTGGTCAGCAGCGCGCCCTGGGCCTCGTCCAGGTGAGAGATGAAATTACCGCCCTCCTCCAGCATCCAGTCCAGACCACGATCTGTTTTGCGCTCGATAGTCTCGCTGCGCGTGGCCATGTGCATGTGCGCCATGAATTCGCCGATCTGCACGCAGTGCTGGGTGTTGGGCTGGGCCGGGTGCTTGCCGGACAGACGCGGTTGCAGCAGCGCCGGTTTGCCTTTCAGCTCGCGCAGGGCCTGCCCGTCGGTGGTGCGCAGCGCGTAGGGTACGGGCAAGTTGGCGTCGTGGAGAACGTCCAGCAGTTCGATGAAGAACGGCATCTCCTGAACCGGACCGCGCTCGACCAGGGTCAGCACGAATTCGCCCTGCTCCAGGCTGATGAAGAAATTGGTGTTTTCACTTCCAGCGGCAATGCCCTGAAAATCACGCAGGGCGCCAAGCCCGTACGGGGCGAGAAAAGCTTCCAGCTCAGGCCGAGCCAGGGGAGTAAAAACGGACATAGAAGACTGCCAGCAAGAGAGTGAATGTAGGGCGTTACCAGCTGAATAGTACCCATTGGGGTATCAGCATGTCCGGTTGATCCGAACGGATGAATTGACCACTTGTGCCATCGGCGCGCACCAGATAATACGGCTTGCCGTGTTTGGGCGTGATCTTCACGGCGTACACGAATCCGTTCGCACGATACTCCTTGATGAAGCCGTCGCTGTCCTGACGAATCGTCACATCAGGCTCTGCCGACGGCGCTTCATCGTCCGCCGCGACCGCCAGCCACGGACAGGCGATCAACCCGCCGAGCAGTAACAGGCGATTCAGCGCGCGCATGATAACCTTGTGCCTTTGTCGTCAACGGTCCGCGCATTCTAGCGCCGACCCCGCCGAAAAGGTTGATCTTGCACATGAGTCTTGCGCCCCTCGTCCTGGTGGACGGTTCTTCTTATCTATACCGCGCGTTCCATGCGCTGCCGCCGCTCATGACCTCCAAAGGCCTGCCCACCGGTGCGGTCAAGGGCGTACTGAACATGCTCAAAAGCCTGCGCAGGCAGTACCCCGAAAGCCCGTTTGCCGTGGTTTTCGATGCCAAGGGCGGAACGTTCCGCGACGCGCTGTACGGCGAATACAAAGCCAACCGCCCCAGCATGCCGGACGACATGCGCGTGCAGATCGACTTCCTGCACAACTGCGTGCGAGGCCTCGGCTATCCGCTGTTGTGCGTTGAGGGCGTGGAGGCCGATGACGTGATCGGCACCTTGGCGCGCAGCAGCGCGGCCGCCGACCGTCCGGTGGTCATCTCTACCGGTGACAAGGACATGGCGCAGCTGGTCGATGGCCACATCACGCTGGTCAACACCATGACCGGCAGTGTGCTGGACGTCGCCGGCGTGAAGGAGAAGTTCGGTGTTGGCCCGGAACACATCATCGATTACCTGGCGCTGATGGGCGACAAGGTCGACAACATCCCCGGCGTACCCGGTGTCGGTGAGAAAACCGCAGCGGGCCTGTTGGTGGGCATCAACGGTGGCCTGAAAGAGCTTTACGCGAACCTCGATAAAGTGGCAGCGCTGCCGCTTCGGGGCGCTAAATCCCTGCCGGCCAAGCTCGAAGAACACAAGGAAATGGCCTTCCTGTCCTACGAGCTGGCGACCATCAAGATCGACGTGCCGCTAGACATCGAGCTCGACGCCCTGCACTGCGGCGAGCCTGACCGTGAGGCGCTGATGGCGCTCTACACCGAGCTGGAATTCAAGAGCTGGATCACTGATCTGCAGCGTGACGCTCGCCAGGAAGGCGCGGAAGTCGTCCCTGCTGCCGAGCCGGCGCCTGTCATCGAGGCCAACTACGAACTCATTCTCGAGCAAACCCAATTCGACGACTGGCTGAAAAAGCTGAAAGCCGCTCAGTTGTTCGCTTTTGTGGTGCAGAGCAACGGTACCGATGCCCAACGCGCGCAAGTCGTCGGCCTGTCGTTTGCGATCAAGACCCACGAAGCCTGTTACATCCCGCTCACCCATTCCTATATGGGCGTGCAGCAGCAACTGGATCGCGACGCGGTACTGAAATCGGTCAAGCCCATGCTGGAGGACGCGAGCAAAATCAAGGTCGGCCAGCACGCCAAGTTTGCGATCAACCTGCTGGCCAACTGCGCCATTGATGGTGACCAGAGCCAGGGCATCAACGTGCAGGGCGTCAAGTTCGACACGATGCTCGAATCCTACGTGCTCGACTCCACTGCGACGCGTCACGACCGTGACAGCCTGGTCGCCAAGTACCTGGATCACACACCTGTCAATTTTCAGGACATCGCGGGCAAGGGCGCAAAACAGCTGACTTTCGACCAGATCGCGCTGGAGCAGGCGGGTACGTATGCGGCTGAAGAGGCTGACCTGACGCTGCGTCTGCACGAGGTGCTGCAGGACAGATTGGCCAAGACCCCGAGTCTGGCGCCAGTGCTGAACGACATCGAGATGCCACTTATGCCTGTGCTGGCGCGTATCGAGCGTCAAGGCGCTCTGGTCGATGCCAATCTTCTGGGCAATCAGAGCGTCGAGCTGGGCAACAAAATGACAGAGCTTGAGCGCGAAGCGTTCGCCATCGCCGGTGAAGAATTCAATCTCGGATCGCCCAAGCAGCTCGGGGTGATTCTCTACGAAAAGCTCGGCATGCCGATCATCAGCAAGACCGCCACCGGCCAGCCGTCCACGGCTGAAGCGGTGCTCGCGGAACTGGCCGAGCAGGAATATCCGCTGCCGAAAGTGCTGATGCAGTACCGCTCGATGAGCAAGCTGAAGAGCACGTACACCGACCGCCTGCCGGAGCAGATCAACCCGCGCACCGGGCGAATTCACACCTCCTACCATCAGGCGGTGGCGGTGACCGGGCGTCTGTCCTCCAGCGACCCGAACCTGCAGAACATCCCGATCCGGACCGCCGAGGGTCGTCGCATTCGTCAGGCGTTTGTTGCCCCCCAGGGCTACAAACTGCTGGCGGCGGACTACTCGCAGATCGAACTGCGGATCATGGCGCATCTGGCCAAAGACGAAGGCTTGTTGCACGCCTTCCGTAATGACCTGGACGTCCACCGTGCAACGGCGGGCGAGGTGTTCGGTGTGGAACTGACGGACGTGACCAATGACATGCGCCGCAGCGCCAAGGCGATCAACTTCGGTCTGATCTACGGCATGAGCGCATTCGGGCTGGCCAAGCAGATCGGTGTCGATCGCAAGCAATCCCAGGCGTACGTGGATCGCTATTTCGCGCGCTATCCGGGCGTGCTGGATTACATGGAGCGCACCCGTGCTCAGGCGGCGGAACAAGGGTACGTGGAGACCATCTTCGGTCGTCGCCTTTACCTGCCGGACATCAACGCGAAGAACCAGGCGCTGCGCAAAGGTGCCGAACGCATGGCGATCAACGCGCCGATGCAAGGTACGGCGGCGGACATCATTAAGCGAGCGATGGTAGCGGTGAATGGCTGGCTGGAAGCGTCAGGGCTGGATGCTCGCGTCATCCTGCAGGTTCACGATGAACTGGTGCTGGAAGTGCGTGAAGATCTGGTCGAACAGATCAGCAAGGACATCCGCGTGCACATGAGCGGCGCAGCCGAGCTGGATGTTCCGCTGCTGGTCGAAGTGGGTGTGGGGAATAACTGGGACGAGGCGCATTAATACGGCCTTGTCATTCCGATTCTGTTCGGAATCGGAACTGCGGCATCCATAAAATTTCCGCCGCTTTTGAACTTCGGCGGACAAACTCCGGTCTGAGTTTGCGAATGGCTGACGTAGCCATTCATGCTCCTATGTTGTGTTAAGTGTTGGCAGATATCCGGATCCCTCCCGAGAGGTCTGGACTTGGACCCCGAACTTCCCCTCCCCACATGAAGTCCGGGGTTTTTTTTGCCTGCGATTCAGGCCGCCGGTGCCTTGTCTTCCAGCTCCATCCAGTCGGCCAGCACGGTATAAGCCTCTTCCAGGCCCATGCGCTTGGGTGCCGAAAACAGCTGGATGGTAATGGCGTCACCCCAACCCCGATGGATTTCCGACTGGACCTTGAGCAGGGTGTTCTTCGCCGCGCCGAAGGTCAGCTTGTCGGCTTTGGTCAGCAAAATGTGCATCGGCATGCCGCTGGCGATGGCCCAGTCCAGCATCAGCAGATCGAAGTCCGTCATCGGGTGGCGGATGTCCATCATCAGGATCAACCCCTTCAGACTTTCACGGCCGCCCAGATAGGCTTCCAGGTGGCGCTGCCAGTGCAACTTCAGCGGAATCGGCACCTTCGCGTAACCGTAGCCCGGCAAGTCGACCAGGCGGCGGTCGTCATCCAGGCTAAAGAAGTTCAGCAACTGGGTACGCCCCGGGGTTTTCGAGGTGCGCGCCAGACTTGCATGGGTCAGGGTGTTCAACGCGCTGGATTTGCCAGCGTTGGAGCGGCCGGCGAAGGCGACTTCAAAGCCTTCGTCATCCGGGCATTGGTCGACTTTGGCAGCGCTGAGCATGAACTTGGCTTGTTGGCACAGGCCGAGAATTGGGTTCTTGAGTTGCATGGGATATCCGGTGAGGGCGTTGCGGCGTGCGCGGCAACGGGGTGTCGTTTTCCGTTCAATGGGCGCGAGTATATAATGCCGCAGATTTCATGTGTGCCTTGTCCGACCCCGGCGAGGGCATTGCCGAAGCGAAACCCCCATGGCGCGTAACCTCAGACCCACAAATACAGGCCGCCCCCCCCCAAGACAGTTAGCCCTGAAGGCGACCCTCTCAGCCGCATCGGATCAACCCATGAACGCATTTCTCTCGAGTATGCTGTTGACCCTGAGCCTGAATGGCTTGGCGCAGGCCGCTGACTCGCCAGTGGGCGACCCGGTCGCCGGGCAAGCAAAGACGGCTGTCTGCGGCGCTTGTCACGGACCCGATGGCAATAGCCTGGTGCCCATCTTCCCGAAGCTCGCCAGCCAGGGCGAGCGGTATCTGCTCAAGCAACTGCACGACATCAAGGACGGGAAGCGGGTTGTGCTGGAAATGACCGGCCAGCTGAACCCGCTCACCGATCAGGACCTGGCCGACATCGCCGCTTATTACGCCGGCCAGAAAGGCAGCGTCGGCACTGCCGATCCCGATCTCGTCGCGCCTGGTGAAGCGCTGTTTCGCGGCGGCAAGCTCGATCAGGGCATGCCGGCCTGCATCGGCTGCCATTCACCAAACGGCGCGGGCATTGCAACGGCAGGCTTTCCGCACCTGAGCGGGCAGCACGCCGAGTACATCAAGAAACAGCTCACAGCGTTCCGCAAAGGTGACCGCATCAATGACGGCGACACCCTGGTCATGCGCACCATCGCCGCAAAGCTGAACGATAAGGATATCGAGGCGCTGGCGGCGTACATTCAAGGGCTGCATTGAGCGTCTGGCGCGCGATCCTGACGGACACGGGTGGTAAAACAAATTGCCGGCAGACCTGCCCGGACGGGCCAAAAAGGGTAGCGAACGGCTGCCCTTTTTTGTGGCCGCAGGCGTTACACTTGCGAACTCATATCACCTCGGCCGGTCGAACCGCGGCCACCGAAGTGACCTTCCATGCCCAGGAGTTAAGCATGCGTAATCTGATTCTCAGCGCCGCTCTGATTTTTACCAGCCTGTTCGGTTTGACCGCTCAAGCAGCAGAGCCCATCGAAGCCGGCAAGCAATACGTCGAGCTGAAAAGCGCTGTTCCTGTTTCCGAGCCGGGCAAGATCGAAGTCGTCGAAATGTTCTGGTACGGCTGCCCGCACTGCTACGCCTTCGAGCCCGTCATCAATCCATGGGCTGAAAAACTTCCCGCTGACGTGCACTTCATCCGCGTCCCCGCCATGTTCGGCGGCCCTTGGGACGCTCATGGCCAGCTATTCATTACCCTCGACACCATGGGCGTAGAGAAGAAAGTCCACACCGCCGTGTTCGACGCCATTCAGAAAGGCGGCAAGCGTCTGACCGACCCGAATGACATGGCCGAGTTCGTCGCCACCCAGGGCGTCGACAAGACCAAGTTCCTCGAAACCTTCAACTCGTTCGCTGTGAAGGGCAAGATCGCCCAATACAAGGAACTGGCCAAGAAGTACGAAATCACGGGCGTCCCGACCATGATCGTCAACGGCAAGTACCGCTTTGACCTCGGCACTGCCGGTGGTCCGGAGCAGGCGCTGCAAGTGGCCGATCAGCTGATCGCCAAAGAACGCGCGACGCTGACCGCCAAGTAAGGGCTGACCATGGCGCGCTGGGGAACTACTGAACGGGTCGTTGCCCGGCACACGCCGAAGGTCAACGAGCATCATCTTCACGAGACGGGCCTGCCGGCCGACGGTCGGCTTCGCCTGCTCAGCTTCAACATCCAGGTGGGCAACAGCACCGAACGCTACCGGCACTACCTGACCCGGGGCTGGCAGCATCTGCTGCCCCACAACGGTCGAGCCGGGAACCTGCAGAAAATCGGCGATCTGCTGCGTGACTATGATCTGGTCGCGTTGCAGGAAGCCGATGGTGGCAGCCTGCGCTCGGGCTACATCAATCAGGTCGAACACCTCGCCCAGCTCGGTTCGTTTCCGTACTGGCACCAGCAACTCAATCGAAACCTCGGGCGCCTCGCCCAGCACAGCAATGGCGTGCTCAGCCGTTTGCGTCCGTGGGACATCGAAGACCATCCGCTACCGGGCCCGGCCGGGCGTGGCGCCATTCTCGTTCGTTTCGGCGAAGGCCCGGATGCACTGGTCGTGGTGGTGATGCATCTGGCACTGGGCGCACGGACCCGCACACGGCAGCTGGCGTACATTCGCGAGCTGATTGGCGGCTATCGGCATCAGGTGCTGATGGGCGACATGAACACCCACGCCAATGACCTGCTGCAAACCTCGCCACTGCGCGATCTCGGCTTGCTTGCACCCCAGGTTGAGGCGACTTTCCCCAGCTGGCGTCCCCAACGATGCCTGGACCACATCCTCCTGAGCCCGACCCTGACCCTTGAAAAAGTGCAGGTGCTGGCCCAGCCCATTTCCGATCATCTGCCCGTCGCGGTGGAGATTCGCTTGCCGGCCTCATTATTCGGTGACTCGCTGCCGATAACAAGCACATCTCCTCGCGGACCTGTGGAATGACCGACGAAGCGCAGCGCTGGAAAGAAAAGTACCTCAAGAGCATCGAGCAGCAAGACAAACTGGAGCGGCGCTGGAATGCGCGGCTCGACTTGCTGCGTCGAGGCCTCGTGCGCAGCAGCCTGGCGGCCGAAGGTGCCGACAAGGCCGTTGATGCATGCATGAAGGAAATGCGTGAGATTGTTCGCAAGGACGACATGGACGCAGGCCTGGCCGCCTTGATTCCGCGCCTGGAAAAAGCGGTGCTGGAATCCGAGCAGCGTCGCGAGCAGCGCGTCGAGCAAATGGGCACGGCGTTGACGTCGTTGGTCGCGCAACTGCAGGCATTGCCGTTGCCGAAGGACGTCAGCAAGCCGCTCAAGCGATTCGCCAAGGGCCTGGAAGATCGCATCAATCAGGCCCGTGAGCTGCCGCTGCTGTTAAGCGAGTTGAGCGGACTTCAAGGGCAGGCGCTGTCGCAGATCGAACACCCGGATGAAGCGTCCCGTCCGGGTTTTCTGCAGCGATTGTTCGGCAGTCACCGTGAGGCTGGCAGCGAAGGTGATGATTCAGCCCCGTTGGCCCATCCAGTTAACGAACCGGCCGAGTTGACGCTGCGGGCTTCTGACGATGCGCCGCAGCATTCAGCCGCCATGCCGGAGGTTGCCCCAGACAACACCGAACTGGAGGCGGAACTTCGCAGCACCGTCCCGCCGGTTCCCCAGCCTGTCGCCCAAGAGCCTGAGTGCGCCATCCCGACGCCCCACCCGGAAGTTGCTGCCCAGCCGGTAATGTCCGAGCCCGAGCCCGAGCCGGCCCAGCCAGACGAAGAACCCGAGGCGCCGCTCCACGCCGCTGACGTCCCGCAGCCCTCCGCCGCCGAGTCTTCACACGAAGAAGCTTCCGAGCCTGCGGCTGAAGCGCCCGCTCCGGACCCTGACGAGACTGCTGAAGTCATCGTCATTGCCGACGACATCGATATCCTCGCTGAAGACGACGAGCCTGATGAGACCGCCGCCGAAGAAGACAGCCCCTACGCGTTGCCCTCCTCGCCCGAGCCAAGTTACAGCTCGGTCGCCGCCCACATCGAAGAAACGCTACTGGGCCTGCTCGACGAACTGACGCTGCCCGAACACCATCGTGCGCAAGCCGATGCCATGCGCGCCCGGCTTGAGCATGGGCTGAACTGGTACGAACTGCTGCCGATCCTCGACGACCTTGCTGTGCTGATGCTCGCCGTCACTGACAGCGGCCAGCATGAATTCGAGGCCTATCTCAAACAGCTCAATGAGCGGCTTGAGTCGTTCCAGAGTGGCTTGCTGGCAGCCAGCGAAAACCATGCCGATCAGCAATCGGCGTCACGGCAACTGGACCATCAACTGCGCGAGCACGTCGATGACCTGCAAATCAGCGTGCAGCAGGCGGCCGATCTCGACAGCTTGAAGCAGGTGCTGGAGAGGCGCCTCGAAGGGCTGATTGGCACCATGGATCATCATCAGCAGCAACGCGATCAACGCGAGCAGGAAGTCGCTACCCGCCTGCAAGCGCTCTCCAGTCGCGTGGCCACCATGGAGCAGGAGGCGCTGGGCTTCCGGGTTCATCTGGAAGAGCAACGGCAAAAGGCCCTGATCGATACGTTGACAGGCCTGCCAAACCGCGCGGCATGGAACGAGCGGCTGGAGCAAGAGATCGACCAGCTGCAGCGTAAGCAATCAAGCCTGCTGCTCGGCATCCTCGACCTGGATCACTTCAAGCGTATCAACGACGGCTACGGGCATCTGGCGGGTGACAAGGTGCTGAAGATCATCGCCGGGCAACTGCGAAAGCGATTGCGGGCTTCGGACTTCATTGCGCGATTTGGCGGGGAAGAGTTCGTGCTCCTGCTGCCGACCACGCCGATGGATGAGGGGTTGGCGCTGCTGGAGCGTCTGCGCGAAGGCATCGAACAGTGCCCGTTTCACTTCAAGGGCGAGCGGGTGACGGTCACGGTGTCCATGGGCATCACGGCGTTCTCCCAGGGTGAGCGCAGTGATGTTGTGCTCAAGCGTGCTGACCAGGCGCTGTACCGCGCCAAGGACGAGGGGCGAAACCGCATCGAGCAGGGCTGAGACGGTTCGTCTGGTTGGCTGCGTGGGGATGATGCATTTTTGAATGCGTCACCGACGTTACGTTACACTGTTGCATTATTTGCCTACACGTCGTGCCCCCATGAAGTCTATTTCTGCCCTGTTTCTGTTGTTGCTGCTGAGCGCTTGCAGCAGCGGTCCGAAGATCGATACCAGCCATCCTTCCGTCAATTTCGACAGTCGCGTGCAGTTTGTGGTGGTCCATTACACCTCTGCCTCCCTCGATCGGTCGTTGGCATTACTGACCCACGGTGAGGTCAGCGCGCATTACCTGATCGGCGACGGTCCAGCCACCACCTACAAGCTGGTCGACGAATCCCAGCGCGCGTGGCATGCCGGCGAAAGCGAATGGGACGGGCGCACCTGGCTCAACTCAAGCAGCATCGGCATCGAGATCGTCAATCCGGGCTACCGCGACACGCCCACCGGCCGGCTTTGGTATCCCTATAGCGAGGCGCAGATTCAAGCGCTGATCGTGCTGCTCAAAGACATCGTCAAACGCAATCACATCGAACCGCGCCACGTCATTGGCCACAGTGACATCGCGCCGCTGCGCAAGCTCGATCCGGGCCCGTTGTTCCCTTGGAAGCGGCTGGCCCGGGAAGGTCTGGGAATCTGGCCGGATGAACAGCAAGTCGCACAGCGTCAGACGCAGCTGATGGGCGTCGTGCCAAATATCGTGTGGTTTCAGCAGCAATTGGCGCTGCTGGGTTACCCGACGCCGCAGACCGGAGAGCTGGACATTGCGACACGTCACACGCTGGCTGCGTTCCAGATGCACTACCGACCACAGAAATTTGACGGTGAGCCGGATCTGCAAAGTGCGGCTATTCTGCAAGTACTTAACTTCAAGCACTAAATTCCGCTAATGTCGCTTTTTTCCGGGCTATTGCTGCGCTTGTTGCTATACCTCAGTGGTTATGGAAATCCCACCCTCTGGATGACTGTCGATGCTCACGGCGACGCCGCGACTGCGCTCTTTCCTTTATCGTCCCTGGCTTCTGGCATTAATGGCCGCGCTGTTAAGCGCGGCCATCCTGCTGGCGGGCAGCTTCGGGCTGGCGATGCATCAGGCCCGGCAGGACGAACGTGCGCAGATGAATGCTCAGGGCGAGCGCTTTCTGGTGCGGCTGGAGCAGTTGTTTGGCCAGTTGAGGGCCGGGCTCGATCAGCTTGAAGCGCAATCGTTGCGCGGATGCAGCCCTGAGATGATCGGGCAGTTGCGTCAGGTGAACTCGCGCTACCGTTTTATCTACGAAGCGGCGTACGTCAGCGAAAGCCAGTTCTGCTCCAGCTGGACGCGGCAGAGCCTGATTGGCAAGCCCAGGCCACCGGACATTCGCGGCCCTACCTACGACTACTGGCTCAACACCTCCACCCAGCCTGACGACAACCTGGCTTCATTGATGCTTGGGCGCGGGGAGTTTCGTGTGTCCACCTCCCGCGGCCATTTGACTGACGTCGTCGACCTGCCGGCGGGCGGCAGTCTGGTGGTGGTGCTCGATCGCGGGTCCAAAGCAGTCCCGGTCCTGGGCCCCGCTCAGGCATGGCCGCCCACACCGGAATGGTCGCCGACCTCCACCGAAACGCTGATGACCACTCAGGACAAACTCGTCTACCGGATGCCGACCCAGAGCCCGGAGTATCAACTGGTCCTGATAACGCCGCGCAGTGCCTTGCAACAGAAGATCACCGGTGCGTGGTGGCTGCTGGTCCCGGCCAGTCTGTTGATTTCATTGTTCATCGGCATTCTCGTTCTGCAACTGGTGCGTCAGCGTCAGTCGCTGGGCGGTGAGCTGCATGGAGCACTGCGCCGCGGCGAGCTGAAGGTTTTGTATCAGCCCATTTTCGACCTCAATACCCGGCTGTGCGTGGGCGCTGAGGCCCTGGTGCGCTGGCGTCGACCGGA
The DNA here is from genome assembly GCF_014841665.1 of Pseudomonas sp. CFBP 8772. Lineage (NCBI taxonomy): Bacteria > Pseudomonadati > Pseudomonadota > Gammaproteobacteria > Pseudomonadales > Pseudomonadaceae > Pseudomonas > Pseudomonas sp. CFBP 8772. The sequence continues at coordinate 33,460 of NZ_JACYUI010000002.1, read as the reverse complement.
CGGCACGCTGACCAGCCCTGACCTCTTTATCCCGCTGGCGGAAAACACCGGGCAGATCCGCCAGATCACCGACTTCGTGCTTCAGCAGTTGCTTGAACAGTTGGGCCATCTGTTACGCGCCAATCCGCACCTGTACGTATCGGTCAATCTGGCGGCGTGCGACGTCATGGCCCCACGCATCGGTCGGGTGACGGCGAAGCTTCTGGCGTTGCACCGGGTAGCGCCTCGGCAGATCGCGTTTGAAGTCACCGAGCGCGGTTTGGTGGACGTGGTGGTCGCCCGCAACCATCTACAGGCGCTGCGTGATCGGGGCCATCAGGTGCTGATCGATGATTTCGGCACCGGCTATTGCAGCCTGGCCTATCTGCAGACATTGCCGGTGGATTGCCTGAAAATCGACAAAGCGTTCATTGACGCCCTCGGTCACGATGCCGCCAGCAGTGGCGTGGCGCCGCACATCATTCGCATGGCCCATGCGCTGCAACTGCGGGTGATCGCCGAAGGCATCGAGTTTGAGTCCCAGGCGATGCTGCTGAAAAGCGAAGGGGTGATTTACGGCCAAGGCTGGCTGTTCGCACGGCCGCTGAGCGCGACCAAGTTCACCGAACTGGTCACCGGGGGCAGGCGCAGCGCCGGGCGTCGTGCGGATGATGTGGCCTAGTCCAGCGAGACCGTATTACAGCGGCAGCGCCATGTAAAACTGCGTGCTTTGCCCCGGTCGGGAGTAAACGCCCATGCGTCCGCCGTGCAACTGAACGATTTCCTTGCACAACGCCAGCCCCAGGCCTGCGCCGCCTTTCTTGCGTCCAACCTGAACGAACGGCTCGAAGATCCGGGCCTGCTGGCCGTAGGCAATGCCCTCGCCGTTGTCTTCCACGCTGATGATCAAGCGCTCCCCATGACGCCTTGCCTGCAGGCGGATCAGGCCGGATTTCGGGGTATGGCGCAGGGCGTTATCAAGCAGATTATCGAGCACCCGGTCGAGCTGCGATTTGTCCGCCTGTACCCGTGGCAGCGGCTCTTGGGTTTCCAATAGCACCATGACGTCCTGGTCGTGGGCGGTGTCGGCGAAGCGCTGACGCGCCGACTCGAGCAATTCACTGATATCACAGGGCTCGAGTGCCAGCTTTTGCAGACCGTTCTGATAGCGCGAGAAGTTGAGCAGGTCGTTGATCAGCTGCATCAGCCGCTGCATTTCTTCGTTAACGGTGTCGAGCAGGTCCTTCTCGCGCGAGTCCGGCGGGAAATGCACGCGTTCCTGAAGCAGGCCGAAGGCCATGTGCATGCCGGTGACGGGCGTGCGCAACTCATGGGAGGCCCGTAGCACGAACTCACTGCGCACGCGCTCGAACGCCCGCTGTTCGGTGACGTCGTGCAGCACCATCACGGCGCCGACGATGTGCCCTTTGGTGTGGCTGACCGGCGTGAGGCTATAGGTGAGCAGACGAACTTCGCCGTCGATCTCGATGGATAGGTCATCGGGCGCCCGTTCCAGCGTGCCACCGCGCAATACCAGGTAAAGCTGTTCGTCCAGTTCGGGACGTTGCAGCGCTTCGCCAAGACCCTGGCCCAGACGACTTTCTTCCCAGCCCAACTGCCGTTGCGCAACCGGGTTCAGGTGTTCAAGCCGCCCCTGGCGGTCGATCATCAGCAAGCCGTCGTCGATGCTGTCCAGCACCGCCTGCAGACGCTGCTGACCGGCGAGCAACTCATCGACGTTGGTTTTCTGATGTTGGCGCAGGGCGTCGGCCATCATGCCGAAACGGTGAGTGAGCAGATTCATTTCGTCAGATGAGGACGTGGGCAGCGTGACGTCGAAATCACCCTGGGCAATCCGGTCCGCCGCCTTGGCCAACTGCTCGATGGGGCCGCCGAAACGCCGGGCGATGCCGTGGGCGGTGACGAAACCGATAACCAGCACTGCCAGCCCCACCAATCCCAGCAACGCCGAGACCCAGAGCGCTCGCGATCTTGAGGCGCTTTCTGCCTGGCTGATGTTCTCAAGCGCCTGGCGGTGGGCGTCTAGCAGACCATTGCGCAACGTGTTAAACGCCTCGGTCACAGCCTCATCGTCGCGGATCGCGTCACCATGTGCGCTGGACTGCTCGATGGTTTTGACGAAGCGGGCGTAGTTCACCCGGGCGGTTTCGAACCCGCTGGGAACGCCGGTTTGCTGATCATGTTCGATGCCCTGATCAAGCAGGTTCTGGAACTGCTCCTGATTGCGCTTGATATCCGCCTGATCAGGGCTTTCCTGAAGCAGCAGGACCAACTGATCGCCCAGGTTCTGTCGCAGCTTCAGGCCGATATCGAGTGTGGTGAAGTTGTGCCGAATCGACGATTCCTGAGATTTGGCCATCTGCATAACGCTGACGAGCCCCAGCACCAACCCTAAGAGGGCGACGGTGATGAGGGCCGAAATACTCAGAAAGAGTCGGGTGCGCAACTTCATCGCAAACATCATCGGCGCCCTGTCACAGGTTGTACTGCTTACGTTTTCGGTACAGCGTCGATGCGTCGATGCCCAGTGTGCGTGCGGCTTGATCCAGCGTATCGCTGGTGGCCAGTACCGCGCCGATGTGGGCTTTCTCCAGCTCATCAAGGCTCAACGCTGCGCCGACGCGCGGGGCATTGTTGGCTGGCTGTTCGGCCATGCCGAGGTGGGTGATTTCGACTTTTTCCTGCGGGCAGATAATGCTCGCCCGCTCGATCACGTTGCGCAGCTCGCGGATGTTGCCGGGCCAGCGGTAGTTGAGCAGCGCGCTGCGGGCCTGCTCGCTGAAGCCGCGCGCCGGGCGGCTGTATTCCTTGACGAAGCGCGCCAGGAAGCGGTCTGCCAGCGTCAGGATGTCTTCGCTTCGCTCGCGCAAAGGGGGCAGATTCAGGGTAATCACGTTCAGGCGATACAACAGATCCTCGCGGAAGCGCCCTTCGCGGACCATGTCTTCGAGGTTCAGGTTAGTCGCCGCCAAAATGCGCACGTCAGCGCGACGGGTCACCGGGTCACCGACGCGTTCATATTCCTTGTCCTGAATGAAACGCAGCAATTTTGGCTGCAGCGTGAGCGGGAAGTCGCCGATTTCATCAAGGAACAATGTGCCGCCGTCTGCCTGATTCACCCGACCGAGTGTGCTCTCGCTGGCACCGGTGAAGGCGCCGCGGCTATGGCCGAACAGCTCGCTTTCCATCAGCTCGGCGGTGAGGGATGGGCAGTTGATGGTCACGCAGGCCTTTTTGGCGCGCTTGCTCCAGCCGTGAATCGCCCGGGCCAATTCGCCCTTACCCGTACCGGATTCACCGAGAATAAGGATGTTGGCGTCGGTGTTGGCGACCTGGCGGGCGGTTTCGAGGATCGCCATCATCGACGGGCTGTGGGAATCCAGGCCGTCTTTTGGTTTGCGAACTTCGCCTTCAAGGGCTTCAAGTCGCGCGGACAACTGGCGGACTTCGAGCTGCTTGGCGGTGGCGAGGCGCAGTTGATCCGGACTGCAGGGCTTGACCAGATAATCGGCAGCGCCGGCCTGGATCGCATCCACGGCGGTGTCGACGGCCGAGTGCGCGGTGACAATCACCACGCGCATCCAGGGCGCCTGCACGCGCATTTGCGCCAGAACATCCAGCCCGTTGTCCTCACCCAGACGCAGGTCGAGGAAACATACGTCGAATACCTGACGCTGCAACAGCGATTCCGCCTGCGCCGCGCTGTTGGCGGTGGCTACGCTGTAGCCTTCATCTTCCAGGCAATAACGGAAGGTGCGAAGGATGGCGGACTCATCATCCACGAGCAGAATACGGCCCTGATTCTCAGCGGCTGCTTCCATGTTTCCTACGCTCCTCAATGAATAGTCTGTGTTAGTCCCGGAAACATCGGGCAAGTTGCATGGTTCATTCTGATTGATTCTTTGCGCTGCATGGTAGCGATCTTCTGAAAAAGCCGTCATGCGCTGATCCATGACAGCTCATGTCCCCAGTGGTCAACACGGATCCTTGTTCAGGCAAAATCAGGCCACGCCGAACATCTGGGCGAAAGACCAGTCTGTCCAGGGGTACCTTTTTGCAATTGTCTGGAGATTCCCATGCCCACGTTGAAGAAGATCGCCCTGGCCATTACCACTGCCAGCCTGCTCGGACTGACGCCCGTCATCGCCCACGCAGCAGCCGCCGATCTGCAGACCCAGCTGGCCGAGGCGCGCCAGGAGGGTTCGATCTGGACCGCCTTTGCCCTTAACCGGCATTTGAGCCCGTTCAAGATCAGCGTGGACGTGGAACAAGGCACTGCGATCCTCAAGGGAAAGGTCGAGAACCAGGTCGACAAGGATCTGGCGGCGCAGATAGCGGGCGACATTCAGGGAATCAACAAGGTCGATAACCAGCTTGAGATCGACCCGCAGGTCGCTGCCGATCCGGGCACCAAAGCCACCATGGCTCAGCGCTTCGACGACGCGACGCTGACTGCAACCATCAAATCCAAGCTGCTGTGGAACAGCGTGACGGAGGCGTTGAATATCGACGTCAGCGCCGCCCAGGGGGTCGTCACCCTCAAGGGCCAGGCGAAAGACGCGGAGGCCAAGCTGTTGGCCGGAAGCCTGGCCACCAACACGGACGGCGTGACGGAGGTGAACAACCTTATCAGCGTCAGCGCGCGGGATACTCAGGCGATCAAGGAGCAAAGCGAGCAGCAGGCCAACAGTGTTCGCGAAGAGTTCAGCGACGCATGGATCACCAGCAAGGTGAAATCCAGTCTTATATATAGCCGCACTCTCGACGGTTTGAACATCAAGGTTGAGACCAAAAACGGTGTAGTGACGCTGGACGGTGTGGTGGCTAACTACGCCGAGAAGGAATTGGCGGTCGAGATCGCGCGCAACATCCGCGGGGTCAAAGGCGTAGACGCCGACACTCTGCGCGTGACAGCGCGCAGTGCGGGTTAGAGCGTTGCACGGCGGCCGAACGACGGATGTCAGAACATAATTCGCATCCGGAATGAATTCGGTCGCACACGTGGTGTCGGGACATTCGTGCATTCCGCACGATGGCAAATGTTCAATCGTGCAGCTTGCGTGTACGACACTTCTGAGTAGGCAATTTAACTCATTGATTTATAAGGATTAATTGATTATCTGAAAGCTGGCACACAGCGTGCAATATCCCTGATAACAAAGGCCCGGACAGACGGCCGACAAGATTGCCAGGAGTCAGCTGAATGAACGCTCAACATCTCGCCAACAAACTGCGTATCTCCCCTCTGCATTTGCAGCAAGGTCTGTTTGCCAGTCTGGCGTTGATGATTACGCTCATTGTTGTGCAGCAGTTCAATCACTGGAATCAGAATCATGAAGTGACTCAAGCGCACTACTCCCACGCCTACACCGCACCCTTTGCCAAGGCAAGTGCGTTGAAGGCCTCGGATGTGGCCCTGAGCATGCAAGTTGATGACGCGGCCGCTACTACTGATGAAGCGCCACGTCAGCAAAGCTGGGTTTTCTGATCCTCCGGGTCGAAGACGCGATCTACCCCGAGGGTCATCCCGACGCCTCGACGTAGCAAAAAATCAATAAACAGTAAGGAGATTCACCATGTTGAGTTGGGCAATCACATTTCTGATCATCGCTATCGTTGCAGCCGTCCTTGGTTTTGGTGGTATCGCAGGTACTGCTACCGGTATTGCCAAGATCCTGTTCGTGGTCTTCCTGGTTATGTTCGTGGTGTCGTTCTTCTTTGGCCGTCGCGGCCGAGGCTAAATATGGGCTTCAAGCATTTCCATGCACTAATACTGGCGCTCCTTGGGAGCGCCAGCGTTACAGCTATGGCGGCCAACGACGGTCAATCTCGGGTGAACGAGCTTTTGAGCTCGGATTCCGAGTACCGCGAAACGTGGTCGAGCGTAGTGAAGAAGGAAGAGCGACTGCCCGATTGGGTGATCAATCTCTCCGGTTCCGCTGAGCAGATGAATGCCGTGACCGAAGACGGCGACAAGTACTTGGTAGGGCCGCTCTGCGAAACCCAGGACACTTGCCGCACCAAGCGACTCATCGTGGCGTTCAGCCTGAACAAGTCCCATGCGTACGCGATGTTGGTCGAAGTGCCTGCGGGACTTCCCGCGGACAAATCACCCACGCGCCATGCGGACTACCGGTTTTTGGGCAAGCCGGATGAAGGCATGCAAGGCCTTCTGAAAGAACAGCTCAAGAAAGATCCGAACTGGTATTGATTCGAATGACGGGAGACCTGTCCCTGACAGACCTTCCTGATAGACGCGCAGCCCGAAGACGGTGCGCGTATGACCAAGGGGCCGGGGCGTTACGATCAACGGAGTGATTGAAGCGTCCTAGGTGTACAAGGAGTACTCCCACGCGTGGGCCGGGTCAGGCAAGCCGCAACACAGGTCCATCGTCCGATACGGTCTTAGCCTCTATCGACCGTGGACTTGTGAGGCGCAAACGATCGCTATTCCCTCCAAAGTCGCCCGCCCTCAAGCGTCCTACATAGCCTCTTCCACGTTTCCTACGACCGTATATCGCCCGGAAATCCCTCTTTTGAACGGCTGTCTGCCGTCCGTGCGCAATCCCTACCCTCGCCACAAAACCGTAAGCGAATCCGCTGCAGGCGACGTATTAGCCACTTCTCAGCATTCCTGTGTCAGGCAAATCCGCCCTCTTTTGGCGCAATGCAGCGTAAGTGATTGATTTTCATCATGCCGATTCGGCATGGGGTAGTCGTTTACGGCATTAGACGATGGCGGTCACCGTGGGAATAGTTGCGCCTTTTTCGCCTGCTCAGAGCTCGGATGCTCGCCTGCGGCCACTCACGAGACAGTCCTGACGGCGACCGCGGCGTCGCGCTTGCTGGCAAGCGCAATGATGAACGTGTGGTTGGGGGATGTCCCGGCATCGACAACAAGGTAATGACATGAAGAAGGCAAAACTGAGCCTCGCCTGGCAGATCCTCATCGGCCTGGTACTCGGCATCGCCATTGGCGCCGTTCTGAACCATTTCAGCACCGAGAAAGCCTGGTGGATCAGCAACGTGCTGCAGCCAGCGGGCGACATCTTTATCCGCCTGATCAAGATGATCGTTATCCCGATTGTGATCTCATCCCTGGTCGTCGGCATCGCAGGCGTTGGCGACGCCAAGAAGCTCGGCCGTATCGGTCTGAAGACCATTCTCTATTTTGAAATCGTCACCACGATTGCCATTGTCGTCGGTTTGCTGCTGGCCAACGTCTTCCATCCCGGCACTGGCATCGACATGAGCACCCTGGGCACGGTGGACATCTCGCAGTACCAGAAGACCACCGCTGAAGTGCAGCATGACCATGCCTTCGTTGCGACGATCCTCAACCTCATTCCGTCGAACATTTTCGCGGCGGTTGCCCGTGGCGACATGCTGCCGATCATCTTCTTCTCGGTGTTCTTCGGGCTGGGTCTGTCGAGCCTGAATGCCGAAGTGCGGGATCCGCTGGTGAAGGTCTTCCAGGGTGTTTCGGAGACCATGTTCAAGGTCACCCACATGATCATGAACTACGCGCCAATCGGCGTATTCGCGCTGATCGCCGTGACCGTCGCCAACTTTGGCTTCGCCTCGCTGCTGCCGTTGGCCAAGCTGGTGATTCTGGTGTACGTCGCCATCGCCTTCTTTGCCTTCGTGGTGCTGGGCCTGATTGCGCGCCTGTTCGGCTTCTCGGTGCTCAAGCTGATGCGCATCTTCAAAGACGAACTGGTGCTGGCCTACTCCACCGCCAGCTCCGAAACCGTGCTGCCGCGCGTGATCGAGAAGATGGAGGCGTACGGCGCGCCCAAAGCCATCAGCAGCTTCGTGGTGCCCACCGGCTACTCGTTCAACCTCGACGGTTCGACGCTGTATCAAAGCATCGCAGCGCTGTTCATCGCGCAGCTGTACGGCATTGATCTGTCGATCGGCCAGCAATTGATGCTCGTCCTGACCCTGATGGTGACCTCCAAAGGCATCGCCGGTGTGCCGGGCGTATCGTTTGTCGTGCTCCTGGCAACCCTGGGTAGCGTGGGCATTCCGCTGGAAGGCCTGGCGTTCATTGCCGGCGTCGACCGCATCATGGACATGGCGCGCACAGCGCTGAACGTGATCGGCAACGCACTGGCTGTGTTGGTGATCTCGCGCTGGGAAGGCATGTACGACGACGCCAAAGGCGAGCGCTACTGGAACTCCCTGCCACACTGGCGTGGCAAGGACCCTCTGCCGGCGGGTCAATCGACGGTCGAGTAATCACTGTCTGGCGTGAATCATCAAACCCTGGCCCCGGCCGGGGTTTGTTGTTTCTGCCCCCGCCGTTATCATCGCCGCATCTTGCGAGGGGATTTGTATGCTGAACGGCCTATGGCTTGGGTTTTTCGTGGTCGCGGCGATATCTGCGCTGGCGCAATGGCTGGTCGGGGGCAATGCCGGCGTTTTTGCCGCCATGGTCGAGAGCATCTTCGCCATGGCCAAGTTGTCGGTGGAAGTCATGGTGCTGTTGTTCGGCACCCTGACCCTGTGGCTGGGCTTTCTCAACATCGCCGAAAAGGCCGGGATCGTCGACTGGCTGGGCAAGGTTCTGGCGCCGCTGTTTCATCGCCTGATGCCCGAAGTGCCGCGCGGCCACCCGGCGCTGGGCCTGATCACCCTCAACTTCGCCGCCAACGCGCTGGGTCTGGACAACGCCGCCACGCCCATCGGCCTCAAGGCCATGCGCTCGCTGCAAGAGCTCAATCCCAGCAAGACCATCGCCAGCAATGCGCAGATCCTCTTTCTGGTGCTCAACGCCTCTTCGCTGACGCTGCTGCCCGTGACCATCTTCATGTACCGCGCTCAGCAAGGCGCGGCTGACCCCACCATGGTGTTCTTGCCGATCCTGCTCGCCACCAGCGCCTCGACGCTGGTCGGTCTGCTGTCAGTGGCGTTCATGCAGCGCCTCAAGTTGTGGGACCCGGTGGTGCTCGCCTACCTGATCCCCGGCGCGTTGCTGCTGGGCGGCTTCATGGCCGTACTGGCCGGGTTGTCTGCCGCTGCGCTGTCGAGCCTGTCGTCGGTGCTGGGCAACGTGACGCTGTTCGGCATCATCATGCTGTTCCTGGTGGTTGGCGCGCTTCGCAAGGTGAAGGTGTACGAAACCTTCGTTGAGGGCGCGAAGGAAGGCTTCGACGTCGCCAAGAACCTGCTGCCCTATCTGGTCGCGATGCTCTGCGCCGTCGGCGTGCTGCGCGCATCGGGCGCGCTGGATTTGATTCTTGAGGGGATTCGTCACGGAATTCAATGGATGGGCATGGACACCCGATTCGTCGATGCGCTGCCCACCGCTCTGGTCAAGCCGTTCTCCGGCAGTGCGGCACGGGCGATGCTGATCGAGACCATGAAAACCCAAGGTGTCGACAGCTTCCCGGCCCTCGTCGCGGCGACCATTCAAGGCAGCACGGAAACCACGTTCTATGTGCTGGCGGTGTATTTCGGCGCGGTGGGCATCCAGCGCGCGCGACACGCTGTGGGCTGCGCGCTGCTGGCGGAATTCGCCGGTGTGGTCGCTGCGATTGCCGTCTGCTATTGGTTCTTCGGCTCGGCGGTGTAACGCCTCTCGCCCTGCTCGACGGTCCACTGCAACACTTGGGCGGCCAGGGTATCGCTGGCCTGGCCGAACGCCGAGACCACCGCCGGCACCTGCTTGTCGGCCACCGGCTGATGCACTTCAAAACGCCGGCTCGCCACAATCCGCTGGCGATCGTCGGCCAGCCGCGCATCAAGGCGAATTACCACTTCAATGGCGGCCCTGCGATACTCGCTCTGAAATGCCTGCAGCTCCCCGCCCAATTCATAATCAGCCTGCAGATTGCTGTCGTCAGTGCTGATCGACAGCACTCGCCCATCGCGATAGAAAGCATCGGTCAGTCGGTTGCGCAACAGGACCGGCGCCGGATCACTCCAGCGCGCGCCCTTGTAGCTGCTGATCACATTGCCCTGGGGGATGACGGCGATGCGCGGGCTGTCCAGTGTCTCGCTGGACTTGGGCCGTACCACCCGCAAGGACCACGCCACGGGGGAGGTCCCTTTGCTGGCAGGCAATGCCGTTGGCAACCGGTAGACGTCTGAAGGCGCTTGCTCGGGGAGGATCGAGCAGGCGCCGAGCGACAACAGCGTTGCCGCCAACAACAGCCGAGTAATGGATTGACCGACACGCCTCATGGCTCGAACTCCTTATTCTTCTCGTTGCCCAGCAAGTAGCCGCTCGGGTTGGCATTCAGGCTGCGCGAAATGGTTTTCAAAGAGCCAAGGGTTTCACGCAGTTCGCGAATCGCCGGGCCCAGTTCGCCCAGCCCTTGCAGCCCCTCGTTCACCGAATTCTGGTTGTTCTTGAGCAACAAATTGATGGTATTGCTGCTCTGTTCGAGGGACTTCATCGCCTCTTGTGCGCTGGCGATGGTTTGCCTGCCATCGCTGGTCAGCAACTGGTTGGCGTTGCGCATCAGCGTAGAGGTTTGCTCCAGGGTCGCGCCGGCCTGCTTGCTCAGCAGCGTCATCTGCTTCAAGGCCTGACGAATGTCGTCGCGCTGATCTGAGATCGCTCCAGTGGTTTGCTCCAGATGCTGCAACGTGCGCGACAGCGTCTCCACGTTATTCGAAGAAAACATCGCGTTGGCGTTATGCAGCAATGTGTTGGTGCCGCTGAGCAAGTCGTCGCTGTCGTTCAACAGGCGGGAGATGGGCGACGGCGAGGCGATGATCACTGGCAGGTTGCCGCCCTCGCCTTTCAGCGCCTCGCTTTGCGGTGTGCCGCCGCTGAGCTGGATAAGCGATGTACCGGTGATGCCGGCCAGTGCCAGTTTTGCGTAGGTGTCACGCTTGATCGGGGTTTCCCCGGCAACACGGATCTGCGCCAGCACCCGGCGCGGGTCCTGGGGATCGAGGCGTAACTGCACGACGTCACCGACCTTGATACCGCTGTACTGCACCGGACTGCCGCGAGACAAACCGGTCACCGCCTCGTTGAAGACAACCTGATAGTCCTTGAAGGCCGAGTCGACGCTGGATTTCGCCAGCCACAGACCGAACAGCAGTGCGGCGGCGACCACGATGACCGTGAACAGACCGATCAGAACGTGATGGGCGCGGGTTTCCATCATGAGACCTCGTGTGGGTAAGTGGCCGCTGAATAGGCCGAGCGGCCGCGCGGGCCATGGAAGTATTCGTGAATCCACGGGTCTTTGGTCGCAGACACCCTGTCGATGCTGTCCGCGACCAGTACACGCTTCTGCGCCAGCACGGCGACGCGGTCGGTGATTGTATAAAGCGTGTCGAGGTCGTGGGTGACCATGAACACGCTCAGTCCCAAGGCGTCGCGCAGCGTCAGGATCAACTGGTCAAACGCGCCGGCGCCGATCGGATCGAGCCCGGCAGTGGGTTCGTCCAGAAACAGAATGTCCGGATCCAGCGCCAGTGCTCGCGCCAGCGCCGCGCGCTTGATCATGCCACCGGAGAGCGACGCGGGGTATTTATGAGCCGCTGACAGCGGCAGTCCGGCCAGCGCCATTTTGATCCCGGCCAGATGCTCGGCTTCCTCGCGGCTCAGCCCGGCGTGTTCAATCAGGGGCAGCGCGACGTTCTCGGTGATGGTCAGCGACGAGAACAGCGCGCCCTTCTGAAACAGCACACCGAAACGTCGTTCCACCTGTGAGCGCGCGTTGTCGGGCAGATTCAGCAAATCCTGACCCAGCACACGGACACGTCCTGCGTCGGGTCTCTGCAGCCCGACAATGCTGCGCAGTAACACCGACTTGCCGGCGCCGGAGCCGCCCACCACGCCAAGGATCTCTCCGCGATACAGATCCAGATCGAGGTTCTCGTGCACCACTTGCGGGCCGAAGCGATTGCTCAGGCCGCGAACCTCAATCACCGTCTCGACGGGTTGTACGCAGCGGCGGGTCACCAGCCAATCTCCATGCAGAACATCGCGACCAAGGCGTCCAGCACGATGACCACGAAAATGGACTGCACCACGCTCGAGGTCGTGTGAGCCCCGACCGATTCGGCGCTGCCCTCGACCTTGAAGCCTTCCAGGCACCCAATGGCGGCGATGAAGAACGCAAATATCGGCGCTTTGGCGATACCTACGAGGAAGTGCTGCACGCCGATGTCGGCCTGCATCAACGACAGAAACATCGCCGGCGAGATGCCCAGCGACAACGCGCAGACCACGCCGCCACCGACAATGCCGCAGATCATCGCGAGGAAGGTCAGCATGGGCAGCGAGATGAGCAACGCAAGCACGCGGGGCAGCACCAGAAGCTCTGTAGGACTCAGCCCCAGGGTTTGCAGCGCATCCAGCTCCTCGTTGGCTTTCATCGAGCCGATCTGCGCGGTGAATGCGCTGGCCGTACGACCGGCGAGCAGGATGGCGGTCAGCAACACGGCGAATTCCCGCAGGAATGAGAAGCCGATCAGGTCAACGGTGAAAATCGTCGCGCCAAAAGCCTTTAGCACCGTGGCGCCGAGAAAGGCCACCACGGCGCCAACCATGAACGTCAGCAGCGCCACAATGGGCGCTGCGTCCAGACCGATTTGCTCGATGTGGGCGATAACGGATGTGGTGCGCCAGCGCCGAGGGCGAAACAGCGTGGAAGCGAAGGTCTGCAGGATGAGCCCGATGAAGCCGAGCAGTTGCAGCGTATCCTTCCAGATCACCTCCACCGCCGCGCCAATTCGCGCCAGCAGCTGCATGCCCACGGCCGCCTCTGGCTCTCGGACGGGCCGGCAGTAGTCAGCCAGTGCGCTCTGGATGGTCTGCATCAGCGCGCGGCTGGACTCCGGCAGATTGGGCGCTTGCACGGCCAGCAAACGCAGGCGCTGCACGCCGAGGAGCTCTACCAGCAACGACGCGCCAGCGGTGTCTAGCGCGCCGAGCTCATCCATGTCCACGAGGGTGGTTGGGCCGAATCCGGCGCTTAATGCGTCGGTCTGGCGCTTGAGTTCGAGGTAATGCGCGAGCGTCCAGTCTCCGGCGATCCGCAGCTGAGCCGGATTGCTCGAAGTGTCCATCAACACGCGCCCTGGATCCTTGGGCGCGGAGGAAGCCTGCGTGGTCAGTGGGGTCATAGCGACGAGCTTAGTTGGTTTTGGCCGGGGCAGACGTGCTCTCGGCTGGCGCGCTGTCCGCGGGTTTTTTCGCGTCCGAGTCATCCGGAGCCGCAGCGTCGGTGCCTGGCTTCAGGCCTGCCGGCTTTATCTTGTTTCGAGTGACGGCCGGCTGGTCGCGCTCAGTGACGTCGAAGCGCAGCACACCGATCATCTGCCCGTCCTCAGTGAGCACCCTCACCTGCCATTTGCCGAGCACGTCCGGCGGGAAATTCTGCTTGTGCGTCCAGGCCCGATAGCCTTCCTCACGGCCGCCCTTGATGTCTAGAGCAATACGCTCCACTTCCTCGCCGTTGTGGCGCCACACGTGATAAATCCGTTCGTTCAGGCCGCGCGGGGCGTTGATCGATGTGTAGGCGTAGAGCCCGGCGCTGCGCAGCTGGTTGACGCCGATCTCCTGAATGCTCTCGCCAGGGGTTCGATTCTGGTTATCGAAGCGCGTGCTGATCGCCGCCTCGGTCAGCCATAGGGTCGCCGGCGGTACCCAGAATCGTGCCATCCAGCCTACCCCTCCGATCGCCAGCGTCATCGCCACCAGGCCAACGCCGCGTTTCCAGCTGTTGATCGGATAACCCGACGCCAGGCTCGGGAACGACAGCAGCATCGCAATACCCAGCGCCAGCTTGTAGCTCTCGGCGGTGGTCAGGTGAACGATGATCGGCAGCGCCGTGAGCAATGCGGCAAACAGCGTCAGGGTATGCAGCGCCATGAACGCCCAACGGCGCGGGGCCAGCCATTTGTAATACAGCGGGTCGATGATCGAAATCAGTCCTGCAGCCCCGAGCAGCCCCGTGAACGCCAGCTGTCCGCTGTACCACGTGGTCGTCACGAAAAAGAACGGCAGCACGAAAAACAGGCTTTCCTGGTGGATCATCTGGGTGGCGTAGCGCAACAGCGGCTGCGGTATCTCTCGCTTGAACATCTTCGCGAACAGGGCGACGGCGCTGTTTTCCACCATCAGCCAGATCCAGCTCACCAGCAGAATGACCGCAATCCATGTGGCCAGCTTCGCCTGTCGATCCACCAGAATGAAGCTGCCAATGCCTGAACAGAACCCGAAGAACGCAATCAGCCCGGGGTAGCGCTTGATGAACTCCAGCACGCGCTGGACCAGCGAGTGGTGAATGATTGCGTTAATGTCCGGCATCGTGGCGCGTCGCTCTTAGGTGTGGGTCTGGATCTGGGTGAATAAAAATAACCAAAATTGGACGGCGCCCACCGCGACGAAATCTTTGAGCGTCACGCGCCTCGCTTATAGTGGCCGCTTCTTGTAAACCCGCCACCGCCAGAGAATCAGCGGGGCCACTAGCGCCGTCAGCAGGCATCCGACAGCGTACAGCTCATCGTAGCTGAGCAGTGGCTCTTCAACGCGAAGATACCCGGGTTGCGCCAGCAGTTGACGCATCGCCTGATTGGCCAGATCCAGGCTTACACCACGGGTCCGCCTGGCCGGGTCCTGGAATCGACCATCGTCGTAATCATTCAACGCACCCCAGTAGTAGTCGGCCAGCGCGCTATTGCCCTGAACCGCCCAGGCCTGCCTGGCAATGGATGCCTGCTGCAGCCGCGCAAAGGTCGCCGGGTCCATGCCTTCCTTGCGCAGCCGCTGGAGCATCGAACGCACGGCGGCGGTGGCCGAATCGACGTCTTCGCGGTTCAGGTCGGCGTTGAGGCTGAGAAAACCGGTATCCCCGAACGCTTCGCGATCAGCCCATGGACCGTAGGAATAACCCTTGTCCAGACGCAGTTCGCTGTACAGCGCCCAGTCCAGATAAGCCTTCACCAGATCCCAGGTTTCATCGTGCTGCTCGCCCATGTCCGGCTCGGGGAACAGCAGATGCAGCTTCGCGCCATCGCCCAACGCGCCGCGGATCAGCGTCCGCTCAGGCTCGGCCTTTTCGGTCATCGAGCGAAGCGGCGGATGTTCGGTTGGATCGACCGCATTAAGCTGGCCGAAGGTGCGTTCCAGATACGCCGGCAGCAACTTGTCGAGTTCGCCCACGATGATCAGCGTCATGTTGTTGGAGGCGTACCAGTTGTCGTGGATATGCTCGACTTGCTCCAGCGTGAGGTGATCAACCTCGGCCCGCTCCGGGCATTTGAGGCCGAGCTCCACGGCAAGCTGGCTGCTAGCGCTGTGGCCCAGATCGCGTTTGTCCAGCCAGCGTTGCAAATGCGAATAATGGCCACCGTCTTCACGGGCGACGATGCGCTTGGCAGTGTCCAGATTGGCCTGATTGATTTGCGTGTGGGTCAGCAGATTGAGAAGAAGATCGAGCACCTTGCGCTGGTTTTGCGCCGGCGCCTCGATGACAAACGTGGTGTCGGTGTTGCTGGTGAACGCGTTCCACTCGCCGCCCAGTGCCTGCATCTGCTGCTCAAGGCCGCCCTCACCGCTGTTGTCGATCCCGCTGAAAAGCAGATGCTCAAGCAAGTGCGGCAACTCTTTGTCTTCGCATTTGAAGTCATCGAAGCCAATGCCCACAACGAGACGAATAGAGACGTGACCTTTGTCCGCAGGCTTGAGCAGCAACTGCAAACCGTTGGGCAGCACGTAGCCCTCGACCTGAAACCGGTCAAGGGCCATGGAAGAAAGGGATGTCAGAACCAGACAAACGAACAGCAGGCAACGCATAAAAACGGGCTTCCTTGCGGGCCGGTATGTGTAACAGACTTCGCAGCGGCCCCTGCGTTCACCACGATTAATCCGCGTTGCCCTCGCTGGACAAGGCGCCTGTGTCAGTGGTTTCAAGGACCGCGTAGGCGCTGCTGCAGAACAGCGAATTCAAGCGTTTCATGTCGGAAATCAGCTCCAGGTGCAGGGAACTGGTCTCGATGCTCTGCACGATCTTGCGTTGCAGCCTGCTGACATGGGCGTGGGCCAGGCGCCGCTCCTGTGCCCTGAAACGACGTTTCTCGCGCAACAACTGGCGCGCGCTTTCCGGGTCGCCGCTGAGGAAGACCGACAGGCCAAGACGCAGATTTGCCATCAGTTGCTCGTGCAGCCCGGACAGTTCTTCCAGGCCGACATCGGAAAACGACCGGCGCTGCGACGTCTTCTGCTGCTGGACCTTGCGCAGCATGCGCTCGATCAGCCCGCTGGCCAGCTCCAGGTTGATCGCAAGCTCGATGATCTCGGCCCAGCGGCGATTGTCCTGATCGCTGAGGTCGTCGCGGGGCATCTGCGCCAGGTACAACTTGATGGCGTTGTAGAGCACCTCGACATCATCGTTGAGCCGACGCACTTCCTGAGTGACCGCCGTCTGGTTGCCACGCAGCACCTCTTGCATGGCATTGAGCATGCTGTCGATCAGATCGCCCATGCGCAGGGTCTCGCGCACGGCATTGGCCAGCGCCAGGCTCGGCGTGGCGAGTGCGGTCAGGTCCAGATGGCGAGGCTTGGTCTGACCGTTGATCTCGGCCTGCTGCGGCAGAATCGACGCGCACAGGCGCCCCATCGGTCCCACCGTCGGCAGCATGATCAGGCAACGCAGCGAGTTGTAAATCACGTGGAAGCTGATGACCAGGCTCGACGGGCTGACGTTCAGCGTGTCCATCCAGGCCACCAGCGGGGTCAACACCGGAGTGATCAGCAACAGGCCGATCAGCTTGTACAACAGGCTGCCCAGCGCCACTTGCCGGCCGGCCACGTTTTGCATGCTGGTGCTGAGAAATGCCAACAGGCCGCTTCCGATGTTGGCGCCGATCACCAGGCCGATTGCCACCGGCAGGCTGATGATCTCCGCGCCTGCAAGCGTCGCGGTCAGCAGCACCGCCGCAAGGCTTGAATACGAGATCAGCGCGAACATGGCCCCGACCAGTGCGTCCAGCAGAAGGTCGCCCGTCAGTGACGCGAAAAGCACTTTCACCCCGGCGGCCTGGGTAATCGGCGCGGCGGCAGTAACGATCAACTGCAAGGCGAGAATGATCAGGCCCAGCCCGATGCCGACACGGCCCAGTTGGCCCACTCGGGTTTGTTTGCGCGACAGAAAGAAGACCACGCCCAGAAAGATCAGCAGTGGTGACAGCCACGACAGGTCGAATGTCAGGATTCGCGACATCACCGCAGTACCGACGTCGGCACCGAGCATGATGGCCAGCGCTGGCGTCAGGCCCATCAAGCCCTGGCCAACAAAGGACGTCACCAGCATCGCCGTGGCGTTACTGCTTTGCACCACGGCGGTGACCAAAATCCCCGCGACAAAGGCCAGCGGGCGTTTGGACATGTTCTGGCCAATGACCCGGCGCAGCTGCGAGCCATAGACGCGCAGAATGCCGGTCCGAACGATGTGTGTGCCCCAGATCAATAGCGCGACGGCGGAAAGCAAATCGAGCAGGGTCAGCATATGGAGAGCCCCCTGTAGGTTGCCCATCGGGCAAAGTTAAAAGGTCCAGCGTGTAGCGAGCGTAAGCGCTTGAGGTGCATCGACAGCGCGCTCAACTAAGCTTTAGTCGGCCTGTGGCCTTGATGCCAGCATGGCACAGCGGATTATTTCTTGAAACAAATCTGTCATAAATCAGGTGTTTGGACGCAGCACCTTCACGCCTTGCCAATAAAAAACGGGGCATTCACAGCCCCGTTGCTTTGACGTCTGTGCGGCGGACGTTATTGACCCGGCACGTCTTTGTGAAGTTTCACCGGGTCCTGCATCTTGCGCTTCTTCGCCATCGACGTGCGCATCTTGATGTTGATCGCTTCGACCGCCAGCGAGAACGCCATGGCGAAGTAGACGTAGCCCTTCGGCACATGCACATCGAACGACTCGGCAATCAGCACGGTACCCACGACGATCAGGAACGACAGCGCCAGCATCTTCAGCGATGGGTGCTTCTCGATGAAGTCGCTGATGACGCCCGCGCACAGCATCATGATCAGTACCGCCACGATGATCGCCGCGACCATCACCGGTACATGGGACACCATACCGACAGCGGTGATGACCGAATCCAGCGAGAATACGATGTCGATGATTGCAATCTGAAGGATGGTGTATAGGAACATGCCGCCCTTGCCTTTCGGCTCGTCCAGCGACTCTTCCTCGCCTTCCATGCCGTGATAGATCTCCTGCGAGCTCTTCCACAACAGAAACAGACCACCGAAGAACAGGATCAGGTCGCGTCCGGAAATGCCCTGCCCCCATACCACGAACAGGTCGTCGGTGAGGCGCATGACCCAGGTGATCGACAGCAGCAGCAGAATCCGCGTCACCATCGCCAGCGCCAGACCGAAGATACGGGTGCGCGGCTGCATCGCCTTGGGCATGCGGCTGACCAGGATCGAGATCATGATGATGTTGTCGATGCCCAGCACGATTTCCAGGGCAGTCAGCGTGAAGAAAGCAACCCAGATCTCAGGGTTGGTCAGCCATTCCATTACGTATTCCTTTAAGCGTTCGTATTCCCGCTGGCGCGGCGGCGCCAGAGGGAGCGTTGAGTTGCGTTATAGACTGCTGAAGAACGGGAAAATCCCCATCAGCAGCGCAGCGATCAGAATGCACACGCACACCAGCACGGCCCATTTGAGGGTAAAGCGCTGGTGGTCACCGAACTCGATGCCCGCCAGTGCCACCAGCAGATACGTCGACGGCACCAGCGGACTCAACAGGTGGACGGGCTGGCCGACGATCGAGGCACGTGCCATTTCCACCGGGCTGATGCCGTAATGCGAAGCAGCTTCGGCGAGGACCGGCAGCACGCCGTAGTAGAACGCATCATTGGACATGAAGAAGGTGAACGGCATGCTGACAACGGCAGTGATCACGGCCAGGTAAGGGCCCATCGCGTCCGGGATCACTGCCAGCAGGCTCTTCGACATCGCGTCCACCATTCCGGTGCCGGACAGGATACCGGTAAAGATCCCCGCAGCAAAAATCAGTCCGACCACCGCCAGCACGCTGCCGGCGTGGGCCGCTACGCGGTCTTTCTGCGCTTGCAGGCACGGGTAGTTGACGATCATGGCGATACTGAATGCGATCATGAACAGCACCGGCAGTGGCAGCAAGCCCATGATCAGCGCGACCATCAATACCAGCGTCAGAGCAGCGTTGAACCAGATCAGCTTGGGACGACGGGCTTCGGGAAACTGCGAAACGCTGATGTCGCTGTGGTCGACTTCGTCACCGGGCAGGTGCAGTTCACCCAGGCGCGCACGCTCGCGTTTGCCGTAGAAGTAGGCGATCACCAGGATTGCCACGACGCCCGCCAGCATTGCCGGGATCATGGGCACGAAGATGTCGGATGGATCGACATGCAGGGCGCTCGCCGCACGCGCGGTCGGGCCGCCCCATGGCGTCATGTTCATCACGCCGCCGGCCAGAATGATCAAGCCGGCCATGATGCGCGGGCTCATGCCCAGACGGCTGTACAGCGGCAACATGGCGGCCACGCAGATCATGTACGTCGTGGCGCCGTCACCGTCCAGCGAGACAACCAGCGCCAGCACCGCCGTACCGACCGACACTTTTACCGGGTCGCCCTTCACCAGCTTGAGGATCTTGCGCACGGCCGGGTCGAACAGCCCGGAGTCGATCATCAGTGCGAAATAAAGGATGGCGAACATCAGCATCACGCCCGTTGGCGCAAGCTTGGTGATGCCCGCAAGCATCATTGGGCCGATTTCCGAGGCGAAGCCTCCGAACAGGGCAAATACGATAGGAACGATGATCAAGGCAATCAGCGCTGACAGGCGCTTGCTCATGATCAGGTACATGAAGGCGACGACCATGGCGAAGCCGAGGAAGGTCAACATAGCAATACTCCAGCGTTACGCGGCGGGGAACAGACGAGACGAATCGATCAGCTCAAAACGAGCGGCGCGTGGAGTCGGGGATTACGGAGGGGGTACTGCAGGGCACATGCAAGCATCGGGAATCACCT
This sequence comes from Pseudomonas sp. CFBP 8772, assembly GCF_014841665.1. Lineage (NCBI taxonomy): Bacteria > Pseudomonadati > Pseudomonadota > Gammaproteobacteria > Pseudomonadales > Pseudomonadaceae > Pseudomonas > Pseudomonas sp. CFBP 8772. The sequence continues at coordinate 13,450 of NZ_JACYUI010000002.1, read as the reverse complement.
AATTGTTGTTGTAGATGGGCCGGAGAACGTCAAGCGCGTTCGTCCTGGCCGACCGGTCTGTCGCCGGCGGTGAGGTGATGCTAAACGGGGAAGCTTTCAGCCAGCTTTCGCTGCACTTCGCGAGTTGACGATCGGGAATTTGAGTTATCGACCTCGGATGCGGTCAGACCCCTACATAACCTGGAGAATGCTCATGAGTGAATTGCATACCGGTGGATGCCATTGCGGCAATCTGCGTTACCAACTCGATGGCCCCGTGGATGACGTTGCCCACTGCCACTGTTCGATTTGTCGGCGCACGTCAGGCGGCATCGTGATGACGTGGACCAGCGTGCCGGTCGAAGCCTTCAAATGGCTGGCGGGCAGTCCCACTACTTATGATTCAGGTGCGACGTGTGTGAGGTATTTCTGCAATAACTGTGGGGCGCAGGTCGCACTGTTCAGCCGCAACAGTCCGGAGACCATGGACGTGACCATCGCGACTCTTGATCATCCGGAGCTGACGCCTGCCGATCGACACATCTGGACCGACAGCCGCCTGCCCTGGCTGCACCTGGACGAGCATTTGCCGGGTGAGCCCGGGGAAACTGCCTGAATCATTGCGGGCCGTGCCGCTGCGCAACGATCAAGGCAGCTCCAGCCCGCCCGATGCCTTGTGCAATGCCCGCAGGTGCTCGCCGACCTGCTTGAGGTTGTCTTCGGTCGCTGCAATCTCGGCGGCGCGGTCGGGATCAAGCAGCGCCCTCACCTCTGTGTCCAGATCGCCGCTGAGCCGTTGCAGCTGTTTCTGCCGCTGGCTGCTCTCGTTTTCCAGACGCTCCCACTCGCCTTCCTGCGGCAGACCGTAGCCGCCGCTGCCGAGCAATTCTGCGGGGCGACTCAAAAATCCGCTGTTGGCCAGAATGTCCTGCAGCGTGCCGGTCGCTTTGGACACGCCGTTGTCCTTCTGCTCCACGGCACTGAGGTATCGCTGCTTGACCTCATCCTGCGCCAGCAATAATTGACGACGCAGCCCGGCCTGCTCCAACAGCAACATTGCAGCGCTGGTGCGCAAATCGGCCTGCGCAAAGTAAGGGCGTCGCTCTTGCGGTGTCAGAGCCAGCCAGTCTTCCACTGTGGTTTGCTTGACGCTGGTGGTCTTGCGCAGCACATCGAACATCGCCTGATAACGGTCGCGGTACGAGTCGAAGCGGTAGCCCATGCGCAGCGCTTTCTTGGGATCGTCCAGCACGCTGGTGTCCGCCAGCCCCCTGCCCTTCAGCACTTCCAGAAGTCCGTTGGGCATGATGCTGTCCAGCCCGACAAGCCGCGGATCGTTAGTGCCACTGCGCAGCAACTTCAGGTTTTCCACCGCGCAGTTATTGGACAGGAACCAGTAATCCCCGTCATAGGCCCAGTGCATCTCCGCAGCGTGCTGAACCAGACCGTTGATCTCTTCACGGGACAGTTTCAGCGGGACCGAGGCCAGGCCGCGCAGTTCGGTCTTGGTGTACTCATCGATCACCTGACCCAGCGGCAGGACAAACAGGCGCGACGGATACTTGCCGGTCAGGCCGCTCCAGCTGGACAGTTGCAGGTCGTTGACAAAAGCGCGATACGACAGCACCAAATGCTGATCAAGGTCGAGTCGGCAGTCGGGGCCACGCGGGCGACCGGGCTTGCAGATCACCAGCCGCAACATGCTATGGCCCCAACGGCTCGCCAGATTCTGGTTGGCCTCGGCCAGCAGGTAATCGACTTCGTACACCCGCTCGGGGTCGAGCTTGCCCAACGGCTGTCGGGCGAAGTCGTTTCCGGCGTTGAGGTAAGGATAGGACGTCGGACACTGATCCTTCGTCGCGGGCGCCCAGTCGAAACGAGCCTTGTAATAGTCGTACAGCGCCGGACGGCGACAGGCGTAGGCGGGATCGAGGAGGAAATACTCCATGTTCACCGCAACGAATTCCAGCGGGCTGCTGATTTCGTAGATGTCCGGGCTGCGCGCGACCTGGCCGTTGCGCTCTTCCCTGTCTCCGCGGCGGCCGACGTATTGCGGCCATCCCGCCAGATCCAGAAGGCGCGGATCATCACTCAACGTGAAGCGTCGGTCGGTCTGTCCCCGGCAACTGTCACGCAGGCCGACTTTGCCCACGCTCTTGCCCTGCCGGGTACACGCGACAATCAGCTTGCGGTCTTCAGTGGACCAGAGCTGCGCGTGATCATAAATGTGGGTCAGCTCATGCAGCACCGTGGCGAGCATTTCTTCGCGCACGGTGCCATGAGGACGGTTGGTTCGGGTCGTTGCAGCACTGCCGTCGGTCAGGCCTGCGAGCAGGTGCTGATTCAGGTCCAGACGGTAAGGGCCGTCTGCACGACCGTAGGCATTGGACGGCATGTCGTCGGTCCAATGCACTTCGACCTTTCTATCAAGCTTGCTGACAAACAGTGGCGGCAGGTGCGCCATGGCTTCGTCGAGCAATGTCTGGCTGGCCTTTTGTTGAGCAGGACTGAGCCCGTCGGTATGCAGCGACAGGCTGAGGTCGGCGAAGGCGCTCGTGCAGATCAGCGAGAGCGCCGACGTCAGCAGCCAGACAGCGAGGTGTTTCACAGTGCGAGGATGGCCTCGGCGAGGTCCTGATCGCTGGCGTTGCGCGCTTCAGGCAAACGATCGCGCAATGTCATGAAGGCTGCGTCGAGCAGTGCGCCATGGATATCACCGTTGCTGGCGACGTAGCTGGCGGCGTCGTCACGGGCTTCAAGCACGAGTTTCCAGTTGCGCACGGATGAGGTGGTGTCGGAGGTGAAATCGATGCTGCGGCCGAGGGCGCGAACGACGATGTTACTGGTGGCCTTCAGGGTTTGCGCCTGTGCCATGTCAGTCAGCAAGAGCAGGCCGAGGGCGGCAGCGATCAACGGGGTACGCATGGAACGTCTCCAAAATACGGAAGTTACAAAAAAGTGACTATTGGACGAGGATTGCCTGCGCCAGTTCAAGGTCGCTTGCATGAAGTTTTGGATGGGATTGACGCAGGTACGCCAGCGCCGATTCCAGTCGTGCTCCTCGCAGTTGGCCGTCACTGGCGACAAACACTGCAGCATCATCCTGGGCGGCAATTATCAACTTGCTATCGAACGGCCCTGTCGTCACCTGGCTGGTGGCGTATCCGGTTTTGACCAGGCTCTGTGTGGTCACGTCAAACGCCAGAACCTGAGTGGAAATACTCAAGGTGGCGATGACAGCAAGCACTGGGCGAGACAACGGATGCATGGCTATTCAGGGCTGTTCGGGGTCTGCGGTATGGGTTGCAAGGCTAGCGCAACACCCGGGCCAGAGCTAGTGCAAAGGCCCGGGCGTGGGCTGGATAAATCTGTCGCGGTACTGAATCAGATGGCAAGAATCGCCTGCGCCAGCTGCGCATCCGACGCTTGCAGGCCCGGTGCAACCTCGCGGATGTGTTGCAAGGCGCCCTGAAGCTTCACGCCACGGATCTCGCCTTCGCTGGCAACGAAGCTTGCAGCGTCGTCGCGGGCGGCCAGGACGATCTTGTCGTCATGAAAGGAGGAGGAAATTTTTGACGTGGCATTGGACGAAGCATCGAGCGCACGGACAATGGTGTCGGTGGTGACCACGAAACTGGAAGCCTGGGCTCCAGTGGCGGCAACGATCAGGAAAGCGGCACTTAACAGACGAACGCGGGACATCATGTAGGCACTCCAAAATAACGGGATTCGAAAACCACTGACGCTTAAATCGGAAGCTCAGCGATAGCTGTCTCGCGAGTGCGTGCTCAAGGTGGCGCAAGATTAGCTTATAAGCGGGCGCGCGAACCATCCCGGCCTTATGCCAGTCGCCGCGATACGGCCCATACCCGCTAAAATCCCACGTAACTATTAGGCTGTATGGGTGTGTTGAAAAGGTTATGGAAACTGTACGGGTTGGGGTTGCCTGGCTATTTCTCCCGGCCTGAAGCGACAAAACCCGTCAGCAGTAACCTGCTGACGGGTTTTGTTTGAACAATTCAGGATGCTGGTGAGAGGCACGTAGCCTGCGACCAGCAGACGCTAGATTAGCGCCAGAACGGCTTGCTCAGCTCTTCGTAACGCTGGGATTCGCTGATACCGGCGTCAGCCAGCAAGCGTGCATCCAGACGAGCCAGCTGATGACGGCTGGACAGGCGACGCTGCCAAAGCATCAGGTTGGCGAACATGCGCAGCGGCAACGAGGCTTGTGCGGTTTTTGCGGTGTCTTCGTAGAACAGTTCGGAACTGACGGTGCGTTCCATGATGCTTCTTCCTTCCGCTTGTGGCGGGATTAGAGAGTGACTTGATTGGTGACAATATTCCTCTCATTACCCTTCTCTCTCTAGACACAGTTCATTTGTATTGTGCTGCTCCAGTTAACTGTTAAAGACCACTGTTTTGTTCGGAAGTGGGGCAACTGTACGGGTCTGCACCAGAAGTGTGCTTTTTGGATACTCGCACGGATGATTTGCGGTTTTACATCAGCCAAATCACCCGTACAGCAGTACAGTTTTTGCCGGATTTGCGTTCAGTTCGCGAACTGTGACGACGAAAGGTCGCCGCCACGTTGAAACTGTGTGTTCAGATCGCCAACATGCGGCCGGTTTCTTCCAGGTTCAGGTGCCAACTGAGTGCGTCGCGCAGAACGTGCGGAGTGTGACCGCCAATTGCGCAGGCGCGGCGGAAGTAGTCATTCAGCGCCTCGCGATAGGCCGGGTGCACACAGTTGTCGATGATGACCCGGGCGCGTTCGCGGGGCGCCAGGCCGCGCAGGTCTGCCAGTCCGATCTCTGTCACCAGAATGTCCACGTCGTGCTCGGTGTGGTCTACATGGCTGACCATAGGCACCACACTTGAGATCGCCCCGGCTTTGGCGATGGACTTGGTCACGAAAATGGCGAGATGGGCGTTACGCGCGAAATCCCCCGAACCCCCGATCCCGTTCATCATCCGCGTGCCACCCACGTGTGTGGAGTTGACGTTGCCGTACAGGTCGAACTCCAGGGCGGTGTTGATACCAATGATGCCCAAGCGGCGGACAACCTCTGGATGGTTCGAGATTTCCTGAGGCCGCAATAACAGTCTGGATCTGTACTGCTCGAGGTTTTCATAGACCGCAGCATGCTTACGTTCCGACAGCGTCATGGAGCAGCCCGAAGCAAAATCCAGCTTGCCCGCCTCGAACAGGTCGAACGTTGAGTCCTGCAGCACTTCCGAATACATGGTCATGCCATGAAAGGGCGAATCGATCAGCCCTGTCATGACGGCATTGGCGATCGTGCCTACCCCGGCCTGCAGCGGCATCAGCTGATTGGTCAGGCGGTTCAGCCGCACTTCGTTCTTGAAAAACTCGACCAAGTGGCCCGCGATAGCCTGAGTGTCGGTGTCTGCCGGCAATACCGTCGACGGCGAGTCCGGTTGATTGCTGATCACGATCCCCACGATCTTGGCCGGATCGATCTTCACGGCCTGGCTGCCGATTCGGGTGTCCGTCTTCAGCACCGGGATCGGCAGGCGTGTTGGTCGGTAAGTGGGTATATAGATGTCATGCAGTCCCTCGAGCTCCAGAGGCTGGGCGAGGTTGATCTCGATGATCACGTGTTCAGCAAGGATGGCGAAGCTCGCCGAGTTGCCAACGGACGTGCTGAGCACCAGGTGCCCTTCCTCGGTGATCGCCACACATTCAATCACGGCGATATCCACGGCCTTGATCTGGCGATTGCGCAACTGCTCGACGGTGTCCGACAGATGCTGGTCGATGAACATCACGGTGCCGTCGTTGATGGCCTTGCGCAGGGTGCTGTCGACCTGAAACGGCATGCGCCGGGAGAGCACGCCGGCTTCGGTGAGTTGCTTGTCCAAATCGTTGCCCAGGCTGGCGCCCGTCATCAGGCTGATCTTCAGCGGAACTGTCTTGGCGCGTTCAGCCAGCGCCTGGGGTACGGCCTTGGCTTCGCCGGCGCGGGTGAAGCCGCTCATGCCGACGGTCATGCCGTCCTTGATCAGGGAAGCGGCGTCGGCCGCGCTCATTATCTTGCTCATCAGCGAGGGCAGACGGATTCGTTCACGGTGCATGTTGTTTGATCTCATGACAAAGATGCGTGAGCGAAGTCTAGAGAGTTGAAGCTTGTTCGTCCCGCTACCAAGGTCGCAATAAAGGCTCTAATTAGCGCCTCTGCGCGAGAAACACTTTTACCCAGGCTGTAAAAAACCCTCGACCACTACCTGCGCCGAGGGTTGTTTTATTGCGGTTTGCAGCGGTTATTCGATCGCTTTGACCATGTCCTCGATAACCTTTTTGGCGTCACCAAAAACCATCATGGTTTTGTCCAGATAGAACAGTTCGTTATCCAGGCCTGCATAGCCGCTGGCCATGGAGCGCTTGTTGACGATGATGGTCTTGGCCTTGTACGCCTCAAGGATCGGCATGCCGGCAATCGGCGACTTTGGATCGTTCTTGGCCGCCGGATTGACCACATCGTTGGCGCCAAGCACCAGGACGACATCCGCCTGACCGAATTCGGAGTTGATGTCCTCCATCTCGAACACCTGATCGTAAGGCACCTCGGCCTCCGCCAGCAGTACGTTCATGTGCCCCGGCATCCGACCGGCCACCGGATGGATCGCGTACTTCACCGTGACGCCCGCGTGGGTCAGCTTTTCTGTCAACTCTTTAAGCGCGTGTTGGGCTCGAGCGACTGCCAGCCCGTATCCCGGCACGATGATCACGGTATCAGCGTTGGTCAGCAGGAAGGTCGCGTCGTCAGCCGATCCCGATTTGACCGGGCGGGCTTCCTTGGTGCCGCTCGCGGCACCGGCATCTGCTGCGCCACCAAAGCCGCCACCGATCACGTTGAAGAACGAGCGGTTCATCGCCTTGCACATGATGTACGACAGAATCGCACCGGAGGAGCCAACCAGCGAGCCGGCGATGATCAGCATCGAGTTGTTCAGCGAGAAGCCAATACCCGCTGCTGCCCAGCCTGAGTAACTGTTGAGCATCGACACCACGACGGGCATGTCTGCGCCACCAATCGGAATGATCAGCAGCACGCCGATCACGAACGCGAGGATCAGCATGATGCTGAACGCGAACAGGCTGCCCGTCAGCATGAACGTGATGCCGAACAGCAGTGTTGCCAAGCCCAGAATCAGATTGAGTTTGTGCTGACCGGCAAACTGCACCGGCGCGCCCTGAAACAAGCGGAACTTGTACTTGCCCGACAACTTGCCAAAGGCGATAACCGAACCCGAGAAAGTGATCGCGCCGATTGCCGCGCCAAGAAACAGCTCCAGGCGGTTGCCCGCAGGAATCGGATCGCCCAGGTGGTGAACGATGCCCAGCGACTGTGGCTCGACCACGGCAGCGATGGCGATAAACACGGCTGCCAGACCAATCATGCTGTGCATGAAGGCGACCAGCTCCGGCATCTTGGTCATCTCGACGCGCTTGGCCATGATCGAACCGGCAGTGCCACCGACCAGCAGACCGATAAGGATGTAGCCGATGCCTGCGCTGGCACCGTCGGTGGACAACGCGGCCAGTTTGAGCACGAGTCCGATCGTGGTGAGAACAGCCAGCCCCATACCGAGCATGCCGAACAGGTTGCCTCGACGCGATGTGGTCGGGTGAGACAAGCCCTTCAGCGCCTGGATGAAGCAGATGGCCGAGACCAGGTACAGCAATGTGACGAGGTTCATGCTCATTACTTGGCTACCTCGTCTTTAACCTTGGGCGCTTTCTTTTTGAACATCTCCAGCATCCGCCGGGTGACCAGAAAACCGCCGAAGACGTTAACGGCGGCCAGCGCGACCGCCAGTGTGCCCATGGTTTTGCCCAGTGGCGTTACTGTCAGCGCTGCGGCCAGCATGGCGCCGACGATGACGATGGCCGAGATAGCGTTAGTAACCGCCATCAACGGGGTATGCAGCGCAGGCGTCACGTTCCAGACCACGTGGTAGCCGACATAAATGGCCAGCACGAAAATGATCAGGTTGTAGATCCCGGGTGAGATGAACTCTTCCATTATTTTTATCCTCAGCCGTTCTTGCGGATGACTTGGCCATCGCGGCACATAAGGCACGCGGCAACGATGTCGTCTTCGAGGTTGATCTGGAACTGTCCTTCCTGGTTGAAGAGCAGCTTCATGAAGTCCAGCAGGTTGCGTGCATAAAGAGCAGACGCATCCGCCGCGACCATGGCAGGCAGATTCGTGTGGCCGACGATGGTTACGCCGTGCTCGACTACCACTTGGTCTGCCACTGTCAGCGGGCAGTTGCCGCCCTGCGCTGCAGCCAGATCAATCACCACCGAGCCGGGTTTCATCTGCGCGACCGTTTCAGCGCTCAACAGCACCGGCGCTTTGCGACCGGGAATCAGCGCCGTGGTGATCACGATGTCCGCCTGCCTGGCGCGCTCATGCACGGCCACTGCCTGACGCTGCATCCAACTGGCCGGCATCGGGCGGGCGTAACCGCCGACGCCCACGGCAGCCTCGCGCTCTTCGTCTGTCTCGTACGGCACGTCGACGAACTTGGCCCCTAGCGACTCGATCTGCTCCTTGACGGCCGGACGTACGTCGGAAGCCTCAATGACCGCACCCAGACGTTTGGCAGTGGCGATGGCCTGGAGCCCCGCAACGCCCGCGCCGAGAATCAGCACCCGGGCTGCTTTCACCGTACCGGCCGCTGTCATCAGCATGGGCATGAAGCGTGGGTAGTGATGCGCTGCCAACAGGACAGCCTTATAGCCGGCAATGTTGGCTTGGGAAGACAGCACGTCGAGGCTTTGCGCGCGCGAGGTGCGTGGCGCCGCTTCGAGGGCAAAGGCGGTGATCCCGCGCTCGGCCAGCCTGGTGATCATGTCGTTATTGAAAGGATTGAGCATCCCGACAACTACTGCGCCGCTTTTGATCAGCGGGAGTTCAGCGTCGCTGGGAGCGGAGACCTTGAGAATGAGTTCGGCACCGAATGCATCGGCGGCGCTGCCCACCAAGGCGCCTGCTGCCTCATAGGCACTGTCGGTCACGCTCGCCGCAATGCCCGCGCCGTTCTGAACAGTTACTGTGTGGCCTTGGGCGATGAGCTTTTTGATGGTCTCGGGAGTGGCGGCGACCCGGGTTTCACCAAGCTGGGTTTCGAGGGGGACTCCAATGTGCACGTCAAATCTCCTGCGTGATCTTATTGTCTTTAATGAGGCCAGCGCGCTACGGCCCGGGGGCTGGAATTGCGATCACTACGCCCGTTAAAGCAGCCGGGCGCGGCATTTTGCAGGGGATGTCAGAGGCCTTCAAGGGTTTCTGTAACTGAACGAAAAATGTACTACAAGTCACCCTGTGACCGATTGACGCACTAAATCGCACAAGTGCCTGATGCTAATGATCTTTTATGAATTTTGAGTCCGCAGATGGCTTCCGACGACGAGGTTATCAAATGACCTAAAAACAGGCTGGAGGGCTCTATTCGTATGACTATTGGGGCGTTAGGGTCTGAGCTGAGAAGTGTGTCGTAAATGCGACAAATCAGGATATCTGTAGGTTTTTAGGTGTGAGCACTACATGAAATCTTCAAGACGCAGATGAGCGTTTAAGGCAGCGAGTAAGTGTCGGCCTGTTGAATCAGCCAGTCGCGAAACGCTTTCAGGGACGCCGATTCCGTTTTGCGCTCCGGAATCATCAAGTAGTACGCCTTGGTGCTCGAGAGATGGTGCGGGTTGGCAATCACCAGGCGCTTCTCGGCCAGTTCATGCTGAATAAGAAACGGCGGGATGAGCGCCACACCCATGTCGTGCATGGCGGCCTGCGCGAGCATTGAGAATAGCTCGTAACGGGGGCCTGTCATGTCGCGGGCCACGCCCATGTCCAGCGAGTTGAACCATTGCCTCCAGGCGTACGGCCGAGTGGTCTGTTGCAGCAGCGGCATCTCAGCCAGTTCTTGAGCGCTGATGCTGTGGCGTCCCCCAAGCAGCACGGGGCTGCAGACTGGCATCGGGTTTTCGCCCATCAGTCTGTGGGATTCGGTACCGGACCAGTCAGCATCCCCAAAATAGATCGCCGCGTCGAATTCGGTGTCCGCGAACAAAAAGGGGCGCGTGCGGTTGGTCAGGTTGATAGTGACGTCAGAGTGTTTCTTCTGAAAATCTTTCAGGCGCGGCAGTAGCCATTGCGTGCCGAATGTAGGCACCACCGCGAGTTCGATCGCATTGACGCCCTGATGACCCATCACTGACAAGGTGTCGCGTTCAACGGCATCGAGTTGCGTCGCAATGCGTCGGCTGTAGGAAAGGCCCGCCTCTGTGAGCTTTACGCCCCGTCGCGAGCGTCGGAACAGGCCGACATTCAAGAACTCTTCCAGGCTGGCGATCTGTCGGCAGATCGCGCTCTGGGTCAGCGAAAGCTCTTCGGCCGCCTTGGTGAAGCTTTCGTGCCGCGCCGCTGCCTCGAAGCTTACCAACGCAGCGGTGCTAGGGATTTTACGGCGCATGTACCTTTGCCTCACACGGAAGGGCGGACAGACTGCTAATTGGTGTGCTTCGGAGTGAGAAATTAGCACAAGATGATGCGAAATTGTCGTTTGCTCCTTTGAAGGGTTCAGGCCTAGGCTCGCTCCATTACTTTTCCGGCAGGTCCGGAAGCGCATTGGGTGAGGAGAGAATCATGAGCGGCAAGGCAAGTTTCAGTTGGATCGATCCCCTGTTGCTGGACCAGCAACTCACCGAAGAAGAGCGCATGGTCCGCGACAGCGCCGAGCAGTTCGCCAGCGACAAACTGGCGCCGCGTGTGCTTGAGGCCTTCCGGCATGAAAAGACAGATCCAGCGATCTTCCGCGAGATGGGTGAGATAGGTCTTCTCGGAGCCACGATCCCGGAGCAGTACGGCGGTAGCGGTCTGAACTACGTGTGTTACGGCTTGATCGCTCGCGAGGTCGAGCGCGTTGATTCCGGCTACCGCTCGATGATGAGCGTGCAGTCCTCCCTGGTCATGGTGCCTATCAACGAATTCGGCACTGAAGCGCAAAAACAGAAGTACCTGCCAAAACTCGCCTCCGGTGAATGGATCGGTTGCTTCGGCCTCACCGAACCCAATCATGGTTCGGATCCGGGCGCGATGATCACCCGCGCGCGGACCGTCGAAGGCGGCTATCGACTGACCGGTAGCAAAATGTGGATCACCAATAGCCCGATCGCCGACGTGTTCGTTGTCTGGGGCAAAGATGACGCTGGGGACATCCGCGGCTTCGTATTGGAAAAAGGCTGGCAAGGCCTGACTGCTCCAGCGATTCACGGCAAAGTCGGCCTTCGCGCTTCGATCACCGGCGAGATCGTGATGGACAACGTGTTCGTGCCGGAAGAGAACATCTTCCCGGACGTCCGTGGTCTAAAAGGGCCTTTCACGTGCCTGAACTCCGCCCGCTACGGCATCTCTTGGGGCGCCTTGGGGGCTGCCGAGTTTTGCTGGCACACCGCGCGTCAATACACGCTGGACCGCCAACAGTTCGGCCGTCCGCTCGCAGCTAATCAGCTGATTCAGAAAAAGCTCGCAGACATGCAGACCGAGATCACGTTGGCGCTTCAAGGCTGCCTGCGTCTTGGCCGGATGAAGGACGAGGGCACCGCAGCCGTGGAAATCACCTCCATCATGAAACGCAACTCCTGCGGCAAGTCGCTGGACATCGCGCGTATGGCCCGTGACATGCTGGGCGGCAACGGCATTTCTGATGAGTTCGGTATCGCCAGGCATCTGGTCAACCTGGAAGTGGTCAATACCTACGAAGGTACTCATGATGTCCATGCGCTCATCCTGGGGCGCGCGCAGACCGGCATCCAGGCCTTCTATTAAGGAGCCTGCAATGGGCGCTTTATCGCATTTGCGTGTGCTGGACTTGTCTAGGGTGCTCGCCGGCCCGTGGGCAGGACAGATTCTGGCTGACCTGGGTGCGGAGGTGATCAAGGTCGAGCGCCCGGGCAATGGCGACGACACGCGCGCCTGGGGACCGCCCTTTCTGAAGGATCCGCGCGGAGAAAACACGTCCGAAGCTGCCTACTACCTGTCTGCCAACCGTAACAAACAGTCCGTCACCATAGACTTCACTCAGCCTGAAGGGCAGAGGCTGGTTAGGGAGCTGGCGGCGAGGTCCGATATCGTCATCGAGAACTTCAAGGTTGGCGGATTGAAGGCTTACGGTCTGGACTACGAATCGCTGCAGTTGGAAAATCCCAGGCTCATCTATTGCTCGATTACCGGGTTCGGTCAGACGGGGCCCTACGCCAAGCGGGCAGGTTACGACTTCATGATCCAAGGGCTCGGTGGGCTAATGAGCCTTACCGGCCGGGCCGAGGGTGAAGATGGCGGGGGGCCGGTCAAGGTCGGCGTGGCGCTGACGGATATTCTGACAGGGCTGTATTCGACCTCCGCGATTCTTGCTGCTCTGGCGCATCGGGATCAGGGAGGGGTTGGTCAGCACATCGATATGGCATTGCTGGATGTGCAGGTCGCCTGCCTCGCGAATCAGGCGATGAATTACCTGACGACAGGCGTCTCCCCAAGGCGACTGGGTAATGCTCATCCGAACATCGTGCCCTACCAGGATTTTCCCACTGCCGACGGCGATTTCATTCTCACGGTTGGGAACGACAGCCAGTTCCGCAAATTCGCAGAAGTGGCCGGGCAACCGCAGTGGGCCGTCGATCCGCGATTTGCGACTAATAAGCAGCGCGTGGCGCATCGTGCCGAGCTGATCCCGCTGATTCGGCAGGCCACCGTCTTCAAGACCACGGCCGAATGGGTCATGGCGTTGGAAGGGGCTGGCGTACCGTGTGGGCCTATCAATGATGTCGCCCAGGTATTCGCAGATCCGCAGGTGCAGTTCCGCGGTTTGCAGGTGCACTTGCCGCATGCGTTGGGCGGGACGGTTCCTCAAGTCGCCAGCCCTATCCGTTTATCAGCGACGCCTGTTGAATATCGGCGTGCGCCGCCGTTGTTGGGAGAGCATACGTGGGAGGTTCTCACCGGCGTACTGGGCTTATTAGACGCTGATGTGATGAAGCTGCGCGAAGCGGGTGTTGTTTAAGAGCTAATGCTCTGGCGGGTCTGATTGGCTGGTCTCTATATAAATAGAAGGAAGTACAGGATTTCATTGGAGTTTTAGCTTTTTCAGTAAAAGTTCAAATTAGGTGTTGACGCCCCTCTGGATCTGTCTATAATTCGCCCCACTTCCGGCGCAGACGAAACGGAAAACTCCTTGATAATCAAAGAGTTGGACGAAGTAAGCAGCGAGGAGTGCTTAGGTTCAGATGCTTGAGTCGACAGCGGTGAAAAAGGCAGTTGACAGCAGGTTGTAACGCTGTAGAATTCGCCTCCCGCTGACGTGAGACGCCAAGTCGAACGAAGCGCAAGTGGTTGAAGTTGATCAGGAAACTTTGAAAACTTCTTAAAATAACCGCTTGACAGAT